>CACWPQ010000005.1:0-681 GCA_902762805.1 uncultured Bacteroidota bacterium | reverse complement strand
CACTTTACCCGCCGACATGTGGGTGACGGACGTCCGGATATTGGGGGACGAAGCCTTCTTTTGCGGGGCAGAAGGACCCCATGCCGTTGTGGGGAAGATCGACCTCAACGATTTCGCGACCGGCACGGTGAATATAGAATATATCGAAGTCTTGACATCGGCCACTCGCTATAAAAAGCTGGTGGCGTATAACTACTCCCCGGCGATCCGCATCGTGGCGTGCATAGGCGAAGACGCCGGAAGTGGCTACGACGATGTGGTCTCCGTGTTTTCGTATTTTTCCGGTGTGTTCTCGCTTGTGCGGGGCTACAAACTTCCGCGGGAGGAAGATATGGACGACATCCATTACACCGGCGATGATGTGGTGATAGTCGGTCGCTACAACAATTCCACCACGCACAACCAGCTTATAGTCAGGCGTTTTCCTAGCATCGCCCTGCCTACCACACTCACCGACCGCACCCTCTACCCTGCCGCCTCCTACGAGGTCAACGGCCTTACGAGTTCCGTCTATATGAGAGGCTATTCCACAACGCCTGTCATCGCCGTGTCGTATGTGCACTACGACTCCCCCTCCAACCAACTCTCCACACGGGTGCGCTACATCGACCTCCAGACGATGGCGATGCTGCGCTCGCACGAGTTTCCGCGCGAGGAGAAAGAGGAGGTGCTGGCGATGCT
>CACWPQ010000004.1 GCA_902762805.1 uncultured Bacteroidota bacterium | reverse complement strand
CCTCTTTTCGGACAAATCTGCGATGCCACCAATGCGCAGCTCCTCCACTTCTATGTGGATGGCGTGGAGGTACCTCTCGACAGTATTTTAGACTCCTATGATTCGGAATACCTCTACTATTGGTATGAATACATCCTCTCCGACATCAACGCCGACCACACCATCCGCGCCGTGTTCGGACCGTGGGATTCTGTGCCCACACCGCAGACCCACACCCTGACGCTCATCAATGAGGGTGGCGGGGCATATCATGTCCGGAATGGAAATGGTTACTATCAGAATATCACTGACACTGTACAGATAACAGTAGCAGAAGGTTCCTACTATTATGTCGGCATGGCCTCTATAGAACCCACAAGTCCTCTTTTCGGACAAATCTGCGATGCCACCAATGCCTCTTTTCGGACAAATCTGCGATGCCACCAATGCGCAGCTCCTCCACTTCTATGTGGATGGCGTGGAGGTACCTCTCGACAGTATTTTAGACTCCTATCATTCGGAAGACCTCTACTATTGGTATAAATACATCCTCTCCGACATCAACGCCGACCACACCGTCCGCGCCGTCTTCGGCCCGTGGGAGGCCGACACCGTCTACTACTCCGTCACGCTCACGGCCGACACCGCCATGGGCTCCGTCAGCGGCGGCGGCTCCTTCGCCGAGGGCGACACCGCCACACTCACCGCCACGGCCAATGCAGGCTTCCACTTCGTGGCCTGGAGCGACGGCGTAACCGACAACCCGCGACTGCTCGTCGTAACCGCCGACACCTCGCTCTCCGCACTCTTCGAGGCCGACATTGTCTACTACACCGTCAGCCTCGTGGCCGGAGACTCCACCATGGGCTCCGTCAGCGGCGGCGGTACCTTCGCCGAGGGCGACACCGCCACACTCTCCGCCACGCCCAACGCAGGCTTCCACTTCGTGGCCTGGAGCGACGGCGTATCCGACAACCCGCGCCAACTCGTCGTAACCGCCGACACCGCACTCGCCGCACTCTTCGAGGCCGACATTGTCTACTACACCGTCAGCCTCGCGGCCGGAGACTCCACCATGGGCTCCGTCAGCGGCGGCGGCACCTTCGCCGAGGGCGACACCGCCACACTCACCGCCACGGCCAATGCAGGCTTCCACTTCGTGGCCTGGAGCGACGGCGTAACCGACAACCCGCGCCAACTCGTCGTAACCGCCGACACCGCACTCGCCGCACTCTTCGAGGCCGACAGCACCCAAGGCATCGGCAACGTGGAGAAAATGACTTTCTCCGCTGTAGCCATTGACGGCCGCATCCATGTTCGCCTCGACAACGAGCAGGACGAGTTCCGTGTCTACGACATCTCTGGACGCGAGTTGTCGCGCCAGCGCGGCTCCGGCGAAACACCCGCAATGCCCACTGGAGTCTACCTGGTCAAAATAGGCATCCTGCCAGCACAGAAAGTGGTGGTAGTGAGGTAGTTGTATGTAAAATATTAAAGGGTTGAACGGTTCGGGATCGTGGTTTCCACGGTCCCGAACCGCTTTTGTCAGGTCGCCTCGGGCGGCGCCTTCGGAATTTGCCCCGCAAAGCGCATGGAATCAGAAGGGTTGGCCTCTTGGGGGCTCATCGTGTGCGGTTCTGTGAGTGCTGGGGTGCAAATTGATTCTATTTCGTTTATTCTATGATGATTATCGTCATCGATGTCGGGCTGGCTGACGGTGCCGTGGCCGATGTAGGCGGAGCGGGAGGCGCGGCCTTCGCGGTCGACCACGAAGCCGTAGAGGTGCACCTCGGTGCCGGACCAGTGCTGCGGTAGCCTCATTTTCACCACTTTGCTGCGGCGCAGGGCGGGGGCGGAAAGCTGGCTCTCGCCCAGCGCAGGGGCGTAGGCGAAGAGGTAGACGCTGTCCTCCGACGAGGCGCGCGACAGCATGCTATTCTTCTCATACTCAACCCTTACCACCTCGCCCTCCTCGAACTGCGGCGCCTTGAACCGCACCTCGGCGGCGGTGCCTTCGGCAATGGTAATATGTTCAAAATCAATCGCGAGGCATGCTCCTCTGTCTTGGGACACACTCCTCCGCCCTTCGGGCACCTCCCCTAGCCTAGGGGATGGGTTAAAATGCACATCTGCGCTTCCAAATTCAGTGGTGGGGATGATGTGTGTGTTCCTCCGTTCTCCCTCAAAGTTAGAGGGGGTGGCGCCGCCGTGGGCGTGTGTCCGAGCGAAGCAGCGCTTGTTGCTCATAACGAAGTAGTTGCCCTCGGTCATCTGGTGCCGTTCGGCCTGTTCGCGCAGGCCCAGCAGCAGCGCCTGGCGCGCCGTGGAGGCGAAGCGCACCATGCTCACAAACCAGTCGCGCTCAGCCTGTTGCATCGGTGTGTTGGGGTAGGCCATCGTGCGCTTGTAGGCACGCACGCAGGCGCGGCCGCGCCACGAGTAGCCCACCACGGTGCCGACGCGCCCCGAGAAGGCGCCCAGTATTCCTTGTTCCAGTTTTGCCATATTTTTCTGCTTTTTTGTTTCCAGATAGGGTAACGCTGCCCCCTCGTTTTTATTGCCTATCCATTGAAGAAGAGAGGAAGAAGAGGGGAAGAACATAGAGCTCCGTACTGTCTGATGCAGAGCCACTTGCCTGCGGCGAAAAAATGCAGAAATTCCTGAAAATTTATTTTTCCAGTCCGAAAAAGTTCCGTACATTTGTACCGACGAACATTTCGCACCTCTAAACGTAACAGACTATATATCATGAATATGGAGATTACCCTGCGCCGAGGTATCGGCGACATTACCTTTGGGATGCCGGTGGAGGAGATAGTGGCCCGCCTCGGCAACCCCGACGAAGTAGAGAACATCGACAACGCGGCCGACGAGAGCACCACTGTGCTGCGCTACAACGAGTTGGGTCTCACCCTCTTTTGCGAGGGCGACAACCCCGTGCTGGCCTGCATCGATGTGGCCAACGAGGAGTGCACGCTCTTCGGCGAGCCCCTCTTCGACCTTGAGGAGCGCCCCATCGTCGAGCTCATGGTGCGCCACAACTACACCGAGGAGGACGCCGACGAGGAGGACTGGGGCGAGCGCCGCATCAGCTTCCCCGAGGCCAATGTGGACTTCTATTTCGACCAGGGCGAGCTCGTCTCCATCATCCTCGGCCAATGACCGCCCTCTTCTCCACCGCCTACCTGCCTCCTGTCCAGTATGTTGCGGCGATATTGCAACATACGGGTATCCAGATAGAAACTACGGAAACCTTTCCCAAGCAGACCTACCGCAACCGCGCCCTCATCATGACCGCCGACGGTGTTCGGCCGCTGATTGTGCCGGTGGTGCGCACACAAGGCAACCACTCGCGCACGGAAGACATCGCCATCGACTACCGCACACGCTGGAATGTGGTCCACCTGCGCACCCTCGAGGCCGCCTACGCCGCCTCGCCCTACTATTTTTACTATAAAGATGGCCTCTGCACCATCTTGGAAAGTCGCCACGAACGCCTGCTCGAACTCAACCAAGCCCTCCTCGCCTGGCTGCAGAAATGCTTGAAAACCAATGTGAAAGTTGAATTCACCACCGACTGGCTACCCCTCGGTCCTGCCAGCGCCCCGGCCCATCCCCACGACTACCGCAACGCCTTTTCGCCCAAAACCACCGCCCACCGGCCACTGCCCACTGACCACCGCCCACTGCCCACTGCCCACTGGCCACTGGCCACTGGCCACTGGCCACTGACCACTGAACCCTACTACCAGGTCTTCTCCGACCGCCACCCCTTCACCCCCGGCCTGAGCATCGTCGACCTCCTCTTCAACCTCGGCCCCGAGGCCGCCGGCTATTTGCAGGCTCACTAGGGGGTAACCCTAGGGCAGCACGCGGTATTCCACCCGTCGGTTCTGCCTCCGCCCCTCGGCGGTGCTGTTGTCGACCACGGGCTGGCTCTTGCCGTAGCCTTTCCAGCCGAGGCGCCGCCGCTCGATGCCGAGGCGCACCAGGTAGTCCGCCACCGCTTTGGCCCGCGCCTCCGACAGGCGCTGGTTGTAGGCCACCGTGCCTTGCCCGTCGGTATGTCCGCACAGCTCGATACGCATCTCGGGATGCGCCTCGAGCATCTCCTTCAGGCGCAACAGCTCCTTGTACGACTGCTGCAGCACCTCGCTCTCGCCGGTGGCGAAGTAGAGGTTCTCCAACCGCACCACCGTGCCCTCCTCCGGCGCGGCGATGCGATCGGGCGGCGCGGCGGGCAAGGTGTCGAGGCAGCGCAGGCTTACATCGTCGATGTAGTAGTAGGCCCCCGACAGGGGGGCATAGGCGGTCTCCGTGGCCACCACTCCCGACTGGTTGAACGACGCGAAGTTGCCTATCGTCAGGAACCGCTCGCCGCCTTCGGCCACAAACTCGCCGCCCACCTCCACCCATTCCTTGCTCTCGTCCAGCAGGCGCTCCGGGGTGTTCTGCACCTGCGGCTCGTAGTGGGTGGCTATGTATTGCGCCATGCCGTCGCCGTAGTCGCGCGCCTCGCGGTCCATCAGGATGCCCCAGGTGGAGTCCTCCACCCGCGTCCGGGTCAGCAGTGCGCCAAGCGCGCTCACCGCCTGGGGCGACTTGTCGGCCAGGCTCACCCAGAAGCCCACGCGGTAGCGCTTCCCCTCGACCAGCGGCTCGCGCAGCTCGGTCTGGAGGTATTCGCGATAGGTCTCCTGCGAGCAGTAGATGCCGCAGTAGGCCTCGCCGCTGTGGGCCGGCTGCTGCCCCATCTTGTTGCGCGGCACCTGGCAGTCGCGGCTGCCGCAGGCGTGGAAGTAGTCGCTGCTGCCGCGCGTCGGTTGCCACCAGGCGTCCACATCCTTCATCACCCCTATCGCGTCCACCTTGACCGGGCAGTCGCGATGCTCCTCGAACGAGGGGTTGAACACCATGTTGTCGGTCTGCTGCGCCTCGAGCGATGCCATCGGTAGCATCGCCAGCAACAGGGGCAGGGTTGTCAGGCACCGTCTCATGCTTTTTTCAGGGTTTTCATCATGCTCTCCCACAGCAGGTTGGCCGTGTGCTCCCAGCTGAATTTCTCGCGTTGCCGGCGCCCTTTGGCGATCAGCTCCTCGCGCAGCCGGTTGTCCTGCAGGCTGCTGATGGCATGGTATATATCGTCCACGCTCGCCGGGTCGACGTATAGCGCCGCTTCGCCACCCACCTCGGGCATCGAGGTGGTGTTGGAACAGACCACCGCCGTCTCGGCATACATGGCTTCCAGTATCGGTATGCCAAAGCCCTCAAAGTAAGAGGGGTAGACCAGCGCGACCGAGGCCGACAGCAGCGCCGCCAGGTCCTGCGGCTCCACGTGGCCACACATCACCACCTCCCTCTTGTGCTGCATCCGCTCGTAGGCCTCGGCCAGCTCGTCCTGCCACCACACCTTGGCGCCCACCACCACCAGCTTCCAGTCCACCGCCTCCGCGCTCCTTAGCCTGTCGAAGGCGGTCAGCAGGTTTGCCAGGTTCTTCCTTTTCAGTATTGTGCTGATGAATATTATATAGGGCTTGCCGTCGGTGAAGCGCTGCCGGATGGCCGTCTTCTCGGCCTCGCTGTGGGGGCGGTAGCCGCTGTGGGCGCCGTCGTAGACCACGTCGATCTTGGCCGGGTCGATGCCGTAGGTGGCTGCGATGTCGCCTTTGGAGTATTCCGACACCGTGGCCACCCGCGTGGCCCGCTGCGCAAACTGGCGGTAGTAGCGGGTCATATACCACTGGTGCGACCGCTTGAGGTTCCCCTCGGCATGCTCGAAGTTCAGGTCGTGGATCACCGTCAGCGTCGGCACACCGCCGTGCAGCGGCATCATGCCGTCGGTGCTCACGTAGAGGTCTATCTTGTGGCGCTTCAGCGCCCAGCGCATGGCCCACTCGAAGTAGAGGTACCACAGCACCGGGTGCCGGGCCTGCGGGCAGAGCACCACCGCGTGCACATTCGGCCCGAAGAGGAACTCCGCGGCCGGACGGCGGTCGAACAGGAAGTAGAACTCGTGCTCGGGGTGACGGGCCACGATGCGGCGTGCCGTCTCGTAGGTGAACCACCCGATGCCGTCCATCTTGCCCCGCAGCAGCAGCCTGGTATTGATGGCGATGCGCATAGGCTAGCGGCCGCTGTGGATGGTTTGGTCGATCACCCGCGGGAAGTGCTCCTTCTCCAGCAGGTGGATTTTGGCCGCCAGGGAGTCCGGCGTATCGTCGGGCGCCACCTCGCAGCGCGCCTGGAAGAGGGTGGTGCCGCGGTCGTAGTCCTGGTCCACCAGGTGGATCGTGATGCCGCTCTCGCGCTCGTGGTTGGCCACGACGGCCTCGTGCACGTGGTGCCCGTACATCCCCTTGCCGCCGTAGGCCGGCAGCAGGGCGGGGTGGATGTTGATGATGCGGCCGGGGAAGGCCTCCAGCATCGCCGGCGGCACCAGCCACAGGAAGCCCGCCAGGATCACCCAGTCGGCCCCCTTCTCGCGCAGGTAGGCCAGCGCTGCCCCGGTCTCGTAGAAGTCCTTGCGCCCGAAATAGCGCGCCTCCACGCCCAGTTTCCTCGCCCGCTCGGCGATATATGCATCCTTCACATTGTACACGATGCAGCACACCTCCACGTCGCCACGGCCGGCGAAATATTCCGTAATCTGCTGGGCGTTAGTGCCATTGCCCGAGCCCAGTATGGCCAGTCTTGTCATCTCTTTATGTCTTGGTTTCGGAGTGCAAAGATACACTTTTTTCCCCACACGGCGCAAAAATTCTTGCAGCCATGCGGTCAGAAGATAATCATGGACGAGGGGATAGATGGAGCGAAAGCTCCTAACGGAGCATATGGAATGCCGTCTTTTGGCACCCTATTAAACGGTTGCTCCTGACGGAGCAAGCGCCGTTCAGACGTATCCAAATGATTATTCCCAACGGAGCAATTGAGTCGTCCAGGTGCTTCCAAACTGATGTGCCCCTAGCCGAACCAAACGCGCCGCCCAGGTGCTTCCGTTTAATAGCGGCACCCAGTGCCCCCCCATCAATCGTCGATGACGAACGACACGCCCAGCGACAGCTTGTCCAGCGTGCAGCGGTAGCCTGCGGAGAAGGGGTGCCCCAGGAGGCCTTTCTGATAGGTGGCGTGGAACATGACCCCATCCAGGTGCAGGCTCAGGCCCAGGTTGAGCGACAGGTTGAAGCGGTTGATGAACCTCTCGCCGTAGTCCACATCCTGGTTCGGCATGTAGGAGTCGTCCCAATCCGTCAGCGTGGCCAGGCAGCTGAAGTCCGCTCCCAAGCCGGCTCGCAGGTGCAGCACTTTCCAACCCAAAGGTATGCAAATTTGATTAATCAGCTATGCACATGGCACTTGCTGTGGAGAACTGTTTTCATCAGTATACGTGTATGGAACACTTGCTTATGCGCAGCAAAATGCACACTATTCCTGAAATGGAAACTAACTCAATTATATGTACGCAAAACATGTTCTCTCCTCTTATGTTTGCATTGGCAATACGAATCCCCATGAGGTCCTTTATAGTCCTTACAATTACATAAGGTACACTCCTTATAAATTGCACTCCCGAAACTTGGATTGGAGGTTTTTCTTTTTTTACCATTATCAGAACGACCTGTTCCACTACACTTTCGACATAAAACATATAAATAGCCTTGACATGTCGGACATATTTGACTTACATACATATAAGATCCATAGTATGGATTATATACCAACTGCACAGTTGTGCCTACTCCAAAACAAGTATTACATGCAAACTTACCATAACCTCTGCATGCGTCACACTTACTTTGCGCATTTACGCTAATGAAAGTAGCGAAAAAAAATACAAATAACGAACTTTTCTTCATTTAAAAACTCCTTGTACGTGTCGGAGGCAACTTTTAAGTCCGCCAGCACTCGCGCGGGGTGTACAATAAAAGAAGCGTGGCGCTGATATACCACGTCTCTAACGGAGGTCGTGAGAATAACCTATAACAGCAGATGTAGTACATAGTCCACGCACACGCGCGAACCATCATAACTCGCTTGCTGTTATACATAGAATTTCTCACGTTCCGTTAGCAGCCGAGCATAACGCTTCGTTGTTTAATTCACTGTCGGCCCCGGCCGCCGTCGCAGCCGAAACCGAGTGCAAAAATACAAACTTTTTCCCACATGGAAGAGAAAAAAATGCAACGTGCTGTGGAATAGCACAAAAAAGCGATTTATAAATCTGCATAAACCGCTCTCAGCTTGGCCTCTTCGTGTTCATCCCTGCGGCACGATGAGCTGCTCGGTCGAGCGGCTGCGCTGCTCGAGCAGCACGGGGCGGCCTGCCACGATGCGGTCGATTACCTCCTGCGTGTAGTAGCGGATGGTGATTAGTTGCAGGTTTTCGTTGTAACGCACATGGAATGAGTGCTGTAGCTGCTCGATGAGCAGGCCTGTGCGCTGCGGGTTGTTGTCGATGCAGATGGAGAAGCTCAAGGCCGAGTTCTGCATCAGGTTCACCCTGATTCCCAGCTCGTTGAGCAGTCCGAAGATAACCTGCAGGTTCTCCTCCGCTATGAAGGAGAAGTCCTTCGGCAGGATGGAGAGCAGGATTTGGTTGTTCTTGAAGATGTAGAGCGGTGTTTCGGGGCTGATAGTGTGATAGTTGCCTATCGACGACCCCTCGCTCTGCGGCGTGATGAACGAACGGATGTAGAGCGGGATGCCCTTGTTTTGGATGGGCTTCACCGTCTTCGGGTGGATGACCGAGGCGCCGTAGTAGGCCAGCTCGATGGCCTCATTGTATGGTATTTGGCTGATTTTGACCGTGTCTGAAAAAAACTTCGGGTCGGCGTTGAGGAAGCCCGGCACGTCCTTCCAGATGGTCATGCTCTCGGCCTCGAGGCAGTGGGCTAGGATGGCCGCGCTGTAGTCCGACCCCTCGCGCCCCAGTGTGGTGGTGTTGCCGTCGGCCGTGCCGCCGATGAAGCCCTGCGTCAGCACAACGCTATATGTCATGGAATCAGCCATCAACGCCCGGCATGCCGCCCGCGTCAGCTCCCATTTCACGATGCCTTCGCGGTAGTGGTGGTCGGTTTTCACCAGCTTCCGTGCGTCGACCCATAGGGTGTTGATTCCAAGGTCGTTGAGGTATTCGGCGATGATGGTGGTCGAAAGCAGTTCGCCGTAGGAGACCACCTGGTCGTAGTTGAAATTGTAGGCCTCGGGGGAGGGTAGGAGAGAGGCGCGCCGCTCGTCCAGCTTGCGCAGCAGGGCATCCACCTTCTCCGCGATGCCTGTTCCGTTCGGTATCAGCGAGGTGGCTATCTCGTGGTGGTAGTCGGCCAGCTGCTGCCGCAGGGCCGTGGCCTCGTCGTCGGGGCTCACGCCCGGCACCAGTTTCTCCAGCAGGTTCGTCGTCTTGCCCATGGCGGACACCACCACCACCAGGGGATCCGTTTCCAGATGCGACTGCACAATCTGCGCCATGTTGCGCACCGCCTCGGCGCTGTTGACGGAGGCGCCTCCGAATTTGAATACTTTCATCTGTCTTGTCTCCTTTACTCCTTTACTCCTTTACTATGCCAGCTCCCGTTCCATGTCGCGGCGCGAGTCCTTGGCTTTCAGCGTCTCGCGCTTGTCGTAGTGGTGCTTGCCCTTGGCCAGGGCGATGGTCATCTTCGCGTAGCCCTTGGGGTTGACGAAGAGCATGACCGGCACGATGGTGTAGCCGCGCTCCTTGATGCGCGCCTGCAGTTTCTTCAGCTCGCGCCGGTTGAGGAGTAGCTTGCGGTCGCGCTTGGCCTGATGGCCCCAGTAGGAGCCGAATTTGTATTCCGAAATGTGCATGTCGCGCACAAACAGTTCGTTGCCGATAAAGGTGCACCAGGCGTCGCCCAGGTTGGCCTTGCCCTCGCGGATACTCTTTATCTCGCTGCCCATCAGCACGATACCCGCCGTATACTCGTCCATCAGGAAGTACTCGAAGGCGGCCCTTTTGTTTTTGATTTCTATGATGTTTTTCTCAATCATAACGCCTACTACAACGCACCTTTTTCCAAAATATTGTGTCCCCCCTCCTCCGTCCTCCCGCCCCCCTCCCTCCTCTGGTGCAGGAGAGGAAGAAGAGGGTAAGAAGAGGAGAAGAAGAGGATGCCTTCAATGTGCTGTCTATCACCGCTTTGTGGATAGGCAAAATTCGGCCTTTTTGGCCTTTTTTTTCAAATTTTTGCGCAAAAAAGAAAGGGCTGCCGTATGGCAGCCCTCGATGCTGTTTGTCAGGTGGTTAGGCCAGTTTGGCCAGGGCCTCCTTGATGCGGCGCATGGCTTCGCGCAGCAGGTCCTCGCTGGTGGCGTAGGAGAGGCGGATGCAGGCGTCGTCGCCGAAGGCAGAACCCATCACCGTGGCCACGCCGGCCTCCTCGAGCAGGTAGAAAGCCATGTCGGTCGAGTTCTCTATCTTGCGGCCGCCGGCCGACTTGCCGTAGTAGGCGCTCACGTCGGGGAAGAAGTAGAAGGCGCCCTGCGGCAGGCGCACCTTCAGGCCGGGGATGTCGCACAGCAGCTGATAGACCATGTCGCGGCGCTGCTGGAAGATAGCCCGCATGTCGATGATGTCTTTCGAACTCTTGGGGTCGAGCAGCATGGCGCAGACGGTGGCCTTCTGGGCGATGGAGCAGGTGGCGCTGGTCACCTGGCCCTGCAGCTTGTTGCAGGCCTTGGCGATGACGGTGGGGGCGGCGATGAAGCCGATGCGCCAGCCGGTCATGGCGAAGCCCTTGGCCACGCCGTTGACGGTGATCACGCGGTCCTTCACCTCGGGGAACTGGGCGATCGACTCGTGGCGGCCCACGAAGTTGATGTGCTCGTAGATTTCGTCGGCCATGACAAAGAGGTTCTCGTGGCGCGCCACCACCTCGGCGATGCCGCGCAGCTCCTCTTTGGTGTAGAGCATGCCGGTGGGGTTGCTGGGCGAGGAGAACATGATGAGCTTGGTGCGGGGCGTGATGGCGGCCTCGAGTTGCTCGGGCGTCACCTTGAAGTCGTTCTCAAGGCTGGTCTTCACGTAGACGCACTTGCCCTCGGCCACGCGCACGATTTCCTTGTAACTCACCCAGAAGGGGGTGGGGATGATCACCTCGTCGCCGGGGTTGACCAGGCACTGCACCAGCTGGTAGATGCTCTGCTTGGCACCGGTGCTGACCACAATCTGCTCGGGCTTGAATTCCAGCCCGTTGTCGCGGCGGAACTTCTCGCAGATGGCCTCGCGCAGGTCGGGGTAGCCAGGCACGGGGGGATAGTGGGTGAAATTGTCATCGATAGCCTTCTTGGCGGCTTCCTTCACCACCTCGGGAGTGTTGAAGTCGGGCTCGCCGATCGAGAGGCTGATGACGTCCTTGCCCTGGGCTTTCAGCTCGCGGGCCTTGGCGGTCATGGCCAGAGTCTCGCTCTCGGCCATGTTGAGGATTCTATTGGACAGGATTTCCATAATGACTCTTTATGTGTTGATTATTTCTTTTTCTTGAATGTGAAGAAATTGTTGGCCAGGAAGTTCCACACCATCACCACGCCCGTGGCGATAACCTTCGCCACCCAGAAGTTCCAGTCGAGAGTGGTCTCGACAAAGCGCGGCACGATGGTGGTGTCTTTCAGCAGGAACATGATAAGCGAGTTGAGCCCCAGGCCGATGAGCGACACAAAGAAGAACTTGGCGTATTCGACGCCCACCTCTTTGGATGTGCTCCGCCATGTCCATACGCGGTTGAGGTAGTAGTTGCAGGTGGCGGCGACGGTGAAGCCGATGGCGTTGGACACCAGGTCGGGCATGCCGAAGATGCCCTTGCAGAGCGCCGTCAGGCCAAAGTCGACAACGGCACCGATGGCACCTACAATGCCGAACTTTATGAATTTGAAAACAAGGGGTTTGAGTTCCATGATGACCTAGTTGAAGACCTTGTCCTCGGGGCCGTGGATGATGCCTGTCTTGCGCACCTTCTGCTTGCGGTCGCGGGGTTTCGACTTGCTGATGCGGGGACCGGGCTTCTGCACGCGCGGCAGGTAGACCACCTCGTCGCCCGCCTCGTTCACCTCCAGACCGTAGACCTTGCGCGTGGCGAGGTTGCACTTGAGGTGCCAGAAACGGCCGCAGCCGCCCTTGGTGAGCAGCACGTCGGAGGCCAGCTTCTCGTCGGTCAAGTTATCGTCCCACAGGAAGTTGGCCCAGATGATATGGTCGCCGCGATCGTTGGTGAAACCCACATACTGGCGGCGGTATTTCCGCATGTGCTCGTCGATGATGGGGCACATGCCGCCCTGGTTGTGGTGGTCGCGGTTGACATAGGCGATACGCTTCTGTATCAGCGCCTCCGCGTCGGCAATCTCCTCGTCGGTCGGCGTGAAGCGTCCGTCCTGTCCCTCGACGGTGAAATCCACCTCCCAATCCTGATGGAACGACCAGCCGTGGTAGTTGTTACCCCACACCTCGGCCACCTTCCATTTCTCCACCGGCTCCACATATTCCTGTGCACTCACCACCACGCCAAACAGCGTGATTACAAGCGCAAAAAGCAGTCTTTTCATCTTTTTTTCGCTTTAATTTCCAACTGCAAAAGTACTCATATTTTGCAACTTGGACAAATTTTTTTTACCAATTGCAAAAAATGGTGTATATTTGCACGCTGATTTCAGCTACGAAACAACAAATAAAATAGTATATATCATGAAGAAATTTGTCACAGTAAAAGAGGCCGCCGACAAGATTCACGACGGCATGACCATCATGGTTGGAGGTTTTCTCGGCGTGGGCAACCCCATCGCCCTCATCGACGAACTCGTCGCTCGCAACGTCAAGGACCTCACCATCATCTGCAACGACACCGCCTATCCCGAAGTCGGCGTCGGCAAACTCATCACCAACCACCAGGTCAAAGAGCTCATCGCCACCCACATCGGCACCAACAACAACACCATCGACCAGATGAACTCCGGCGAGCTGAAGGTCACCCTCCAGCCCCAGGGCACCCTCGCCGAGCAAATCCGCGCCGCCGGCGCCGGCCTCGGCGGTGTCCTCACCCAGACCGGCCTCGGCACCGTCGTCGAAAACGGCAAGCAGAAAGTCACTGTCGACGGCAAAGAGTACCTCCTCGAGAAGCCCGTCCGTGCCGACGTCGCCATCATCGGCGCCAACATCAGCGACGAGGACGGCAACCTCGTCTACAAAGGCACCAGCCAGAACTTCTGCCCCATGATGGCCACCGCCGCCGACACCGTCATCGTCGAGCCCCAGGAAATCGTCCCCACCGGCAGCATCGCCCCCGAGAACGTCAAGACCCCCGCCATCTTCGTCGACTATATTATTAAGAAATAGCCAGCTTCGCTACAAAAGACAATAAAGAACCCACCGCCAATTTGGAATGAACCAAGTTGGCGGTGGGTTTTATGTTTTGTTACTATGATTTTGTGGCGATTACTTGGCGTCGCGGCCGGCGCGGATGGCCTTGATGTTGGTCTCGACGACGGCTTCGCCCTTGCGGCCGAAGATGCTCTGGATGGCTTTCTCGAGCTCTTCGAAGGCAATCTCCAGGTAGGGGGCGGCAGCGCCGAGGAGCACCATGTTACCGCGGGCGTTGAGTTCCTTGGCAATGGCGTTGGCGTTGAAGCATACCAGCTTGGAGAGTTTCTTAAGCTCGGCGTTGACCTTCTCGATGTCGGGGTAGTTGGTGATGTTGACGAAGGGGTCGCTGTTGGTGATGACCACGCCGTCGGGAGCCAGGAAGGGCAGGTAGCGCAGGGCCTCCATGGGCTCGGAGCTGAGGATGATGTCGGCCTTGCCTTCGGGGATGACGTCGGAGAAGATGGGGTCGGAGCTGACGCGGAGGTGGCTGAACACCGAGCCGCCGCGCTGGCTCATGCCGTGGATTTCGCTCTGTTTGACGTTGAGACCCAGGTTGAGGGCGGCGTCGCTGATGATTTTGGCCACGGAGACGATGCCGTCGCCGCCTACGCCGCAGAGTATGATGTCTTTTTTCATGATATGTTCAACTTATTTGTTAGCAATACGTTTCTTGTTCTCGACGATGCAGACGCGCTGCGGGATGATGACGCTCACGCCGTCGTAGGCGATTTCCTCCTCGAGAATCTTGACGAACTCCTCGTGGTTTTTCTTGAGGGGTACGATGGTGCGGATGTGCTTCTCGTCGACACCGAGGCCCTTGCAGATGTTGAAGAGCTTCATGTTGGCGCTGGAGGGCTGGCCGCCGGTCATGGCGGTGATGTCGTTGTCGAGAATCATGATGATGACGTTGGCCTTTTCGTTGATGCAGTCGAGCAGGCCGGTCATGCCGCTGTGGCCGAAGGTGCCGTCGCCGATGACGCCGATGGCGGGGAAGATGCCCATTTCAGCGGCGCCCTTGGCCATGGTGATGGAGGCACCCATGCAGACGGTGGTGTCGATGGCGCCCATGTTGAAGCCGAGGGTGTAGCATCCGATGTCGCCGAAGACGCGGCCGTTGGGGTATTTCTTGAGCACCTCGTTGACGGCTTCGTAGCTGTCGATGTGGGGGCAGCCGACGCAGAGTGCGGGGGGGCGGTTGGTAACCACCTCGGGCACCTCGGGGCCTTTGGGCATGGGCATGCCGAGGGCGGCGGCCACCTTCTCGGCATTGAGCTCGCCGTCGCGGCGGATCACCTCGTCGAGGCGGCCGTGCACGGGCTTGCCTTTGCCGAGGAAGCCCTTGATATGCTCCTCGACGAAGGGCTGGCCGTCCTCGAGGACGAGGATTTCGGCGCACTCATCGTACAGCTTGTTGAGCATGTTGAAGGGCAGGGGGTACTGTGTTACCTTGACCACGGGGTAGGGGCACTTACCGCCGGGGAAGCACTCCTGGAGGTAGTTGATGGCGATGCCGGTGGCGATGATGCCGCGGCTCTTGTCGGCGCCGTCGATGTACTGGTTGTAGCCGCTCTCCTCGCTGCTCTTGGTGAAGGCGGGCTGCTTGTCGATAAGGTCGCGGTAGAGGCGCTTGGCGTTGGCGGGCAGGAGCACGTAGCTCTTGGGGTCGCTGGGGCTGGAGAGGGGGTTCTGCGGGCGGACGGCGCGGCGCTCGACGCCGGCGCGGCTGTGGGCCAGGCGGGTGGGGATGCGCATCAGGATGGGGGTGCCCATCTGCTCGCTCAGGTCGTAGCCGAAGAAGACCATGTCGTAAGCCTCCTGCTGGTTCGAGGGCTCAAGCATGGGGATCATGGCCCAGTGGCCGTAGTAGCGGCTGTCCTGCTCGTCCTGGCTGGAGAACATGCTGGGGTCGTCGGCCACCACGATGAGGACACCCTTGGTGCCGATGATGGAGGCGTTCATGAAGGGGTCGCCGCAGACGTTGAGGCCGACGTGCTTCATGCAGGTCATGGCGCGCTTGCCGCTGTAAGCCACGCCGATGGAGGCTTCGAGGGCGGTCTTCTCGTTGGCGCACCAGTTGGCCACCACGCCCTGCTCTTTGGCCTGTTTGGACTTGATGACGTATTCGGTAATCTGGGTGGAGGGGGTGCCGGGGTAGCTGTTGATGGCGCTGCCGCCGGCGTCGATAAAGGCTTGGGCTATGGCCTCGTCGCCCAGGAGGAGAAGTTTTGACATGATGGTATGTTTTGATTAATATTAATTAACGAATATTTGAGGATGCAAAATTAGCAAAAAAAAATGACATGGGGAAAGTTTTTTGTCCCAAAGCCCGAAAAATAAGTGCAATGGGTTGAAATACAGTGATGTAAAATAGGTGCTGATTTTTTGCAAAAAAAGTGCCGGAGGGGGCTGTTTTTGCAGGTCTGCAAGTGGTTGGAAAACAGCGTCCTGCAGGTTATAGGTTTTGCCACTCTTCGTCCTCTCCAAGGGGGTGGTGGGGGAGTGGTGCCGCCATGAATTTGTCATTAGAAACTGTTTGATTTTATTCGATGTATTTTTAGAGGAAATATGTTAATGTTTTTGTTGAACCTAAGAGGGGCTTAAAAATAATATTTGCATATTGCGTAATATTTGTATATTTGTATGATAAATATTATTGCGAAAATAAATATAATATACAAAAAATCAATATTATAGGAGACATGAGAATGTTTAGAAAACCTATGAAATTTTTATTTAGGGCTGCTTTGTCGGCAGCATTTGTCCTGCTTTTTGCCCCGCAGGCCGGGGCGCAGCAGACTGTGCCGTACACCATGGATTTTGATTCCGAAACGCCGGTAGCAAACCCTACCGCTAGTTCTTCGAATAACACTAAATTGGGTTCTAACGCAAGTCTGTACATCGCGGGTTGGCGCACATATTATAACTACCCTTCTGCCGCAACTGGCTATGGTAACTATGCTCCCCACGTGTCTAATGGGGGTACGGGCTTCTATTCCTATTCGGGCAAGAGCCTCAGTGTCGCAGGTCGTAGTGGACACAGCACCAATAAATCCCCTGGATATGTGTTGTTGCCGACCTTCGACAGTCCTGTAAGCAGTCTTAAGATTAAGTTCTGGATACAAACCAGCACCAACGTGGCTTCTGAGTTGATGGTACATGTCGGTTATGTTACAGGAACCGATTACACCTGTAACAGTAGTTACTCTGATGTCGATGGTACATTCCATAGCCTCCAGCGGTTTGATGCTTCAAATGCTATGCAATCAGGTACTTGGATTGAATATGAACTCACGGGTGCCCCCTCTAGCGCCACGCGCATTGCCATCAGGGTTGATGTTCCTGGAGGAAGCCTTCGCTACAGTTGTATCGACAACGTGGAAGTAACTATCGCTGCGAGCTGCAAGCTGGTTACCAACCTCGCAGCCACTACCGACTACACCACGGCCAACCTCTCGTGGACCGAAAATAATGAGGCCACCCAGTGGCAGGTCTCCCTCAACGGAGGCTCCCCTTTTATCGTTTCCAACCCCTACCACACCTTCACCGGCCTCACCCCCAACACCTCGTACACCGCCACCGTGCGCTCCATTTGCGGCGCAGGCGACACCTCCGCCCCCGCCTCGGTTACCTTCAGCACCGTCGGCTGCTACTCCGTGACAGATGTTACTTCCACTACCGACTACACCTCGGCCACCCTCACGTGGACCGAGGCCGGCCTTGCCACCCAGTGGCGGGTCTCGCTTGATGGCGGCACCCCTGTAACCGCCTACAATCCCTCCTACACCTTCACCGGCCTCGCTCCCAACACTACCTACACGGCCAGCGTGGTCGCTGTCTGCTACGGCGGCCTCGTCTCCGACCCCGTCACGCATACCTTCACCACCGCCACCTGTGTCCCCGTGTCCGCCCTTGCGGCCACGCCCGACTACGCTTCGGCCACCCTCTCGTGGGGCAACCCCGCCGGGGTTACCCAGTGGCAGGTAGCCCTCGATGGCGGCGCCCCTGCCACGGTCTACGCGCCCACGTATACCTTCACCGGCCTCTCCGCCAACACCTCCTATACCGCCACGGTGCGTGCCGTGTGCGCTGCCGGCGTCTATTCCGACTGGACCTCGGTGGACTTCCAGACCATCTGCCCGGTACCGGCCTCCCTCACTGTCGCCGGCATCGACGATGGAACCCTCCACCTCTCCTGGCAGGGCTCTGCCAGCCAGTACGAGGTGCAGCTCGCCTCCGACGCTGCCTTCTCCTCCGGCCTCCAGACCACCACCGCCACCGCCACCACCGCCACCTTCACCGGCCTGACGATGGGTGAATATTATTATGTTCGCGCGCGTGCCGTCTGCGGAAGCGACAACAGCGACTGGAGCAATACGCTGTTTGTGTACATGCCCGACTTCAACTTCAACTCCGTCGAGGCCACCGGCCTCTATCCGGCCGAGGGCAAGGTGGTGCTCAACGACCTCGAGCCCCACGACTGGGCCATCTACACCACCGCGGTCGACAAGCCCCTGCGCACGCTGGACCCCGTGGATGCGAAAATCACCTACCGCGGCTACGGCACCAACAACGTCTCTGGCAACCTGACCTTCAACTCCGACCTGGGCAACGCGAGCGGATACGTCCCCGTACAGCCCGCCACCGAGTTCACCCTCAACAGCACCACCGACGACGTGAGTGTGGGTATCTCGAATGAGGAGCGCCAGTACCACACCTTCGAGTACTACAAGACCCTGGAGCGCGTGGACGGCAAGACCGCCGCCACTGTGGCCACCGGCCGTGTCGAGTACCAGACCATCTTCAACCCCTTCTCGCGCCGTCCGGCCGTCAACCCGGAGAACTATGACTGGGCCACCCTCACCAGCAGCAACGGAGCCCCCTGCTTCCGCGGCTTCTACAAGTGGCGTCTCGACCGCATCAGCGGCGGCTCGGTCTACACCTCACCCACCGGCGGCACCGCCTTGGCCGTGGGCGACCTGGTGCCGGCCGACCAGAAACTCTACTTCGAGTGCACCGCCGTCGGTATCGAGGTTGACTTCACCGCCATGTGGGCCCCTGCCGCCGTGCGTGCCGGCGCTACCATAGGCCGCACCCCCAGCGCCGCCTATGGCGCCGACTCGGTGGGCACCGAGCGCAACTTCCTTGTCATCCACGGCCGCAACATCCTGGCGGGCAGCACCTACGGCTCCACCAGCGATGCCGACAGCGTCATCCAGATTGAGGCATACCCCCGCGCCGTTACCGTTACCTCGGTGTTCCCCAACGGCACTATCGACGGCGTAACGCCGGCCTACGGCCCCCAAAAGACCTCCCAGACCACCGAGCGCTGCACCCGCCCGAGGGCCTATATCGAGCTCACCCCCGAGAACAAACTGGATCGGTACTACAACCGACTGATCCAGCCCCGCGCCGATGTGCGGTTCGAGTACGTGGCCTTCAGCCGCCTGCGTGGCGAGGGACATAATGACAAGAAGGGCTTCCACCTCGACGGCAGCCACTCCGCCTGGTGGGGCACCATCAGCGCCGGCGGCAACGACCTCACCTTCGGCCGCGGCATCGAGCCCATGTTCGACGACAACAAGGGTACCTTCAACTACATCATGGGTGTGGGTCCCGACGTCAGCAACTCCACAGGCCGAGACGCGGTTATCTCCTATAGCGCCGCACGCAACAACGACAACGAGGCGCTCAACGTCGACGGTCAGAAGATGATTCTCGGACGTAAATTCCATACGCCCTCGACTTGGAGCACAACCAACAACTACCAGTACACCATCCGCCTCGAGAGCGGCTATGTGGGCTGTGTGATGACCATCTGGGGCTGGAACTACGCCTATCAGGACCAGGAGGGAAAATCTTTGGGCAGCAGTCCGAGCGGCTCCACTACCGGTGAGTATGGAACTCCCCCCAACCGCCTGAACGGCAACAACTACAGGTCCCGCTTCATCATGGGATGCGACTTCGACCGCGCCGACGAGGCGCAGCAGGTGCGCAACCTGGGTACCGACTATGCCTCGCGTTTAAATCCCAGGGGCGAGCCCTATGAGACCCTCGACTCGATGCTCTACCACGAGGTCTACAAGAACGCCAAGACCAAGATTTACCGCCCCTTCCGCGTCTCCTCCTTCAACATGCAGATGAACAGCCAACACAAGGACAGCGTCTACAGCGATGTAATTATCAAGAGCGGCTTTGTCGGCCAGGAGAGCATCGACCGTCAGATGGGTCATGCCGACGGCGCCACGGGCCAGTCCAATGCGCCCCGCCCCAGAGTGATTGTGGACGGTATCGAGCGCGGCCAATGGTTGCCGCACTCCATCTACAACGTGGCCTCCAACAACAACAACCACCGCGGCAAGCGCCGCATGCGCATCGAGGGCGGCTTCATCAACTCCTCCGTCTCGCTCGGCGCCTGGGACCGTACCAACGACCTCACCCGCTGGAAGAAGACCTCCGCTACTGCTACCTCCTGGGGTCCCTACAATGACGGCTCTTACTCCCCCAACGACGTGAGCACCCTGCGCATGACGGGCGGCCACATCACCGGCTCCGTCTTCGGCGGCGGCAACACCTACACCGCCTCTGGCGGCGGCCGCCAGCTTGTCATCACCGGCGGCACCGTGCGCGCCTGGATTGCCGGCGGCGTCAACGGATCTGACGCCCAGAACAGCCAGTGGGAGGGCGTCCACTTCGGCAACGCCTGGATCTATGCCGGCGGCACCCTCCATGTGGGCTCCGGCGACACCACCCACACCACCGTCGGCGACACCGTATTCCACCCCGCCTTCTGCGGCATCAACGGCGCCACCGACGGCCAGATTTTCGGTGCCGGCTGCGGTATGAGACCCAACTACTACAAGGCCGACTCGGTCGAAATCGACCACCAATGGAACACCTATGCCTGGAAGATGCACCGCATGGGCCGCGTCGACAGTTCGTTCGTCTACATCGCCGACCAGGCCGAGGTAGAGGGCGACGTCTATGGCGGCGGCAACTACGGCTACAACAACACCGAGGACGACGACGACGACAACTGGCGCGGCACTGGCGCCTATTCCAACGCCAAGGGCAAGGCCACCATGCGCGTCCTGGGCGGCACCATCGGCGGACGCCTCTTCGGCGGCGCCAACATGAAGATGGGTCGCGAGGTCGACATCCTGATGACCGGCGGCCACATCAAACGCGGCCTCTTCGGCGGCTCCAACACCTGGGGCTACATTAAGAAAGATGTAATCATTAATATAGAGGGTGGCACCATCGGCACCGCCGAGGCACCCGCCATCGTCTGCGGCGGCGGCTTGGGCAAGGAGACGGCTGTCTTCGGCAACGTAACGCTCAACATCGGCGCCGCCGGCACCGCCGGCCCCACCATCTATGGCGACGTCTACGGCGGCTCCATGAACGGCACCACCAACGCCGGCTCCGCCACCAAGACCCTCCTGGGCACCTTCAACCAGACCCCCAACCATGGCTCGGGTGGAACCTATACGTTCTACCAGATTGATATCGACACCTCGACCCACCAGGGCTACGGCTACAACTCCACCCAAAAGACCGTCCTCAACATACGCTCCGGCTTGGTCGACGGCAATGTGTTCGGCGGCGGCTTCGGCCCCAACAACGCCGCAGCCTCCACCTATGGCGACATCACGCTCAACTTCCTCGGCGGCGAGGTGATGAAGAATATCTATGGCTGCAACGATGCCTCCGGCAAGCCCATGGGCAAGGTGAAGGTCAACATCGGCACGCCCGACTCCGTGGCCGCCAGTGCGGCCGATGGCGACCGGTCGCACCGCAACCGTCCCGTGGTCCACGGCAACGTCTTCGGCGGCGGCCGCGATGCCTCCTATGGTCACGCCCCCGACAACTACACCCCCGTGGTCGAGATGTTCTCCGGCACTGTGCAGAACGTCTTCGGCGGCGGCGAAGGTAACACCGCTGTCCTCGCCCTCCCCAACGAAACCTATGCCACCAAGGTCCTTGTCCGCCACGGCACCGTGCGCAACAACGTCTATGGCGGCGGCAACGATGCCAAGGTGCAGGGCGACACCCGCGTTGTCATCGGCGGCAGCGGCACCCTCGCCAGCTTCACCCTCACCGTCAACTCCAACAACCCCTCCTACGGCACCGTTACCGGCGGCGGCTCCTACACCCTCGACGAGGATGCCGTCCTCCGCGCCGTCTCCAACGCCGGCTACCGCTTCAGGCAGTGGAACGACGGCAACACCTCTAATCCCCGCACCATCTCGGTGAAGGAGAACGCCACCTATACGGCCGAGTTCGAGGTAACGCCCACCTACACCATCACTGTCGTGGCCAGCCCCAGCAATCTGGCCACCACCACGGGCAGCGGCAGCTACAAGGCCGACCAGTTCATCCCCATCAGCGCCACGGCCAAAGAGGGCGCCCGCTTCACCGGCTGGAGCGACGGCATCCAGTACAACCCGCGCCACGTTACCGTAACGGGCAATGCCACCTACACCGCCAACTTCGTGGCCATTCCGAAGTACACCCTTACCGTTCTTGCCAACAACAACTCCTACGGCACCGTTACCGGCAGTGGCGAGTTCTACGAGAACGAGCTGACCTCCATCAGGGCCACGCCCGCGAGCGGCTACCTCTTCCGCCGCTGGAACGACGGCAACACCGAGAACCCGCGCCCCGTCCGCCTCACCGCCAACACCACCTACACCGCCATCTTCGAAATCATCCCCACTTGGACCATCACCGTGGCGCATACCCCCAGCGGTGCGGGCGACGCCTGGATTTCCTCAAGCGGTGCTTATACCGCCTCTTATCTGGAAGGCACCAAGGTCGGGATTACGTCCGAGCCCGCTACGGGCTACCGTTTCGTCCAGTGGAACGACGGCAACACCGACCAGACCCGCACCATCACCGTAACCGGCAACACTACCTACACCGCCCAGTTCGAGGCCATCCCGCAGTACAACATCACCGTGGCAGTGGCCAGCGGCCAGTCCGCCAGGGGTACTGTTACAGGCGGCGGCACCTACTACGAGAACACCAAGGCCACCCTCCGTGCCCAGCCCAACCCCGGCTACCGATTCGCGCGGTGGAACGACGGTGAAATCAACAACCCGCGTTCGGTAACCGTTACCGCCAATGCCACCTTCACCGCCGAGTTCGAGGAATTCCATGTCGTATGGGTCGACCTGGGCCTGCCCAGCGGCATGCTCTGGGCCGAGGTCAACGTCGGCGCCACCAACCCCGAGGATTACGGCGACTACTTCGCCTGGGCCGAGACGGCACCCAAGATCACCAACTACGATTGGCCTAACTACGCCTATGGCCCTGCTTACAACTCCCTGACCAAGTATGTTACCAATGCAACCTACGGCACGGTCGACAACAAGACCGTACTTGAGGCCATCGACGATGCCGCCACCGTCAACTTCGGCTCCGGCGCATACACACCCACATCGGCCGACTGGCAGGAACTCAACAACAACACATATACCATCAATACTACCCGCAACGGCGTCAGGGGTCATCTCATCACCGGCCCCAACGGCAACAGCATCTTCCTGCCCCTTGCTGGCTTGAATAACGGCAGTTCACCTTCCTATGTCGACAACTATGGCTACTATTGGTCAGCCTCGCTCAATACGAATTACAACCAACAGGCATCTAACCAATATTTAACGAATGGTAGTACCACGCGTAGTGCAAGTGTTTCCAACCGCTGCAATGGTCTGTCTGTGCGCGCCGTGCGCAACGATGGCGCAGGTCTCACCCAGTACACCATCAACGCCGTCCCGGCCAATGCCTCGCAGGGCAGCGTAACCGGCGGCGGCACCTATGGCGCCTACACCCGGATAGCCCTCCGCGCTGTCCCCACTTTGGGCTACCGCTTCAAGCAGTGGAGCGACGGCAACACCGACAACCCCCGCTCCGTTACCGTAACCGGCAACGCCACCTACACCGCCCAGTTCGAGGAGTATGAACTCAATTATATCGACCTGGGCCTGCCCAGCGGCACCCTGTGGGCCGAGGCCAACCTGGGCGCCACGGCGCCCGAGGAGTACGGTGACTACATCGCCTGGGGTGAGCTCGAGGCGAAGAATGCTCCCTATGACTGGAGCACCTACAGATTCTCTCAGAACGGATCTTCCTCGATGACCAAGTACAATGCTGCCGACGGCCTGACCGCGCTGCTGCCCGAGGACGACATCGCCTCCCAGGTTTTGGGCACCGCTGCCTACATTCCTACCAATGCACAGTGGCAGGAGCTGAAGAACAACACCACCTATGCAATGGATACCGTGAACGGTGTCGTCGGTGTGAGGTACACCAGCACGCATAATGGCAACTCGATTTTCCTCCCGTATGCTGGCTCTAAATCGGGGACTGGCTCCAGTTCGGTAGGCACTGGCGCTTGTTACTGGTCCTCGACGCGCCATGCTTCAACAGTATATTATGCCCACCATGTCTATATGAATGCCACCTCTTCTGGAGTGATGAACTTCAATTACAATAATCGTTGCCAAGGTTATCCCATCCGTCCCGTCACCGGCGAGACAAAACAGGTCACGGTGCTCTCCGCCAACGCCTCGCAGGGGTCCGTCTCCGGCGGCGGCACTTACGCCGCCGGCCGTGTGGTTCGCATCCAGGCCACTCCCTCCAACGGCTACGAATTTGTACAGTGGAGCGATGGCAACAGGGATAATCCCCGCAACATTACCGTTACCGACAACGCCACCTACACCGCCAGCTTCGCCGCCGTGCCCTCCGTGCCCTACTACACGGGCTTCGAGGCAGGCGAGGATGTTATCTGGAAATTCAACAACGGCACCTATGCCAACAAATGGTACATAGGCACCGCCGCTGCGCAGAGTGGCTCGAAGGGCTTGTACATCTCCAATTACAACGGCAGCACCAACGGCTACACAATTAGTAGCAGCGCGTACACATTTGCCTACCGCACTTTGAGTTTCACTGCCGGTAGCCACACCATCTCGTTCAGCTGGAAGGGATACGGCGAAAGCACCTACGACTATCTCATGGCCTTCCTTGTCCCCGGCGACCAAACGCCGAGCGGAATGCCTTACTATAGTTCTATTCCCTCGGGCTGGCAAAACTTGACCACGACGCCCAGCTACCTCAACCAGCAGACTAGCTGGCAGAACTTCACCACGACATTCAACGTGCCTGCAGACGGTAACTACCATGTGGTCTTCTACTGGCGTAACGACAATTCTCAAGGCACCCAGCCCCCGGCAGCCGTCGACAATGTCATGATAGCTAGGACCGGTAGCGGCAACTACACCATAACCGGCCAGGCGGCCTCCGGCCAAAGCGCCAGAGGCTCCGTGTCGGGCAGCGGCAGCTACGCCGCAGGTACGTTCGCCACGCTCACCGCCGTCCCCGCCACGGGCTACGTGTTCAAGCGGTGGAGCGACGGCAACACCTCCAACCCCCGCACCGTCGGCGTTGTCGCCAACGCTACCTACACCGCCGAATTCGAGGAGAATGCGTTGACCTGGGTCGACTTGGGCCTGCCCAGCGGCAAGCTGTGGGCCGACAGAAACCTGGGTGCCGCCAACGTCCAGAGCTACGGCGACTACTACCGCTGGGGCGAACTGACCCCGTGTACTTCGAGCCAGTACGGAAACTACACCAACTACCGCTACGGGTCCAGCACCCCCTTCACCAAATACAACACGACGGATGCAAAGACCACGCTTGAGGCTGTCGACGATGTCGCCACGCTGCTGTATGGCTCCGCGGTCCACACCCCGACCAAGGCTGAATTTGATGAACTGATAGCCGGCACCACCTCCGAGGATGTAACCGTGAACGGTGTCAGAGGACGCAGGCTTACAAGCCGGTACAACGGAAATAGCATCTTCTTGCCCTACACTGGTTACAACAATGGTTATACTGGGGCGACTAGTGTTGGCTACTTCTGGTCCTCGAGTCGTTGCTCAGGTGATGCTAGCGCTGCGATAGACTATGTTTTCTCTACGAGTAATCATTTAAGTCAGTACGGCAGCAGCGCTAGTTGTGGCGAGGCCCGCAGCTACAGCTTTGTCATCCGCGCGGTGAAGAACCCGTGATGACAAGTCTACACCGTCTTCCCCACAGAGGGCGCCCTGAAGCCAGGGCGCCCTCTGTCTCTTTCCCAAACAACTCCCCCTCTAAACTAGAGGGGGTGGCCGCCGCAGGCGGACGGGGGCGTGTGTCCGCCGCCACTACGTGGCTTCGTTTGCATACCGGCCGCGTTCCGTGGGCTGGCGCCCACGGCTATATTCCGTCGCCACTCCGTGGCTCGGGTTTGTGTATTTTTTCATAATGGATGCTTATGATTCTGTATCTTTTTGTATATTTGCATTCTGCACTCGGTGCGTGATTTTGGAATAATAATCTAAAAAACAATGTATTATATGAAGAAGGTAATCATGATTTTTGCGGCGATGATGCTCTTTGCGGGTGTCGGCGCGCAGCAGTACAGCTACAAGACCTACCCCAATGACCCGCTCGGCGTGCGCGAGTACACGCTCGGCAACGGGCTGAAGGTGTTCCTCAGCGTATACAAGGACGCGCCGCGCATCCAGACCTACATCGCCGTGCGCGCCGGCTCGAAGAATGACCCCGCCGAGACCACCGGCCTGGCGCACTACCTGGAGCACATGCTCTTCAAGGGCAGCCGCCAGCTGGGCACCACCGACTGGGAGCGCGAGAAGGTGGAGTTGCAGAAGATAGAGGACCTCTACGAGGTGTACCGCAAGACCAAGGACGAGAAGCGCCGCGCGGAAATCTACCGCCAGATCGACTCCATCAGCTACGAGGCATCGAAGATTGCCATCGCCAACGAGTACGACAAGAGCATGACCGCCATCGGCAGCGAGGGCACCAACGCCTTTACGAGCAACGACTACACGATGTATGTGGAGAACATCCCGGCCAACCAGATCGAGAACTGGGCCAAGGTGCAGGGCGACCGCTTCCCGAACCTGGTGCTGCGCCTGTTCCACACCGAGCTGGAGGCCGTCTATGAGGAGAAGAACATAGGCATGGCGCAGGACAACCGGCGCGTGAACGAGGCGATGATGAGCGCCCTCTTCCCCAACCACCCCTACGGCACCCAGACCACCATCGGCACCATCGAGCACCTCAAGAACCCCTCGATGAAGAACATCCGCGAGTACCACGCGCAGTACTATGTGCCGAACAACATGTGTGTGGCCATGGCTGGCGACTTCAACCCGGACGAGGTGATTAAAATCGTCGACAAATACTTCGGCAGCTGGAAGCCGGGCACGGTGCCTGCGTTCACCAAGGTGAAGGAGCAGCCCATCACGAGCCCCATCATCCGCCTGGTGAATGGCCAGGATCCGGCCAACCTCACCATCGCCTTCCGCATCGAGGAGGGCCACGGCAGCCGCGACGCCCTCCTGGCCCAGGCCATGGAGATGGTGCTCAACAACGGCGCCTGCGGACTGATCGACCTCAATCTGAACCAAAAGCAGCTCTGCCTCAACGCCTATGCCGGCACCTACACGCTGAACGACTACGCCGCCTTCATGCTCGGCGGCCGCCCCACGCAGGGACAGACCCTGGGGCAGCTGCGCGACCTGCTGCTCGGCCAGCTGGAGCTGGTGAAGAAGGGTGAGTTCGACGAAAGCCTCATCGAGGCCAGCATCAACCAGCTGAAGCTGCAAATCATGAAGCAGGCCGAGAGCAACAACAGCCGCGCCAGCCAGCTGGCCTACGCCTTCGTGCACCACCAGACCTGGGACCAGGTTATCGACGAAATCAACCAGCTGAGCAAAATCACGAAGAAAGACATCGTCGACTTCGCCAACCGCATCTGCAAGGACAACAACTACGTCATCGTGTACAAGCACCAGGACACCCCCGACCCGGTGACCAAGGTGCAGAAACCCGCCATCACTCCCATCCACGTCAGCCGCGACGTGGAGAGCCCTTTCCTGGCCAGCATCAAGAACGCCAAGGTGAAACCCATCCAGCCGCAGTTCGTCAACTTCAATAAAGACCTCCAAAAAGGCAAGACGCAGAACGGCAGCGAGGTGCTCTATGTTCAGAACAAGGAGAACGGCACGTTCAATCTGCAGTATCGCTTTGAGTTCGGCTCGACGGCCGACAAGACCATCGACCTGGCGGCCGACCTGGTGGAATACCTCGGCACGAAGAACTACACCGCCGAGCAGCTCAAGGAGCAGTTCTACCGCCTGGGCTGCAGTGCCGGCATCAGCGTGGGCGGCGAGACGGTGACCGTCTATGTCAACGGCCTGGCCGAGAACATGGAGAAGGCCATGCTGCTGGTGGAGGAGATGATGGCCACGGCCCAGCCCAACGACGAGGCGCTGAGCGCCCTCGTGGAGCGCATCATCAAGAGCCGCCGCGACAACAAGACCAACCAGCGCGCCGCCTTCCGCGCCCTGAACCAGTACGGCATCTACGGCGAGCAGTATATCAAGGAGAACACGCTGAGCGACGCACAGCTGCGCGCCTACACGTCGCAGCAGCTGGTCGACGCCCTGAAGGGCCTCTTCCAGTACAAGCACCGCGTGCTCTACTACGGCCCGCTGACCCTCAAGGAGGCCACCGCCGTGGTGAACCGCATCCACAAGGTGAAGCCCACCAAGGAGGTGCCCGCCAACAAGGTCTTCCAGCCCCAGGCCACCAACGAGAACCAGGTGCTCTTCGTGGACTACGACGCCAAGAACACTTACGTCACCGAGTACTTCCGCGGCCAGCATTTCAACACCTCGCTCGTGCCCAATGTGAACCTCTTCAACGAATACTTCGGCGGCTCGATGAACGCCATCGTCTTCCAGGAGATGCGCGAGAAGCGCTCCCTGGCCTACAGCGCCAGCAGCAACTACTCCTATGGCAGCAACAAGGACGGCTACTTCTTCAACAGCGCCAACGTCATCACCCAAAACGACAAGCTGCTCGACGCCCTCAACGCCTACGAAGAACTCTTCGACGACATGCCGCGGGCCGAGGCCAACTTCAAGCTGGCCAAAGAGGCCCTGCTCTCCAGCAGCCGCACGGCCCGCACCACCAAGTTCGGCATCATCAGCGCCTACCTCACCTGCGAGAAGATGGGTTGGAAAGAGCCCCTGCGCAAGCAGAACTTCAAGGCCTACCAGAAGCTGGCGATGAGTGACCTGGTGAACTTCCAGCAGCAGCACATCAAGGGACAGAAGAAGACCTACCTCATCCTCGGCAAGGAGAGCGAGATGGACTTCGACGCGCTGGGCAAGTTCGGCAAGGTGAAGAAACTCACGCTGGACCAAATCTTCGGATACTAAACGATGAAAATCTCCGTCGCGATACCCTGTTACAAAGTGGAGCAGCACCTGGAACAAGTGGTCCAGGGGCTGCCCGCTTTTATTGACCATATAGTGCTTGTGGACGACTGCTCGCCCGACGGGACGCCGGCGCTGGTGGACCGCCTGGCGGCTGCCGACGCACGCATCGTGGCCATCCACCACGAAGTGAACCGCGGCGTGGGTGGCGCCATGAAGACGGCCTTCCGCAAGGCGGTGGAGCTGGGCGTGGACGCCGTGGTGAAAGTCGACGGCGACGGCCAGATGGACCCACATTTTATCGAGCCCCTCGTCCAGGCGCTCGACCATAGCGAGTTTGCCAAAGGCAACCGCCTCTTCGACCGGCAGATGCTGGGCCGCATGCCGGCGGTGCGCCGCATCGGCAACCTGGGGTTGGGCTTCATGGTGAAGGCCGCCTCGGGCTATTGGAACGTGAGCGACCCGGTGAACGGATTCTTCGCTGTGCGCACCGAGACACTGCGGCGGATGGACCTCGAGCGCGTGGCAGACCGTTTCTTCTTCGAGAGCTCAATGCTCATCGAGCTCTACTACACCGGCGCCCGCATCGCCGAGGTGCCGATGCCGGCCATCTACGGCGATGAACAATCCAATCTGAGCATCGGGAAGACGCTATGCACCTTCCCGCCACGCTTAGTGGCGGCATGGGCTAGGCGTATTCACCTCGCTTACTTCGTCTACGACTTCAACATCTGCTCGCTCTATATTCTCGTAGGCCTCCCATGCTTCCTCTTCGGACTCATCTTTGGCCTCTGCAACTGGATCCACTACGCATCTATTCAGAGCCCTTCGCCCACCGGCACCATCATGGTGGCGGTGCTTACCTTCATTCTCGGCTTCCAGATGCTGCTAGCAGCCGCACAGTACGACATCACGGCAAAAAATCCCTTCGGAAAGTAATCAGGACAGACCTGCAGGATAAAAAAAAGAATAAGGATTTTGCACCTAGCCCAATGTGAGCTACTTGAAAATCCTTTTGGTGCCCGGAACAGGACTTGAACCTGCACATCTTTCGATACACGCACCTGAAACGTGCGCGTCTACCAATTCCGCCATCCGGGCAGCTGCTTTTGTTAGCTTTGTTTCAGGGTGCCCAGGACAAGACTTGAACTTGCACGCCTTAATCGGCACTACCCCCTCAAAGTAGCGTGTCTACCAATTCCACCACCTGGGCATTTTTAGCTGCTGAAAGCAACTCTCTTTCCTCTCGAAAGCGAGTGCAAAGGTACAAACATTTTCACAACTGACAAAATATTTTTTTGAAAAAGGTAGAATTTTGTGTTTAGTAAGTTGATAATCAGGTGGGATTATTTTTATGAAAACAATGCAGGCGGGCACGTAAAATGCCCGCCTGCGGAGGTGTTTTTGGCAAAAATCACTCCTCTTCTTCGTCGCGGTAGACGGCACGGCTGAAGTCGCTGAGCCAGCCGTTGACGCGTCCCTGATCGGTACCCACGCGGTACTGGAAGGTGCTCAGTCCCTCTTTCTCCACCTTGCGCTGCTCGAGGGGGATGGCTTTGATGAGGTCTTCCCAGGTGCCGTCGGAGCTCTTGAGCACGAGCTGCGACGAGCCGAGGTCGTAGTCGAAGAAGTACCAGTGGTCCTTGGTGGCCTGGACATAGATGACGATGTTCTGGCCGGTGCGGGTCTGCTTGATTTGCGCCTTGAGGTTCACCTGCACGCCGAGCGACTTGTCGCCCACGGCCACGAGGCCCACTTTGCCGTCGTAGTAGAAGCCGAAACCAGGCTGGTAGCGCCACTTGATGTTGTCGAAGAGCATGGTGGAAATCATATCGGCCGGCATGCGGTCGAGGTCGCCGGTGGCGCTGTAGGCGACATAGGCGGCGCCTCCCTTGTCGGCACCGAGGTGGTGCATCAGGGCGTGGCGCATCTCGGCGTTGGTGGTGGCGCCGAGCGGGGTGAGGCGGAGGTCTTCCTTGAGGTTGTTGTGCAGTGTGCTGACGATGTTGGAAGCCAGGGGGAAGGAGAATCCGAAGACGGTGGTGAGGTAGTCCTCGCGGTCATCCTTGAGGCCCACCTGGGCGGTGCCGTAGGCGTAGAAAGAAGCCTGTGTGCGGCGCATGGCGAAATTGACCAAGCCCTCGCCCTCGACGATGCAGTTGTCGGTGGAGAGCGTTAGGTAGGGTGCGACGATGGCGTCGGGGTCGGCCACTTTCTCGGCCGAGGAGATCATGTACTGTTTGCTGCCGCCGAGGTAGGTCAGCACGCCGTGGGCGGAGAGGAGCTCGTTGTCGGCCACCTTCTCGTTGGTGAGGAAGGCGGCGTGGGGCTTGAGGTTGGACTTGTCCATGACGATGGAGGCGGTGATGCGGTGGCCCTTCCAGTCGGTGGGCAGCTCGGGCACGACGACGTGGATGTGCTCGGGGTCGGTGTAGTCGGCATAGGCGAGCAGGCCGAGTTGGTCGCTGGGGATGCAGGGCTGGATGAGGCGCACGCCGCCCTCGAAGTGGAGCCACCGCTGGTTGCCCTCGGCGCGCACCTTGCCGGCAAAGCCAAAGGCGGAGCTGAGGGAGAAGCCGGCGCTGTCGCTGATGGAGCCGCGCGCCATGGTGACACCGTTCTGCACGCTGATGTCGGAGAGGAAGATGCGCTGCTTTTTCTTGAGGTCGTCCTCATAGTCGATATAGCCTTTGCCGGTGTAGGACTTGGCGGAGGCCACGAGGAGGTCGGCGGCGGTGATGTGGTGGTAGGCGCTGTCGCGGTTGGCGATGAGTTGGGCGTTGTTGAGCACCCGCATGGCGCCGCCCTTGGCCACGAAGACGGTGTCGGCGTTGGGCGCGATGGCGGCGTCGGCCACGTTGATGAGGTAGACCCCCTGGCTCGCGAGGTCGCCTATATCATATTTATATACGGAGCGCAGGGAGTGGTAGGCCAGTTGCTGCTGGGCGGGGTCGGTGCTGACGAAGCGCACGCCTGGCATGTCGGAGCCCTTCTTGAGGCGCATGCGGACGTCCATGGCCTCGAGCCCCTCGGAGGTCTGGCGGGTGGAGTTGAGGAGGTCGAGCTCCTTGCGGTCCATCTCCCATGAGAAGCGGTCGGCCCAGGCCTCGTATTGCACCAGCTGCAGCTGTGTGCGCACCGGGCCCGAGGTGGACTGCAGGTCGGCGCGGCGGGTGTCGTAGTTGACGTTGGAGGCGATGTTGGAGGCGGTGAAGGCCACGGTGTTGAACTTTGCGCTGCGGAGGGTGAAGTTGGACACTTTGGCGCTCATCTCGCGCGCGGCAAGGGCGAAGTGGCGCGACTCGAAGGTGCCCTCCTTCACCTGTGCCGATCCGGCGGCGGAGGCGCCTTGGGGCATCAGTGCCACGCGGCCGAGCAGCGAAGCGTCGCCGCGATACATCTGGAAGGGGCGACCCTTCTCCACCGTGGCCACCGCCATCGAGTCGCGGTAGGGAAGCCAGTGCATCGAGGCGCGTCCGTTGCGTATGTCGGGGAAGCCCTGCTCTTCGCGCACGCTGAAGGTGTCGGTGGTGGCTACCATCGAGTCGGGCAGGAAGAGGTACTCTTTCGACTTGGAGTGCGAGGTGAGGTAGGCCAGCTCGCCGTTGCCGCGCAGGCCGTGGTGGTCGAGGGAGATTTGCTTGTTGTAGGTGCCCTTTCCGCCATAGGTGGGGTAGCCACCCTCGGGTGTCTTGGTGCGGAAGCCCAGGTAGTAGTCTTTCTGCACGCGCAGCGGCTCGGCGATGTCGGGGAAGATGCCGGCGGAGGTGAGCACGCCGTTGAACTGGAGGCTGTCGGTGACGATGTCGGTCAGGCTGTTGACGGTGAAGGGGTGGAGCGTGTAGTAGAAGCGGTCGCGCACGTATTGTCGCTGCTGTATTTCGGGTCGGTCGTAGTAGACGAAGCTGTTTTCGGTGCTGTTGAAGATGGGATACTCTTTGTTTTTCACTAGGCCGCAGTGGTTGTCGGGCTTGTCGACATTGAGGGTGCCCACGAGGTTGTAGAGGGGGGTGCGGATGAGTTGCTCGAACTTTTCATCCTTGAAGTCTGGCACATAGAACTCGAAGCGTTCGATGTTGGGGAGGCTGAAGTTGAACTCCTCGTAGGAGAAGTCGGCGTCCTTGACCGAGAGGATGAAGCGGCCGACGGTGATGCGGCCGGAGAAGTGGAGCGAGCGGTTCTTGCCCACGGTCACCAGGCGCCCCATGGCCGAGTCGGGGTAGACCACCACGGCCTGGCTGTCGGAGACCACAAACTGGTTGATGCCTCGGATGTGGAGCTTGCTGTCGGAGAGGTTGAGGCGGGCATTGGTGCCGGTGGACGACGACTCGAGTGAGAGGGCGTCGTAGTCGAAGCCTTTGCTCTTGGTAAAGGCCTTTTGGTAGTCGACCAATTTGTCCTTGACTTGCACGCGGCCCGAGTTCTCATCGAACGACACTAAGCCGTGGCGCGCCAGGTTGTGGATCATCAGCAGAGCCTGGCTCATGTCCAGGCCGATATGGTTGGAAAATCCCTGTATGCCAAAGTTATAGCCGCGCGACGAGGCGTACTCGTAGACCCTCTGCACGGGGCTGGTGGACTCGATGCCCTGGATCTGGCGGTATTTATTGAACGAGTAGTAGTTGGACGACTCGAAAGTGTTGGTGGTCAGGGTGCTGGAGGAGGCGAGGTTGGAGAAGAGCACCTCGCCGTTTTCTACCTTCCAGACGAGGGACTCGCTGTAGATGTCCATCTGGTGGTAGGTGTCGACGTAGGGGCTGTAGAAGTTGCGCTTGGAGTCGTTGACGAGGACGACCTGCTTGTCGGCGGGGATGTAGCGGACGGTGATGCCGGTGTTGGTAATCGAGTCTTCCTCACCCACATAGAGTGCCACTGCGGCGTTTTCGGCCAGCATGCGCTGTGGGGTGATGGTGAACTTGAGGGAGGTGACGGCCAGCTGCGGACGCCCGCCGTGGTTGAAGATGAGGCGGGCCGGGGTTTTGCTGGAGGCGGTGATGAATTTGGAGCCGTTCATCATGAAGGTGCCGCTGTAGTCGACGCTGGGCATGATGTCCTTGATGACAAAGTCGCGCTGGTGGGAGCGGAAGCGGGGGTAGGCGTACTTCTCGGGTTCCATGGCGGTGGTAAGCTGGTCCTCGATGCGTCCGGCGATGGGGGCGGAGAAGTAGCGCGTGTTGACGAACTGGACGGAGTCGGCTTTGAATTTGGGGAATTTGGTTTCGGCCTGGTAGGAGGAGAGGTCGGCATAGCAGTCGGCTGCCGGGAGGCCGGTGCGCGCCCAGTCGATGCGGCCGCCTTGGCCGCGCCAGAGGTTCTCTTTGTAGTCGTAGACGCCCGTTGTGCCGCGGATGACGCCATGGTCCTTGTTCGAAAAATAGTTGAGGTCGGCCGGGGTGTCGAAGCGAGCCAGGAGGGTGCCGTTCTTGAGTTCGAGGGCGAAGGGTGTCTTGCCGTCGAAGCGCCACTCGGAGGAGTTGGACTTAAAGAGCGTCCTGTCGGATAGCAGTCCTTGGCAGAATTCGGCGTATTCCACAACGGCTTTGCCTTTGGCCTTGCGCTTTTGGAAGGCCTCGAGGCCTTGGACGAAGACTTCGAAGTTGGCGCCACCGCCCGGGGCCGCGGCATAGGCGGTCAGGGCCTCGGTGAGGCCGCTGAGCTCGGGGTTGCCCTTGAGCTTGGCTTTGACGGCGTAGCCGTAGATGTCGACCAGCCGTTGCTGCATTGGTGCGTCGAGGGCTGCATAGACAGGCTTGAAGGCTTTCAATATCTTCGTGTTCTCCTTCTGGCGGTCGCTGTCGGAGGTCGATTTGTTCATGTGCTCCAACAGCTCGTCGGGCAAGCCGGCAGGGGTGAATTCGACGGTCTGTTTTCTCTGTGCCATAGCGCTGAAAGTCAGCAGTATGGAGAGTAGTAGGATGAGGTGCTTGCTTTGCATAAGGTGTTGTTTTTTGCCAAAGTAACGCGGTCTGCCTGGATTTATTTTACAGGGCAAGAAAGAAAGGTCGTGGGAGAGGCAGGTGGATGGGTCCTAGATGACTCCTAGATGATTCCTAGATGGGTCCTAGATGACTCCTGGTGGGATGATGGGGTGGGAGGGAGGCTGAAAAGTTTTTTTTGGGGCATGGGAAGGTGGATTTTTTACATACACGGGTGAATTGTGGCGAAAAAGTTGTATATTTGCAGCGTAAAAATAGGTTGAAACGAATATATAACTATATGAAAAAGAATATATTAGCGATTGTTTTTGTGGTGTTTGCCTGTATGAGTGCGGCGGCAGCCCCTGTCAGCAGCGCTCAGGCGCGCCAGAAAGCGGAGATCTTTTTGAAGTCGGCCGGGGTGACCGGCGAGGTTCGCCTGACCGATATAACGTCGAGTACGCCGTTCACGGAGTTCTATGTCTTCACGCTGGGTGAGAGGGGTTTCATCCTTGTCTCGGGCGAGAGCCGCGGCGAGAGCATTCTGGGTTATTCGCTGGAGAACCGGTTCGAGGTGAAGGATATGCCGGCGAACATCAAGTCGTGGCTTGAGGGGTACGAGGAGGAGATACGCCAGATGCGCGCCGAGGGGCATCCGAGGGTGCGGGTGGAGCGTCGGGTGCAGGGCATGCCGACGGTGCTGAAGGGCGGCGGCATGGCGCCGCAGCCGGGGCTGACGGCGGTGGCACCGCTGATGACCACGACGTGGGACCAGCATCCGTACTACAATAGTCTCTGCCCGGAGGACGCCGATGCCAGCGAGAGGACGGTGACGGGTTGTGTGGCTACGGCTACGGCCCAGATTATGAAGTATTGGAACCACCCCGCCACGGGCTATGGCAGCCACACGTACACTGATGCCAACTACGGCACCCAGAGTGCCAATTTCGGCACGACGACCTATGCGTGGACCAGTATGCCGAATGCGCTGGGTGCAGGCAGCACGACGGCGCAGGTCAACGCCGTGGCGACGTTGATGTACCACATTGGTGTGGCCGACGAGATGAACTATGGCCTTGCCTCCACTGGCGGCAGCGGCGCGCAGAACTATAATTACAGGGGCGATATATCGGCCTCGTCGCAGACTTCGCTGATGAAGTATTTCAAGTATTGCCCCGACATGGTTACTTTGGCGCGCGAAGACTATACCAACGCTCAATACACGGCTCTGCTCAAGGCCGAGCTAGATGCCAGCCGCCCGATACTCTACTCGGGTCGCGACGTGGGGGGCGGCCACTCTTTCGTCATAGACGGCTACAATTCGAGCGACCAGTTCCACGTCAACTGGGGCTGGGGCGGCTACTGCGACGGCTACTATGCGATGGGGGCTCTCAATCCCTCTGGCAGCGGCACGGGAGGAAACAATGGCAATTACAACGGTCTCAATGTGGCACTTACCAACATACGCCCCAATGCCAGCTTCGGGACGGGGGGCACGGTGACGGCCACTGTCAGTGGCACGGGTGGCACCGTCAGCGGCGGAGGTGCCTACAGCTTCGGCGACACGGTGAGCCTCATGGCCTCGGCGTCGGCCGGCTACCGCTTTGCCGGGTGGACCGACAATGAGCATTTCAATCCCCGCGAACTCATCGGCAACGGTGGCAACTACAGCTTCGCCGCCACGTTCGAGCCCATCGCTGGCGACACGCTCTCGTACTGCGGCAACGGTCGCTATGTGACGAGCTACGGCATGGGCGCGAGCGGCACCACCTGCACTTGGGGCATCAAGCTGCCGGCTTCGCTGCTCACCGCAGGGCACGACATGCGGGGGGTGGAGATCTATATCCCCAGTGCGGGCACCTATACGCTGACCGTCTACACCGGCACCAGCAGCCCGAGCACCGCGCAGGTGAACGGCTCGGTGACTTTCGACGAGAGTCAAGCCGGGTCGTGGCAGTCGCTGACTTTCAACACCCCGATGAGCATTGATGGCACGCAGGCAGTGTGGATTGTGTTCGAGAGCGGCGATGTTGCATTTCCCGCAGCGTTCACCTACTACAGCGGCCGCACCGAGGGCGCCCTTTGGGGCAGCAGCCTGTCGCCTTTCTCGGGTTTCTCGTTCATGATCCGCGGTATTTTTGGTGCCGGGAGCGTGCCGGTTGATCCGACGGACGACTGTGTCGTCACCACACTCCCCTACACCATGGGCTTCGAGTCGAACGAAGACCTCGGCTGCTGGGCTCTGCGCGATGCCGACGGCGACGGCAACAACTGGGGTGTGGCCGAGGCCGGGGCGCTGGGCACGGTGGCCTACTCGCTGTCGTGGAACAACACCGATGGTGCCCTCACGCCCGACAACTGGCTCTATATGCCCGGCATTGCGCTGCCCGCGGGGCAGAATATCGCCATGACGTGGGTGGACGGGTCGATTGATTCGGTCTATTTCCAAGAGCACTACGGCGTCTTTGTGGCCACCACTGCCGACGCCGAGCCGAGCGAATACACCCAGCTATGGCACACCACCCTGACCACACACAACGCCACCACCCGCACGCTGGACCTCAGCGCTTATGCTGGCCAGACGGTCTACTTGGCCTTCCGCCACTACAACAGTGATGACGTGCATGTCTTCTACATCGACAATATCAATGTGAGCGTCCATGTGCCCACCCCGCCGACCGTTGCCGTGGGCGGTCCCGCCACCCTCGAGGTCGGCCAGCAGGGCACCTTCCGCGCCACCGCCACCAACAACGCCACCATCGCCTGGACCCTCCAGGGAGCCACGCCCTCCACCGCCAGCGGCGCCACCGCCACCGCCTCGTGGGCTGCGGCCGGCACCTACAACGTCATTGCCACCGCCACCAACGCCGACGGCACGGCCAGCGACACCCTGCAGGTGACCATCAACGCCGTGTCCACCTTCACCATCACCGTGGAGAGCAACGACGAGACGATGGGCACCGTGCTGGGCGGCGGCACCTACAACCGCGGCACGCAGATCACCCTGACGGCAGTGCCCAACACGGGCTACCGCTTTGTGCGCTGGCACGACGGCATGAACGAGCCCGAACGTTCGCTCACGGTCATGGCCAACGTGACCTATTCGGCCTACTTCGCCGAGCAGGTGGGTATCGACGAGGTGGCTGCCGGGGCTGTCACCCTCGCCCCCAACCCTGCCAGCACCGGTGTTGTCATAGACGGCATCGAGGCGGGTACCGAGGTGCAGATTATCGACATGCAAGGCCGCACCCACTCAAAACTCAAAACCCAGAGCACAAAACTCAAAGTCGATGTCAGCCAGTGGCCCCGCGGAGCCTACTTTGTGCGCGCCGCCACTCCGGCCGGCACTGTGATTAGGAAATTGATTGTCAGATAAGCAATTCATATTTTCAATAAAAACACAAAAACACAATGAAAAAGACGCCCCTCCTGATTTTCTGCGCGCTGTTGCTTTGCGGCAGCCTCCACGCCAAACCAGTGGACGCCAACAAGGCCCGCCAGGTAGCCTCGGCTTTCCTCAACCGCGTAAACGCCAATGAGGGAAAACCGTTCACCCTCACCGACATCACGTCGCAGACTCCCTACACGGAGTTCTATGTCTTCACCCTCGGTGAGACGGGCTTTATTCTGGTCTCGGCCGACGATGTGGCCATCCCCATCCTCGGCTACTCGACGACCAGCCGTTTTGTAACCAAGGACATGCCGGAGAATGTGGCGGCGTGGTACGAGGATTATGAGCGTGAGATACGCACGCTCAAGGAGGTTCTCGGTTCCGACAATGAGCCAGCCCCCGGCTGGGAGATCGTGGAGAATCCCACCGACCTTCCGCGGATAGACTATGACGTCAACCCCTTGATTTCCACTAGGTGGAACCAAGGGAACTACTATAACGGCCTTTGCCCCACCATCAGTGGCAGCCATGCCCCCACGGGCTGCGTGGCCACCGCCACGGCACAGCTTATGAAGTTCTGGAATCATCCTGCGACAGGCCATGGCTCGCACAGCTACAACCATTCCAGTGCGGGGACGTTGAGTGCCAACTTTGGCGCGACAACCTACGATTGGTCCAACATGCCCATCTCGCTCACTGCCTCCTCCTCCAATACCCAGAAAACCGCTGTGGCCACGCTGATGTACCACATCGGAGTAGCGGTGCAAATGAACTATGGCAGCAACAGCAGCGGTGCCACCACGCTCAACTACCCTGGCCGTTTCAGCACATCTGCCCAGACGGCCTTGATGAAATACTTCAAGTACAAGTCCTCCATGACCTCAATCAGGTTGGAGAACTACACGTCGGCCCGGTGGCGTGCCCTTCTGCGTGCCGAGCTTGACGCGGGCCGCCCGGTTCTTTACTCGGGTCGCAACACAGACGGCGGCCATGCCTTCATTTGCGACGGCTACAACAATAGCAACCAGTTCCACTTCAACTGGGGTTGGGGTGGCAGCCATGACGGCAACTTTGCCATCGGCTCGCTCAACCCCGGTGTGGGTGGCATCGGCGGCAATGCCTCGGGCACCTACAATATGGATAATGCAGCCCTGATCGGTGTTGAACCGCACAGTGGCACCTTCGGTGTCGGCGGCACCGTCTCGGTGTCGACCACTGGCTGTGGCGGCTGCTCGGTAAGCGGTGCCGGTGCCTACAACTTTGGCGACACCGTAACCCTGCTCCCTGTGGCCTCGGAATGCTACCGCTTTGCCCAGTGGGAGAACGGATGCAACGTGGCTCCCCGCATATTCACCCCCAACGGTGGCAACTACAACTTCACCGCACAGTTCGAGCGCCTGGATGGCGATACTCTCTCCTATTGCGGCAACCAAAGCCAGGCATCCGCATATCGCACGAGCAGCTCTAGTAGCTATTGGGGCATCCGCCTCCCGGCCTCGCTTCTGTATAACGGCACCGAACTGCAGGCTGTACAGCTGTACGTTGCGGAAGCAGGCGCCCATACATTCAATGCATACACCTCCAATCCCACCACCTCGACGCCGGCTGCCACGGCCACGGTTACTTTCGCAACCTCCCAGGTGGATAGTTGGCAGACCATCACCCTCGCCACCCCGCTGGCACTCAACGGTACACAGGATCTATGGCTCACCTTCGAGTACTCGGCCGACCCCGATGCATATCCTGCAGCCGTATGTCCCAGCACGGGCAATAGCGACGGCCTGCTTATGTACTCTTCTTTCATCCCCCGCCTCGATGCCAGCAGACCCTATACCTTCATGATACGCGGCATCTTCTACCGTCCGCCGATACCGATAGTGTACGACACTGCCACGGTGCCCTACTACACAGGTTTCGAGGGTACGGAGGACCGTGGTTGGGAGTTTGTGAACAACGAGCCCAACAAGTGGTACATAGGCTCTACCGGCGGCTCGGTCGAGATGTTCATCTCCAACGACGGCGGCACCTCCAACGCGTACACCAACAATCGGTCCTGCATCAGCTTTGCCACCCGCACCTTCAACCTGGCCGCTGGCCATTACAACCTCGACTTCGCATGGAAGTGCAATGGCGAGAGCACCTTTGACTTTATGCGAGTATTCATCTGCCCTGCCAGTGCCACACCCGAGGCCTCGTTCTTTTCCACAGATGGATTGGCGCGAACGGGAGTACCCGCCGGCTGGACGGACATCACGGGCAATTACCTGAACCGACGGAGCGGCTGGTCGGACACCAGCTACAGTTTCGACCTTGCCAACGCAGGCTTATACAAGTTGGTCTTCATGTGGCGCAACGACCACAGTCAGGGAAGCGGCGCGGCTGCGGTCGACAACATCAGCCTTGAGAGGATAATACTGCCCGCCACGCTGCCCTACAGCACCGGTTTCGAGACTGCTGACGATTGCGACTGGGAGTACAGCAATGCCGCTGTCAACCAGTGGCATATAGGCACCGCCGTTAATCAGAGTGGTTCGCGCGCGCTGTACATATCCAATAACGGTGGAACTTCCAACGAATACACAGTCAGCGCGACCACGCAGAGTTTTGCCTATCGCACATTCACCCTCGATGCGGGCGAATATGACCTTGGCTTTAACTGGAAATGCAATGGTGAGAGCAACTATGACTTCCTGCGCATCTTCCTCTGCCCCGCCAGCGAGAACCTTGCCAATGTAAGTTTCTCTGGCTCTGAAAGTGCCATGAGGACTACACCCACGGGTTGGCTAGACCTCTCCAATGGCAAACTCAACCAACAGACCTCTTGGCAAAGTGCCAGCTATACCTTCCAGGTAGCTGCCGCAGGCGACTACAAGTTGGTCTTCCTTTGGTATAACGACAATTCGGTCGGCAGCAATCCTCCGGCCGCAATCGACAATGTGCAGCTTGCTGTCCACTCCAACACATATACTGTAACACTTGCCACGGCCAGCGCTGCCATGGGTTCTGTGTCGCCGGATGGATCCAGCACTATAGCCGAGAGTGCCTCATTCACTGCTACGGCCACTGCGGCCACCGGCCATCACTTCACCGCTTGGAAAGAAGGCAACACCCAAGTTTCCACCACCAGTGTGTATACCTTTAATGTAACACGCGACATCACCCTCACTGCCCACTTCGCTCCCAACAGCTACACCCTCACGGTCAATAGTGCAAATACCGAGATGGGTAGCGTCAACGGCGGCGGCAGCTATGACTATAACGCCACGGCCACCCTCACCGCCACGGCCGCCACGGGCTACCACTTCGTGCAGTGGAACGACGGCAACACGCAAAATCCGCGCACCGTAACGGTTACAGACAACGCCACCTACACGGCCACCTTCGCCATCAACAGCTACACCATAACCGCCAGCAGTGCCGATGCCACCATGGGTAGCGTCAGCGGCGGCGGCAGCTACGACCACGGTGCCACGGCCACCCTCACAGCCACTGCCGCCACAGGCCACCACTTTGTGCAGTGGAACGACGGCAACACACAGAACCCGCGCACGGTGACGGTGACGGCCAACGCCACCTATACGGCAACTTTCGCCGTCAACAGTTACACCCTCACTGTGAACGCCAACGATGCCGCCATGGGCAGCACCACTGGCGGCGGCAGCTACACCCACGGACAGACGGCCACCCTCACAGCCACGCCTGCGGCAGGGCACCACTTTGTGCAGTGGAACGACGGCAACACACAGAACCCGCGCACGGTGACGGTCACGGCCAACGCCACCTACACGGCCACCTTCGAGGCTAACCCGACGGTGTACTACATGCTGACGGTCGGGAGCACGTCCGACGCGATGGGCACAGTGGCGAGCACGCACAGTGGCAGCGTGGAGGAGGGCACAACGGTGACCGTCACCGCCACGCCTGCCACGGGTCACCACTTCGAGTGGTGGCAGACCACCAGCGGCACGGTCTCAACGGCCAATCCCTACACCTTCACCCTGAACGGCGATATGGCACTGCTGGGTCATTTCGCCCCCAACAGCTACACCATCACTGGCACGTCCAACGACAACACGATGGGCTACGTGACAGGTGGCGGCAGCTACACCTACGGCGCCACCATTACGCTGTATGCCAATGCCTATGGCGGCTACCACTTCGTCAGCTGGGGCGACGGTACGACGGACAATCCTCGCACAGACACCGTCCGGGGCGATGCCACCTACACCGCTATCTTCGAGGCTGACCCGCCGGTGATCAACTACCATAGCGTGACCGTCGAATGCGATGCGGCGAGAGGCACGGTCGAGAGTACCCACACGGGCAGTGGCGTCGAGGAGGGCACCAACGTCACCGTCACGGCCCATTCGGCTGCCGGCTATCGGTTCGTATGCTGGACGGATGCCGCTGGTCAACAGGTATCCGCCTCCAACCCCTATACTTTCACCCTGATACAGGATGTGCACCTCGTTGCGGAATTTGTGCCTTTCACCTATACGGTCACCGCCGCGGCAGACAATCCCAACAGCGGCACGGTGGCAGGCGCAGGCACCTACGACTATAACACCACGGCTACGTTGACCGCCACGGCCTATGAGGGCCATCGGTTCGTAGCCTGGCACGATGGCAACACTGACAATCCGCGCACGGTTGTGGTTACCTCCGACTCCGCATTCACGGCCTATTTCGAGACTGTTGGCATCGACGCGGTGGCAGAGGATGCCGTGACGCTCCACCCCAATCCTGCCACCACCACCGTCACCCTCAGCGGGCTGACGCCGGGCACGGAGGTGCAGGTCATCGACATGCAGGGACGCACCATTACAGAATTCAGAATTAAAAATTCAAAATTTGAAGCCGATGTCAGCCGCTACGCCCGTGGCACCTACTTTGTACGCATCGTGGGCGGCGAGAACACTTCGGTGAGAAAACTGATACTTAAATAAACAATATACGAGATGAAATACAAACGCATATTACTCAAACTGAGCGGCGAGTCGCTGATGGGCGACCAGAGCTATGGCATCAGTCCGGCCATGCTGACGCAGTATGCCGTGGACATCAAGACCGTGGTGGAGCGTGGCTGCCAGGTGGGCATCGTCATCGGCGGTGGCAACATCTTCCGCGGCCTGAGCGGCGCCGCCAACGGTATGGACCGCGTGCAGGGCGACTATATGGGCATGCTGGCCACGCTGATCAACAGCATGGCCCTGCAGGCCGAGTTGGAGAAGCAGGGCCTGCGCACCGAACTGCTCGGTGGGTTGGCCATCGAGCCTATCTGCAAGGAGATGAGCCGCCGACGCGCGGTGGAGGCAATGGAAGCGGGCAGGGTGGTCATCGTCAGCGGTGGCACCGGCAATCCCTATTTCACCACCGACACGGCGTCGACCCTGCGCGCCATCGAGATGCAGGCCGACGTGATACTGAAGGGCACACGCGTGGACGGCGTCTACACCGCCGACCCCGAGAAGGACCCCACGGCCACCAAGTACGAGCGCCTCTCCTACAGCGAGGCTCTCGAGAAGAAGCTCAAAATCATGGACCTCACCGCCTTCGCGCTGGCGGAGGACAACAATATGCCCATCTACGTCTTCGACATGAACCGCGAGGGGAACCTGCTGCGCGTGGTGGAGGGCGAGGAGATAGGCACTCTGGTGACCAAGGCCTGACCATTCAAACGATCAAACATTCAAACAATCAAGCATTCAAGAATATGAACGATTTATCGAAAGCCTGCCTCGACGAGGCTAAAAACAGTATGCAGAGCTCGCTCAACTTCCTGGAGAAGGAGCTGTCGAAAATCCGTGCCGGCAAGGCCAACCCCGGCATGTTGGACGGTGTGAAGGTGGACTACTACGGCACGCCGACCGAGATCAGCCAGGTGGCCAACATCAACACGCCCGACGCCCGCTCCATCGTGGTGCAGCCGTGGGAGAAGAACATGGTCTCGCCCATCAACAAGGCCATCATGGATGCCAACCTCGGCTTCACGCCGCGCCAGGAGGGCGACATGCTGCGCATTGTCATCCCGCCGCTGACCGAGGAGCGCCGCCGCGAGCTGAGCAAGGCCGCCAAGACCGAGATCGAGAACGCCAAGGTGAATGTGCGCAACGTGCGCCGCAATGTGATGGACAAGGTGAAGAAGCTCAAGGACAAGTCGGTACCCGAGGACGAGGTGAAGCAGGTGGAGAAAGAGCTGCAGGACATCACCGACAAGCACATTGCCGAGTGCGACAAGATCTATGCCGCCAAGGAGAAAGAGATTATGTCCATCTAATTGAAAATTGAAAATTGAGAATTGAAAATTCAATCTTCAATATTCAAAAGCTAGACTCGACAGAGTCGACCAACAAGTATTGTGAAGCCCTCGACCTCGGCGAGGTCGGGGACTTCACTTGCTATTGGGCGTTGGAGCAGATGGCGGGCATCGGGCAGCGCGGCAATTGCTGGCACTCCGCCCCCGGGCAGAACCTGACGTTCAGCCTGGTGCTGCACCCGTCGTTCCTGCCGGCCGACCGCCAGTTCGGCCTGACGCAGGCCTTGGCGCTGGCCGTATGCGACCTGCTCGAAATTCAGAATTCAAAATCCAAAATTCATATCAAGTGGCCCAACGACATCTATGCCGCGGGGGGCAAGATATGCGGTACGCTGGTGAGCACGCGCCTGCAGGGCGGGCGCATAGGGTCGGCGGTGTGCGGCATAGGGCTGAATGTGAACGAGGTGGACTTCCCTGCGTGGGTGCCCAATCCGACGTCGCTGCGGTTGCTGACGGGCGAATGCCATGAGCTGGAGCCCCTGCTGCGGCAACTGCTCGAATGCATCGAGCGGCGATATGGCGACTTGCGCGCCGGGGCCGACCTGCAGGAGGAATACCTGTCAAGGTTGTTGAACCTCGGTGTCGAGGCGCGCTACCGCTACGGCGACGAGCAGCTCCGCGCCACTATCACCGGGGTTGACCCGCACGGGCGTCTGATGCTCACGGCGGCCGACGGGCGAAGGCTCGTGTGCGGCATGAAGGAGATAGCCCTTTGCCAGGGGAATACCAGGGAAACGTCAGGGGAACGGTAGGGCTGTTCTTCGGTTGTTCTTCGGTTGTTCTTCGTCTTCAGGTTCCTTCAGGGCCTGGCTTTTTTGTGTTTTCGACGGCGGATGTGCCTCAACGGCAGATGGATGGGAGGGTTTTTGCGATGGGGAAACTGTTTGCAAAGATACGAAGAAAGGTGGATACTTGCAAGCGTCGGCGAAAGTTTTTTTTCAGCGTGCGTGTGGACGGGCTGGTGCAGGGCGTGTTAGCGGCTGTTGCGCATGAGTTTTTTGACCAGGAGGGTGACGATGGCGTCGTATTGCTCCTCGGTGTCGGCGCAGAAGATGTAGATGGCGCGTGCGAGGTAGGAGACGCCGATGTAGCAGCTGCCGGCGGCGTCGATTTGCTCGTCGACCACGGGTGCTGCGTCGCGCGGGTTGGCGCGGCTGCGGCGTGCGAAGGTGACCACGTCGTCGCCCACACGCAGGTCGCTGGCGCGTTCGGGCGGCAGGGGGCTGATGAGGAATTCCTGCATCATCCATTCCCAGCCTTGGTCGGTCTCGGCCTCGATGATGGTGACGTCGGCGCGCGAGGTGCTGTCGATGGCGAAGTTGGAGACCGAGGCGACTTTGACGCCGGGCTGCGAGGCGTAGCGGCGGTAGAGTTCGGTCTGGGCCGATGCGCCGATGGCTGCGGCCAGCAGCAGGGAGAGGAGCAGGCGCTTCATGCGGAGAGGAATTTCCAGATGTTGTTGATGACGGAGTCGGCCTCGCACTGGGTGTTGCAGACCACGACGGTCTGCTGCTCGGCGTGGGGAGCGGCTTGGGTGGGTGCGACGGGCTTGGATGCGGGCTTGGCCACGTTGGCGGGGCGCGCCGCGGTGGGTTGCGCGGGGGGAGGGGCAGGGGCCTCGTCGGCCACCGCTGCGGGCAGTGCTTGCCGCTCGGCCACCAGGGGTGCCGCCTCCTGAGAGGGGCGGGCCATCCACACGCCGGCGCCGAGCAGCACCAGGCCCGTCATGGCCATGGCGAGGTAGCGGACTTGGCGGCGGCGCACGATGCCGTCGGCCTTGTGGAAGGCTTCGCCGAGCACCTCGTCTTTGTGGGTGAGGCGGTCCAGCTCGGCCTGCTCGCCGGGGGTGAGGGTGCCGTCGTGATACTTCTGCAGCAGTCGCTGTATGTCGTCCATTTTCATATCGTTATATCTCCAGTTTTTTTCGCAATTCGTTTTTTGTCTCCGCCAGCGTGCGTTTCACTGACGAGAGGCTGAGGCCCAACTCCGAGGCCACCTTGGGGAGCGAGTGCCCTTCCTCGTAGTGCAGCTCGACGATGGTGCGCGCCGTGGGGGGCAGCTCTTCTTTCTGTTTCTTCAGCAGCCGCAGCAGTTCCTCGCGGTCGGGGTCCACCACGGCGCTGGTCTCTTCCAGTTGGCCCAGCAGGCTGCGCCGGCGCAGCGTGTCGACGCAGCGGTTGCGCACGGCCTGCATGCAGTAGTTGTAGGGCTCGCGCACCCCGTGGCTGACCAGGGTGTTGACCAGCGCGTCCTGCACGGCGTCCTTGGCGTCGTCCTCGTCTTTGAGCATGGCCAGGGCAGCAGCGTAAAAGTCGATGTAGTGGTCGACCAATGCCTGTTTCTTTTCTGCCCTTTTCATATAATATAGACGCGAAAACGGCGTTTTCGGCTCAAACTTTAACTTTTTTTAACACACCGGGGCGGCTCCTGCAGTTGGCTGAGGGTGCCGCCGGCGAGGTCTACTTGGAGTGTAACCAGCTGGTTTCCATTGGTGAGGATCAGCAGTGGGACCTGCAACGCGGTGTTGTAGCGGCAGGCCTGGTCGCAGACTTTCTGCGTGAGGGGCACATCGGGGCGTTTGCATTCGACGATAATCTGCGGGCGTCCCTCGGCGGAGTGGACCACGATGTCGCAGCGGCGGGTCATGCCGTTGACGGTGATGGCGCCCTCCACCTGCATCAGCTCCAATGGATAGCCATAGTGCCGGTGCAGCATGAGGATGGTGTGCTGGCGCACTCCCTCCTCGGGCGTGAGCGCCACCCATCGGCGCCTTACGGGACAAAACACCTGTTGCTGTGTCATCGCAGAGTTTCCTGTTGTTTCTTATGGAAACGCCCAATGACACGTTTTATTGCATTGCTTGTGGCGTTATCGTAAAAATCTCTTTATCAGCTCTAGAGCCTCATATAGACCCGCTCCCGGGCCATATCCATTGTGAGGTCCAGATGGATGCAGCTGCAGGAGATAGACCATCAGGGCAAGGCATACGATGGGGTGCCTGCATATCCAGTCCCACATACGCATAAGGCTCGCGCCCAACGCTTTGTCGCCTCGCGCCACCACCGCCAACGGCACGGCTAGGAGAGTGAAGCTGAGGGCTGTCCAATCCCGACCATAGTCCGCCACCACAAAGAAAAGGGGCAGTGTGAGGAGTGTGGGCAGCAGTCCCATAGCATAGTACAAACGACGGCGAGCCTTCTCATTTTCCCTTCGTGCAGCGGAGAACCATGGCCAAAGCAGGGTTATGAATAGAGGTGCAAGGAGAATCATGGAAAGCCCCAGTTCAATCATTTTCGTCCGATAAAACCCTGGTTTGGAAATCCAATACTGCTGAAAGTTATCGGAGCTGGAGAGGTAGTAGTAGAATGTCATGAGCATCTCGGAGTCTATGCAAGCATCGCTGGAGGCACGTCCCCTTATGAGAGCCCTCAGTTCTTCTTGTGGGAGGTTCATAGTGCTGAAACTCCATAGGGCAATAAAGAGCCCCAACAACAGGAAGCAGATGGTTCCGTAAGCGATGGCCGCTCGCTTCTGGAACTGACCGCCGGAGAATGACTCATAGAAGAATAGACCCAGCATCACGGGGAGGAATGTGCAGCAGAAGGTGTGGTGTATGAGTATGCCTGCGGTGGCAATGAGTAGCGTGAGGATGTAGTACCACCACTTGCGTGGTGCCGACAGGAATAGCAGTATCCAGGCAAGCAACAAGACCCATTGCCATGTCTCGAGGGAGGTTGTTGACATCCAGCTATATACAAATCCGATGGGAGAATATGGGCTCACCATGTAGAGCGAGAGTAGCACGAGCATGCCCTTGTTGTTCCCGCTCCGCCACACACGTGCCACAAAGAGGATAAACAGCGCGACCAATGCCAGATTGATGCCAATGATATAGGGTCGAAGGTGAGACCATGTGGAATAAGCAGGCAGGAGGTAATGAAAGAGGGTTCCAAGCAGCTTGCGTCCGCCGAACCCTGTTTCATATCCTACAAAGTAGTAGTAACTGCCAATGCCGGTATATCCAATGGGGTGGTCATATGCCAGCAAGATGACCTTTATGATAGTAGGCACCAATGTCAATGCCAACAATAAGGGTAACTTGTACCCCCCCCCTCTCTCTCGCATTAAACCACTGATATTCATATACTTACAATATATTAATCTTGTGCCTTCTAATATATGGTGCTTTCGTCGCCACCTTCATCGCCGTCCATCTGCTGCGGGCGCTGCTTGAGGCCGTTGTTGATTTTCCACGAGAAGCCCACCGTTACCGAGGGCGAGAGGCGGCGGTTCTTGACCACGCGGTTCAGCTGCTCGGTGTGGGTGGTGTGGCCCCAGCCGCCGGTGCGGAACACGTCGGAGACGCGCAGGTTGACGGTGCCGCGGCGCTGGAAGACATCCTTCTTCACCGCCAGGTCGACCCAGTAGCCGGCGTCCATGTCAGTCTGCAGGTCGAGCCACGGCGCCCAGTACTGGCCGCTCAGCTGGAGGGTCCAGTCCTTGGGCAGGGTCATGAAGGTGGAGAACTTGCCGCTGGCCTGGAACGAGGACTTGTCCTTGTTGTCCAGCAGGGCGGTGCCCTCGATGTGGTTCTGGTAGAGGTTGACACTGACGTTGACCTTCCACCAGGGGAAAATCTGGTAGTCGACGATGAACTCGAGGCCGTAGTTGTAGCCACGGTTGAGGTTCTGGCCGGTCGAGGCCCAGTAGCCGTCATACTCGCTGTTGTAGGGTTCCCACCAGGCGTAGCGGGCGGCCGACTCTTCACTCCACACAAAGCCGTAGCGAGTCATCATGTTGTTGGTCTGGCGGAAGTAGGCCGAGGTGAAGAGGTTCACCTTGTTGAACCCGAGGTTGTAGCTGAGTTCGAAGGCGTTGGTATACTCGGGGTCGAGGTTGGGGTTGCCGAAGGAGAGCTGCTCGCCCTCGCGCACCTCCAGGTAGGGGTTGAGGTCCCACATGTGGGGGCGGCGCACGCGGCGGCTGTAGCTGACCTGCATGCTTTGCAGGTCGGTGATTTTATAGGAGAGGTGCACCGTGGGATAGAGCTGCCAGTAGGATTTGTCCACCGCCGGGGTGGCGGGGTGGTTGAGGTCCTCGCCGAAGGTGTAGGCATACTCGCCGCGCAGGCCGGCCTGGGCCGAAAGGCTCTCGGTGAGGTTTCCGCCATAGGTGGCGTAGGCGGCATGGACGTGCTGGTTGTAGCGGAAGTGGGTGGAGGAGAGCGTGTCGTGGTAGCGATAGAGGGTGTGGGCGGCGTTGTACTCGGTGCGGTAGTAGACGGCGTTCTGGTCGGGCCAGTCCATACGGCCCTCGTAGCCAGTCTCCAGGCGCCAGCCGTTGTCCATGGGGCGCACGTAGTTGAGCTTGGCGTTGAGCGCCTGATGGCGGTTGTGGGTCTCGCTTTCGCGCTTGTAGTAGTTGTCCCAGAGGGCATTGCCGAAATAGCGCTGCTCCTGGATGCCGCTGCCCTCCACCTTGCGGGCGCTGAAGGTGAAGTCGGCGGTGAACTCCTCGTCCTGCCGGTCGAACTTGTGGGTGTAGAGCAGGTTGACCGAGTGGTTGAGGTTGGGCTGTTCGCTGGAAGAGGGCTGCTCGTAGCGCAACGAGTCGTTGAAGAGCACGTCGTGGGCAGATATCTCGCCCTTGCGGCGGCGGTTGCCGGCGCGCAGTTGGTAGGAAAGGAGGAGGCTGTTGTGCTTGTCGAAGTAGTATTCGCCGCCCACCTTGACGCTGCCCATGCGGCCGGGGCCCACGCTGTACTGGTCGATGAGGTAGTGCGAGCGCGGAGTGCCGTCGGAGTTGAGGTACTCGATGTCGGAGGTGCCGTAGTTGCCGCGGGCACGCTGGCCGCCGTCGGCATTGAAGAAGAGGTTGTACTTCTCGGTGGTGTAGTTGAGGCTGACGTTGCCCATGAGGGTGGCGTAGTCAGCGAAGCCGAAATGCTCCTGCATGTCGGAGGGAACGAATACCGGCGACCCCATGTTGAGGCTGGCCACGCCGTTGAGCCCCAGGGCGCCGGCCGTGCGGTCCTTGAGCTTGATGTTGATGATGCCGCTCATGCCTTCGGGGTCGTACTTGGCCGAGGGGTTGGTGATGACCTCGACGTTCTCCACCGTCGAGGCGGGTATCTGCTCCAGCAGGGTGCTCAGGTCGGAGGCCAGCAGCTCGCTGGGGCGGCCGTTGACGAGCACCTTGACGTTGGTCGACCCGCGGAGGGTGACGTTGCCGTCGTTGTCGATGGCCACCGAGGGCACCTGCTCGAGCACGTCGGTGGCAGTGCCGCCGCCGGCCACGATGTTCTTGTCCACGTTCACCACGCGCTTGTCGAGCTGGTACTCCACCATCGAGCGCTCGGCCGAAATCTCGACCGCCTCCATCATCGTGCCGCTCATCTTGAGCTGCAGCTTGCCCACGTTGAGCTCCTTCTGCCCGGCCGAGAGGGCGACGGGCTTGGTGTGGAAGTAGGTGTCGTAGCCGATGAAGGTGACGCGCAGCAGGTAGCTGCCGTGGGGCGCCGTGAGGCGGAACGTGCCGTTGGCCTCGCTCACCGTGCCGTTGACCAGGGTGGAGTCCTTGGCCTTCAGCAGCGCGATATTGGCATACTCGATGTTCTCGCCGCTGCGCGCGTCGACCACGCGGCCGCGAATGGTGCCCTGCTGCGCCGCCGCGCCGAGGGATAAAATACTAAATAGCAGTATAATTACGTGTCTCATATGTTGTAGGATGAAGAGTGCAAAGATACAACATTTTGCCGACATGGCAAAATGTTGACGCAAAAATATACCGCTTTTTTATGGCCTCATTGTCAGGCCTGTGGCTTGGGCTGACGCACGAAATGCGGCATGTCGAACGGAATTTCGATCGAGTACTCGATCAGGCCGCCGAACGTGCCGTCCTCTTTCTGCCAGGGGGTCTGGTAGATGAGTTTCTTCACCTTGCTGCCGTCGGCGAGGGTCTTCTCGATGGTGTAGGCGTTGAGTTCCTGGTGCTCGAGCAGGTGCTTGAGCTTGGTCTTCGCCGGCTCGGGGTGGCAGTCCATCAGGTTGTAGCCGATGATTTTCTTGCCGTGGCTGTTGACGTCGGCGCTGTGCTGGTTCATGTCCAGCACAAAGCCGTTCTCGTCGCACACGGTGATGGCAATGTTGCCAAGGTGTTCAAAGCAGGTGTCCATTGCAGGGATGTGTTTGATTTGGGAGTGAAAGGGAGTGATGGGGAGTGAGAAGGAGTGAAAGGACAAGTGTAATATTCGATATCCACTATCGTCCTTTCACTCCCTTTCACTTCTTTTCACTCCCGAAGGAATGATTATTTGCACTGCAGGGCGGCCAGGGCGATGCTGTAGAGCTTGGTCTTGGCGCTGTCGCCGCGGCTGGTGAGCACGCAGGGCACGCGGGCACCCATCACCATGCAGGCCAGTTCGGCGCCGGCCAGCTTGGTGCAGGCCTTGTAGAAGATATTGCCGCTCTCGATGTTGGGGAACAGCAGGCAGTCGGCGTCGCCGGCCACCTCGCTGGTGAGCTTCTTCGTCTGGGCGCTCTCGGCGTCGATGGCGCAGTCGAGGCTCAGCGGGCCGTCCACGATGGCACCGGGAATCTGGCCGCGCTGGCTCATCATCGCCATCCAGGCGGCTTCGGCGCACGCGGGCATGCCCACGCTGACCTGCTCCGTGGCGGCCAGGACAGCCACCTTCGGTTTGGGGTTCTCCAGGCTCTTGGCCACGCTGATCTGGAAGTTCATGATGGCCTGCTTCTGCTTGAAGTCGGGGGCGGGGATGATAGCCATGTCGCTGCAGACGAGCAGCTTGTGGTAGCTGGGCACCTCCATCACGGCCATGTGGGTCAGGATGGGGTTCTTGGCGCCGGCGGGCATCAGGCCCTTCTCCTTGTTCAGGATGGCGCGCATATACTTGTCGGTGCTGAGCAGACCCTTCATCAGGAAGTCGCCCTTGCCCTCGTTGATCAGGGCCACGGCCAGGGCGCCAGCCTTGTTGTCGTTGGCTTCCTGCACCAGCTCGAACTTGTTCACATCGATGCCCTCTTTGGCGCAGACCTTCTTGATGGTCTCGATGTCGCCCACCAGCGTGGCATCCACAATGCCGCGGTCGATGGCAGCGCTCACGGCGCCGATGGTGTGGCTGTCGTTGGCATAGGCAGCGACGAGACGTTTCTTACCTTTCGATTTGACCAGCTCAAGCAGGTCGTCAAGCTTTGTAACCATTTTATTATTAATTATTTGTTGTTAATTATTGTTTGGATTTTGTGCTGCAAATATACAACTTTTTTACAAATGATACATAAATTTAATCCTCCACCCCATCAGCCGCCGCCCCACTCTCCCCACCCTCCCGCCCACTCCCCTAGGCACTAAAAAGAGGAGCAAAACCTATAACCTGCCAAATACTGGTAATCAGCCGGTTGCATACCTGCCGTTGAGGCCGTCAGGAGGGCTTTTTATCAAAAAAAATTCGTGGTTTTTTCTACCTCGCTGCCACGCTTAGTGCCGCCACGCTGATGCGCAGGCAGGGCACCGTGGCCAGCGCCTGGCCGCAGCTGCCGAGGGTGGCGCCGGTGGTCATCACGTCGTCCACCAACAATATGTGGTGCCCTTGCAGCTCCGCGGGCCGCCGCACGCTGAAGGCACCACTGACGTTGCGCTCGCGCTCCGTGGCCTTGCGCCGGCTCTGCTTGCGGGTGTAGCGGTGGCGCACCAGGGCCGTGGTGTTCACCCGGCGGCCGAACGTCTGCGCTATGCCCCGGCAAAGCAGCTCGCTCTGGTTGTAGCCACGGACGAGGCGCCGCGTCCAGTGCAGGGGGACGGGGACGAGGAGGTCGACATCGTCGAAGCGTCCGCTGCGCAGCAGGTCCAGCCCCATCTGGCGCCCCATGGCTTCGCAGAGCTCACAGTTGCTGCGGAATTTCATGGCGTGGACGAGGCGCTGCACCGTGCTCTCCTGCTGGAAATGCAGCAACGATGTGGCGTTGACCAGCGGCATGCGGGTGGCCAGCATACGTTCCGCAGGGTTGTCGTCGTGGGGAGAGTAGAGAGTATACTCCAGATTACCAAGACATTTCAGACACACTTGGCGCTCGCCCTGCACCAGCACCTCGCCGCAACAGGCACACAACGAGGGGAATACCGCCTGAAGCACACTCTGCCAGGCATCACGGAAGGAAGAAGCAGCTGTCGCCATAGCTCAAAAAACGATAACCATTGGCCAGTGCATGGTCGTACACCTCGCGCCATCGGTCGCCTATCAGGGCGGACACCAACAATAAAAGCGTGCTCTTGGGCTGGTGGAAATTAGTGACCAAGCCGCTGATTACACGGTATTTGTACCCCGGGGCAATCATCAGTTGCGTGGCGCCGTCGAGGTGGTCGGTGCCGCGCTGCTCCATCCAACGCAGGATATTGCGGTAGGCGTCGGCATAGCCGAGGTTTTGGCTGTCGAGCGTGTAGGGGTTCCACTGGCGGATGTGCATGTGGGTGAGCGAAGGGTCACGCTGCAGCTGCACACCGAACCAGTAGAGGCTCTCCAGGGTGCGCACCGTGGTGGTGCCGACGGCCACCAGCGGGTGCCCCGCATGGGCGATGAGGTGGCGCAGGTTGTCGGCCGTAACGCGCACAGGTTCCACATGCATTTCGTGCTCGCCTATGGTGTCGGTGGAGACGGGTTTGAAGGTGCCTGCGCCGACGTGGAGGGTGATGTATTCGGTAGGGACACCCTTGGTTTTGAGTGTATTGAGAACTTCGGGCGTGAAGTGGAGCCCGGCCGTCGGGGCGGCCACCGAGCCGTCGTGGTGGGCGTAGACCGTCTGGTAGCGTACAGCATCGCTGGCTTCGGCCTGGCGGTTCATGTAGGGCGGCAGGGGGATGACGCCGGCAGCCTCTATCACTTCGGCGAAGCTCAGTCCGCCTGTCCACTCGAAGTCCACCACCCAGGCGTTGCCCACCGCCTCGCGCCGCGTGGCAGTAAGCGTAACCTGGCCACCGGCCACCGGCCACTGACCACTGAGCGCCCCCGCCTTCCACTTCTTGTTGTTGCCGATGAAGCAGGTCCATGTGCAACGTTCCCGCTGCTCGAAGGCCTCGCTGATGGCCATACCGTGGGGCTCGAGGCAGAAGACCTCGATGGTGGCGCCGGTCTCCTTCTGGAAGAAAAGGCGGGCGTGGATGACGCGTGTGTCGTTGAAAACCAGCAATGTATCGTCGGGCAGCAGGGAGGGTAGCTCGCAAAAGCGATGGTCCTCCATACGGTCGCCGCGCAGGGTGAGCAGCTGCGACTGGTCGCGCTGCGCCAACGGGTAGCGGGCGATGCGCTCCTCGGGCAGGGGGTAGTCATAGTCCTCAATGCGGATAGCCCGCAGGTCACTCAGCATGGCGGCGTTGGGCGATGAGGGAGAGGACGACATACCACAGTATAATCAGCGAGATGGCATACCACTGGCGCGTGACCGCCACCAGCGCCACGCAGCCGATGAGGAAGAGGTACTGGATGCTGTTGCTGCGCCAGGACATGTCCTTGAAGTTGAACTTCAGCGAGAACATGGGCACCTCGGAGACCATCAGCACGTCGACCGCCAGCGCCACGACGGCCATCACGATGCCGAGTGTGAGGTTGGTGGCGGCGGTGTCGGAGAGGGCCAGCCCCACCCAAATGAGGGCGTTGGCCGGCACCGGCAAGCCGAGGAAGGAGTGGCTTTGGCGGGTGTCGATATTGAATTTGGCCAGCCGGTAGGCGGCGAAGAGGGGCATCAGCAGGAACGGCAACATGCAGAGCACCACGACCCAAAGGGGGCAGGTCTCCTTGAGGGGCACCTCGACAAGACGGTACATGATGAAGGCCGGAGCCACGCCGGAGGTTACGACATCGGCCAGCGAGTCGAGCTGCTTGCCCAGCTCGGAGGGCACGCCCAGCAGGCGGGCGGCCAGCCCATCGAAGAAGTCGAGGAATATGCCGGCGCAAATCCAGATGGCGGCGGCCACCACATCGCCCGCCACCAGCGAGGCGAAGAGCGACTCGGTCCCGCAGAAGAGGTTGCCGAGGGTGATGAAGTTGGGTATCTGACGGCGTATCATGGCATTACCAAAGTTTGACGATGAGGCGGAACTCATCGTCGTCCCAGTACTCGCGGAACTCGGTGTCGACGGCGGCCTTGCGCTTGTACTCATACTGGTCGTCGATCGAGGCCTTGAGGTTCTTGAGGCAGTTGACCTTGTCGCCCAGGCGGGCAAAGCAGATGGCGCGGAGGTAGTTGACGTCGGCATTCTGGTCGAGGCAGCAGTCGAGGGTGCGGATGGCCATGCCGGTCTCGTCGGCCATGAGTTGGGCGAAGGCCAGGTTGTAGGTGCAGGGGCTCTGCTTGAGGGTCTTCTGGGCCTCGGCGTAGTTGCCGCGCTTGAGGTTGAGGATGGGTATGTTGGCGTCGGCGTCGGTGCTGCCTTGGCGCTTGGCCTCTTCGAAGTAGTGTTTGGCCAGGGCATAGTCCTTTTTGGCGAGGAAGAGGAGGCCTGTGTTGTTGAGGATGTCGGGGTTGTGGGGGTTGAGGTCGCGGGCCACGTTGAGGTAGCGCTCGGCCTCGGCGATGGAGTCGAGGTAGAAGGCCACGGCGCCGGCATTGTTCCAGGCGGCCCATTCCTGGGCGTGGTTCTCGGTGGCCCACTTGTAATACTTGAACTTGGTGTCGTAGTTGTAGTTGATATAGGCGGCGTACATCAGCTCGTCGAACGAGAGCTTGGCGGGGTTGAGCGAGGCTTGCTTGGCCAGCTCGGGGTCGGTCAGGCGGGCTTCGCTGTAGTAGAGGGCAATCTGCGCACGGCGCAGGTTGGGGAATATCTCGGTGTTGAGCTCCTGATAGGTCTCGGCCATGTTACGTATCATCTGCTCGCGTTTGAGGACGTTCTGCTGGGTCTCGACGATGTTGATGATGGCGTGCTTGTCCTGTATCTCGGACCCTTCGACCATAACGACGAAGTGCACCCAGTCCTCGCCCGCGGCGCGGCTGGTGATGATGAGCTTCTTGAGCTGCTGGTACTTGTAGTATTCGACGTCCTGGGGCTTGACCTTGGCGCGGCGGGCCATGGTCTCGAGCACCTCGTCGAGGACGCGGTTGAGCTGTGCGGTAGCCACGTCGGCGCGGTTCTTCGACACACCCACGTTGTTTGTCTCCTCACCCTCGGGCGAGGCCCAGCCGGTGATGCTGATTTGCTTGGGCAGACCCTGCTCGAGCATGATGCGCTTGAGCTGCTGGAGCGATCCCTGGGCGTCGAACTTGCGGTTCATGAAGAAGTTCCAGTCGAGGTTCGACGTGCCGCCTTCGAAGTAGATGTCAGCGGTCTCGACGATGCCTTGGGTCTTGCTGTAGTTGATGGGGGCGATGGAGATGTTGCCCTTGATGTCGATCCAGGAGGAGGTGTTGTTGACGCCGTCGGAGATGAGCACGGGGCCAAACTCGACGCCGCTGTTGTCGCGCAGCACGTCGACGGCGAAGCGGGCGTCCTCGTTGGTCTTGGGGCCTTTGTAGCCGACGGGGTTGAGGACGACGCGGCCGGTCTCCATGCCGGGCTTGTAGTCGAAGGCGTCGCTATAGGTGAAGCGGCCACCCTTGGCGTAGTCGATGATGGTGCCGTCGCCGGAGACGCTCTCGCCTTTGAGGGTGAGGGGCTCGAGGGGTATCTCGCCGCCTTCCCACATGAAGACGGGCTGCAGGAAGACAGCGCAGTTTTTGTTGAAGTATTTGGGCGGTACCTGGCCGGTGAAGTTGACCACCACCTTGTCGTCCATGGTCTCGACGGGCGAGGGAACAGCTTGGTAGCGCACTTTGTTGCTCTTGGATTTCATCTTGGAGAGTCCGCTGCAGCCTGTGAGGAGCACCGAGACGAGGGTCAGCACGAAAAGTGTCTTTCTCATTTTATAATGTGTTATTTTATTATATACTTGTATATCAAAACCATACGCGGTGCCGTGGGGCATCGGCGCAGGGCTTGTTTAACTTGCAAATATACGCCTTTTTTTTATTACGGAGTGAATTATTTAAAAAAACACCTCTTTGATGAGCGACAAAAACTCTTCGTAGGGAGCTAGGCCTTTGAGGGGGATCATCGCTTCGGCTAGGCTGCGATAGTACCATGCGATGTCGCTTTTGCCTCCCGGAGCATGGAAGCGGCTCCAGAGGTCGTTGCCCATTTGACGGTAGTCGTGGGCGATGCCGCGCATGTTGGAGAGCTTGTCGCCCAGGGCCACTACCTGATTGTCGCGACCGGCCGCGGCCAGTTGAGCCACTTGTATCTCGCGCTTGTGTCGCCAAGTCATGCCCGCCACATGTGGTGCTGTCTCGCTAGCAACTAGCTGTGCCACACGCTCTCCGAACTCTTCGCGCAGTTGTTCCAGGCTCACTTCGGTATCCTCCACCACATCATGTAGTATTGCCGCCGCCAGCATCTCGGGGTCGTTGGTGACGGTGGCCACAATGGAGGCGGCCTCCATCGGGTGCAGTATGTAGGGAATTCCCTTGCCGCGACGTTCTGTGCCGCTATGAGCCTCCAGTGCGAAGGTGGCTGCGCGGTCGAAAAGTTGTGTGTCGAAAGGATTGTTCATGATTTAAGTGTTTCTGTTCCAGATTTTCCAACTCATTTCGGCCTGCTTTTTTAGCATTTCCAGCCCGTCATGCGTGCGCAGTCCGAGCCTTTCTGCCTCCTTCAGCAGAGCCGTGGGCGAAGGATTATAAATCAGATCGTAGACCATGCCCGCCTTTCCATTCAGTGTGCTTAATTCCAGCGGTTTGTCTTCTACGGAGGGATACATCCCCACGGGCGTGGCATTGACTATCAATGTCTGTGGATGGAGGTGGAGGCTGAGTAGTGAATTGTATCCTATCTGTCTATTGCCCTGTGGATTGCGACTGACGAAGAGGGGTTCGACGCCCATTCGTTGCACCGCAAATGCCACCGCCTGAGCGGCACCACCTGTTCCTAGTATGAGGCAATGGAGAAATTCAAAACGTGCATCCTTAAGCGTGTCGAGGAATGCCGGTGCATCGGTATTGTAGCCTACCAGATGTCCTTGTTCCACGCTGACACAATTCACGGCTCCAATAGCCTCGGCTATAGGGTCTAACGCATCTAAATGAGGGATAATATCCTGTTTGTACGGCACCGTTACATTGAATCCTGCAATCGCTTCGTTTTCAACCCACTGTCTCACCTCGTTCAGCTGTTCCATCTCCTTCAGTTCATAGGTACAGTCGTGCAGTCCTTGGCGCTCGAAAAGCCCCTCGAACCACCGCTGGGACCATGAGTGATCCAGTCGCCGACCAATCAGTGCATATCGCTTCATTTTCGAGTGCAAAAATACATATTTTTCGCGACATGGATTTTTTTATTTTCGCAGTTCCATAAAATAGTTGTACCTCTGCAGGCACATTTGGACAATCCTAAGGGCGCTTCGTAGGGTGGAAAGGGCCGTCGGGATGGAAGGTCAAGCCAGGGTCGCCGAAGTCCTGTCGGCAGAGGTGCGCCATCAGCCGCGCTGCGCGGTGCTCCGCGTCCGGCCGCGGCCCCTTGCGATAGGGTTGGTGGAAGGAGTGGATGCAGCCTTCCACCAGCCGCCCGTCGCGCGCCAGCCGCACAGTCACCAGCGGCGCATAGCCCAGTATGCCGTCCAGGCTGATTCCCACCGGCGTGCAGAAATTCCCCAGGCTGTAGGCAATCAGGCGCCCGCGGTAAAGCTCCATCGCACGCGGCACATGCGGCCCGTGGCCCACCACCAGGTCCGCCCCGAGGTCCACACACTGCCTTGCAAAACGCCTCACGTCACCCCTCCGCTCGCCCAGGTACAGCTCCGCGCTGTCGGGCACATGGATATAGGCCTTACCTTCAGCCCCGCCGTGAAAACTCACCACCACCACCTGGCACGAGTCGCGCAGCGACAGCAGCGTGCTGGCCACCAGCGCGCTGTCCGTCAGGCGCGGCGTGTGGCTGTTGTGCCCGAAGGCAGCAATGCCCACCCTGACGCCCTGCACCTCCACCACCGTCGTCGGGCACCGCCGTCGCAGACCCGCGTAGGCTATGCCCAGGCTGTCCAGCAAATGCGTGGTCTGCCGCAGGCCTGCGTGGCCGAAGTCCGCCGAGTGGTTGTTGGCCAGCGAGACAAAGTCGAAGCCCGCCTCCCGCAGCAGCGGCGCCAGCGAGGGCGGCATGCGGAAAGCGTAAGCATTGTCGCTCTCCTGCTTCCGACGCGCCACCGTGGTGTCGCAGAAAGGCCCCTCGAGGTTGCCCAGCGCCAGGTCGGCCGCCGCCAGCAGCGGCCTCGCATGGTCGAACAGGTGCCGCCCCGACGCGAACGGCAGGGTGGGGCATGGGTAGGTGTTGCCAAGCAGGATGTCGCCCACCAGGGCCAGCGTCAGCGGCGCGTGGTCGGTGGCCACTGCCGCATGGTCAGCGCCCACTTTGGGGGCTATCAGCCGGCAGGCCCCGCGGTAGCGCGGCGCATAGTAACTCTCGCTCGAGTGCGACACTCGTATGCCGTGCCCCACCGAGGCGTGGATGAAATTGAAGCCCGCCGAGTCGGCATCGGTCACAATGCCCACGTGCCCTATGTGGCTCCGCAGCGCACGCCCGGCAAAGAACACCAGGTCGCCCGGCTGCCACTCCCCCCTCTCCACCGGCGTGCCCACAGGGTATTGCGCCGCCGACGAGTGGGGCAGCGCGACGCCGTAGCGCCCGTAGACATACCGCGTGAAGCCCGCACAGTCAAACCCCTTGGGCGACGAGCCCGCCCAGCGGTAGGGCGTGCCCAGATACCTCCGGGCGAAAGCCAGCAGGCTGTCCACCTCGATGTCGCTCCGCAACTGCTGCGCCCCGAGCGGCAGGGCGAGCAGTATGAGCAGGATGAGGGACAGGTGTCGGCGCAGTGGCATAAGGGTCAGTAGTCGAATATGATGCGTCCCTCGGCCAGGTGGGCGTCGACGCCGTAGACGCGCCGTATGTTCTCCGGCGTGAGCCCCTCGGCAATCGGGCCGTGGAAGAGCAGCTGCCCCTCGTGGAGCAGCAGCAGGCGGTCGCAGAACTGGAGGGCGAGGTTGAGGTCATGGATAACGATGAGGATGGTCTTTTCGGTGGCCCCGCGCAGCAGGCGCATGATTTCCAGCTGGTGGGCTATGTCTAGGTTCGACACCGGCTCGTCCATCAGCAGCAGTGGGGTCTCCTGCGCCAGGGCGCGGGCAATCATCACCCGCTGCAGCTCCCCGCCGCTCATCTGGGCAGGGGTGGAGAATCGGAGGTGCCAGGTGCCGGTCTGGCGCATGCAGCGCTCCACAATGTCCCAGTCGGCCTGGCTCTCGTTTTGCAGGCGGTGCTGGTAGGGGTTGCGCCCCATGAGCACCGTCTCGAAGGCCGAAAACTCGAAGTCGGTCTGCGGATGCTGGCGCACAAAGGCCAGGCGCTGGGCCAGCTCGCGGGCTGTGTAGGATGCAACGGGGCGCCCCTCGATGAGCACTCGCCCCGCGTCCGGTTGCAGCAGGCCGCCGATGCAGCGCAGCAGGGTGGTCTTGCCGCAGCCGTTGGGACCCATCACCGCCGTGATGCCGCCTGTGGCTATCTCGGCCGTGATGCCGCCAAGGATGGGGCGGTGGGCGAAGGAGACCGCTATGTTGTCGAGCGTGAGCATGGCTAGTACGAGCGTTTGTTTTTATACAACAGGTAGATGAACAGCGGCGCACCCACCATCGAGGTGAGGCTGCCGACGGGCAGCTCGCTCGGACGCAGCAGGGTGCGGGCCAGGGTGTCGCAGACCAGGACGAAGAGGGCGCCGCAGAGCATCGAGTAGGGCACCAGGCGCCGGTTGTCCGGCCCCGCCACGAGGCGCACCGCATGGGGCACGATGAGACCCACAAAGCCTATCACACCGCACGAGCTGACGGCGAATGCCACCATCAGCGTGGTCGCCAGCAGGAGGATGCGCTTCACTCGCTCCACCTCCACCCCCATGCTGCGCGCCGCCTCGCTGCCGGCCAGCAGCAGGTTGAGGTCGCGCGAGTGCCACAGCACCACGCCGATGCCCACCACAGCCACCGGCGCCATCAGCCACACATCCATCCAGCCCGACGAGCCGAAGGACCCCATGGTCCAGAAGATGATGGCATCCATCTTCTCCTGGTTGAGCACCATCAGGAACGAGATGAGGGCCGAGATGAGCAGCGTGAGGCACACGCCGGTGAGCAGCAGGGTCGTGGTGTGCATGCGGTTGCCGATCGAAGCGATGCGGTAGATGAGCACCACGGTGGCCAGCGCGGCCGCAAGCGCCATGCCGCCCACACCCCACAGGAAGGCTTCCAGCCCCAGCAGTATGGCCACGGCGGCACCCAGCGAGGCACCGCTGCTGACACCCAGCACGTAGGGGTCGGTCAGGGGGTTGCGGAAGATACTCTGGTAGGCGGCGCCGCAGACCGAGAGAACGGCACCCACCAGCGCGCTCATGACGACCCGCGGCAGGCGCAGCTGCAGGAAAATGGGCGACTGCCAAAGGTCGGCCCACGAGAAGTCGACGGCGCCGAAGAGGCAGCTAACCGCCATCGTGGCCACCAGCAGCAGCGCGAGGCTGGCCAGGATCCACGGCCTCGGCCCCGGCTTCACCCCCCTGCCCCTCTCTCCTTTCTTATTATCGTCGCTGTGTTTCACTTGCTTATAATTCTTACCTCCTTACTCCTTACCTCCTTTACCCCTCCAGCAGGTCTTTCATTGTGTAGTGGCCGCGTTTGCCCTGCAGAAACTCGGCTGCCAGCAGCGCACCCAGAGCCAGCCCTTGGCGGCTGTGGGCCTCGTGGGTGAGGGTGAGCGTGTCAATCTCGCTGCGGTAGGTGACGGTGTGCGTGCCGGGCACCTCGCCCTCGCGGAAACTCTCGATGGGTATCTCATCCAACCGTCGCCCGCCGCAGTCGGCAATCTGGGAGGCCAGGGTCAGGGCGGTGCCGCTGGGGGCGTCGAGCTTGTGGATATGGTGCGTCTCGGCAATCGAGACCTCATAGCCCGTTCGCCCGCGCATCAGCTCGGCCAGCCGCTCGTTAAGGCGGAACATGATGTTCATCCCGAGGCTGAAGTTGGAGGCGGTGAAGAGCGAGTGGCCGCCGGCGAGACACTGCGCCACCACGCCATCGAATTCGGCGTCCCAGCCCGTGGTGCCACTCACCACCGGCAGGCCCATGTCGAAACAGCGCCGTATATTGTCGGCCGCCGTGGAGGGGGTGGTGAACTCGATGGCCACGTCGGCCGTGCGCAGCGCATCGGCCTTCGACCCCCACTCCTGGGCGTTGTCGACGGTGCAGACCACCATGTGTCCGCGCCCCCTGGCCAGCGCCTCAATAGCGTGGCCCATACGGCCGTATCCTATCAATGCTAGTTTCATATCTGATGCAAATTGAGGGTGCAAAATTACAACTTTATTTTCAATCGGCATTTTTTTTCTTCCAGAACCCTTTTCATCCCATGGGCAGAGTAGGAGTCATCTAGGACCCATCCAGGACCCATCCAGGACCCATCCAGGACCCATCCAGGGAAAAATATATATATTTCACCCAAAAAAGTCGCAGTTCGAAAAAAAGGTGTATCTTTGCATGGAAACAAAACATGCGCGTGTATGTGCAAGTGCATACTATATAGACAATTATATTAAAACCAACAAACAACAAAAACACAAAAATGAAAAAAGCACTAATCATGCTGGCAGCGATGGGCCTGATGGCCACGGCTGCCACTGCGCAGGGCGGATGGACCCGCATGGCGCAGAAGGGACAGAACACCACCCACGAGTTCCGCGCTGCCAATCAGGAAGATGGCAAGAAGATGGCGGCCATGGGCACCAAGTTCGCCCTGAAGTCTACGGCCAATCCCCTGTGGACCGACACGATGTCGTATTGCGAAAACGGCGAGTACTACAACAGCATCGGCCTCGGCAGCGACACGGTGACCATGCACTGGGCCATCAAGGTGGAGGCTGCCGCCATGGCCGGCCGCAACAACATCACGGCCGTTGACCTCTTTGTGCCCTACGCCGGCACCTACACGATGAACATCGTCTTCGGCGCCGCCCCGACCGGCACCGCCGCCTACACGCAGACTATGACCGCCGTCGCCGCCGACACCATGACCTGGAAGTCGGTCGGCCTCGCCGCCCCCGTGCCCGTGGTGGCAGGCCAGCCCATGTGGGTGGTCTTCACCAACACCGGCATACCCTATCCCGCCGCCGGCGTGCAGGGCAGCACCTATCCCAATGGCACCTATGCCTCGATGGACGGTGTGGACTGGCAGCCGCTGACCACCATGGCCCCCAGCCTCAACGTGATGTGGATGATCCGCGTGGTGAGCGACACCTACACCGTGCAGCCCCCGATGGTAACCCTCGCCGGCCCCAGCGTGGCGCAGCTCAACCAGACGCTGACCTTCACCGCCAGCTCGCCCAATAGCGACAGCTACGAGTGGTATGTCGACGGTGCGTCCGAGAGCGAGACCTCCAGCACGCTGACCTACACCTTCACCACCGACGGCATGCACCAGGTGGTGGTGGGTGGCACGAACACCAGTGGCACCACCTATGACACCATCGATGTCAATGTGGTCGACTGCACCCAGCCCATCGCCGACTTCCCCCATGTGGAGACTTTCGAGGGTGGTGTACCCTGCTGGACTTTTGTCAGCGCCGACACCGCCAACGACTACCTCACGGGTGTAGCCCAGGTGGACACCTCCACCTATGGTGCAAGCGCCTACGTGCTGAGCAGCTATGACCGTGCCGAGGACTACAACCAGTACCTCATCAGCCCCGAGCTGGACCTGGACGAGGGTACCCAGTATGCTGTACGCTTCTGGGTGAGGGGCCGTAATGCATCGGATGTCTTCCGCGTGCGTGCCTCCAGCACCACCAACGACACCGCCGCCTTCACCACCCTGCTGGACGATGTGAATCCTGCCCCCACCGCTTGGACCGAGGTGGCCTATACCCTCCCTGCCGGCACCAAGTATGTGGCCATCAACTACTATGGCGATTATGCCTACTATCTCTTCGTGGGCAACTTCGAGGTGAGCGAACTTACCGAACCTTCGGTGACCCTCGCCGGTCCCGATTCGGTTGGCACTGGTATCAATGCCGTGTACACTGCCTCCACTGTGCTGGCCGATTCGCTGGCCTGGTACGTGAACGGTACTTTTGTCGCCGGTGGCGCCAACACCTACACCCATGTCTTCACCGCTGCCGGCAACTACCAGGTGATGGTCGAGGCCATCAATGCCGTGGGCTCGATTTACGACACGCTCGATGTAGTCGTCTACAGCTGCGACGGCACCACCATCCCCTACGCTCCCGACTTTAGCGAGGGCTTCGGCTGCTGGTTCAACGAGAGCCGCCTCACCCAGGGCATGGGCTGGTACGCCAGCGTAGAAGCCATGACCACGCCCGTTGGCCAGGTGGTCTCCCTCTCGGGCCAGGCTTCCTTCTTCGGCGTGACGGATGTGCCGACCGACAACTGGCTGTTCAGCCCCGTCATCACCATGCCCGCCACGGGTTCCTACGAGGTGGCCTGGCAGGTGATGTCGCTCGGTGCCCCCTCCTATCCCGGCGACCACTATGGTCTGTACCTCATTGCCGGTACCGACACCACCCTCCTCTTCGAAGAAACCCTCTCCGCCGCCGACACCGTCCTCGGCCAGCGTGTGGTCCTCCTGCCCGCCAGCCTCAGCGGCGACTTCCGCTTGGCTTTCCGCCACTTCAACTGCGCCGGCGGCTATGCCTTGGTCCTCGACCAGATTGAGCTCCGCTCCATGAGCGCCGCCATTGTCAACCTCCGCGGCCCGGCCTCGGTCTTCATCAACGAGCCCGCCATCTTCACCGCCGTCAGCAGCAATGCCGACAGCTACGCCTGGACCGTCGACGGCAACGCCGTGAGCGAGACTTCCGCCACCCTCACCCACACCTTCACCACCGCCGGCAATCACACCGTCAGCGTTACCGCCACCAACAGCGTGGGCAGCAACAGCTCCACCATGACTGTTACCGCCATCGACTGCGGCATCAGCCAGTTCCCCTACGAGAACAGCTTCGAGGACCCCGCCCACAACCAGTGCTGGACCCTCTATGCCAACGACCCCGCCGACTACGGCTTCAGCATCAACACCAATCCTGAGTATGCCCGCACGGGTAGCAGCTGCCTCTTCGGCGCCTACAGCGACGACGTGAATGTCGACCAGTGGGCCGTCAGCCCCGCCATCACGCTGCCCGCCGAGGCCGCCAACTTCACCCTCGCCTGGTATGCCATGCTCACCAACTGGGAAGGCATCGTCACCGACTACGAGGTGCTCCTCTCCACCACCGGCAACGCACAGGCCGACTTCACCGTCACCCTCCACAGCGAGGCCGACTCCTCCAACCGCCAGTTTGTCCACCGCAGTGTGTCGCTCGCCGACTATGCCGGCCAGACCATCTATATCGCCTTCCACAACAAGACCGCCGTGGGTGGCGACGTCATGATGATCGACGACCTCCGCATCGGCGAAGGCGAAGTGGGTATCGACGATGTGGTGGCTTCCGCCGTCAGCGTCAGCCCCAACCCTGCCACCGGCATGGTCACCGTGCGTGCCGAAGGCATCGAGGGTCGCGTGAATGTTGAAATCGTCGACCTCAACGGCCGCACCGTCATGCAGCAGCAGGGCAACGCCGCCAGCTACCGCTTCGACGTCTCCAACCTCGCCGCCGGCGCCTACTTCGTGCGCCTCACCGGTGAGAACACCAATGCTGTGCAGAAACTGATTGTCAAATAAGGTTCCGCACCGCTCCCAAGGGGGTGTCCTCTGACCGGGGCACCCTCTTCCAAACCAAAACAAGGAAACACCGCCATGAGTTGGCTCATACTTATACTGGCCGGGCTGTGCGAGGTGGGCTTCGCATTCTGCCTCGGCAAGACCAAGGGACTCGTCGGACTGCCCTACTGGGAGTGGATGGGCGCCTTTGCCGTGTTCTATGTGCTGAGCGCCGTGCTGCTGGCCAAGGCCACCCAGACGCTGCCCATCGGCACCGCCTACCCCGTCTGGACCGGCATCGGAGCCCTGGGCTCGGTGCTGGTCGGCATCTTCATCTTCCACGAGCCCGCCACTTTCTGGCGCCTCTTCTTCATCACCACCCTCACCGCCTCCATCATCGGACTGAAAATGGTATCATAAAGACATAAAATACCATGAAAATCAAGTATCTGAGAACAAAGCACTGGCTGCTGATGTCGCTGGGAGGATTATTGGGAATCACTCTTGGATGCGAACAGCCCGACATGTATGGGTGTCCCTGCACGATATTCAGAGTGAAAGGCGTTGTCGTGAATGAGGACGGAAATCCCATCGAAGGCATTGGCGTGGGCAGCAAACCTATGACCCAAACCAGTTCCGACGGAGTGGTAATGCCCGGCATTGAATATCGGGACACTACCGACTCCAATGGCCAATTCGATGTAGCATACGAGGACTTCCCCGATGTGAAAAATATCAAAGTGGACTTCCATGACATCGGTGAAAATGGATACTATGCCCCCAAAGAGGTAAGCGTGTCGTTCCAGGGGACCGAGTTCCACAATCAGTCCGCCACTCGCGAAATAGAGGTTACCCTCCAACGCAACGAGTGAAAAAACACGCCACTGGCACAATAATTCCGCCACGCCGCCGTTACGAACAAAAACAATTTCAGTCAGGGAGTCTCCCACGTGCGTGCCCGCTGAAGCTTTAATAACAATTTAAAACTTTTACAAAATGGAAAAGAAAGACCTCCTGAAGGAAACCGTCAAACACATTGACATCAAGAAGTACGACAGCACTGAGCTTATCGACGCCATGCGCCACATGAGCTTCACCAGCCGCGACACCGCCCGTGCCGCCGACATCCTCTGCCAGATGCTGGCCGAGAAGGACTGCACCAACATCCTCACCCTGGCCGGCTCCACCTCCGCCGCCGGATGCATGCAGGTGTACGTCGACATGGTGCGCAACAAGATGATCGACGCCGTGGTCGCCACCGGCGCCTCCATCATCGATATGGACCTCTTTGAGGCGCTCGGCTACAAGCACTACATCGGCACCAAAGAGAATGTCGTGCCCGACACCACCCTCCGCGAGCTCTATATCGACCGCATCTATGACACTTTCATCGACGAAGAGGAACTGCAGGCCTGCGACCAGACCACCTGCGATGTGGCCGACCTGCTTGAACCCCGCCCCTACAGCAGCCGCGAATTCATCTACGAGCTCGGCAAATGGCTGGCCGACGGCCACAGCGTGAAGAAAGACAGCCTCATCCAGACCTGCTACGAGTGCGGCGTGCCTATCTTCGTCCCCGCCTTCAGCGACAGCAGCGCCGGCTTCGGCATCGGCAAGCACCAGTGGCTGCGTAAGAAAGAAGGCAAGCCCTATGTCAGCATCGACAGCGTGGCCGACTTCCTCGAACTTACCGAGATCAAGATGAACAGCCCCGAGAGCGGCCTCTTCATGGTCGGCGGCGGCACCCCCAAGAACTTCGCACAGGACACCGTCGTCTGCGCTGAAATCCTCGGCGTCGAAGTGCCCATGCACAAATACGCCATCCAGATTACCGTGGCCGACGTGCGCGACGGAGCCTGCTCCTCCAGCACCCTCCTCGAGGCCGGCAGCTGGGGCAAGGTCAGCGAGGAACTGCAGCAGATGGTCTACGCCGAAGGCACCACCGTCATCCCTGCCATCGCCTCCTACGCCTACCACAACGGCGCCTGGCGCGACCGCGAGTACAAGAACTGGCAGAAACTCTTCCAGAAATAAAAGAAATCATCCAATAGGCAAAAGCCGGGGGCTCATGTCTCCGGCTTTTCTTGACATGGCAGTATCGCCCTATCGTCCACGCAACCCGGGCCACGACTACTACGGCCGTGGCGTCTATCTGATCACGCTTGTCGTGAGCGGCAGGCGCCCCCTGCTCTCCACCTTCGCGACCGAGCTCGGTCGCGAAACAATCGTCCCCACCCCCCTCGGCGAAGCCGTGCTCCAAGCCTGGCAGGAGACCCCCGCCATTCAGGCTACTCATGGCAACCATGTGGCCGTGCATGCCGCTGTCTGCATGCCCGACCATTTTCACGGCGTCATCGAAGTGCTCGAACCCATGCCGTGGAACCTGGGCGATATTATCCAAGCCTTCAAAGCCACCTGCACCGCTCGCTGGCAGGCGATGCAAGGTCTTCCTCCTTCCACCAATCGACCGATATCGGTCGATTGGCACCGTCCCGACCTCCCCGCATGGCTCCGCGAGAAAGCCCTCATCCACCACACCGAAGGCGCCCTCGTCCGCAGCCTCTCCCACCGGCAGCGGCAGGAATACTACGCCCTTGTCGGCCGTATCCAGCGCCCCCTGTTCGACGACAACTACGACGACACCGTGTGTCTCGACGAGCGGCACCGCCGGGCGATGATAGCCTATGTGGACGACAACCCTCGCCGGGCACTCCTGCGTCGCCGCCTGCCCGATGTGATGCGCCGCTGCCTCCATGTCCGCATCGGAGAGCGCAGCTATGGCGCCTTCGGCAACCTCTTCCTCTTGCGCTGGGCCCGCAAGGTGCAGGTGCAATGCCACCGTCGGCATCCCGTCAGCCGCCTCCCTTACGAGGCCACCGCCGACTACGCCGCCGAGCACGACCGGTGGCTCTCCGCCATCCTTGCCGGACAGACCGTCATCGTTACACCCGGCATCTCGCGCGGCGAACAACTGATGAAAAACGAATGCCTGGCCAAAGGCTACCCCCTCATCCACCTGCAAGACGAACCCATCGGCCCCTTCTGGAAACCCGAACACAGCCGTTTCGAGGCCTGTGCCAACGGCAGCCTGCTGATTCTGGCCCCATGGAATCTCGACGCCATGGGCGACGTGGCCGGAGTGCCGGCCGACAGCAGTTACAGCCGTTTCCACAACCTCAACACCCTCGCAGAGGAGATATGCTCGTTCGACGGCGATGCCAGCATACTTCGAGACTGAAGCATAGTTTTTGTCGGGTTGCAAGTGGCTTGAGGTCAGTGGGTTGGCGGTATCCTCTTCTTCCTCTCTTATGGAATGGTAAAAGTTTTTTTCGCCCCCCTGTAGTTTTGGGTGGCGTTTTTGCGTTTAACTAAATGTGAAACATTTAAAAATTTAATATGATGAAAAAACTTTGTATTTTACTGATGGCCTTGATGGCTATGACGGCTGCGGTGGCGCAGCCTGTCAGGGCAATTCCCTATCTGGAGAGTTTCGAGAACGGTATCGGCGACTGGCGTACCGTTGACGGCGACGGCGACGGCTACGGCTGGCGCCGGGTTGACTATTCGTCCGTCCCCTCTATGTTCGCCCCGCTGGGTTATTTCGCCCACGATGGCAGTTCGGTTCTCTATTCCGAATCGGTCTACGACTCGGTGCCGCTCAATCCGTCGAACTGGGCGATTAGCCCCGTGATTGAGATTCCGGCCTCGATTTCCGACTCGGTCCAGTTCTCCTGGTGGGTGAAAGCGTTTGCCTCCGGCGTGGGCGACCACTACGAGGTGCTTCTCGCCATGGTGAACGACACGGTGGTGGACACCACGCGCTTCACCGATTTGCTTTTCTCGGAGACTATCAGTGCCAATACCTACCAGCAGCGGTCGGTGAATCTGTCGGACTATGCCGGCCTGTGGGTGCGCCTGGCTTTCCACCACTACAATTCCAATGGCTCGTCGCTGCAGGTTGACTATGTGTCGGTGGGCAACGACAGCCTGCCGATGGTGCGCCTGACGGGTCCCCTCAGCATCGATGCCGGCGACACGGCCACTTTCATGGCGCAGCTGCTCAGCGGCTCCACCTCGGGGCTGACCTACAGCTGGATATGCGACGATGCCGGCTATATGGAATATGTGATCGGCGCCATCAACCGTGTGGTGTGGAACGACGGCGGTCTGTTCCGCATCGGCGTGGTGGCCACGAATGCCTTCGGCAGCGACACCGCCTGGATGGATGTCGTGGTGAGCGACTGCGGCCTGATGGACACCCTCCCCTTCATTGAGAATTTTGATGCCCTCAGCACCACCCGCAACTGCTGGAAGATGATTGACGACGACGGCAACGGCACCGCCTGGACCATGCGTGACGGCTGGGTCGAGTCCAATTCCGTTACTTTCTTCGGCCTGGTGCCCGATGCCGACAACTGGCTGATTTCGCCTCCCATCGCGCTCGGCGGCCTCAACACGCAGTTCACCTGGCAGGTGCGTCCGGCCAATTTCTCGCTGCCGGCCGAGCACTATACTGTGTACGTCAGCACCGGCAACGGCGATGTGTACGACATGAGCCGCTACACGCCCGTGTTCTACGAGACGCTTACCGCCGACAGCAACTGGCAGATGCGTTTCCTCTCGCTGGCCGACTATGCCGACGACACCATCCGCATTGCGTTCCGCCACCACCTGACCAACGACCAGGAGGCCCTGCAGTTGAGCAATATCGCCATCGAGCCTGCCGGAGCCCCCATCGTGCAGCTGCATGCCCCCAGCCGTGCCATCGTGGGCGACAGCGTGCGCTTCCGCCTCGACACCTTCAGCGTCTCGGCTATCTACGACATCACCTGGCGCGTGCAGATTGATACGTTTGGCAACTACGCCACCTACTCCACCCTCGACCCGTTCGCTTTCATGTGGGACGAGTTCACCACCGAAGGCTACTACCGCATCTATGTCGATGTAACCAACGATGAGGGCACCACCTCCGACTCGGCGCTCGTATACGTGAAGATTTGCGGTATCATCGACAGCCTGCCCTACCTGCACACCTTCGGCATCGACGAGGACTGCTGGCGCTTCAGCGACGGCTGGTTTGTGGGCGACGAGATGATTGTCGACGGCAACGTTGTGCCCGCCGCCGTCAGCTTCTCGCACGACGACTTTGGCAACGACCTGCGCCCCGACAACCGCCTCGGCACCCCCTACATCCATATTCCCGACAGCACCTATGAGCTCCGTTTCTTGGCCACCGAAGCCTACTCCCTCTACTCCGACTATGCCTACGACCACTACAGCGTCATTGCCCGTGCGAACGGTGTAACCGACACCCTGCTGCGCAGCGTGGTGGGCACCAACGACCTGCAGCGCCACCGCATCTACCTCGGCGCCTATGCCGGCAAGAACGTGCAGTTCGAGTTCTACCACAAGGCTTCCCCCATGGGCTACGGCCTGCAGCTGGCCCAGGTCGAGGTGGCTCCTGTCGCCGAGCCTGAGGTGGCCATCCTGGCCCCCGTCCGCGGCAGAACGGGCGAGCAGATTTCGCTTGGCTCCAATATAACCAGCAGCGAGGTGCTGGCCTACCAGTGGACGCTCCCCGGCGCCACTGCCGACACCCTCACTGCCCCCTCTCTCTCCGCCCAGTGGAACACCGCCGGCACCTACACCATCATCCTCACCGTTACCTCGCCCCTCTACGGCGCCTTCAGCGACACGGCCCAGATTGAAATCATCGAGTGCTCCGGCATCGAGGAACTGCCCTACACCGAGCACTTCGACGTCGACATGGCCTGCTGGCAGTCCTTCGACCTCGACGGCGACGGCTATGGCTGGGAGATGGCCGTCGGCAACGACCCCATGGATCGCATCTTCGGCGCCGGTATGGCCTATGGCGCCAGCGGCAACGCCCTGGTCTCCTGGTCCACCCGCCCCTTGGGCAGCCTCTTCTCCTACGCCATGAGCGGCAACGGTGTCAGCCTCTCGGCCAATAACATGCTCGTCTCGCCGGCCGTTACCCTGCCCGATACCGGTGCCTGGCACTTCTCCTTCCAGGCCGTCAGCGCAGCCACCCGCTTTGCCGAACTCTTCGAGACTGTCAGCGACATGTACGACTCTGTCGAGGTGCTCCTGACCACCGTGGCTCCCTCCGCCAACCCCTCTCTGTCCGACTTCACCGTCCTGCTGCCCATGCAGGAGGTCGATGCCAGCACCTACGACGAAATCTCCGTCAGCCTCGAGAACTACCTCGGCCAGACCGTCTACATCGCCCTGCGCCACCGTTCGAACGGCAAGGTGGGCCTCCTGATTGACGAGGTGTCGATTAACATCGTCGAGCCCACCATGTACACCGTTACCGTAACCAGCTCCGACCCCTCCATGGGCTACGTCGAGGGTGGTGCCACCGTGGCCGAGGGCTCGACCCTCACCATCAGCGCCGCCGGCCTCCCGGGCTTCCACTTCGTGCAGTGGAACGACGGCAACACCGACAGCGTCCGCACCGTTACCGTTACCGCCAATGTCGCCTACACCGCCTACTTCGCCGCCAATGTCGGCGTGGAGGATGTGGAGGAGAGCACCATCGTCATCCGCCCGCTAGAGGGTGCCATCCTTGTCGAGGGCAACGACGAGCAGTGGCCGGTGCGTGTGTTCGACCTCGCAGGCCGACTGGTCAGCCAGCAGCGCGCCGTCGTCAGCCGCCACCCCGTGGCACAGGCCGGTGTCTACGTCGTCCAGGTTGGCCAACGGCACGTCCGCAAGGTGTACGTCCGCTAATCCCAACGCATTCCAATTGCAGGGACCCTCTTTCGGGGTCCCTTTTTCTATCTCCACGAAGGCGGAGCGCGAGGCGCGGCCCGCCTTGTCCACCACGAAGCCCCATAGCTTGGTATTTAGATGGTTCCATCCGTCGGGCAGCTGCACCTGCAGCCGTCCGCTGCGCCGCTCGGCAGGGTGGGAGAGGAGCCTCTCATGGGTGTCTGTATTGTAAATATATATGTACACGCGGTCGCTCCCCTTGGCACGGGTCATGCCGCTATTCTTCTCGAAATCAACGCGCAGGATGCCGCTGTCGCCGATTTCGGCGGCCGCGAACCGCACGGGTGCGGCCGCCCCTTCGGATATCCGAATGCGCTCATACTCCGTAGGGACGCAGCGTGCTGCGTCCGCAATCACACTGCTGTTGGGAATGCCGGCTGACGCATTGCGGACGCAGCACGCCGCGTCCCTACATTTCAACTCCCCCTCTAAGCTAGAGGGGGTGGCGCCGCCACAGGCGGCGTCGGGGGCGTGTGTACGGCCGAAGCAGTGCTTGTTCATCTTGACGAAGGCGTTGCCCTCGGTCATCTGGTCGCGGGCGGCGCGCTCGCGCAGGCCCAGCAATAAAGCTTGCCGTGCCGTGGCTGCGAAGCGCACCATCGACACAAACCACTCGCGCTCAAGTCGCTGGTTTTCAGTGTTCGGATAGTTTATCTCCTTGCGGTAGGCACGCACCACCTGCCGTCCGCGCCACAGGTAGCCCACCACCGTGCCCACCTTCCCCGAGAAGGCTCCGAGGATGCCTTGATGTAATTTTGCCATATCTATGTGTTTTAATGTTTTACGACAACCCTGACAACCGGGACAACATCGGGAAAGCGCAACATGCACCATCCACCCTGCCGGCGAGTGCCAGTAGTCGCTCTTGTCGTCAGAAATAGATTGTCGTCAAAAAAAGTTGCTATATATAATATAACGCAGAAATTATGGCACCTTTGATTTTTAACTAAAATTTAACACTTCTACCACTCCCCTAGCATTGCCGAAGGGAGGAAGAAGAGGGTGCCAGTGTAGCGCTGGTTGTCAGCGCGTTGTGTAGGTGCGGATTACTCGTCGACGTGCTTGCGCGAGCCGTCGATGGCCTCGGTTACGTTGATGGCGTAGTCGCCCAGTTTCTCGTACTGTGCAAGGAGCTCTCGGCTGTTGCAGGAAGAGTTTCCGGCGTTAAGGAAGCGGTATTGGGGGCGGCATTTCTGGGCAGTAGGATACGGAGCATGGAGTACCGGGGTAATAACGGACGAGATGGTGCAGGAATATTTGGAACACCACCGAGATATTCCGAATGGAAATACCGCAAATTGGATTATGGAGTCATAAAGGAATTTCATTCCGCATCATTTATAAAACCTCTGCACTTTCAGTGCAGAGTGGTTTAGTATATCTTCCGATATAAAACCTCGTCAAGGCACAGGGTCGTAGCCCGAGCCGCCCCATGGATGGCAGCGCAGTATGCGCTTCGCCGCCAGCCAGCCGCCGTGGAAGGGCCCATACTTGCGGATGGCCTCCTGGGCGTATTGCGAGCAGGTGGGTGTGAAGCGGCAGGCAGCAGGCGTCAGGGGTGAGATGCAAGTACGGTAGAATGCTATCAACGTCAGCATCGCCTTGGCAAGTACCCACTTCAGTGTTTTGTAGAGCCTTTTCATACTGCGATGTGCTTGTCGATGTCGGTCATCAGCGTCTCGATCAACTTGTCCATTTTGCGACCCAGTTGCTCGAAGCCAAATATTTCGTGATGAATGTATACAAGCGAAATCGTTAGGCTGAGATTTCGTTTTCGGAGGTGTTGATATAGGTCTTCTTTTCTGGTTCGCCAGCACTCACGCGTCAGTCGTTTCACGTGGTTGCGATCCACCGCATGCTTAAACTTACGCTTCGGTGCCACAATCATCACCTGGCAGGGTACCGGCAGGGCCTCCACACGCCATTGCACGCTGTAAGGAAACACCATCAGGCGATGCCCATCGGCATAGAGTGCATCGATGAGCCGTTGGCTGCAGAGCCGCTCCTCTTTGCCGAAGGTGCAGCTCATTTTTTCTTTGTCTCGGCCTCTATCTTCGCTTTCTCGGCAGCGCGTGCGGCACGCCGTGCCGCGGCTTGTGCTTTCTTCTCCTCCATGCGTTGCTTGTAGACCTCTTTGTTGGCTATGACAGGTTTGCTCTTTTTATGCGCTGGAGCCGTGGTGGCTTTTGTTGTGTGGCGCACGGGCTCGTTCTTCGAGGCAATGACGTGCTCCTGCGCCTTGCCCATGATATGGTTCTCGATAGCCATCGCCATCGACGGGGCCGACTTGGTAGGCGCCGCTATCGAAAGCTTGATTCCCTGCTCCTTCAGTGCCGCATGGGTCGACGTGCCGAAAGCGGCTATCATCACATTGCGCTCCTTCACGTCGGGAAAACTCTTCACCAGGCTGCGCACACCGATGGGCGAAAACAACGCCACCACATCGAAATCCTCCAGATTGAACTTCGTCAGGTCCTTCGGTTTCGACGTATACATCGGCGCTTTCGTATACTTGAGCTTGGCTTTGTCCAGCGCCTTTGTGTATTCGGTGTGCTTCTCGTCCGAGCAGGGGAAGAGGTATTTTTCGTCGCGGTGCTTGCCCAGTATCTCCACAAGGTCGGAGAAATACTGGTTGCCGAAGAACACCTTGCGTTTGCGATATTGGATATAGTTCTGCAGATAGAGTGCGATGGCTTCAGTGGAACAGAAGTACTTCATATCCTCGCTCACGGTCTCGCGCAGTTCTTTCAGCATGCGGAAGAAGTGGTCGATTGAATTCTTGCTGTTGAATATCACGGCCGTGTAGTCGGCAATATGGATGCGTGTCTTGCGGAATTCGGTGGCCGAGATGCCTACCACTTCAAAAAATTTGAAAAAAGTGATGTCAACCCCGTGCTTGTTAATCAAGTTGCGGTAGGGCGATTTCTCCAATTCAGCGGGTGCAGGCTGTGAAATCAGGATTTTTTTGATCTTCATGCTCTAACTGTAGTTTATGTCAACTCGCTGTACTACTGCATCATAAATGCTCTCAATGCCACCAATGCAGGTATCAGTTCGACGGTGCAAAGATAGTAAAAAAGATAGAATTTGGAGGTGTTTGAATGTGTTAAAATAATTTTAGCACCTCGAGAAAGTCTCATCACAAACGCCACTGCCAGCAGTACTCCAAGCCCGATGAGTACGGTCATGCCGCCTGATGGCAGGTAGAAATGGAGGTATAGCCCTGCGGCGAGGACTGTGGCTTCCAGCAGGTGGTAGATATAGTTGCTCGTGATGTAGAGTGCCACTTCTTGTTTGCACTCGAAGACGTTGCCCAACCAGCGGACCACTCCGTTGCGCACGATATAGAGCAGCCCCAATAATGCAGCCGTGGCCAGATAGATATACCAGGAGGCGTCGGGAGTCAAAAGGCGCACGGCGGGCAGAGTTACAACCCCTACCATCAGCAGTCCCATTGACACCATCACTACACCGCGGTTCAGGTTACAGTCACGTGTCAGGCGGTCGAGGGCACGGCTGTCGATGGTGGACTTCAGTGCATGTAGTATGTTGATCTTTCGTATCTTATAGTAGAGGCACAGCAACCCACTCAACAGCATGAGCGACACGAAGACCCACGCCGGCTGCCCTGTCGCGGTGCGTTCCATTGTGGTGGAATGCTGCGGCTGCAATGCATGGTGGCGGAAGATAGATGGCCGCTGTATTGTTGGAACAACCTCGCGCACGGGTAGCAGCGAGTCAAGTGTGAGTCCAAGGATGCTCTCCGGCGCTGACTCCGACGCTGCAGACGATGTATCCCACTGCCAGAAGGGCAATGCACTCAAATCCAACGTATCTACATTCTGTTCGGGCATACGCTATTCGTTCATGATGATTATTTTTTTGCAGCTCACCCCATGGAGACCTTGTCCTTGGGCGAAATAGACGCCTAGTTGTAGGCCTTTACTGACCCACCGATAGGGTGTGTTGGGAAGCAATTGTAGTTGTGTGACTTGACGACCTGTCGCATCGACCACGCTGATTGTCATTGTTTCAGCAGCCCGAAAGGTTACAACCTCGCTAGCGGGGTTGGGATATACTTCCAGCAGTTCCGAGGTGAATTCAGAGGGTGGCACACCTAAGGTGCTGTCCACACACTGCCATCCTGCAGGCATATCCCAGTAGACAAGCGGCAGGCTGATGTCGTCGACCCAGGCGCAGTCGCTGCCACGGCTGGTGGAATGGTCTTTTTGGTAGCGCCAACACAGGGTGTGGTGACCTGCACTGAGGCGATAGCGGTACTGATGCCAGCTCCAGTCGCCCCATAGCACGGGTTGCATACGCTCGCCGTCGACCAAAAATACCAGTATGTCGTGCTGGGGCTCGGAGGATACTTTGACCCAGAAACTTACCGTGTCGTCGTGCGGAAGGAACACACTAATCGCGAGGTCGGAAGCCTGTCCGTGACTTATGGCGCCCGAGCGGGCGCTGAATTGCCCACTGTGGTGCACCGTGCTATCGATGAACCATGGCACGCGACACGCTGTATCCCATGGATGGGAGGCGAAGCCATCTTCAAAGCTCTCGATACGGTCGCCAGGCACTAACCAGTGGTTTCTTTCGCTATGCCAGGCATCCCGATAGAGTATGGTCTTGACGGCCAGGCTGCACAGGGGTGTGGGGGTAGTGAAGGTGAGACAGGTGCTGTCGGTGCTGAGGTCGAGGACGCTCAGGCGCAGTGAGTCGTATTGTCCACTGATGTCGGCACAGAGGGTATAGGTGGTGGCTGGCATCAGCCTATGCGCTTCGCTACCATCGCTGTGATGCAGACGCAGGGTGAGGGTGGGGCGTTCATCGGGCAGGTCGCATCGCACGGGAACTGTGGCCTGGACGCTGTCGCTGCTGGCAGTAAGCGTGGCCAATAGGAGTGGATATGAGCCGATGGAGGAGATGCGAAGCGGTAGTGTAATAGACTGTCGAGCGCCTGGAGGAAGGCTGTTTATCACCGTTGTCTGCACCTCAATCAGTGCCGATTGCAGGCTGTCGGAGGACGATTGCGAGAGCGTTATGTTTAGATTTTCAAGGTGTTGCAATCCGATGTTTTCCACTATGCAGTGCACAGTGCCATTGGTCACATTGACTTCGCGCAGGGCAACGCCACGTGGTGTGGTGGCGAGCACCTGGATCGTGTCAACCGAGGGGAGGAGGTTGCGTCCGGAGATGGTAAGCACTAGTGGTCTGGCTTCGAGCGATTGACGTGTATGCAGGAGTCCTCCACCAAGGCTGTCAAGCCGCACGGTGCCCAGCAGCAGGCTGTCTTGCAGGGCGGCGACCGTGGCAAGCGGGGTTCCTTGCAGGTGTAGCTGGCATTGCCCGTTGCGGGCTTCGTCAATGAGGGTCACGGTGGCTTGCTCGGGCATGCCGAGGAAGGGGCGCAGGGCGGGGTCGCCCAGCAGGCAGTAGGTCTCCCAATAGAATGAGCCGTACAGCGAGCCATAAGCCGTGACGGCCATGTTGCCGGCGGCGAGCAGTTCACCTTGTGTCTCAATATCAGGTGAGCGACCCACCCAGCGGTCGAAGGCACCTTCGGAGCCTGCCTGATAGGTGGGTTCGAGGGTGGCAGGGAATTTGGGACCGATGGCCCAGAGGTAGTCTTCAATCCAGAGGGTGTTGTTGGTGGCGCCGATGACGCCTATGGCACCGCCCGCAGGCATGCGGAGCAGCTGCTCGCCAAAACAGTCGCCGCTAAAGTCGTTGCTTTTGCAGCAGTTGTTGACGTAGAGCAGCGGCATGTGGGACGGTAGGGAGTCGAGGGTGGATAGGGTGACGGCGGGCGATGTCCAGCCGCTCTGGGTGCAGTGGGCTGTGTAGTTGAGCAGACCTACTCCCTGCCCTATTTCGGTGGCGATGGTGTGGATTTGGTCGCGGGAGTCAGGGTTGTAGTGGCAGAGGGTGTCGAGCGAGGGATTGGCGAGGGTAAGCTCATGTTTGAGGTAGTTGACTTGTCCGTTGGTGGTAGTGGGGGCTGGGCTCGTCCCTTCATATCCTGCCACGAGAAGCACTCGCCGCAAGGCGGCGGTGTCGAGGCTATGCCCCTGTTCGTAGGCGAGGGTTTTGCGCACCACGGTGCCCAATTCGGCGGTGTCGCCCACGGGCCAGCGCCCGATATAGGCCGACGGCAGCAGGGCACTGCCGAAGCGCACATAGGGGAGGTCGGTGGGGTGGTGATCCATCTCGGAGGGGTGATTGAGGCCGGGGAAGGGTTGTAGTTCGGCGGTGTCGCCCACCAGCAGCACGTATTCTGGCGCGGGAGCCAGCGCTGTGGCGTCAGTGAACAGGGGCTGGATGAGGTCGCGGACGCTGTCGCACTGCTGAGTGTTGGCGTAGTGCTCTACCACCTCGAATCCCATCTGCCGCTTCCACTGCACGAAGGGTTGCAGCCCCTCGCGGAACCGGGGGCGCGAGACGATGAGGTAGCGCGGCGGAACATCCTCCAGTGCTGCCGTCTCAGCCGTGGGATGAAGGGCGAATCGGAGGGTCAGGTGGGGGTAGTAGGCCAAGTCGCCACGCACAGGGTTATATGCCAGCGGCCTGACCATCAGCCGGAAGTATTGCCATCGGCCGATGGCGCCGAGGCTGTCCACCTGCACCAGCGAACCGCCGCGAGCGAGGCTGTCGGCAGTGTAGGCTGCTTTGTGGTGGTAGGGTAGGGGGCGTGGGCTGTCTTTTATCCAGGGTCCTGCCACTGGGGGCAGTGGGGTTCCGGGGTCGATGGCCTGGTGTGCGATACGTTCGTCGCCCACCACCTCTGCCAGCGTCAACTTGCTGCCCCTGGGAAGTCGTATTACGGTGGAGGCCAGTGGCAGGTCGGGGTAACCCACGGGGCCGACACCCGAGGGGAGGCCTTCCCAACGAAGGGTGCCACCGATGAGGGAGGGCTCGGCCGAGGGAGCGAATGCCACTTCGAGGGTGGTGGAGGTGGTGCTGCATACCTTCAGTGGGCCGTCCGCCCATGATTGAGCGATCGCCCCGATGCACTGCAAGCAGCACACTGTCAATGCTATATATTGCCTTACCGACATGGATTGACGCTGTCTTTTATGCTGCAAAATTACGAAAAAAAATCCATACTGCAGGAGCCCAAATTTTTTTGCAAAAAAGTGCCGCACAGCCCTCAAATCACCCGATCATAACTGACACATTTCCAGCACACTGTAGGCTATAGGTTTTGCTCCCCTTTTTGCTAACTAAGGGATCTCGCGAGCATCAGGGGGGGGCAAAAAAAGCCGCCCCGGGGATGGTGCGGCGAGAGGGGTCAGCCGACGGAGGCTTTGAGCTTCTCGGCGTTCTCGGCCAGCTGGAGGGCCTCGATGCAGTCTTCGATGTTGCCGTCCATGAAGTCGGGCAGGTTGTGCATGGACCAGCCGATGCGGTGGTCGGTGACGCGCGACTGGGGATAGTTGTAGGTGCGGATTTTTTCCGAGCGGTCGCCGGTGGCCACCATGGTTTTGCGCTTGGAGGACATCTCTTCCATATACTTGTTGTACTCGCGCTCGTAGAGGCGTGTGCGTAGGAGGGTCATGGCTTTCTCCATGTTCTTGATTTGCGACTTTTGGTCCTGCATGGAGACGACGATGCCGGTGGGGACGTGGGTGAGGCGGACGGCGGAGTAGGTGGTGTTGACGCTCTGTCCGCCGGGTCCGGAGGCGCAGAAGATTTCCTTCTTGATGTCGGCGGGGTTGAGCTCGACGTCGAACTCTTCGGCTTCGGGCAGGACGACGACGCCGGCGGCGGAGGTGTGGACGCGGCCTTGGGTTTCGGTGGCGGGGACGCGCTGGACGCGGTGGACGCCGCTCTCGTATTTGAGCAGGCCGTAGACGCCGTCGCCAGAGACGGAGAAGGTGATGTCCTTGTAGCCGCCGGAGGTGCCTTCGTTGAAGTCGGTGACCTCGACTTTCCACTTTTTCTTCTCGCAGAAGCGGGTGTACATGCGGAAGAGGTCGCCGGCGAAGAGGCAGGCCTCGTCGCCGCCGGTGCCGCCGCGGATTTCGACGACGGCGTTCTTGGAGTCGGTGGGGTCGGCGGGGATGAGGAGGAGGCGGATTTCGTCCTCCATGGTCTCGCGGCGGGCGAGCGAGGTGTTGAGTTCCTCTTTGGCCATGTCGCGAAGCTCGGCGTCTTTCTCGGACTCGAGGAGTTCGCGGCATTCGGCGATGGTGTCGAGGAGGGCCTTATAGTCGTGGTAGGCGCGGACGACGGGCTGGAGGTCTTTGTAGTCTTTGCTGAGCTTGACGTAGCGCTTCATGTCCATCTTTTGGCCGTTGCTCCCTTCGGTCGCGACACCAAAAGCGTTCATCTGTTGCTCTATTTCCTGGTAGCGGTTGTAGATGGCTTGTAATTTGTCTAGCATTGAAATGTTGATAGGTTGATATGTTGAAAAGGGTGGTTAGCGGAGTATGGTGACGGTGCCGTCGCCGGTGATGTTGCGGTCGGGGTGGTAGGCTGTGGCGTAGCGGTAGAAGTAGACGTAGGCGCCCTGCGGACAGGGGGTGCCGTCGGAGGTGCGGCCGTCCCAGGAGAAGTCGATGGCGTCGCTGTGGTGGACGAGGAGACCCTGGCGGTTGTAGATCCAAATTTCGAACTTGACGATGGGGATGGTGAAGGTGAAGAAGAAGCGTCGGTTATTGGGTGCGTCGGGGGTGAAGGTGTTGGGGACCCACAGGGCGTTGACCTGGATGGGGAGCGATATGGAGGTGTCGGCGCAGCAGCGGTCCTCGTTGCAGGCGTGGAGGGTGATGGAGACGCTGTCGCCGTCCACACCGAATTGATGCTGCACACGGCTTCCTTCAACGATGGCCCCATCGGAGAATGTCCAACGGGAGGAGTTGCTGTAGGGCGAGCGGTCTTCGATATTGAGGGTGGGGTCAGCGATATCCACATAGGGTTTGGAGGTCCAAATGGTGGGGATGGGGTATTGGAGTACGGCGATGGTGATGGCGGACTCATTCTGTACGCAGCGTGAGGCTTGAGCGGGATAGACGGTGTAGGAGGTGGTGACCCTGGGATGGACGACAACGGTGGTGCGTCCTTGCTGCGAGTCGAGCGAGGGGTCGTGGGGCGAGGCGGCCCAGCGGGGGTCTTCGAGGCCGGAGGCGGAGAGGGTAACGCTGTCGCCAAAGCAGATAATCGATGCGTCAACGTTGGAGGTGATGGTGCTGTTGCCTAGCACTTTGACGGTGGTGGTGGAGGTGGCGGGGCAGAGGCTGTCGGTGGTGGTGGTGAGCGAGATGGTGGTTACACCGACGGGCGGGGTGAAGGAGATGCTGTTGGAGTCGGCACTGACCATGAAGTTCACCGGTGGGTCGAGCGACCAGTTTTTCTGGCGGTCACACTCGTAGGTGCACGAAGCCACAGCTGCCTCGCCATCGCATAGCAGTGCCTCGGCCAGCGTGATACTGTCTGCGTGCCCCTGCAGGGCGCGCACGGTGACGGTCTTCTCGCTGCCGCAGTCCTTGCCGAGGACTTTCACCCGCATTGTGACCTTGTAGTAGCCATCGGTGGGGAAGCGGTAGTTGACGGCGTTGCCCCAAAGGGTGTCGAGGACAGCGGAACGGAGGGTGTCGCTGTAGACCACCCAGCGGGTGGAGTCGGCGTCGATGTTGTTGTTGCCGTAGGTGACGCTATGGTTGGTGAGTGCAACGCCGAGGTTGCAGTCCGAAACGGCATCCACATAGGGCGTGGGCTTGCCGTTCTCGACGTTGGCGTAGACGCGCGAGGTGATGGGCTTGGTGGGGTCGAGGGCGGAGGTCATGACGCACATGAAGGTCTGCTGCGGGATGGTGTCGCCAGCGTTGGGGCCCTGGGTGACCACAAAGTCGGCCAGCTGGGGCACATAGCGGTTGTCGGTGGTGGTCTCGGAGACCTGGCGGAAGGGGATGGTGGCCATGTGGGCGTTGTTCATCACATCCTCCTCGTAGCCGGTCTCGGCGACGTACCAGGTGTAGGAGAGGAGTTCCTCGGGGGCGATGAGGGTGTCGATGGCGGAGGAGGAGGCGTCGGCGCAGCCGACGGAGTTGATGCGCATGGCGCGGTAGTCGCCTGCGATGTAGGCATAGACGGGGTCGACGGTGGGGACGCAGTCGGAGGTATACATCTCGATGCGCACTGTCTGGTAGATAAACTGGCTGAGGCTGACGGCGACGCGGGCCCAAGGTTTGTAGACATAGGCGCAGGTGGTGGAGGCGCAGCTGGAGCCTGGACGCCCCATCTGCCACGGAGCCTCGGGCACACCCGATGAGGGGATGGGCGGCGCGGAGATGCGGAACCAAAGCGAGTCGTTGATGGGCGAGTTGGGCCAGGTGCCGTCGTCGTTCTGCTTGACGATGCGGATCATGAATTCGCCGGCCACATCTGGAGTATGGCTGTAGCATCGGCCCACGACGGCATAGTTGAAGAAAAGGAGGGCGTTCTCGGCGGTGACGCGCATGGTGTAGAAGAGGGCCTCGGAGCTTTTGTTGGCGTTGGAGGAGCTCCAGTTGTGGCCATAGGCCGCACCGTCGTAGGAGGCGCGTGGGTCGCCCAGGCGGATGCTGGTGGCGTAGCCTGGCGGGATACGCGGCATGCCGGTGCCGTTATTGATGGTGAACTGGTCGGTGCCAGCGTTGGCCTGGGTGATGATTTGGAAGCGGCGACCGTTGGCATCCCACAGGTTGCCGTCGTTGCAGCAGGTGATGCCGGCGTCAGAGGCGGTGTTGAGCGAGGTGGCGGTGATGTTGGCGTGCCCCGTGATGTCGGTGCAGTTGGAGGCGGCGCAGGTGCTGTAGATGGTGGTGCCCGACGAGGCGCCGGAGGAGATGCGCTGCCCGACGCGAGCCGACCAGAAATACTGCGAGCTACCGGTGTTGAACGAAATGGGGTTGCGGAAACCCGGGCAGGGGTCGACTTGGCTCCATGCAGGGATATGGGCGGCCAACAACAACAGCAAAAGGTATATCGGTCGTTTCATTGTGCGGGGGTGTTTGCGTATGTAACGTGGCGCGGAGGGATTTTATTGTGCGCGCACGAACTTTTTTAGCAAATCGTTGACTGACTGTGAGATGCGCCAACTGTAGACACCCCAGAGGGCGAGGGCGGCGAGGAGGAGGGTTTTGAGGGCGGCGTCGAGGAGCACGTGCAGCCCGAGCAGGGGGGTGAGCCAGCGGCTCCACGCTTCGCCCAGCAGGAGCATCAGTGCGATGAGGGTCAGCACCTTGAGCTGCGCGGCGGAGAAGATGGAGACGCGGAGACGGAGGTGGAGGTAGGCCAGCAGGAGGGCGAAGTAGAGGCCGTAGGCGCAGAGAGTGGCTGCGGCGGCGCCGCCGATGCCCATGCGGGGGATGAGGAGCTGGTTGAAGCCGATGGCGGCGGCGGTGAGGAGGGCGATGAAGAGGAGACTGCGGGAGTAGAGGCGGGAGTAGTTGAGCACATCGGTGGCGATGGAGAGTGACGAGTTGACCACCTTGGCCAGCCCCAGCACGAAGACCACCACGCCGCCGGCGGCATAGTCGGCACCGTTGGGGATGACGGTGAAGAGGGCGTCGATGTTGATCCAGATGAGGGTGAAGATGAGCAGGCTGACCAGCAGCTGGTGGAGGCTCACCTGGCGGGCCAGGCGCGACACCTCGTCCCAGCGCTCCTCCTTGACGGCGGCGGCGATGACGGGGCGCGAGATGGCGCCCAGCGAGCGGTAGGGCACCTCGACCACGTTGGCCACATAGGAGGCGATGGTGTAGACACCCGTCAGGGCCAGGCCGGCCTTGGCACCGAGGAAGAGCGAGTTGAAGAGTGGTATGTTGCCCGCTAGCACGGCGGCCGTCATGAAGAGGGTGTAGCGGAGCACCTCCCGCACGCGGTCGCGGGTAAGGAAGCGGCGGTCGATGCGGAAGATAGAGAAGTCGAAACGGTTGATTTTCAAAAGGTAGAACAGATTGAGCAGCATGGCCAGCGCGTAGCTTCCGCAGAAGAGGCAGACGAACAGGTCGAGCGAAATGAGGCGGTAGCCGTAGAGGAGGTAGGCGGCGAGATTGAAGAGGCGGATGCCCACCTCGCGCACCAGCTTCGGCACCGTGATGCGCATCAGGACCGAGGCATTGGTCTCGAAGACAGTAACATAGAGCGCGAAGAAGGTAAGCATGGGCACCAGGTGGAAGTAGTCGGCCAGCAGCGGTGCGTTGACAGAGTAGGCTTCCAGCAACGGTGCTTTGAAAATCAAGAAGATGAGCGCAAATAACGAGAAACCGGCCAGCGGCAGGAGGAGGCTCCAGCCGAAGATGCCGTGGTGCCGCCCGCCGTCGCGGAACCAGGGGAAGAAACGGACGATGGAGGCGTTGCTGCCCAACGAGGCGAGGGAGGAGAAGAGCACGGCGGCGTCGACCATGACGCGCGTGAGGCCGATTTCCTCCTGCGTGAGGTAGCGGGTGAGGATGAAAAAGGAGACGTAGAAGCCGATGGCGACGCCGATGTAGTTGGCGATGGCTCCCTTGATGCTCTGTCGTGCGATGACTCCCATGTGTCGGTTGCTTGAAGGGGTGATTGTATGGCAGTTTGAATAGACCTAACGCAGGAGCGAAAAAAATATTGTACAAATGGTTTGCAAGTATCTTTTTTTGCGTACCATTAAATTCCAGATACTACGTATAATCAACCGGAAATTAACATAATAGGGGGGCGCAAAATGTACAAGGGACGACAATGTTCCGCACCACATCAGAAGATAGCCGCTTGTCCTCGGCCACCGTCCAGCAGTAGGGTTTCTCTATGGCTTCGGCGGCTTTCAGGTCGGCCTTGTCGAGCAGGTGGGTGACGTTGTTGTGCCTCGCCAGCAGGCCGAAGATACTTCCGTTGGGATTGATATAACCGCAAGCAATATGTTGTACTTGGCCGATGATGTACTGGTTTCGCAACCGAGCTGTATATCCCTTGTCGCTTTCTTCCTGCTGCAACACTAAAATTAGCAGTCGGTTTTCTTTAAGCGCCTGCTTTATCTGTACATTGTATGTATCATGAAAACGCCCCGTGACTATTAACGTCGTCGGTACATGGCATACCAGCAATGCCTTCAGTACCTCCTCTTCCAGCTCCGATGTGTTGAAGCACACTGCGCAACCATTGAACTTGTCGAAGTTCTCCACCCATCGGAATACTTTCCCGTAACATCCAATCAGTGCCTGCCGCGAGGTGAGAAACAATGTTTTCTCTCGGTTCCACAATGATTTGTTGCCGATTGTTTGGGCGATGCGCATGGGTCTATTTCTGCTTCACCCAGATGAGTTTGGATGTGTCGTAGCCGCGGCGCCGGGCTTCGGCGAGGATGGCGTCGAGGGTCTCTTTGGGCAGTTCGGGGGTGCGGGAGAGAATCCAGAGGTATTTGGCGCTGCCGCTGCCAATGAGTGCCCATTGGTAGTCGGTATCGAGCAGCATCACGCGGTAGTCGCTGTAGAACGGGCCGAAGAAGGAGACGCGTAGCAGGGCGGGGGTGTCGGTGGTCTTGGCCTTCCCGTTCGAGGTCTTCGGATTGCCCTCCTTGATGCCGGTGTTCGTAACAGCAATCTTGCCGTTCTCCTTCATCGCATAGTTGGCTTTGCAAAATTCCAGCCCGCGCTCAAAGCTATGGTCGAAACGCGCAATCTCGTACCAGTCGCCAAGGTAGCGCTGCAGGTCAAGTGCCGCCACAGGCGTATTGTCCACCTTCTGCGCATTGCCGCATCCGGCAAGCAGGATGGCAATCATCGATGCAAAAATAGTTTTCTTCATAATGTATGGGTGTTAAATTGTTGATAATTAATCGGTTCTTTTAGTTCTTGATAAAGCGTGTTCACCCCAGCCACCAATACTTGGTCTTTTCTTGTTCCAGCTTCGCGTATACAGATGAGGTGTAAACCATATTGATGGCAGACACCATATCTTTAGCCTCGCCGTTCTGCAAAAGCCGATTGGCCAGTTGCGCTACTTTGCTGGGCAGCAGTAAATGCACGTTGTCCTGGGTTATCTTGGGCTGTTGTTTAAGGTCGCACATTTTGTTTGGTTTTAGATAATAACGCGATTGTTCTGGTTTTCGTATGTGCGGTTGTAAATTAGGCGGGCACGGAGACGGTAGGGGAATGGTAGGGGAACGGTAGGGGAATACAAAGGCTCTGGAAGGATATGGACGCTTATGGTACAATCTACACGGCGAGGGGTGTTTGCGGCGATGTTTTTTTTGCAAAAAATGTCTTTCGCCACACTATAAAATGGTCTGTGCTACGTAGTTAGCCATAAAACACACAGCACATGAAGAAAAGCATCCTGATGGTGGCAGCGTTGATGGTAAAAATGGCAGGAAAAAATATAATGGTTTAGATTAGCGACCAAAATCCAGTTCGTCAGAAAAAGGACAATCAAGAGAGGTTCAATACAATTCTTGACGAGGCTGTGACGGAGTTCGAGGAGCTGCTTGCAGATGTGAAGGAAACTGCCAGTGGCCGTTTCCGATAGCGAAGCGGATAATAAAGAGCCGCACTTCTCCATCAGCGGGATGAGCTTGTCGGCGATTTCCTTGGTCTTGAGGGTGTTATCGCGGTTGCTCACTCCATTTGATTGATTTAAGTGGTGCTCGCGGCCATAGCACTCGATCCACTCGGTGAAGAGGGCCTTGATTTCGGCGCTGCAGCAGTCGCAGGGCAGAACGTTCACTGAAAGTTCTGCACATTCCTTCATGATGCGCTCCACGCGGTCGCGCATCTGGCGGGTGGCGGTGGCCATACCGAGACCGTGGTGTGCCGTCGGCTTGGCCGACAACTCATCGTTGTCCTCAAACAGCGAGTTGGCCCAGGCGGGACCGAAGCCGCTGCGGTAGTTGCGGCAGTAGGGGGTGGCAGGAGCCGAGCCGCCGTAGATGGAGGAGCAGCCAATTATATTATGCTACGAAATATCGAGAATACAAATCGTCAATGGTCATAATTTGATAATTGCCATATGGACGAAGTTGACGAGAAAAGAAGTTTTTTTGTTGTTCTACCTTTTGTCCCTTGTTAATCAAGATTACAGCGCCTCCTTCTATGGGTATACCATCCACACTCATCACATCTTTAGAATGGGTCACTTTATCCTAATATTTTTGGTGTCAATGTTTCTTAAATCATTCACCTCGAATTTGGCTTCAACAAGTCGATATTTTTTAGAATTACCATGTGTAATCCCAAATGTAAAATCCACAATAGGAATTTTATTGCGTTTCCCTTTGGCAAACACTCCTTCTACTATTTCTAAATATATTGCCTTTTCTTCCGTAAACAAAACATTCCCCTTACATTTTTCCTTTTTTACAATATCTTTTATTGTTTGATACGATTGTGGGCAATCTCTTGTGATGTTGCTATTGTCTGTGATTATAGCACAATAAAGCCATTCATCTTCTAGTTGTTTATTGCCAGCCACCATATTCTCCAATTTTATCAAGTGATTTATTAAACGAGGCAAATATTGGCTCAATGTCTGTTCCAATAGCTCTATAATTGTACGAGTAAGGTTTGTTTAAATCTTCTTCTGCAAGATAGAAAGCTATTGACTTACTAATTCTTTGCTTCTCTGCGATATATTTTATGGCACTTACAAAATCGGTACTATGGGATGCTATCAAGAATTTTGTTCCCAATTTTTTATGGAGCATGATTACAATACGAGCATATTCTACAATCCATTGAGGATGTAAATGTGCCTCAGGCTCATCGATTATAAGCATCGTATTTTCTGATATCACACCATTACGCAATAGTGTTTGAAGTAATGAAAATGATTTTATACCTGTTGCACTATCAAGCAAATCTATAACCAATCCATCATCCCGTTTGTATTTTAACATTAAAGAGATGGAATCGTCTAGGAATGCCCCTCCATGAATAATACCTTTGATATACTTGTTAATAGTATGACTATACGATTTACATGCAGGTATTTCCAACATATCATTAAGATCTTTCCAGTATTCGATGGTGCGATACCGATCATACAAACTCATACCCACAATCATCGGGGTGTCAATATATGCAACCTGTTGGATATAATTAAGTATCGGTACATTTGTTACATCCTTCCCCAAAAAAGGCACTCCATATTCTGTAATTCTAACGTTTTTAAGATCGTCTTCAACTGTCTCGCTTAAATAATCTTTATATAACGAATATCCTCTGATTGAATTGAGATTATCAGCCTTTTCAAAAAGTCCATTTGTTTTTCGGATTACAGCATCAATAAGGTCGGATGAGTTGATTTCTTTTCCTCTTTCTCTTCTCCTATTTAATATACTGCTTTCGATGATACTTTGTAGTCTCGCAACAGAAATAATATCATTCCTGTTTTTCTCCTCTTCAAGTTTTTTTAGAAACTCTTTTATCAACTGTAGAGCGGTCGTATAGGCACTCTTTTTTATTAAGTTATCTGTAGAATCATTTGCTAAATTATAGTATGTCCTGATTTCCTTTATAGAATCACTTCTTCGGAATTCCATAATTGTATTATGGATTAACCTATCAATGGGCCGTAAATCTTGTTCAAACAATTTATCGACAATTGTTTCGTAATTGTTGGCATATTTCAATGCATAATAGAGGAGTCTGGATATGCTACTTTTCCCAGAACCATTTATTCCAGATATTACGGTAATACCATTCATATCAATCTCTGCAGATTTGACCGCACGGTAATCCTTAATTGATATTTGTAGAGGACTCATAATATTATTTTTTTTGTATAACGCAGTTATTTATCTTTTATTATTAGACTATCATTATTTCAATGTTTCAATTATTGCGGCGACATCGGCATCTGTGAGGTTGAACCATTCGCCGCGGAGACGTTGTTGGCTGTATGCGGTGTGCAAGGCAGATTCTATTGATTCTGCTATCTTGCGTGTTGGAAACTTCTTGCAGGCAAGCATCTCTATTGTGGGTTTCTCACTTTGCAAGGTGCGTTCTCTGTATTCTGGAGTGTTGGAAATACCAATTTTATGATAGCCATTAGATGTGTCTTTCATTAGATAGACATAGCACCAATTAACTTTGAATTCTGTTGGTTTCTCAATTATTGAGCGTTGTGGGAATTTGTAATTTGGTACCAGTCTATTTAATGCATCTAAATAACATTTTACATTTATTGATATTTCCTCGAGTACTTGATAACTTAGAAGGTATTGAGATAGAACGGGTGTAGTCTTGGCAGGTAATCGATTGTTAAAATAAGTAATCCTATAAGAAACAAGTTGGTGATTTAATAATAAATCCACGTCTTCCTTATATAAAGTAAAACAGGACTCATACATGAACAAGCCCTTTGTTGGTACTTTCTGTATAGGATAGTCTATTATTTGGTTATTATCAAAGAGTAGTGAAATACAGTCTCCTTTTCTTAATTTCTCATCCGTTTTGAAAACAAAAACCGAGTGGTCGTTAACAAAATCCAAATGGAATAGGCAGTCATCATCCGAATAAATCGCTCGGATATTCTCCCATTTTATTGTATTAGTATTTGTATATGGATCAGTTTCTATTTTTGCTCCTTCGGTCTGGTAGTGATATAGGAAAAGCTCTGAAATGCTTTGAAAAACAAATGCCAACCTTTGAAAATCGTTTATGTATATTTTTGGTTCTGTCGAGTCCCAATACATTGCTCCATCAACTCCATTATATAATAGTTCTTCTTCCGTAATATACAAGTATCCCTCACAGGGAGCTAATAATTTGAAGCTATACGTTTCAGATACTTCATAAGAAGAAAAAAGTCGCTCTCTTATTTCTCGGATGGTGTATGTGACTTCACCCAAGACTTGGTTCATATGTACATAAGAGCCATTCTGAACTATCCATTCTATCTTTAGATAGTCGAGATTGTCCAGTTGCTGCAACAAGTCCTGCTCTTTCTTTTGCTGCACATATTTTAAAGCAATGCTTTCCATTTCTTCCTTAATCTTTGGAAGCTGGGTAGCCCTCTCGGGCTGCCCAGCTTGGATTGGAGATATTACATCTCCGAGAGTTTCTTGTAGCCCTCGTAGCGCAGCTTGGCGTTGCGCTCCGTGGCGACGAAGAGTTCTTCGGCCTCCTGGGGGAAGGTCTTCATCAGCGAGTTGTAGCGGACCTCGCCCATGATGGGAGCTGCGGAAGTTGAGTGCAGTGCCAAGTTTGCTTGAGCATTGCCGAAATGTAGCAGCGTAGGCGTAGCCAAGTCGCGGAACTTATTATTCTCTTCTGCTCGGCTATGCCGACGACTTCTCCTTCCCACAGGAGGCCTTAAGAAGAAATCTTCGGCGCCGTAGCGTGAGTGGGCAAACTGCGCGGAGGAACTAAAAGAACTCCGTGCGCTGGCTTTGACACGCGGGGTGTGCCGACGGCATAGCCGGCGGTTCAGGTCCGCAGCATCGACAGCAAAGGACGGCCCCAGCGGGAGCCTTTCTTTTTGCCATTCATTATAAACCACTATTCCCATTCCTATTTGGATAACGCCATTTTTTCAATATCAATTCAAAAAGTCCTTATTGATAACGCCATTTTTGATGAAATATTGCCCGCAGGGTTTCATTATTTTTGCGGTGGCTGAAGCCTCTTGCACACAATATATTTAGATTCTTTGCGTTTTGAAATTCAGAAGAATAAATGTCATATATTAATATATTTGGAAAGTATGGTGAATTTTTTTAACAGAATAATAGAAGATTATTCAGATATCATAGCTGCATTTTCAATACCTATGGTAATTGCAATACTTGCATTTGCATTACCATTGCTGCTACAAACAGCAGCAAGAGTGGATGATAAATATGATTCTACTCTCCTAATCAAAGTATTTCGAAGAGATCGGGTTTGCAAATGGTTTATAATTAGCCTAGTAGCCTCATTAGTATCTTGCTTATTTTGGATTCTACAATTACCCAGATGCGTTGATTGTGGAGAGTTTATAAATATTTTGATTGATAATTCTTCATTGATTCTACTGGTTTTATCTACAATTACACTTATTGTTTTTTCCGTTCTTACAGTATGGCTTACCTATGTGTATTATCTGCCGGAAAAACTACTTGCAAGATTAGAGAAACAATATAGAACAGCAAAAAATGAGCAAGATAAACAAACATTCTTTTATGCAATATCTTCTATACTTTTTTATTCTATAAAAAAGGAAGGCGAGCCATTGGCACGGGAACTACAAGAATTCTATGCGCGTGAGTTTATTAACTTTAGGTCAAACAAATCAAATACGTCCATAGAATATCCAGACTGTTTTTATGACGTAATGTTTGATGCAAATGAGTGTTTATGCCAACGTGAAAGAAAAAGTATTTCTTGGTATAATAGCTCCATTTACGATTACTTTATTGATGAGTTTCAACAAACATCCATAAGTGAGAAAACATATACATTCATTTGGAAATGTATCAGGCAGTCTCTTTTCTATGGAAAAGAAGAATTCGTTTTCTCTTATTGGCGTAAAGCCCATCAGTTTTTTTCTCTGTGGCTTAATTCTATATATCCCGAATATGATAAAGACTTCAAAATAATCAATCAGCAAATAATAGACAAAAGGGAGGTGGAGAGGTCTAGATTTCTTGAATTTCATTATGCATTGGGTGGATTATTAATGAAGGAAAAGAAATACAATCTCCTTCAACAACTCATGACGTGGACAAATCAAACGCCACCCAAATACGTCCTTTTACCAGAAACAATGTCTGAAGTTATTACAATGTTCATGAGCATTTCGTCTCCTGACAAGGATTTTACCCCCATATATTATGAGAAACGATACCCATTCCCAGATGCACACGGTGTTTATGCAGAGGATATTATTAAAATGTGGATTAAGCAATACATTGCAATCCTTTTTTTGCGTCAATACAAACTAAATAAATACTACATATATTCCAATCCATTGGAAATGCCAAAACCGCCACTCAAGTTATCGGAAAAAAGAAGGTGGAATGATGAACTTGATATTTTGAAAAGATACATTCAAGATTATTTAAATGGAAATAATGAGCCTCTGAGAATAATGGGTTTAGAAGATCTTATTTCCGGAGAATGGTATAGAAAGAACAATAAGACCGCTCCTATTGACTTAATTGATGGTTTTAAGCATGAGATAGACGAGGATGCGGAAAGAACAAAGCAAAATCAAACAATAGATCCAGGGAAAAAGGATGCTCTATTTAAGTGTATAAAAGAAACATTGTTGAATGCATATGATGAGACAAATGCTTTCTTACAAAGGGTCAATCCTTCCCCAAAAACAAAGTTGAGATTTATAGGGAAACATGGGATTTTGGACAAGGCTGCGTTTGCTTCTGATTCCGAGGTATCGTATGTTAATGAGGATACGATTATTCCAGATACAGTAGCCCAGGAATTCAAAGTGAATATAATGAATATTTTCTTGTTAATGAATAGAACGCAATATTCAATAAAAGAAATAAAACTTTTTGAGGCAGTAAAACGCTTATCATTAACAGAAGCTGAATTTGTAATACTTAACATTGGCCTAAATCTTGAATATTACCGAGATTACATCAAAGTCGATGGTTTGCGTCAAGATGCTGGGAAATGGTATTATAATAACATAGAAATAATAGAGGCTCCGTTTAACCCGATTTTATCCCATTCGATTATTATTATCCAAAAGAAGGATTTGCCTTTTGTTACATATCAAGAATTAGATGGAACTATAGTAGAGAAATATTCACTAGAAGAACTAGATAACGACAAAAAAATATATGCGAGTATTATTGACTTAAATGATTCAAGTTTGGCAGGTGAAATACAACAGGAAACAAATATTGCTGAATTAAAAGAAAAAGTTCTAGTTTGTGTAGATATTAATGTAGGAATAAGTTGTAATGACAATGCTTCATGTCTACATCTAAAGGTGTTTTCGCAATTTGAAGATAAAGGTACCCCAAATACAATTGATCAAATTAAAATGCAATGGAATACCTCTACTAATAAATAAACTAAAGGCATCGCATCATTGCGGTGCCTTTTTTATTTCCATCTGCGCAAAACAATCGGCAAAACTAATTTTTGAAGTGGTTGATTAGTTTCATCAAAGGGATGAGGAGGAGGCCGAGGAGGAAGGAGATGATAATGGGTTTGATGGGCGACTTGGGTTTGATGGGCGACTTGGGTTTGATGGGGCTAATGGGCTGTATGGGCGTGGTGGTGGTTTCCTTGGTATTGTTGGTGGTTTCGGTTTGGGTGAGGTGATGGGAGTGGTCGGCGGTGCGGTCGCGAGAGGTTATCTTCTCGCGGTCGCGGGTGGTGGTGAGTCGTGTGGTGTCGCCGGTCTCGTTGGTTTGGATGGTGATAGTGGTGGTTTCACGAATGGTGTCGTGGAGGGTGAGGGTGACGGTCTGACGGAGGGTGTCAGTCGCGGCCATCGTGCTGGTCTGCTGCGTCACGGTCTTGCTGCTTCTGCAACTCACTGTAAACAGGGCAAGCGTCGCTATGAGGGCAGTCGTTAATCTTCTGTATTGCATTTCTCAAATGGTTTACTTCGGTGCGTAATTCCCTGACTTCACGCCGCAGGGGGTCGGCAATGTTTTCCTTGAACTCCTCGACGTACATTTTCGACAAATTCATGTCTTTTTGACGATTGTCGGCACGGAGGCTTTCGACCTCCTGGCGATGGCGGCGGCGGTCGAACAGCCAACCTCCACCGGCGACGAGAGTTAATGTTGACAGGATGATGTTCCAAAGGTTATTCATAAATTGAAAAATGAGGTTAGAGATTGTTGCCTTTGCACCATTGCTGGACGTCGAAGCAGGGACAGGCGCGGTTGGCGTACTCATTGTGTCCGTGGATGGAGGTGATGGGGTATTCTTCCATCAGGTCCTGGACAAGCTGGAGTAGAACAAGACGCTGCGCCTCGGTTCGGGTGTCGGCGGCGTGGCCGTCGGCATCAAGGCCGCCGACATAGGCGACGCCGATGCTTTGGACGTTGTGACCGGGGCAATGGGCGCCGACTTGCTCGATGGGACGGGCTGAATGGACGCTGCCGTCGGGATAGATGACGTAATGATAGCCAATGTCGTGCCAGCCGAGGCTCTTATGATAGCGGCGGATGCTCTCCACGGTGCAGTTGGCATCGGGGCGGGTGGCGGTGCAGTGGATGATGATTTCGGTGATGGTTCGCATTTCTTTATGGGCTTAGTGGGGTTAATAGGCTTAATGGGCGAAAGACAAAGGGGAGCAAGCCGACTGCCCGCGGTGCGGTCGGCTTGCTGGGGTTGGTGTTTAGGCGGCAGCAAGATAGAGGATGTTGACGGTGTCGCCTTTGGCGTAATGGCTGGGGTCTTTGAAGGTGAGTTTGTTGTCGGCGAGGGTGTAGTCGGTGGGCGGCTGCATCAGGCCGTTGACGAAGACTCCCACGGCGCTCTCGGCATAGGGAGGCTTGGTGAGGGAGATTTCGGCGGTGAAGTCCACGCTGTCGAGGGTGAGAATAGGAGGTGCGGGGAAGGCAATCTCTTTCTCGGTGGCCACTACCTTGCCGCTGGAGAGTGCAAGGCTGACAACGGCCTTTGTGGTGGTGCCGCTTCCGGCGGTGTTGGAAGTGTTGACACCTGTGACGGGAAGGGCAGTCTTGGCGACCTTGACGGCGGTGCCTTCCTTGGTGACGGCAGACACATATTTGCCTGTTTCGGCACTGCCGCCGGTGACGGACTGCAAGGCGCCGCCCATGGCGCCGGACACAGCGTTGTTGATTTTCTCACTTGTTGCGGCTGCGGTGACCAGTTGTTCGGTCAAAGATGACCAGTCATCTGATGCGGAGGGCGATACAACGCCGTCGAGTTGTTTGACTTTAAGTTTCTGCATAATCTTTTACTTTTTAATGGTTTTAATTGATTGGGATGGCTTTGAGGATGATTTCGTCGTCGCTCTCGATGCCGGGGATTTCGAGTCCGTCGGACTTGGTTCCGTCGGACAACTCCTTGTAGTCCTTGCCGAGGGTGTATCGGAGGCCGTTGACAAAGACCTCGGAGGTGCCGACGACGAAGGCCTGGCGGCTGATAAAGAGACCGGACATGAAATCGATACTCGCGGCCTTGATGACCTGCGGCGACAAGTCGGAAAGGCGGACTTGCGCGGCATTGCCGTCGGCGTCGTAGCCCAGGATGTTGAGCTTGGGGACGGACGCGGGGTCGGCGGTCGGGAGGGTTGTGATTTCTAAATCTTCCACTTTACGAATTGAAAATTGAAATATGATAATCGAAAATTATTGAGTGGTAATGGTCAGGGGACGGCTGTGGAGGGCGAGGGAACGCCCTCCGAGGAGCAGTCGGATGACCTGTCGGGGCAGTCAGGGAGTTGTGGTATTGTTGAGTTCTGGCTGGAGATAGACAGCGGCGGAGTTGATGCCACCGTAGCTGTTGACCGAGGCGATAATGGCCGAGTTGCTTTGGTAGGTGGCAAGGGCGGAGTTCTCGACATAGAAGAACTGAGTGCTGACCTTCAATGTGCCATCGACGGCCTCGCGGCTATGTACCCACACGGCGGCGCCGTTAGTAATCTCAACAGAGGTGGCGAGTTTGTTGTCAGCTACGGAGAAACCCAACTGACTGACGATGTTCCAAAGGGGCGTGTCGTCGGCAGTGCTCAACACCACCTTATAGCCGGTGATGGAGGCGCGAGGGGTTCGCGTCACCGTATCGACAGTCTGGATGCCGTGGAAGAAGGTAATTTGGTCGCCTTCGAGAAACGAAGCGTTGTTGTCGATGACGGCTTGCGAGAATTGCGCCACGGTGGTTGTCGCGCTGATGGTGAGTGAGCCGAGGGCAATGCTACTGACCAACTTGTTGTTGCTGTTCTTGGTCATGCTGATGCTGGGGAGACTGCCACGCGTAATCTGATAAGGTGCGAGGATGGCGCCGCCGTTGAGTTTCATCCGCTTGGTGATGTACACCTTGACGACACCGAGGTTGGCCTGGATGAAGGCATTATAGACGGACATCTGCGGAGGCAGCTCCTCGAAGCCACGGCGCAACATAGAGTCGAACTGCTTGTAGATAGCACCGAGGTTGGCCCACTGGGTGCGGATGTTCATCTGGCTTTGTGTGCGCAGAGGTGTGATAGGCTTGACGGGGGCCTCGCTGACGATGGTACCGACTTTAGTTTGGCGGTAGATATACTCACCCACCTTGCCCCGAATCTTTGTGTTGATTCCGAAAACTTTTGCCATTGTGTTTTACTTTTTAATGTTGGACTTTTTGTTTACTCGTCTTTGTGGCATGGCCTACATGTGCACCTGTGGGCTGGGCTTTGAAAGACGGGGCAAAAGTACAGGGGTGGCAAAAATCGGATTCGGGGATTGTCGGTTTATGGGGTGATAAAGGGGGCTTGGGGAGGATAAAGGAGGATATGAGGCGGAAATTAGGATGTGGAGAAGGGGTAAAAAGGGGTATGGACACCCTGATTTTTGAGAAAATCGGGGTGAATAGGGCAATAAAAAAGCCACGGCAAGCGAGAGGGGGGGCTTTCCGTGGCTAAAAAGTAAGGAAAACCTACTGTTTCCCCAAATTATCTATTCTTCCATTTATCCGGAATAGTGTATCGCTTTCCATCTTTTTCCACAATGTCGGGCATTATAGCATTAAGGAAACGAGGAAGATTCTTTTTCATTTCAACAGGACGGCTGCGATGGTGAAGTAGATTATCTTTAAGGTCGTTGCTATAATTTGACGGTGGGAAGTACACTTTAATTGCAATATTCGGGTAACGTTTTTGAATCAGTTCCAAAGGAGGCACAAGATCGCTATCAGCACTGACAAGGGCAATGGTATCTGTTGCTCCAATGAGACAATCCTCTATCATTCGGATGGAAATGTTGACATCTGTTTTCTTCTCTTCTGGCCGAGAAATATCTCCTTTGCAATAAGGACATATAATATGCTTTTCAAGATACTTGCCGCGGACAATTTCGAAGCGGTCGCCATTAATCAATTTGTTCGCATTCAAAAATGCACTCTGTCGACTACTCTTGTCTGGATTTAGTGGGCTGGCAGTGAAATATACGACCTTTGTAAGTTCTTGTCCTTCTCCAAGGAAGCTTTCGCAAAGACGTACCATGTCAATCCATTAGCATTTACGCCATACCTCATCGGCGTATTTGGAACGGCGGATACCATAATAGAAGTTAAAGCCGTCAATATAGAATGTTACTCGTTTTTTGTTCATTTTTATTTAATAAAAAAGCCACTAAAGAGTGGCTCATATCTCTACACGAAAGTAGAGCGATGCATTTCAATTTTCTGAATGCAAAGATACATACTATTTTCCAAATGGCAAAACTTTCTTTGAAAATAAATTGTAATTATTTGATAGAGAGAAATTAAAAATCGAAGGCAAAATGTGATTGCCCCCGATTTTCGTAGTGTTTTTTACAACAAATGTGCCAATTTAAATGTTAAGGCTATGGCTCGCCGAGGAAGGAGAAGATGATTTGGAGTTGTTTGGGGGAGAGGAGTTTGCGTTTGGGGGAGTAGGCGGTTCTGGAGAGTTCGGCCATCAATGGCTCATTGGTGTGGATTTCACGGGCGAGGAGTTTTCCTGCGCTCTCCTTGCTGCGGTCGGGGAAGTAGGCCATGGCAAGGTCTTGCTTGAACATAAATTGAGACATAAATAAAGGATTAAGTTAATAATTACATTGCCCGGAAGCAATGCGGAATTCAACATTAATCCCTTTGGCCTCGGCGTTATATGTGATATATGGTTTCTATTGTGGCATATTGGGGGGAGGTGATATGAAAGGGGCTGGCGTATGAATGTACATCAAACTTCTCACATGAAGAGAACGAAAGTAGCATTGCAGCGATTATTCATAGTTTTCGCACACGGAGCTGGCCTTTTTCATCGTACAGGAAACGGTGGTAGAAACATTCTACAAGGAGTGGAAACACAAAAAGGACAAAAAATGTGGCTGTGATAAGGCCGCCGATGATGACGATGGCAAGGGGGCGTTGGCTTTCGCTGCCTATGCCAGTGGAAAGGGCTGCAGGTAGAAGACCGAGGGTGGCCATCATGGCGGTCATAAGGATAGCTCGGATGCGGCCATGCATTGCCTCTTTTACTGCCTGTTCCAATGAACGATGGGTGCGCAATAGCGACCGTATGTCGGTGAGCATGATGACCCCATTTTGAATACATATGCCGAAAAGACAGATGAATCCTATACCTGCCGAAATGCTGAAATTGAACCCTGTTATCCACAGGATGAGCAGTCCTCCTACGGCAGCGGCAGGTACCCCGGTCAGCACCAAGGCAGCATCACGTCCATTGCCGAAGAGGAGATAGAGGATGAGGAAGATGAGCAGCAGACTTATAGGCACTACCTGCGTAAGGCGTCGACTTGCACGTTTCTGATTCTCAAAATCGCCGCTCCATTCAATGCGGTAGCCCTGCGGCAAGGGTACGGCCTTGCCAACGGCGACACGCACCTCGTCGACGGCGCTGCCCATGTCGCGGTCGCGCACCGAGAACTTGACAGCACAATACCGCTCGTGGTTCTCGCGGTAAACTATGAGTGGGCCGACGATGGTGCGGATGGTAGCCAGCTCGCTGATGGGCAGCATGCTTGCATCGCGTGCCGGTACCAGGATACGTCCGATTTGTTCAGGGGTGTTGCGATAGGCGCTGTCATAGCGCACGACCAGGTCGAACTTCCGTTCGTCCTCGTAGACCTGTGTGGCGGCTTTGCCACCTATGGCCATCTCTATGGTTCGCTGCACGGCATCCTTCTCTACGCCATAACGTGCCAAGCGGCTCTCGTCGATTTCAATACGCAATTCAGGCTGCCCAATATTGCGCAGCACTCCGAGGTCGGCAATGCCACGTATGGGCCGCATCACGCTGTCCACCATCAATGCCAACCGCTCGGCCTCATACAAGTCGGGTCCGAAGACCTTGGCCACAATGGCACCTTTCACACCGCTGACTGCCTCTTCGACGTTGTCGCTGATGGGTTGTGAGAAGTTGAAGTCGATGCCCGCGTGACGTTCCAGCGAGGCTTGCATATCGGCGACGAGCGACTCCTTGTCTCTGTGCCCACGCCACTCACGTTGAGGATGCAGCTTGACAAAGAGTTCGATATTATAAAAGCCTGTGGCGTCAGTGCCATCGTTGGGGCGACCCGTCTGGGTCATCACCTCGCTCACCTCGTCGAACTGTGCCACCTCGTTCCGCAGCCGGTTGGCCATCTTCACACTCTCGCTGAGCGAGATGCTCTGCGGCATGGTGGCGCGGATGTAGATGCTCCCCTCGTCCATTTGGGGCAAGAACTCTGTACCCAGAAGAAAGAAGATGCCAAGTCCGCCCGCAATGACCACCACGCTGACGGGCACCACCACCCTGCTGTGACGGTGCAGCCAGGCAAAGACGCTGTCGCACACACGGTTCACCACCTCGAGGAAACGGTTGTGGTGCTCTTGCACATCTTTTTTCAGCAGCATCGACGACAGCACAGGAACCAGCGTCAGCGTGAAAACCAATGCTCCCAAAAGGGCAAAACTGAGTGTGAAAGCCAATGGCGAGAACATCTTTCCCTCCACTTTCTGGAAGGCAAAAATGGGCATCAGGGCGGTGATGATAATGAGTTTGGAGAAGGCCACCGAACGGGCTTTCTCGTTGGCCGTTGCCCGAATGGCACCGCCCTTGCTCCACCGTGCAAAGGCCTCGCGCCCCATTCGTCGCTGACGGTCGTCGAGCATCACGAAGATGCCCTCCACCATCACCACGGCACCGTCGATGATGATTCCGAAATCGATAGCACCCATCGACAGCAGATTGGCACTCATTCCGCATAGTCGCAGACAGATGAAGGCGAACAAAAGAGCCAGCGGGATGACGACGGAGACGATGACCGTGGTGCGCCAGTCGCGCATGAAAAGCAGCACCACGAGAGTCACCAGCAGTATGCCCTCCAGCACGTTGTGCAACACCGTTTTGATGGCTAGGTTTACAAGGTCTTCACGGTCGTAGAAAGGTTCGATGATCACATCGGCCGGCAACTCGTGCTGTATCTCGGCCATTTTCTCTTTCAGTGCGGCGATAACTTTCTCGCTGTTCTCACCCTTGCGCATCACCACAATGCCCTCTACCACATCATCTGCTTCGCCGCGCCCTACCTGTCCCAGCGGCGGTTTGTAGCTTTCGCTGACCGTGGCCACGTGGCGCACCAGTACCGGTACACCGCCGAGGTTCTTCACCACAATGTCGCCAATCTCCTCCACGTTGTTCAGCAACCCGATGCCACGCACGACGTAAGCCTCTCCGCCGCGCTCAATCACGTCGCCGCCTACGTTCACGTTGCTTCCGGCCAATGCCTCATAAAGTTCTATGGCCGAGATGCCATATTGTGTCAATCTCCCCAGGTTGGCACTCACCTCAAAGGTCCTCACCTTGCCGCCGAAACTCACTACGTCGGCCACACCGGGAACACTCCGCAGTCGTCGCTCGATTAACCAATCCTGAAGGGTTTTCAGCTCGCTCACCGTGAGGCTGTCGCTGCGCAGGGTGTAACGGTATATTTCACCGGTCGGGCCATAGAGCGGTTGCACTTCGGGGCTCACGCCGTCGGGCAGGTCGGCATCGGCCAGAAGGTTGTACACCTGCTGCCGTGCGAAGTCGGCATCGGCGTGGTCGTCGAAAAGCACCGTCACCACCGAGAGCCCGAAGAGCGTGGTGCTGCGGATGTCAGTCTTCTGCTGCACCGAGTTCATGGCTATCTCTATGGGGATGCTGACAAACTTCTCAATTTCTTCGGCCGAGCGGCCGGGCCATTGCGTGATGATGGTCACCTTAGTTTGCGTCACGTCGGGGAAAGCGTCGACAGGCGTCTGCCGGAAGCACACCACGCCAGCCACCACAGCCACCGCCGTGAGCATCAACACCAGCGTCCGCTGGCGCAACGAAGTGCTGATAATGCGGTCGATAAGGCTCATGGCTCAACGGTTATTGTAGTGAACATGCCGGGAAGGAGGTGGCGGTCGGAATTTCGGAGGACGATGCGGACTTTCATGGTCTTGCTGTCGGGGTCGAGGGCAGAGTAGACTTTGTCGATGGTGCCGCGCCAGGTCTCGTCGGGATGAGCAAGGGTGGTGACGCTGACGGTGTCGCCTTCGCGCACACGGCTGATGTCGCTCTCGTAGACGTCGCCCATCACCCATACCTTGCTGATGTCGGCTACCTCGAGCATCAAGTCGCCGGCCTGGACATACTGCCCGCCTGTGACGGCTCGCCGCAACACTGTGCCACTCCGCGAGGTCTTGATGTCGCCCGTGGCCACGGCAGCTTGCTGTGTGAGGGCCGTCAAGGCTATTTCGCGGCGTTCCATCGCCTCGGTCAGCTCGCGCTCCGACACCAGGCCGTCGTTGTAGAGCGACGATTTCAGCTTCATCTCCCTGTCGGCAAGGTAGTACTCCGATTCGACCTGCCGCCGCTGGATATTGCGCTCGGCGGCTTCGCGTCCCACCAGCCGTGCTATCAGCGTTCCCGCGTTCACATCGTCGCCCACCTCCACGGCAAGTCCTTCCACCCTGCCGTCGACGGGCGCGACAATGCGCTCGGTGTGCGAGGGGTCGGCGACGATGGTGCCCGTAAGCGTGAGGGTGGTGCCGGAAGCGGGTGCTCCTGACTGTTTGGCAGAGGGCGATACCGCTTCGACAGCGGACGGTGCCGCATTCTCGGCATCCTGCCCGCCATTGCAGGCAACGAACAAAAAGGCTACGGCCAGTGAAAGTGCAGTTGTCGTTATCGTTTTCGTCATCGTTTTCGTTTTTTTATTGTCTGTCAACTATTCTATACACCTCGGTTCCAGCGGCGAGGTTGTAGTCGATGGCTGCCGTGAGGAGGGTTCCGCGCGAGGCCACCATCATCTCCTGCGCCTCGCGCCAGGCGGTGTAGATGTCTATCAGTTCGAGCAGCGAGATGTTGTGTGCAAGGTATTGCCGTTCCACACCCTCGATGTCCCACTCCGCGAGGCTATCGGATTCCGCCACCAGACGGCGGTATTGTGCCATGCGCCCTGCTGCGAGGGCCAGCTGCTGCCGCAGTTCGCGCTCGGCCACGGCGTGCATCGTCTGCCGCCGGTCGCGCTCCACCTCGGCGCTGCGGATAGCGCCGCGGTTGCGGTCGAAGAGGGGCAGGGTGACGCTTGCCCCCACGGCCCAGAAGTTGTGGCCTATGTTGCCGTTCTTGTCGTACTCCACGCCCACGCTCACCCGTGGCCATGCCAACGCTTTCTGTAGCCGAATTTCGGCATCGGCGGCTTCGCAGAGCGATGCGTGGTAGCGCAGCAGCGCCGACTGTTCCAAAATGCTGTCAGAGGGTGCCGACTCATCGTTCAGGTCAAGCTCCCCGATGCCGAACTCCGTCTCTTCCAGTCCCAGCATTACGGCCAATGCCGTTTTGCACTCGGCCACCGTAGCCTGGCGTTCCAACTGTTCCGAGAGCAGACCCAGGCGCAGGGTTTCCAGCCGTCGCACCTCCACCAGCGACACCGCCTGTGGATTGCGGCGGTAGGCATCGAGGATGCGCTCCACGCTCTCGAGTTCGCCCTCTATCAATGCCGCCCTGCGCTGCGCTGCCCACAGCTCGCACAGTTGCCGTTTCATCTGCATAGAGAGGCTGAAAACCGTCCAGTCGTAGTCGGCCTGCGAGGCCCGTAGTTCGGCATCGGAGCGGCCAATGCGGTGGCTGCGACCGATGGGCAGCGGCTGGCTGACGCTGATGTCCACCTCGCCCTCGCTGCCGGGGTCGAGCCAGCGGCTGTTCAGGGGGTTATAGAGATTGTAGATACCGCTCACCTCGGGGTTCTCCCAGCGTCGTGCCTGCCGGGCGTTGGCTTCAGCCTCGGTGCAGGCGAGGCGTGCCAGACGGAGCTCGGCATTGCGCTCGGCAAGGAGCTGTTCGGCCTGAAGGACCGTGAGCGTGTCGATTTTCTCCGTTCGGACGCTGTCGGCGCCGCCGCCCGCCCCACCCACACCGCTGAAAGCCAGAAAAATAGTCAGAATTGCATTTTCCAAAATCATGCTGCAAAGATACCAACTATCCGTTTGTCAGCACATTAGAAACCTCACAGATAGGATTAGAAAACTGTAAGGAAGGGAGACCTGCTATTTTGAAAAGCGGATGGTGAAGATGGTGTTCTCTGAGGATGAGGTGACGGTGAGCTGGGCACCGTTGCGCTGGAGCAGGGTGTGGGCCAAGGCGAGGCCGATGCCGTGGCCGGGGATGCCGTCGGCGTTGGCGGCACGGTAGAAGGGGTCGAAGATGTGTTCCAGCTCCTCGGCGGGGATGGGGCTGCCGTGGTTGGTGACGGAGACGGTGGGATATTCGGCATGGATCACCACGGGGCTGCCGTCGCCGTATTTGACGGCGTTGCCGATAAGGTTGCTTATGGCGATATACAGCGCATCGGGGTCCATCTTCACGCGGAAGGAGCCGTGGATATAAAGCTTGTGGGGAGGCAACTCGTTCTGGGAGAACCATTCCGAAAGGTCGATGCTCTCTGCTTTCTGCGGACGGTTGCGTGCATCGTCGATTGCCAGCAGCTGTGTGATGATACCGTTGATGCGGTCGGCCTGTTTTGCGATGCGCATCAGTGCCGAGCGGTATTCTTCGGGACTGCGGTCGCGCAACAGGGTCACGTCGCACTCGCCACTGATGACGGCCAGTGGGTTGTTGATTTCGTGTTGCGCATTGTTGACAAACATTTTCTCGGTCTGATAATTCTGGTCGATGCGGTTGACCATGCGCGAGGCCCACAGGCGGCTGACGAGCCATAGCAGCAGCGAGGCACTGAGGATGAACACCACCAGCAGCAGACGCATGGTGTGGGCGATCTCGTCGCCGTAAGGGTTTCGGCTCAGCACCACGCTGGCGAAGGTGCCACTGTTGTCGTAGTAGAGCATGGCTGTGCCCACCTCACCCTCGTGGTCGAAGTGGACGACCTCGCCACGCTGCAACGCGGCAATCTGCGTGCTGTCGAGCAAGGCTGCGAGTGCAATGCCAATGCTGTCTTTGGGGACGAACAGTTCCTGCGAGGTAGGGATGGCATGTTGGCTGCGCTGCACGGCGTTGCTATACTTCACGGGATCGAGGTCATCTTGCCCATAACGCTTCATGGCCAGTACACGGGCCTTCTCCTCCAGGTAGTTGTAATACAGCGAGGAGATGTAATGCCGCGTGCCAAAATAGAACACTGCGCTCGACACAAGAACCAGCAGGATGGTAATGGTGCTGTAGGTGAGTGATATTTTGTGTCCGGGTTTCATCTGTCACCGAATTTGTAGCCTTGCCCGACAATGGTGTGAATGAGTTTCCGGTCGAATGGGTCGTCAATCTTGCTGCGGAGATAGCGGACATAGACATCCACGACGTTAGTCGATGTGTCGAAATCGCGGTCCCATACGTCGCGCAGCAGGTCGCCACGCGAAAGCACCTCGCCGTGGTGCAACATCAGGTAGTCCAACAGGCGATATTCTTTGATGCTGAGGTAAATGTGCTTTCCGTCGCGCGTGGCGCGATGGGAAACGGGGTCGAGATGCAGGTCGCCGTATGTGCGTGAGGATGCTGTGGGGTGTAAATCGCTCCGCCGCAACTGTGCTTCGATACGCGCCAGTAGCTCGGTGAATTTGAACGGCTTTACCATGTAGTCGTCGGCACCGGCGCGGAGACCCATCACAATGTCGTCGGTGGTACCCAGTGCGGTCAGCATGATGATGGGCAAGTCATATCCATACTCTTGCCGAAGGCGGCGACAGAGGTCGACTCCCGAAAGGCCAGGCATACGGATGTCGAGGATGGCGAGGTCGATTGTGCCGTCTTGCAGCTGCTGCCAGGCCTCGTCGCCGTCGGAGACTTGGAGGGTGTCATATCCGCAGTCGGCAAGTCCACGACACACGAAGTCGCGGATAGAAGCCTCGTCGTCGGCAATAAGAATCCGTTTCATTGCTATTCTATATATGCGGTCTGTGCTGCCAGCGGCGCGAGGCATCCTAATAGTAATATGGTGATAATGAGTATTCTCTTCATAAGATGACATCTGAAATTTTCAGCTGCAAAAATACGAATAGATTTTCGAACGCAAGATTATTTTCCTCTAATGCCCGAAAAAAAATGTTAATCAGAAACTTCTCCATTATCTTATATGATTCAAACCAGCAATTTGACAATACCTTTTGGATCGAGGCTCCCAGGCCAGACGGAAAAGAGAAACAGGGGTCGCTGTTACATGGCGACATTCGGAGCAATGGGAATGGATGAAATTTGTCGCGACTGAATCGCGACACACACTGGAACGGGAGCGGGGCTGAAGCCCCTGACACGGGACAACCCGTTGGGGCGGAGGCAAGCGGCTGGGAACGGGACGAAGCTGCGGGGATGGCGGGCATTAAATGCCCGGGCAATGGACGAAGGGGAGAAACGGGGCTGACGCCCCGGGCACGGTGGCTTTTTTATGGGATGAATGGGCGATTTGGGCGGAATGGGTTATTTGATTGATTTTCAGGTGTTTTGGTGTAAAATAGACAAATGGCTGGTTTTGTGGGTGTTAGGGGCGTTTCAAAGAAGGCACATAGAAGGGACGTAGAAGGGAGAAAGAAGGGAGGGTATTCGAATTGAAAATGGGGCGAATGGGCGGGATGGGGTGAATGGGCATAATCTTATTGCCAAGATATGGCAACACACAGAACAAGAAAAAATGGCGTTATAATAATAAAAACAATAATTCCTATTGAAAAGAAAAATGGCGTTATCTTGAATGGCAAAAAGAAAGGGTGCCCGATGGGGACACCCTTTGCTGTTGATGATACGGGGCTGTAACGGGTTGCTACCGAATGGAAGCAATTTGCACCCGCGTGTCAATACTACATCTCCGAGAGTTTCTTGTAGCCCTCATAACGCAATTTTGCATTGCGCTCGGTGGCGACGAAGAGTTCTTCGGCCTCCTGGGGGAAGGTCTTCATCAGCGAGTTGTAGCGGACCTCGCCCATAATGAAGTCGCGGAACTTGCTCCAGTCGGGCTCCTTCGAGTCGAGGTGGAAGCCGTTCTTGCCTTCTTCTTCCTCGGCGGGGTTGAAGTGCCAGAGGTGCCAGTAGCCGCACTCGACGGCTTTCTTCTCCTCGTTCTGCGTGCGGCCCATACCGATCTTGATACCGTGGTTGATGCAGGGGGCGTAGCAGATGATGAGCGACGGGCCGTGGTAGGCCTCGGCCTCCTTGATGACGTTGAAGTACTGGGCCTGGCTGGCGCCCATAGCCACCTGGGCGACATAGACGTAGCCGTAGCTCTTGGCAATCATACCGAGGTCTTTCTTGCGGATCTTCTTACCGCTGGTGGCGAACTTGGCGACAGCGCCGGCCGGGGTGGCCTTCGAGCTCTGTCCGCCGGTGTTGGAGTACACCTCGGTGTCGACGACGACGACGTTGACATCCTCGCCGCTGGCCAGCACGTGGTCGAGGCCGCCGAATCCGATATCATAGCCCCAACCGTCACCGCCGAAGATCCACTGGCTCTTCTTGACGAGGCTGTGGCGGAGTTCGAGGAGCTGCTTGCAGATGTCGCAGCCGCATTTCTCCATCAGCGGGATGAGCTTGTCGGCGATTTCCTTGGTCTTGAGGGTGCACTCGCGGTTGGCAATCCACTCGTTGAAGAGGGCCTTGATTTCGGCGCTGCAGCAGTCGCAGGCGAGGCCTTCCTTCATGATGCGCTCCACGCGGTCGCGCATCTGGCGGGTGGCGGTGGCCATACCGAGGCCGAACTCAGCGTTGTCCTCGAAGAGCGAGTTGGCCCAAGCGGGGCCGAAGCCGCTGCGGTAGTTGCGGCAGTAAGGTGTGGCAGGAGCCGAGCCGCCGTAGATGGAGGAGCAGCCCGTGGCGTTGGCCACCATCATCTGCTCGCCGAAGAGCTGGGTGATGCATTTGAGGTACGGGGTCTCGCCGCAGCCGGCGCAGGCACCGCTGAACTCGAACAGAGGCTGTGCGAACTGGCTGTTCTTGACGTTGGCCTTCTTGTCGATGAGGTTGTCCTTGTAGGTGACGCACTTCTGGGCGTAGTCCCAGTTGGCGGCCTCGTGGAGCTGGCTCTCGAAGGGTTTCATCACGAGGGCTTTCTCCTTGGCGGGGCAGACGTCGGCGCAGTTGCCGCAGCCGGTGCAGTCCATAGCGCTGACCTGCATACGGAAGTGCATACCGGCGAGCTCCTTGGGCATCTTCACGTCGATGGCCTTCATCGACTCGGGAGCTTTCTTCATCTCCTCGTCGGTCATCACGCAGGGACGGATGGCGGCGTGGGGGCATACCAGCGAGCACTGGTTGCACTGGATACAGTTGGCGGGGTTCCACTCGGGGACGACGGTGGCCACGCCGCGTTTCTCGTAGGCGGTGGTGCCAGCGGGGAAGGTGCCGTCCTCGTAGCCGACGAATGCCGAAACGGGCAGGTCGTTGCCGGTCTGTGCCACCATCGGGCGCATCACCTTGGCGATGAACTCGGGGTCGCCCTCATGTTTCTCGACGGCGAAGTCGGTGCTGCAAGGCAGGTTGGCCCACTCGGCGGGGATTTCGATCTTGGTGATCTCACCACCGCGGTCGACGGCGGCGTAGTTCTTGTTCACCACGTCCTCACCCTTGCGGCCGTAGCTCTTGACGATGAATTTCTTCATCTGCTCGACGGCGAGGTCGTAAGGAATCACCTCGCTGATCTTGAAGAAGGCGCTCTGGAGGATGGTGTTGGTGCGGTTGCCGAGGCCGATTTCGGCGGCAATCTTGGTGGCGTCGATGATGTACATCGTGATGTGGTGCAGCGCCAGATACTTCTTCACGAAGTCGGGCAGCTGGGCCTTGGTCTCCTCGACGGTCCAGGGGCTGTTGTAGAGGAAGGTGCCGTTGTCCTTCAGGCCGCGCAGGCAGTCATACTTGCGCAGGTAGCTGGGCACGTGGACGGCCACGAAGTCGGGTGTGCCGACCAGGTAGGGTGCGGGCAGGGGGTTGTCGCCGAAGCGCAGGTGCGAGCAGGTGTAGCCGCCGCTCTTCTTCGAGTCGTAGTCGAAGTAGGCCTGGCTGTACTTGTTGGTGTTGTCGCCGATAATCTTGATGCTGTTCTTGTTGGCACCCACGGTACCGTCAGCACCCAAGCCGTAGAAGCGGGCCTCGAAGGTGCCCTTGGGCAGGATGGAGATTTCGGGCAGGATGGGCAGCGAGCGGAAGGTCACGTCATCGACGATGCCGATAGTGAACTGATTCTTCTTCTCGCCTTCCATGTTATTGAACACGGAGATAATCTGTGCGGGAGTGGTGTCCTTGCTCGAGAGACCGTAGCGGCCGCCGATGATAGCGGGCTTGCAGTTGGCGGGGATGTCCTTGCAGCTGGCGAAGGCTTCCACCACGTCAAGATACAGCGGGTCGCCGTTGGCGCCGGGCTCCTTGGTGCGGTCGAGGACGCAGATGGTCTTGGCGCTCTTGGGCATCACGGCCATCAGGTGCTTCACGCTGAAGGGACGATAGAGGTGGACGGTGATGACGCCGGTCTTCTTGCCCTGGGCGTTCAGGTAGTCGACGACGGTCTTGATGGTCTCGGTCACCGAGCCCATAGCCACGATGACGTTCTCGGCATCCTTGGCACCGTAGTAGGTGAAGGGGGCGTACTGGCGGCCGGTCAGCTTGCTGATCTCAGCCATATACTCGGCCACGATGTCGGGCAGGGCGTCATAGTACTTGTTCTGCAGCTCGCGGGTCTGGAAATAGACGTCGCTGTTCTGGGCGGTACCGCGGGTCACGTTGTGCTCGGGGTTGAGGGCGTTCTCGCGGAAAGCCTTCAGGGCCTTCTGGTCAACGAGCGGACGCAGGTCTTCCATATCCCAAGCCTCGATCTTCTGGATCTCGTGGCTGGTGCGGAAGCCGTCGAAGAAGTTGAGGAACGGCACGCGGCCCTTCAGGGCGCTGAGGTGAGCCACAGGGGCGAGGTCCATCACCTCCTGCACCGAGCTCTCGGCCAGCATGGCGAAGCCCGTCTGGCGGGCAGCCATCACGTCGGCGTGGTCGCCGAAGATGGAAAGGGCCTGGGCGGCCAGGGCGCGGGCGCTCACGTGGAACACGCCGGGCAGCAGTTCGCCGGCGATCTTGTACATATTCGGGATCATCAGCAGCAGACCCTGCGAAGCGGTGTAAGTGGTGGTCAGCGCACCGGCCTGCAACGAGCCGTGCACGGCGCCGGCGGCGCCGGCCTCGCTCTGCATCTCGACGACCTTCACGGTCTCGCCGAAGAGGTTCTTACGACCCGCAGCGGCCCACTCGTCGATATACTCGGCCATAGGGCTGGACGGGGTGATGGGGTAGATAGCTGCTACCTCGCTGAACATGTACGCCACGTGCGCCGCAGCGCAGTTGCCGTCGCATGTCATGTACTTTTTTTCTTTTACCATTGCGTTAACGTTTTAGGATATAATTAATTATATTAATTTTAAAGTATTTAGCCAATTTACAAAGGTACGAACTTTTTCCGAATTAGCAAGAAAAACTTTCCGAAGGAAAGAAATTTGTGGCCAAATGCTTTAAAATTCAAAGCGGAAATATGAAGAAAGCCAGTGGCTTTCGATAACGGCCCTTTAGGGTGACGAGCGGAAGCGAAGTCAAGTGGAGAACAGATAAGTTCATGACATGTGACGGTAACAAAACAAGCCTCGGAGAGGCTCAATCTCAATAACCCCTGACAAGAAAATCTCTGATTTTCACAGTCTGGGGATAGCGGAATACCTATCCCCATGTGCGTCTCGGAGAGACGCGATTTCATAGTGTAGGAGAGGATGGCGAGGGGGCGGCGCCAGCCGCCCACGAGAGCGAGGGGAGGAGAGTGAGGCGGCGCAGCCGCCGAAGAAGCGGAAGAGAAGCGGAGGAGAAGCGGAAGGGGTAGGGCGGCGCAGCCGCCCGTAAGAAGCGCGAGAGGAGGAGCAAAGAGGAGGGGCGGCGCAGCCGCCCACAAGAGGAGAGAGAAGCGCGGAGAGGGCAAGAAAAGGAGGCGGCGCAGCCGCCGAAGGAAGAGAGAAAAGAAGCGAGAGAGGAGGGCGGCGCAGCCGCCCGTAAGCAAGCGGAGCCGCAAGCAGCGGTTT
>CACWPQ010000003.1 GCA_902762805.1 uncultured Bacteroidota bacterium | reverse complement strand
AAAATCAGTGCACTGACCGTCGCACAATACATCAATTACCTAAACAATCAGCCGATTGGTAGAGTCAAATATGCACTGGTTTAATTCCGCCAACGGGTAAATAAAAATATTCCAACCAGCCAAATGTATGCAAAAAAAAGCTGCGGCCAGGCGCTTTTGCGCCTGGCCGCAGCCTGTCTGGAAGTAAGAATCATATTCAGTATATTGCGGTTTGAAAAGCCAATCGTCAATGTTTATTTTAAAGGGCGCATGATATGACTTGCTGTTCTGCAGCTGTATAGTTTTATATTGCCAAGTGTTTCGGTTTGCGGTATGCGCATCCAGTCGTCGCTGCTGCCTATCTGCACGGCGATGCCCAGCACTTCTTGCATCTTCTGTTCGAATTCTCCCACGGTCTGAGGGGTGTCAATGTCGACAGAGGTTCCGGTTGGCTCTGTAGCCAAGGTTGAAAGAGGAATATCGTCTAACATACGTCGCCGGCCGCGAAATATGCGCAACGTTCCGCCAGTAGCCTGGCGAAAAGCCTCCGCAGCCTCTTTGGTGGTCATTTGAATTTTTATCGAATGCATACTTTGATTAAAAAGGGCGGGCAAGCCCGCCCAGATGAAAAAAAAATCTTTCCTTATATAGTCATCATGCAGTAGCTGAAGTCAGCGCGGCTGCGAGGGTATCTGGTGTTAAAAAGATGCTCCCAGTGGATGGTGTACTCGCCGTCGAGTTTGAAGGCGGGATAGTCTTTGTCTTTGGCAATCTTACTGTCTTTCTTCTTCCAGTCGAGTTTGCCGCTGACTTTTCGCCCTTCGGTCATGCGAAAATCGTAGTAGTTCACGCTGTGGTCCACCTGCTCGTCTTCTCGTTTGCAGTAGTAGGGGTCGTTGGTCACGAAGAGGGCAATGCCGTTTTTGACGTTGCTGTAGGTCGCGCACAATAGTTCCACACGGCGCACATCTTTCCAGAAACCATACATTCCCAGGTCTTGCGCTCCCTGGTTCTTGAGGATGGACAGGTTCTTTGTAGGCTGACCAAAAAGCAATCCGTCTTCAACAAGACCGCGCGTCTTGTATTTCACCTCGATAGGAATCCATTTCTTGCCATCGTTCACCACAATGTCCACATACATCTCCTGCAGTTTGCCCTCCTTCGTACGCCAGGGATAGTCTGCTTTGGCGGTGAAGGTGTCGCTGTTGGTAGGCACGTGGTACTCCAGCTGCACATTGAATTTCTTTATCAGGTGCTGGCACAGCAGCATCTGCAACTCAAGTTCATTGTGAAAAATGACGGGGCCGTTCTCCTTCTGCTCGATGATGAAGAATTGCTCAATCTCGGAGCAAACCTCTTTTGAAAAAGATGTTTGTTCCATTTTATTATTCTCCTTGGTCATATTCATCAAATTCTATCTCGTGTACACTTCCATCGGTATCCACCCGTAATTGGTAATAGTTACCGTCGTCATCGAACATACTATAAAGAGGCTCTTCAACATCCGGGTTGTCTAACTCAATTTTTTCACCATCCCCAGCCAAAAATGCGCGGAACATGTCTGCCGGTTGATAGATTTCATCTCCACAAGAGATGCCCTCAATACTGATTTTTACTTTCATAACTGTTAATGTTTAGTTTGTGGGGGTTCTTTATTCGCTTTTGGCTGTCAAAACAGACAGAACCCATTAATCTGCCTGACAACTGTTGTTTAAAGTTTAGTTTTTCAATCCAACGTCCATCCGTCGAGCACAAGCCGTTCGAGGGATGGGTATTCCACAAGGATGGGGCCGTTTTCGATGATGGGGAACTGGGTCATTTGCCCCTCGGGCAGCAGGCGGATGAGGTAGCGGTTCTCCAGTACGTCGCCGAGGCTGATGTAGGGTACGTCGCCGTCGCCAATGGCGAAGCTTGGATTGGGACGGAACACAGGGCTGATGTTCGCCGTGCGGAAAATTTCCTCAAGCTCGCTCAGCTCTTTGTCTTTGTTTGGTCTTGTTTGTTTCATAGGGTAGAGTTTTTTTATCACTCTCTATATAAACCTTTTTGTTCCAATCTTAAGTTCCCGATGCAATTTTTTCCTTCTACATGTCGCAGAGCCATTCGAGCGCAGACTTCATGGTGGCGGCCACCGCCTCGGGGGTCTCTTTGCACCAGAAAAAGTTGTTCCCTTCGTCGGCATGCATCAGCTTTTGTGGCGCAAAAAAGCCGAGAAACTTCTTGTTCTCTCCCGAACCATCGTATTTTATCGCATCAAGGCCCAGCACCAGGTCGAAACCGTCAATCATCAGTTCACTTATACAGACCACCATGCCGATGCCGTCGTCGTTGACGTTACCCGCCAGGGCGATTCCGTCTTCGCCGTAGGTGGGCCTGCGTTGGAGGCTTAGGTTGCGCAGGTTCAAACGTTCCATCTGTAGTTCGATGCCTTTGGTGAGCGATGCCACGCTTTGGGATATGTTTTTTGTTTCTTCCATAATTATTAAGTGGTCGGGGGGCTATTCATTTTTCAAGGTGCAAAATTAGAGAAATAACCCATCATCTCCAAAACCGTTTTGGTCCGTTTCTCAACGCGCTGAATATCACCCCTCCCTGCGTCCGCCCCTCCGCATCTCCGCACCCCACAATCCCCCCTTCCCGCCCCAGCTTTGCACAAATTCCTCTCCGCCGCAAGCAGAAATCCCCTCCGCCGCGGACCATGCCCCGCCGGTTTCTATACAAAAAACTTAAATATCTGAAAATGAGCGAGAAATATTTTCCCCGTTTTCAACGCCGAAAAGCCCTTGTATTTACCTAGTATTCACCTAGTTATATGCTACTCCACCTAGCGTTACCCTAGAATTACCCTAGCTTTACCCTAGAATTGCCTCGTAAACATGTCGGATGGAAATCGGCGGATTGTCCCTTTCGTACCTCTTCGGGTCGTTTTCTTGCAGCGTTGCAACACTTTTTTTCTCCCCTACAGCCGCCTCACCAGCGTCAATCCCCCCTGCTGCCCCACCTCATACAGCGGCCACGACGTCTCCCCGTGCACCACGTTGGCCAGCATCGCGGCATGCCCCAGCGCGAAGAACGCCGCCTGGAACGTGTCGCCCGCCTGCAGCTTGCTTCCCGTGCTCTCCAGCACGCGGAAGGTGCTGTTGCCCAGGTATTCCGCCGTCACCTCGCGCCCGGGGTTCCAGCGCAGCATCAGCCGCTCGCCCTGCACCAGGTCCGCCGCCTTCACCGCCGTTCCCAGCACCGGGTTGCTCGTCGCCTCCGTGCTGCCGTAGTGGGCGCAGAAATCGTCGTAGGTGCGGAAGCCCACCGCCCGTGCCAGCAGGTTCAGCGTGCTCCTCCGCGGCTCCGACTGCAGCCCGCCGTACTGCCACAGCCGCTTCAAAGTCGTCAGCCCTATGCTCTCGTGCGTGCGCGACTCGATATATCCTATCAGCGTGTAGAAGTCGGCCGGCGACTTCCCCTCGCAGTCCGCCGCCTCGCACACCAGGCGGCGCAGGGTCTCTATTTGCTTCTCGTTGTCCATGATTTTCCGGCTGCAAAAATACACATATTTTCCCATTCCGCCGCCATCCGTTTTGGTCCACTTACATTTTTTTGTCCCCCGTATGGATATTTATGCGTAAATTTGCACCTTGATATATCTACTGAAATGCATATATAACTATATGAATATCAGTGACTTGGTGTGGGCACGCGTGGTTAAGGGCGGTCCGTCGGGGCCGGTGTCCGGCAGTGCGGGCCTTGTCGACCCGTTCTTCTCGCATTTCGAGGAGCTCTCCTCCGGCGCGAGCCACCTCCTCGTGCGCGCCCGCCGCTACGGCCGCTGGTATGTCCTCAAAGCCCTCCGCCACGACCTGCGCGGCAACGCCTTCTATGAGGAGTGGCTCCTCAAGGAATACAGCGTCGGCAACGGCCTCGACCACCCGGGCATCGTCAAGGTGGTGAGCCTCGAGCCCGTCGAGGGCCTCGGCCCGTGCATCGTCATGGAGTGGGCCGAAGGGCAGCCCCCCGACCGCTGGCTCGCCTCGCGCCCCTCCTCCTCCGCCCGCCGCCAGGTGCTCGACCAGATCCTCGACGCCGTCGCCTACTGCCATGCCCACGGCATCTACCACCACGACCTCAAACCCTCCAACATCATCGTCGGCTCCGACCTCCGCGTGCGTGTCATCGACTTCGGCCTCAGCGACGGCCCCCAGTATGCCGCCTTCAAGCATGCCGGCGGCACCGTCGGCTTCGCCGCCCCCAAGCAGGAGGCCGGCGCCACGGCCGACCAGCGGGCCGACATCTACGCCCTCGGGCGCCTCACCCGCCTGCTGCTGCCCCACCGCCACCCCCTGGCCGTCCGCCGCGCCACGCGGCCCGACCCCAGTCGGCGTCCTGACTCCGTGGCCGACTACAGGCGCCTACTCCGTCCGCTGTGGCCCCTCGCCCTGGCGGCCGTGGCCCTGCTGGCCGCCCTCGCCGTCTGGGCCGCGCAGCCCTCCCAGCGTCTGCACACCGTGCAGCTCGACAGTGGCCAGACCCTTCTCGTGCGCGAGGTGCAGCGCCTGCCGCAGCGCCAGGTGGCCATCGTGGCCCCAGCCGACACCGCCACCCTCACCGGCCGCATGGTGATACCCGCTGCGGTGCGCCACCGGGGCCTCCGCTGGCAGGTCGTCGCCATCGAACGCCGCGCCTTCCGCCTCGCCTCGCGCCTCACCGCCGTCGCCCTGCCGCCCTCACTGCGCTCCATCGGCGACCAGGCCTTCGGCGGATGCCTGGCCCTGGCCGACACACTGGTCATCCCGCCCGGACTGCAGCACATAGGCGTCGAGGCCTTCAACGACTGCCCACGCCTGACCACCGTCCTCTGGCAGGCGCGCCACTGCGTCGGACCTTCCACCGAGGATGGTCAGAAATACCCCTACTTCTTCCGCTGCCTGAACCTGCGCGAGGCCATCATCGACACCGGCGTCCGCCACCTGCCCATACAGCTCTTCAGTGGCATCCGCAACCTGGAACGCCTCACGGTGCGCGAGGGACTGGTCGAGTCGGCCAAAGACCTGGCCGCCAGCTCGCACCGCCTGCGGCAGGCTTCCCTGCCCTCCTCCCTCCACACGCTCGCCCACGGCGCCTTCTACGAGACCGCCCTCGACTCCATCACCCTGCCCGACGCGCTGGAAGAGATAGGCCCCTATGCCTTCGCCTACTGCGACAGCCTGCGTGTGGTACGGATGGGGAGCAAGGTGCGCAGCATCGGCAGCTACTGCTTCACCGAGTGCCACCGCTTGCGCGAGGTCGAGATCCTCTCGCCCGTGCCGCCCGAAGTGCAGAGCACCACCTTCAACCAGCTGCCCTCCACGGCCGTCCTTCGCGTCCCGCCGCACGCCCTCGACGCCTACCGCGCCCACCCCCTCTGGGGCCGCTTCAACGTCCGGTGCCGCTGATAGGCTGCCCGTCGAGCCTGGCCTCGGCCATCTCGTCTTGTACGTAAATAAGTTTCAATGAAAAGAAAGGCTGCCCCTCGTCCATCAGCAGGCGCAGGAATATCTTGTCGCCCTCCCAGAGGTTGATGTCCGTGTTGCCCATGCCTGGCAGCAGTGGCAGGTCGCTTTTGGGTATCCATGCCAGGTCGCCCTCGTTGCAGTCCATATCCAGCTCGCCCTCCCACCGGTCGGCGATGAAGAGGTGCATGTACTCGTTGTCCCACGTGTCGGAGATGAAGGTGACGATGCCGCGATAGCGCCAGCTGGTGACGGCGAGGCCCGTCTCCTCCTTCACTTCGCGCAGCATGCACTCGTCCGGGCTCTCGTCGGCCTCGCATTTGCCGCCCACGCCGATCCACTTGCCGTGGCTGGCGTCGTGGTCTTTCTTTGTGCGGTGCAGCATCAGGTAGCGCTCGCCGTCGTCGAGGTAGCAGAGGGTGGTCTGTTTCATTTTTTTAGGAGGTAAGGAAGTAGGGCAATAAAAAAGGAGGTCGGGATGTCGGTATCCTTACCTCCTTTTTGCTGTTTCTCCTGACTGCTTGCAAGGAGATTAGTCCTCGGCGTTGATGATGGCTTTGTGCACAGCATTCCAGCCGGCGGCGGTGATACCCCAGTTGTTGGTGGAGTTCTTGTTGCCGGTCACGCGGACTTTTCTTCTCTTCACTTTTTTGTTAGCATTGATACCCATGGTGTATACTTTTTAATTGTTTATATCCTTGATTGTCAGTTTGTAATTGCGTTGTGCGCCATTGCAAACGTCCTGCAAAGATACTAACATTTTTTTTTCTGGCCAAATTTTTTTTCGGAGGGCTGTTCTTCTGCCCGAAATAAAATAGGAAAACGCATGTTGCGCTTTTCCAATGTTGTCATTGTTGTCGGAGTTGTCGTCCAAATGGCTAGAATCGTCCCGAGGCGCCGCCGCCACCGAAACTGCCGCCGCCGAAGCCCCCGAAGCCGCCAAATCCGCCGCCTCCGAAGCCGCTGCCCATGCCGCCGCTGCCCCACATGCCGGGGAAGCCGCCCATGATGATGCCGCCTCCGCCGCGACGGTTGTTGTTCTTGAACTGCTCGGGGTGTTTCTTGGCGTAGCGGCGGATGAGGATGACGGCCACGGCCATGATGACGGCCATGATGAGCATGCCGCGCAGGGCATCGCGCTGGCCGTCCTGGCGGTACTGTGCGTAGCTGTATTCGCCGCGCGCCACAGGCTCGATCACGTCCAGCGCCTGCGTCAGCGCGCGGTAGTAGTCGCCGTCGCCCAGCGCCGGTATCATCTGCTCGTCGATGATATGCTTGCAGAACACGTCGGGCAGGGCGCCCTCGAGGCCGTAGCCCGTGGCGATGGCCACCGCGCCCCAGTTCTCCTCCGCGGTCTTGCTTTTGATGAGGACGACCAGGCCGTTGTCGAACTCGCTGCGTCCCACGCCCCACCGCTCGCCGATGCGCTGTGCCACAGCGTCTTCGTCGTCGCCGTGCAGGGTGGGGGTGATGACGATGGCGATTTGGTTCGACGTGGAGTCATCGAGGGCCACGAGGCGCCTTTCCAGCGCGTCGGCCTGCTCGGCCGTGAGCACGCCGGAATAGTCGTTCACCAGGCGGCTCGACCTCTCCGGCGTCCACTCCACCTGCCCCGTGGCACCCACGCACCACACTAGCAGCAGCCCCAGTATCCCTATCCTTCTAATGGCTCTAAACATTTGTCTTTAACTACCTTAACTACTTTAACTCCTTTAACTACCCCAACTACTTTAACTCCTTTAACTCCTTTAGCTCCTTAAAAATTGAACTCCACCTGGACAGGCTCCGCGGCCTCGGCCGGGGCGGTGAAGTAGCCCTTCTTGTCGAAGCCCAGGATGCCGGCCAGGAGGCTGGTGGGGAAGCGGCGCAGCTTGGTGTTGTATTTCTGCACAGCCTCGTTGAACTTTCCGCGTTCGACGGCGATGCGGTTCTCCGTGCCTTCGAGCTGGGTCTGCAGGTCGCGGAAACCGGCGGTGGCCGTCAGCTCGGGGTAGCGCTCGACGGTTACCTTGATGGTGTTGGCCACGGCCTTCGACAGCTTGTCCTGCGCCTGCTGGTAGGCTTTGATTTGCTCCTCGCTGAGGGTCGAGGGGTCCACGGTGGTCTGCTCCACGCCGGCGCGGGCGTTGGTAACCTCGGTCAGCACGCTCTTCTCATAGTTGGCGGCCCCCTGCACGGTGTTCACCAGCTGCGGTATGAGGTCCATGCGGCGCTTGTAGACGTTCTCCACCTGGCTCCAGGCTTTGCTGACGTTCTCTTCCTCGGTAACGAGCTTGTTGTTCACGCCGATGCCCCACAGCACGATGGCTGTCAGCACGGCGACGATGGCGATAATGGTTCCTTTCTTCATCTCTGTCTGTATATTATAAATATGTATACCGCATTAACGCACCCACTCGCATAATATTGTTCCCTGACCATTTTTTTAGGAACACAGGTCTTGTCATGTCGGGAATTGTTCGTATCTTTGCAAATTGTAGACAAGGGCAGTGTTTTTATAACATCCTCAATAATAACCCAAAAACAAACAACAATGAAAAAGACAATCAGACTGCTTGCCGTGATGGCCATGGGAGCCGCGTTGGCCTTCGCTGCCTGCGGCAACGGCGGCGGTAACACCGGCACGGAGACCGTCGAATGGGTGGACCTAGGCCTGCCTTCTGGCCTGCTGTGGGCCAAGTGCAACCTCGGCGCCACCACGCCCGAGGGCTACGGCGACTACTACGCATGGGGCGAGACCGCCACGAAGGAAGTCTACAGCTTGAGCACCTACAAGTACTGCACCGTTGATGCCGAGGGCAGCCTGCAGACGCTCACCAAGTACAACACCAGCACCGACTACGGCACTCCCGACAACCTGACCACCCTGCAGGCTATGGACGACGTGGCGACGCAGAAGCTGGGCGACGGCGCCCGCATGCCGACCAGGGAGGAGTGGGAAGACCTCATCGCCAACACCACAGCCGAGTGGACCACCGTGAACGGCGTCGCAGGCCGCAAGTTCACCGCCGCCAACGGCAACAGTCTCTTCCTGCCCGCCGCCGGCGGCCGCTTCGATTCGCGTCTGCTCTACGCGGGTGAGAGCGGAGACTACTGGTCGTCCTCGTCGCTCTACTCGGACTACCCGGGCCTCGCGTGGGGCTTCACCTTCGACTCGGACGACCAGTTCATGTACTTCACCGTCCGCACCATCGGGTTCTCCGTCCGCGCTGTGCGCCAGAACTAACCCTTGTTCCTGCGGGAGCCCGTCAGGGCGATACTTTATATAGCCGTGGGCGCAAGCCCACGGACACCCCCAAGCAAGAATCTGGAGCCCCGTCAGGGGCGGCACATCAACGCTGGCTGTGCCGCCCCTGACGGGGCTCCGTTGTGTGGTCCCCTTTTGTGCCCCGTGGGCTTGCGCCCACGGCTAATCAAGGTGTCGCCCGCTGCGCGGGCTCTTTCTCCTTCGGTAACTTCAAGAAATGACAGCAAATGCCTCAATTGAAAGAAATTTCTGCGGATATAATCCGCAAAATATTATAATTTTCTGTGGACTACAACCGCAGAAATTAGTGTTTTTAGGGTGGGGGAGGGGCGGCGCGTGTTGCGCCGCCCGCTATGTTGTCTTTGTTGTCAGCGTTGTCGTGGAAAAAGCCAGGTCAGCCTTCGCGGTGCTCCTTGCGGAGCAGGTCGTTGACGGTTTTGACGGGGTTGAAGGTGGCCACGGGCACCTCGACGAAGAGGGTAATCCAGTGGGCCATGGCGCCGTTCCACAGACCGGGAAGTTCCTGGGATTTAAGTGTCTGCGCCCCTTTGCTCTTCTTGCTGATGAAGCCCGTCTTGGGGTCGACATACTGCCGCAGGTCGAAGTAGCGGCCGCGGTAGTTCTTGGTGCTGCAGACGAGGTCCACGGGGTTGAAGTGGGTCGAGGCTTGGAAGATCTCCTCCTGGCTCGGCTCTTTGTGGTTCACCTGTGCCGATTCCACGATTTGCAGGCTTCTATTCCCCATGGTATCAATGGTATAGAAGGGGCCACCACCGGGTTCGCCGAGGTTCTTCACCATGCCGCAGATGCGCATGGGGCGGTTGAGCAGGGGGTGCAGCGTCTTGGCGTCGCAACCCTCTGGTACCATGATATTAAGCTCCTGTTTGGCGAAGCGGACTAGTTTGTCCAGGGTCTTCTTGTCGGGCTGGCTGTCGAGGGTGCGGAGGGCATCGAACACCTTCTCGCGTAGCTCGAGCAGCATGCCGGCCAGCACCTGCTTGTAAATCACCGTGGTGTGCTTCATCCAGTCGGGTACCACGTTGTCTATATTTTTTATAAATATAAGGTCGGCGCGTTGCTCGTTGAGGTTCTCTATCAGGGCGCCGTGTCCGCCCGGGCGGAAGATGAGGCGGCCCTCCTCGTCGCGCAGGGGCTGGTTTTGCTCATCAACGGCGATGATGTTTCTTATGCAGCAATCCATATTGCAGGAAAACCAGAAATCATTGTTTTTTATACAAAATAACCCCACAAAAGCTGTTTTTTTTTGCCATTATCGTTTTTCTTCGTATCTTTGCCGTGTGAAAACCGATTGGAATTTAATAGAGAGCAATTATTAAATAGTTAAATAACAATCACTTATTAAAACATCAAACTTATGAAAACAATCCGCAACATTATGCTGCTGTTGTCGGCCCTTTTCTTTTTCGGGCTGACCAGTTGTGGGGTCGACGACCTCCGCGACCTCAAAGTCAACTGCACCATCGTCGGCGTGGCCAATCACGACGAGATGGGCTATGTCACCGGCGGCGGCCGCTATGTCATCGGCTCGCAGGTCGAGCTCTCGGCATGGGCCAACACCGGCTACTACTTCATCCGCTGGAGCGACGGCCACCGCTCTGCCACCCGCACCATCACCGTCGGCGGCGACGCCACCTATGTCGCCCTCTTCAGCAACCAGGCCGACGACCCCAACCCCGACATGCCCAGCGTGGACCCGGAGCCCAACCCCAACCCCGGCGAGCCCTCGGTCGGCGGCTTCCGCGAGGATGGCGCCAGCAACGCCCTCTTCTCCGTCAGCGCCTCCAAGCAGGTGCGCTTCTCGCGCGGCAACCTCCAGTTCCAGGCCTCCACCGCCACCTGGCGCTTCGCTGAAAATCAGTATGATGCCCTCGGCAGCGCCAACGCCGCCATCTCCGCCACCAACAGCGAGTGGGTCGACCTCTTCGGCTGGGGCACCAGCGGCTGGAACAGCGGCGCCACGGCCTACGAGCCCTGGAGCGTCAGCACCCTCTTCGCCCACTACTACCCCGGCGGCGCCTTCACCAATCCCCTCGCCGGCCCCTATGCCGAGGCCGACTGGGCTTGGCACAACGCCATCTCCAACGGCGGCAACCAGCCCCACCTCTGGCGCACCCTGACCGCCGCCGAGTGGCAGTACCTGCTCCGCGGCCGCGCCAACGCTTACGCCAAGCTCGGCGCCGCCACCGTCGGCACCGTCAACGGCATGGTCATCCTGCCCGACCACTTCACCCTCCCCGCCGGCCTCGCCTTCCAGCCCGGCTTCTATGGCCGCGAGTCCTACGACTACAGCCGCGCCAACGCCTACACCCTCGACCAGTGGGCCCAGATGGAGGCCGCCGGCGCCATCTTCCTGCCCGCCGCCGGCGAGCGCAAAGGCACCGTGGTCCGCGACTTCGGCGTCGACGGCAACTACTGGTCCGCCACCAACGGCGACAACGACGACGCCCGCTCCATCAGCTTCGACGGCGAAGAGGTCGAGTCCATGGACGACGAAGACCGCTACGCCGGCATCGCCGTCCGCCCCGTGATGGATTGAACGCTGAATTCCACAACGCAAGAAGCCGTGAGCCTCAACTCACGGCTTCTTCTTTCACCCTCCAACCTTGACTATTGGAGCACCTCCCAGCGGCCGGATTTATTGGAACCGCTGCGGGCAATCAGGTTCTGCGCCTTCAGGGCGGCGAGGCGGCGCTTGACGGTGGCCTCGCTGATGCCTAGCTCCGCGGCATAGGCGGCATAGGTGAGGGTGCCGTCGGCACGCAGGGCGGCGAAAAGGCGGGCGGTTATCGGGTCAGCATCGCCTTTTATCGGGTCAAAATCGCCCTTTATCGGGTCAGCGGGAGCATTTATCGGGTCAAAACCGCCCTTTATCGGGTCAGATTTCCGCTTTATCGGGTCAGACTTCCGTTTTATCGGGTCAGCATCGCAGCCATGCAACGCGTAGTAGACACTCTTCGAGGCAAGCATATTGCGGCCACAGAAGAAAGCGTAGAGGTGGAGCGTGTGGGCAAGCCACTCGACCGGCAGCTGCGCCACCAGACGGCCCTCCTCGCGGCTCACAGCGTCGGCACAATAGCACGCGCGACGGTCGGGGCAATAGACGGCCAGCAGCAACTGGTCGCTGCCCTCGCCGGTGTAAAACTCGCGGCTGAACTCAACCGTCAGCCGTCCATTTGAGCCGAGATGCACCAGCTCGAATTCGGGCGCCGACAACGGCCCCTTGCTGACCACGACAGCGCGGTAGTCGACGCCTTCTGCCCTGACACAGTGCTTATTGAGGCGTCGGAACGCATCGTAGGTGGTCGGACGCTTCTGGACACGGCGGCGACGCGTGCTCTCCTTGTAGAGCCCTATGGTGTGCAGCGCTTTGAGGTCCGACGAGAGGCGCGCCACAAGACCGAAGCCTGCGCGGTGTGCCTGCTGCTGCTCGGTTCGCGGATTGCTGGTTTTTCTTGCCGTCATAAGGATATGGTTTGGATGGACGTGAGGTACTGGAAATCACTTGCTATTCAAGGAGAATCAGCCTGTTTATTAGAGGTTTGTTAGAGAATTATTAGACATTTGTTAGACATTTATTAGAGAATTATTAGACATTTATCAGAGCCCACATCCCCCTCGGCTAGGCTTTGAGCTTCTTGTAGCGGATGCGGTGCGGCGTGTCGTCGCCGAGGCGCTTGCGTCGGTTCTCCTCGTATTCGGTGTAGGAACCCTCGAAGAAGTAGACCTGCGAGTCGCCCTCAAAGGCGAGGATGTGGGTGCAGATGCGGTCGAGGAACCAGCGGTCGTGGCTGATGATGACGGCGCAGCCGGCGAAGTTCTCCAAACCCTCTTCCAAGGCGCGCATGGTGTTGACGTCGATGTCGTTGGTGGGCTCGTCGAGGAGCAGCACGTTGGCCTCGCTCTTGAGGGTGAGGGCCAGGTGCAGGCGGTTGCGCTCACCGCCGGAGAGGACGCCGACTTTCTTGCTCTGGTCTGTTCCGGTGAAGTTGAATCTGGATATGTACGCGCGCGAGTTGACCAGTCGGCCACCCACCTGGAGGTTCTCGTTGCCGCCGGAAATCATCTCATAGACAGACTTCTCGGGGTCAATCTCGGCATGCTGCTGGTCGATGTAGCCGAGTTTGACGGTCTCGCCCACCTCGAAGGTGCCGGTGTCGGGTGTATCGATGCCCATGATGAGGCGGAAGAGGGTGGTCTTGCCGCAGCCGTTGGGGCCTATGATGCCCACGATGCCGGCGGGCGGCAGGCTGAAGGTGAGGTTCTCGTACAGCAGTTTGTCGCCGTAGGCTTTGCTTACACCGTTGACTTCCAGTACTTTGTTGCCTAGGCGCGGGCCGTTGGGGATGAATATCTCGAGGTTCTGCTCTTTCTCCTTGACGTCCTCGTTGAGCAGGCGGTCGTAGGCTGCCAGACGTGCCTTGCCCTTGGCGTGGCGCGCCTTGGGTGCCATGCGCACCCACTCCAGCTCGCGCTGCAGGGTCTTGCGGCGCTTGCTCTCCTGCTTCTCCTCCATGGCGAGGCGGGCGGTTTTCTGCTCGAGCCACGAGGTGTAGTTGCCCTTCCAGGGGATGCCCTCTCCGCGGTCCAGCTCTAGTATCCAACCTGCCACATGGTCAAGGAAGTAGCGGTCGTGCGTAACGGCGATGACGGTGCCCTTGTATTGCTGGAGGTGCTGTTCGAGCCAGTCGATGCTCTCGGCGTCGAGGTGGTTGGTGGGCTCGTCGAGGAGCAGTATGTCGGGCTCCTGCAGCAGCAGTCGGCAGAGGGCCACGCGGCGGCGCTCGCCGCCGGAGAGGTTCTTCACCAGCTGGTCCTCGTCGGGGCAGCGCAGGGCGTCCATGGCGCGTTCCAGCTTCTGGTCGAGGTTCCAGGCATCGTGCTGCTCCAGCAGCTCGGTCAGCTCGCCCTGGCGCGCGATGAGCTTGTCGAAGTCGGCATCGGGCTCGGCGAAGGCGTTGTTGACCTCCTCGTACTCCTTGAGCCAGCCTACCACGTCGGCCACGGCCTCCTGCACCACCTCCTTGACAGTCTTCGAGTCGTCCAGCTGGGGCTCCTGCTCGAGGTAGCCCACCGAGTAGCCGGGCGAGAAGACCACCTCGCCCTGGTAGTCCTTGTCCACGCCGGCGATGATCTTCATCAGGCTCGACTTGCCCGAGCCGTTGAGGCCGATGATGCCGATTTTGGCACCATAGTAGAAACTGAGGTATATGTCTTTCAATATCTGGCGGCTGGGCGGTATCAGCTTGCCCACACCCACCATCGAGAAAATGATTCTGTTGTCGTCTGCCATAATTGTAAATGTTTGCGTTACAGTTATTCCATGAGTTTAAAGTCGCTCTTGCCGTGCTTGCACCATGGGCAGATAAAGTCGTCGGGCACCTCGTCGCCCTCGTAGACGTAGCCGCAGACCTCGCAGACCCACTTCTTCTTTCCGGCCACTGACGGCTGACCACCGACGGCTGCCTTCGGCTTGATGTGCTGCTGGTAGTAGGCGTAGGTGATGCTGGGCGAGGGGGAGAGGGTGCGGGCCTCGGTCACTTCGGCGATGAACATGGTGTGGGAGCCGAGGTCGAGGGTCTGCACCACGCGGCCGGAGATGACCGCGTTGACGTACTTCGGCAGGTAGCGCAGGCCGTTCTCCGTGCGCAGCTCCTGCTGGCAGTCGGCGAACTTGTTCACATCGCGACCGCTTTGGAAGCCAAAATGCTCGAAGGGCTTCATGGTGGCCTCCTCGCTCAACGGACAGAGGTTGAACACCTTGGTGTTCAGCACCATGTCATGCGTGAGGTTCTTCTTGTTGACACAGAGCATGAGCTGCAGCGGCTGGTCGGTTACCTGCTGCGCCACGTTGACGATGCAGCCGTTGTCCCTCTCACCCTCGCGGGCAATGAGGACGTAGAGTCCGTAGCTGATGCTGAAGATGGCTTGGTTGTCGATCATAGACCTTGGGCTATAAGTGCGTCGGCCAGTGCGGCGAGCTGGGCTTCCTGGTCGGGCTGGATGGCGCTCTTGAGGGTGAGGGTGTCGCCGACGATGCGTATGTCTTTCATCTGCTCCAGCTCGGCGCGCATCAGTTTTCCGCTCTGCGGAGCCCAGGTGCCGTTCTCGATGAGGGCCACGGTGCGGTTCTGCCAGCAGTGGGCCTTGAGGTCGGCCAGGAGGTTTTCCATGGGGGTGAAGATGCCGTTGTTGTAGGTGCTGGAGGCCAAGACGATATGGCTGGCGCGGAAGCATTCGGCGACGAGCTTGCTGGCATGGGTGCGGCTGGCGTCGTAGGCCTTGATGTTGCGGACGCCGCGCCCGGCGAGGAGGGTGCCAAGGCGGAGTGCAGCGGCCTCGGTGTGGCCGTAGATGCTGCCATAGATGATGACGACGGCCTTGTCTTCGGGCTCGTAGCGGCTCCAAAGGTCGTGCTTGGCGACAAACCATTCGATATTCTCGCGCCAGACGGGGCCGTGGAGTGGGCATATCATCTTGATGTCCAGCGCGGCGGCTTTCTTGAGGAGGGCCTGTACCTGGACGCCGTATTTGCCGACGATGTTGATGAAGTAGCGTCGGGCGTCGTTGAGCCATTCGCCGGCGAAGTTGAGTTCGTCGGCATAGAGGTTGCCGCTGAGCGCGCCGAAGGTGCCGAAGGCGTCGGCGGAGAAGAGGATGTGGTCGGTGGTGTCGTAGGTGACCATCACCTCGGGCCAGTGGACCATGGGGGCCATGGCGAAGGCGAGGGTGTGGCGGCCGAGGGCGAGGGTGTCGCCCTCTTTGACGGTGATGAGCTGGTGGGCGGATATGTTGGAGCCGAAGAACTGCACCATCATCTGTGCGGCCTTGGCGGTGCAGACGAGGGTGGCGTGGGGGTAGCGCAGGAGGACGTCGGCGAGGGTGGCGGCATGGTCGGGCTCCATGTGGTTGACAATCAGGTAGTCCAACTGACGGCCGGCGAGGGCGGCGGCCACGTTCTCGAGGAACTGGCTGGCGACGGCGGCGTCGGCGGTGTCGAGCAGGGCGGTCTTTTCGTCGAGGAGCAGGTAGCTGTTGTAGGAGACGCCCCGGGGGATGGGGTAGACGTTTTCAAAGAGGGCGGTGCGGCGGTCGCTGGCACCGACGTAGACGAGGTCGGGGGTGATGTGCTGTATGTTGTGCATATTAAGGTAACTATTTGTTGATAAAGAGGTAACGCACGGGGGGGGAATATAGTACGTGGAGGGTGAAAAAAAGATGAAAATTTTAGCTCAGGAAAGGCAAAAAAGGCGGAAAATGGCCTGGAGCGGAGAGGCTGATAATTAGCAGTTTGCAGGCATCCTCTTCTTCTCCTCTTTTTCTCCTCTTCTTCCTCTGTAGGGGAAGGTTTGGAGAAGGGTGGGCGGTATGTCGGAAAAGTTTCGTATCTTTGCACCATGATTGAAGTGGAAATATGTTGCAATTCGGTTGCCTCGGCGCGCGCCGCCGCTGCCGGCGGCGCGCGCCGGGTGGAGCTCTGCCGCGACCTGGAGTGCGGAGGACTTACGCCGGCGGACGAGGCCATTGACTGCTGTGTGCGCGAGCTCGGGTTGCGCACCCATGTGCTGGTGCGTCCGCGGGCGGGCGACTTCTGCTACAGCGATGCCGAAATCATCGAGATCGAGGAGACGCTGATGCGCTGCCGCACGCTGGGCGCCGCGGCCGTGGTGGTGGGTTTCCTCACGCCGCAGGGGCGCATAGACGAGGCACTTACGCGGCATATCGTCCGCCTGGCAGCTCCGATGGAGGTGACGTTCCACCGCGCGTTCGACGAGGCGCGTCAGGACCCGCTGGAGGCGCTGGAGGCTGTAGCCCGAGCGGGCTGCCACCGCCTGCTGACCTCGGGCCAGGCGCCGACGGCGCTGGAGGGGGCCGCGGTCATCCGCCGGCTGGTGGGTGCGACAGCGGTCAAGATACTGGCCGGCAGCGGTGTGACGCCGCAGAATGTCGGCCGCCTGATTGCCCTGACGGGTGTCGGCGAGGTGCACGGCTCGTGCAAGACCACCCTCGCGGACGGCACGGTGAGGACCGATGCCGAACAAGTGAAACAGTTGATACACAACACACAGATATGAAACGCTTTATTCTTCTGCTGGCCGCCACCCTCACCCTGGCCGCCTGCCACCGCGACCCGCATTTCATCACCGACCGCAGCTACCGCGACGAGGTACACGAAGACTTTTTAAGTCGGAAGGCGGAGTTCCAAGGTTTGAGTTTGGAGTTCGACAACCTTAGCCGCGCCGAGCGCGAGGCCATGGAGTTCCTCTACGCCTACATGCCGCTGAGCGACCTGGCGGACTACGAGCCGCAGTTCTTCCTGCAGCAGGTGCGCTATGCTTTCAAGGCGAGGGAGGAGATGCCGTGGGGCAAGGACATCCCCGAAGACGTGTTCCGCCACTTCGTGCTGGTGTACCGCGTGAATAACGAGAACCTCGACACGGCGCGCATGGTTTTCTACCGCGAGCTGAAAGAGCGGGTGCAGGGGATGAGCATCGAGGAGGCGGCGCTGGAGGTGAACCACTGGTGCCACGAGCATGTGGCCTACCGCGCCTCGGACAGCCGCACCAGCGCCCCGTTGGCCACGATGCGCACGTCGCTGGGCCGCTGCGGCGAGGAGAGCACCTTCGCCGTCACGGCCATGCGCGCCGTGGGCATACCCGCGAGGCAGTGCTACACGCCGCGCTGGGCGCACTGCGACGACAACCATGCATGGGTGGAGGTCTATGTCAATGGCGAATGGAAGTTCCTTGGGGCCTGCGAGCCCGACCCGCGGCTCAATATGGGCTGGTTCTCCGTGCCGAGCACGCGCTGCATGATGGTGCACTCGAAGGCCTTCGGCAAGTACAAGGGCGACGAGGAGGTGGTGAAGCGCACCAGCCTCTATAGCGAGCTGAATCTGCTGAGCCACTACGCCCCCACGCGCCGCGTGACCGTCACGGTGCAGGACGAGAGCGGCAAGCCGCTGGAGGGCGCGCAGGTGAAGTTCAAGCTCTACAACTACGCTGAATATTACACCCTCAGCACGCAGATTGCGGACAAGGAGGGCAAGGCCAGTCTGACCACCGGTCTGGGCGACCTGCTTATCTGGAGCCTCACCCCCGACCCCTCTCCCAGAGGAGAGGGGAGTGGATACCGCTTTGCCTTTGCCAAGATTGATGTGCGGAAGGATAGCACGCTGACATTGATATTAAAGAAGGATGCCGACAAGGACATCCTACTCCCCTCTCCTCTGGGAGAGGGGCCGGGGGTGAGGCTGTTCGATATGGTGCCCCCTGTGGCCGGTGAACCCAAAGTGGTGGCCACCGAGGAGGAGACCGCCGCCAACGCCAAGCGTCTGGCCTACGAGGACTCGCTGCGCAACGCTTACACTGCTACTTTCCCCACCAAGGACAACTACAAGTCGTTCCTGCCCAAGGATTGGTGCTGGAATCCCCGTTTATTTTCCGACGAGCAAGTGTGGGAAATCATCCATAAGTCAGAAGGCAACTATGCGGAGATATACAAGTTCTTTGAACATTGGGCTGGCCAATATCGCTCGGGTGAACACATATATGATTATCTCAAATCCTATTCCGACAAAGACCTGCGCGACATCACCGCCGATTTGCTCCAAGCTCAAGAGACCGGCTTCGACTGGCTGAATCGTAGTAAGGGTACTTGCACCAACAATCCATACACTTATGATGTATATAAGAAAGGTATCCTTCCTGCCCGCATCAGCAATGAGATGGTGCGTCCCTATCGCGAAGAACTCTCGTGCTTCAAGGGTATGACGGCCGAAGAGATACGTCAGTGGACCCTCGACAGCATCGTTGTTGACGACACGAGCAACTACTACAACTGCCCCATCTCGCCCGTGGGCGTCTACAAACTGCGCCGTGCCGACCGCCACAGCCGCGACATCTTCTTCGTAGCCGCCTGCCGCGCTGCCGGAATACCTGCCTATCTGGACAATGCCACCAACACCATCTATGTATATGTAGGGACATGGCGTGCCATGTCCGCAAGCGACAATGGGCAACCTGCTGCGGACGCGGCACGCCGCGTCCCTACAGTTCTCACCCTGACCTACAGCGGCAAGGAGCCCGCCAAGCCCGTCTACTGGCCGCACTTCACGCTGGCCAAGTTGGAGAATGGCGACTTGCGCACCTTCGACTTCGAGGACGACCCGCGCATGGCCTCCTTCCCCGCCACCATCGAGCTGGAGCCCGGCACCTACTGCCTCAGCACCGGCAACCGCGCCGCCGACGGATCTGTGCGCTCGCGCATGGAGTTCTTCGAGGTGAAGGCCGGCGAGAAGGTGAGCAAGGAGATTATCCTCCTGCCGCTTGACTCCCCACTCCTCACTCCTCATTCCTCACTCGACCCCATGCTCGAACTCTTCGACGGCATCGAGTTGTGGGACTATGCCGGCGAGCCGGGCATGCTCTACATCAACCTGGGCAACTACAGCGAGCCGTCGAAGCACCTCGTCGTCGAGCTGCGCCAGCAGCAGAGGGAAATGCGCCAGTGGGGCGGCATGACTTTCATGGTGGGCCCCGCCACGCTCAACATGCACGAGTGGCAGCTGGCCAACACCGACATCGCCTACCACAAGGGCGATCTGGAACGGCTCATCGTGGAGGCCACGGGCATCGCCAACGTGCAGTATCCCCTGGTGGCCCTGGTCGACAAGGAGGGCCGCATCCTCTACCACAGCACCGGCTACAAGATCGGCGTGGTGGAGCAGGTGCTGAAGGCCGCGCGCCGGTAGATGGCAGAACAGGGTGGCGCTGCGTGCAGCGCCACCCTGTTCTATATAGGTATGTAGGGGTGTTTATTCCACGGTGACGCTCTTGGCGAGGTTGCGGGGCTGGTCGACGTTGCGGCCTTTGGCGGTGGCGACGTAGTAGGAGAGCAGCTGGAGCGGGATGACGGCCAGGAGGGGGACGAAGCAGTCGCGCGTGTCGGGGATGACGAAGGTGTAGTCGCTCATGTCGGAGACGGTCTTGTCGCCTTCGGTGACGACGGAGATGATTTTGCCTTTGCGCGATTTGATTTCCTGGATGTTGGAGACCACCTTGTCGTACATGCCGCGCTTGGGTGCGATGAAGACGCAGGGCATCTCTTCGTCGACGAGTGCGATGGGGCCGTGCTTCATTTCGGCGGCGGGGTAGCCTTCGGCGTGGATGTAGGAGATTTCCTTGAGTTTGAGGGCGCCTTCGAGGGCGACGGGGAAGTTGTAGCCGCGGCCGAGGAAGAGGAAGTTGCGGCAGTAGGTGAACATCTGGGCGAACTGGTCGATGTTCTTGTTGTTCTCGAGGGTCCACTGGATTTTGTCGGGGATGGCCTGGAGCTCGTCGACAAGCGTATGGTAGAGTTCGTCGCTGAGGGTGTTCTTGATTCTGGCGATGGCGAGGCCGAGGAGGCAGAGGGTGACGACCTGGCCGGTGAAGGCCTTGGTGGAGGCGACGCCGATTTCGGGGCCGACGTGGATGTAGGTGCCGCTGTGGGTGGCGCGGGCGATGGAGGAGCCGATGACATTGCAGATGCCGTAGAGGAAGGCGCCTTTCTGCTCGGCGAGCTGTATGGCGGCCAGGGTGTCGGCGGTCTCGCCGCTTTGGGAGACGGCGATGACGATGTCGTCCTGATAGATGACGGGGTTGCGGTAGCGGAATTCGGAGGCGTACTCTACCTCGACGGGTATCTGTGCGGCCTCTTCGATGAAGTATTTTCCGATGAGTGCGGAGTGCCACGAGGTGCCGCAGGCGCAGATGATGATGCGGCGGGCGTTGAGGAATTTATCCTTGTGGTCGACGATGCCGCTGAGGCGTACCTCTTTCTGCTGCACGTGGATGCGTCCGCGGATGCAGGTGCGCAGGGCGCCGGGCTGCTCCCATATTTCTTTGAGCATGAAGTGGGGGTAGCCGCCTTTCTCGAGCTCGTCGAGGCTGAGGGTGAGGGTGTGCATCTCGGGTGTCTGGTGGACATGGGAGAGGTCGACAATTTCCGGCAGGTCGCTGGAGCGTGTCATGAGAGCCACCTCCTCGTCCTTGAGGTAGATGACCTGGTTGGTGTATTCGATGAGGGGAGTGGCGTCGGAGCCGATGTAGAACTCCTTGTGGCCGCGGGCATCGGTGCCGACACCAATTACCAGCGGAGAGCCCTTGCGGGCGCAGACCAGCCGGTCGGGGTGTTCCTTCTCGAGGATGGCGATGGCGTAGGCGCCGACGACGTGTTTCAGGGCGCGCTGCACGGCGGTGAAGAGGTCGCACTGGTTGAGGCGCTGGGTGTATTCGATGAGCTGGACGAGCACCTCGGTGTCGGTGTCGGAGCAGAAGGTGTAGCCTTCTTTCTCGAGCATGGCGCGGAGGGTCTTGTAGTTCTCGATGATGCCGTTGTGGACGAGGCTGAGGTTGCCGCTCTGGCTGCGGTGAGGGTGGGCGTTGGTGGTGTTGGGCTCGCCGTGGGTGGCCCAGCGGGTGTGGGCGATGCCGATGGTGCCGGTGGTATCCTCGGCAGCGCATTTCTCCTCGAGGGCCGACACTTTGCCGGTGGCCTTGTAGACGTTGAGGTTGCCGCTGGGGGCAATCATGGAGACGCCGGCCGAGTCGTAGCCGCGATATTCAAGACGATGGAGGCCTTTGATCAAGATGGGGAAGGCCTGCTGCTCCCCGATGTATCCTACAATTCCGCACATAATTCTGTGTATAAATGGTGTTTGATTTGAAATGCAAAGATACAACTTTTTTTGATGCGGAAATCAAAAAAAAACAAAAAACTTTTGCAAATCTCTAATTATTAGGGCAATAAAAACAAGAATATTGACGTTACAGGCAATGACAAACTAATGACCACTATGTTAAAACTCAGGCTCATAGCTCTTTTTATTCTGATCGAAACAGGTGTGGCATGGAGTCAAGAGACCCTGCTGCTGAGCGAGGTGATGTTCCAGCCGCGGGTGGGCGAGGCGGAGTATGTGGAGCTGTACAATGCAGGGGACGAGGCTGTTGAGCTGTCGGACTATATGATTATCCGCTGGGTGGGCAACTCGCTGGGGACACGCTATCCCCTACCCTCGCACCGAGTGGGTGCGAGGGACTATGTGGTGCTGACGAAGGATGCGGCTGCGGTGGCGGCGGCGTTTCCGAAGGCGGAGCGGCAGAAGGTGGTGGAATGCAGCCTGCCGCCGTATCCCAACGAGGGCGGCGCGGTGGTGGTGGCCACGGCCGACGGCACCATTGCCGAGCGGCTGGACTACAGCCCGGCGATGCACAGCCGCCTGCTGCGCAACAAGGCGGGCGTTAGCCTGGAGCGGAGGAGCTTCGAGAGGCCCTGCAACGAGGCGGGGAACTGGTTCTCTGCCGCCTCGACGGCGGGCTACGGCACCCCAACCCTGCCCAACTCGCAGAGCATGGAATATGTGGCCGAGGAGGCCAGTTTCGCTTTCTCGTCGAAGCTACTTTCGCCCGACGACGACGGCTACCAGGACGAGCTGACGATAGAATACACACTGGAGGACGGCGATGTCTACGCCAGCATTGATATCTACGACGCAGCGGGCCGCCCGGTATGCAGGCTGCTGAACAACGCGCTGCTTGGCACCCATGGCACCATTGTATGGAACGGCATGGGCGAAGGCGGCTCTGCCTTGCGGCAAGGACGCTATGCACTCATTATCAAACTCTACAATCTTCAAGGCACCCGGCAGACACTGCGGCGCACGGTGGCCATTATTGCTCCCTGACGTGGAGCGGCAGGGCAGCCGAGGTCTGATAGAGACGCTGCAGGCTGGCCTCGATGAAAAGCCGATGCGGCTCGGAGACGGGCTGCAGGGAGCGGCTTACGCAGTCGTAGACCCAGTGGCCGTCGGGCTGGATGAGGGTGACGCCGTTCTTGTCGGCATGCATGGCGAACTGACGCCGCTGCGGGAAGGAGGGGCTGAAGACGTTGCGGCTGAAGGTGAAGTCGGATATGTCGATGCCCATCTGTGCCAGCAGGGTGGCGGCGAGGTCGCTCTGGTTGAGGAGCATATCGTATTCACCGTGTTTGGCCAGGGCACCGCCGACCCAAAGCATGGGGATGTGGGAGACGCGGAGGTCGGCCGTGGAGTGGACACCCGGATAGGTGATGCCGTGGTCGGGCAGGATGACCACCAGGAGGCTGTCCCACAGGGGGGAATTTTTCAGCCGGTCGACGAAGGCACCGAGGCAGGAATCGGTGTAGGCGAAGGAGTTCCAGCGGGGATCCTGAAGGCGCTGCATGGACACCTCCCAGGGCTCGTGGCTACTGAGGGTGAGGGCAGCGGAGAAGAAGGGGCGCTCGGCGGGGATGAGCACGTCGGGGGCGAGGAGGTACTGGTCGTGGACACCCCAGGCACTGGTGTTCTGGCTGGCGGGGAAGAAGTGGCTACCGCGGACGGTGGAGAAGCCCGTCTCGTTGAAATAGAGGCGCATATTGGCATAGTCGACATCGCCGCCATAGGTGAGGCTGGTGGCATAGCCTTCGTCGCGCAGCGAGGAGGCCACGGAGGGGAGGCAGCGGCAGAGGTCGGTGCGCTTGATGAGGGAGAGGGTGGGCATGCCGGGCCAGCCGCTGAAGACGGAGAGGATGCCGCGGTCGGTGCGGAAGCTGTTGGCATAGCAGTTGGAGAAGAAGACCCCCTCGCGGCGCAGGGCCTGGAGGCAGGGGGCCACGGAGTCAGAACCCACCATAGCGGTGCCGGCGCCTTCCCACACGATGAAGAGCACGTTGGGGCGCCGCAGGGCAAGGAGGGTGTCGGAGAGGAGGGAGTCGGTCTCGTAGGCGCCGTCGAGCAGCACCTCGAGGTCGGGCTCGGAGAAGGAGTCGAACTCTTTTTCGAGGTCCTGGGCCTTGAAGAGCGAGTGGAGGATGTTGAAGGTAGGGTTGAGGGCGGCGTGGTTGCAGAACTGGTGGGGGGAGAAGTAGGCATAGGAGGGGTTGGCGGTGGACTGGGTGGTGCCGCCACGCATGCCGAGGAAGATGAGTCCGGCCAGAGGAAGGATGAAGAGGGCGGAGAATTTGGAGCGGGGAGCGGGAAGTTCGGCGGGGGTGGCGCGGCGCTGGCGACGGAAGTAGTGCCAGGCCACGGCACCCATCAGCACGAAGGCCAGGACGGCCTGCCAAACGGGGAGGCTGGCGAGCATGTCCTTGGGCTTGGAGACGTAAAGGAGCTCGTTGGCGTCGAGCTTGGCGCCCCAAAAGAAGTAGAGGATGGTGTCGGCCAGGAAGGCAACGGCGATGACGACGGCGGTGAGCCAGTAGTAGGGCACCAGCACCTTGCGCAGCGGGAAGCGGCGGAAGAAGTAGCTGACGAGCACCACGAGGGTGGGCAGGATGGCGAGGTAGGAGGCGGTGGTGACATCGAGGCGGAGGCCATGCCACAGGGCGGCGACACAGCTCCCAAAGGGGGCACCGTCGGCCAGGCCCATGTTGACAAGCATGAAGACTATCTTCTGGGTAACGAAGATGAGGATCCAGGTGAGGAAGTAGCGGAAGAGGTAACGCAGTCGCATAGTGTTAAGTTACTCATTCAGAGCGCTGGGGGGGGTGGAAGTATCTAATTTACAGTAAATTGAGTTGTTTGAAAGGAACTCGGGGACGATGGCCTTCATTTTGGCGACGATGGCCATGTCGTCCATGCCCTCGAGGATGTGCCAGAGGTCGTCGTACTCGCGGTCGATGGCGTCAATGGGGTAGCGGCGCACCTGGGCGCGCATGATTTTGGGGTGGTAGGTGGGGATGGTGTTCTCCTTGGTGGCGAGGAGCTCCTCGTAGAGTTTCTCGCCCGGGCGGAGGCCTATCTCCTTGATTTCGATGCCTTGCATGCCGGAGAGCTGGATCATCTTGCGGGCCATGTCGTAGATGCGGACGGGCTTGCCCATGTCGAAGACGAAGATATCGCCGCCCTCGCCCATGGCACCGGCCTCGAGAACGAGGTTGCAGGCCTCGGGGATGGTCATGAAGTAGCGGATGATGTCGCGGTGGGTGACGGTGAGGGGGCCGCCGGCGGCGAGCTGCTTCTTGAAGAGGGGTATGACGGAGCCGTTGGAGCCGAGGACGTTGCCGAAGCGGGTGGTGATGAAGTGGGTGGTGGGGTTGGAGCGGCTTTGGATGTAGATTTCGGCCATGCGCTTGGTGGCGCCCATGACGTTGGTGGGGTTGACGGCCTTGTCGGTGGAGATCATGACGAATTTTTGCACGCCGTACTGGAGCGAGAGGTCGGCGAGGTTGCGGGTGCCGAAGACGTTGATATAGACGGCCTCGTAGGGGTTTTCCTCCATGAAGGGGACGTGCTTGTAGGCGGCAGCGTGGTAGACGAGCTGGGGGCGGAACTGCTGGAAGACTTCCTCGATGCGGGGGCGGTCCTTGACGTTGGCGATGACGAACTCCATGCGGTCCAACTGGTCGGCGAAGGTGTTGCGGAGTTCGAACTGGAGGTCGTACATGGGGCTTTCGGCTTGGTCGAGCATGATGACCTTGGCGGGGTGGTAGGTCATGAGCTGGCGGCAGATTTCGGAGCCTATGGAGCCAGCAGCGCCGGTGACGAGGACGGTCTTGTCGGCCACCTCGCGGACGATGTTGACATTGTCGAGCTTGATGCTCTCGCGCTCGAGGAGGTCTTCAATCTTGATGTCCTGGATCTGGTTGGCCGAGAAGGTGCCGTTGAGCCAAGTGGAGGCGTGGGGGACGGCTTTGACGGTGAGGCCGAGGTCGAGGGCTTTGTTGGTGATGGCCTGCTTGTGGAGGACGCGGATGGAGGGGATGGCGATGATGAGTTGCTTGACCTTTTTCTGCTCGATGAACTTGGGGGTGAGGACGGTGCGGGCGCGCATGACAGGCACGCCGTTGAGTTCTTGGTTGACCTTGGACATGTCGTCGTCGATGAAGGCGACGATGCGGTACTCGTAGTTGGGTTCCTGTTTGAGGGCGTTGTAGGCGATGATACCGGCGGCGCCGGCACCGTAGATGACAACGTTGAAGGTGGGGCGGCGCCGGCGGAAGTAGCGGTTGTAGACGCTTTGCATGAAGAGGCGCGACACGGTGAGCAGCACCGCCAGGATAGCATAGAGCATCAGCGACTCGCGATAGGATAGCAGGTAGCCGCCGGGGATAATCGGCGGGCGGAACTGGTAGTTGACAATATTGACGAGCCAGCAGACGAGCGCGGGGCCGACGGTGGTGAGGAGTATCTTGTAGATGTCGCTCATGCCGGCGTGGCGGATGATGCTTTTGTAGGAGCCGGTGAAGAAATAGAAGATGATGGTGAGCATCAGCGAGACGACGAACTTCACCAGCATGCCGCGCATGTGGAGGTTGGCCAGGCCGTTGACGCGGAAGGCTTCCATCAAGAAGAAGGCCAGTATGAAGAGCACAATGTCCATAATGAGGATGTACCATTGTGGAACTGTGCTGTGGCGGTATTTCTTGACAATGTAAAAGGGTATTTTTTTCAACATAGGTGGCAGGTGTTCGGTGGATGTTTTCCAGGTATCAACTAGGGCTGTTCTTCGGTTGTTCTTCGGTTGTTCTTCGGTCGGAGGAGGGGTGGGCGGTCAGTGTCGGAATTGCAAAAGTACGCTAAAAATGTGATACTTGCAAGTGGAAAATTGTTAAAATTTCTTCGTCTCTGATTTACATGGTTTTCTATAGGCGGGCATCGACCACATCACGCGGCAGGACGCCTTTGACGTCGTAGACCACACCGGGCGTGCGGACCAATTTGCGCACGTCGAGGCCGAGGAATTGCTCGTGGGCGACGGCCAAGATCACGGCATCGAACTGGCCGTCAGGCAACTGTCCCGTCACCTCGACGCCGTATTCGTGGCGGGCGTGGTCGGCGTTGACCCAGGGGTCGTAGACGGTGATGTTGGGGGTGTACTCGCGGAGGGTGTTGTGGATGTCGACCACCTTGGTGTTGCGCAGGTCGGGGCAGTTCTCCTTGAAGGCGAAGCCGAGGATGAGGATGCGGGCGTCCTTGACGGGCACGCCGCGGAGGTTCATCTGCTTGATGGTCTGGTTGGCTACATAGGCACCCATGCCGTCGTTGAGGCGGCGGGCGCTGCTCATGACGCGCGGCAGTACGCCGTAGACCTGGGCCTTCTGGATGAGGTAGTAGGGGTCGACGGATATGCAGTGGCCGCCGACGAGGCCGGGCGAAAGGCGGATGAAGTTCCACTTGCTGGCGGCGGCTTCGATGACGTCGTGGGTGTCGATCCCCATGGCGTTGAAAATTTTGGCCAGCTCGTTCATGAAGGCAATGTTGACGTCGCGCTGCGAGTTTTCTATAATCTTGGATGCCTCGGCCACCTTGATGCTGGGGGCTTTGTGGGTGCCGTTGACGAGGACGGCGTTGTACATGGCATCGACCAGGTCGGCCACCTCGGGCGTGGAGCCGGAGGTTACCTTGCGGATGGTTTCGACGCGGTGCTCCTTGTCGCCGGGGTTGATGCGCTCGGGGCTGTAGCCGGCATAGAAGTCGGTATTGAACCGCAGCCCGCTGACGCGCTCGACCACGGGGAGGCACTCCTCCTCGGTGACGCCGGGGTAGACGGTTGACTCGTAGACCACCACGTCGCCTTTCGCAATTACCTTGCCCACCACCTCGGAGGCACCCACGAGGGGGGTGAGGTCGGGGTGGTTGTTGTGGTCGACGGGCGTGGGGACGGCGACGATGTACATGTTGCAGTGGCGTATGTCGTCGAGGCTGGAAGTGCAGCGGAAACCGTGCTTATGGATGGCCTCCTGGAGCAGGTCGTCCTCCACTTCGAGCGTGGCGTCGTGGCCCTGCATCAGGGCATCGACGCGGCGCTGGTTGATGTCGAAACCGATGGTGGGGAACTTGGTGGAAAAGAGGCGCGCCAAGGGGAGGCCTACGTAGCCGAGGCCGATGACGCAAATCTTTATATCATTGATGTTCATCATATTGCAGCGAGGAGTTTTTCGGATACAAGGGTCACTTCGGCATCCGTCATATAGGGGTGCATGGGGAGTGAGAGGACGGTGGCGGAGAGGCGGGCGGCATTGGGGCAGGGGCTCTGGAGGTGGGCCACGGGTGCAAAGGCGGTCTGCGCGCTCATGGGTTTGGGATAGTAGACCATCGAGGGTATGCCGTCGGCCTTGAGGGCGGCCTGCACGCGGTCGCGGTCAGCGAGTTGGACGGTGTATTGCGCCCACGAGGAGCGGAAGCCTGCAGGGATATGCGGCGTGGCCACGCGGCCGGCAAGATAGGCCGTGTAGCGGCTGGCCACACGGTTGACGGCATCCAGCTCGCTGTCGGCGAAGGCCTTCAGTTTGACCTGCAGGATGGCAGCCTGGAGGGTGTCGAGGCGCGAGTTGAGGCCGATGCGGACGTTGTCGTACTTGTCCGAGCCTTTGCCGTGGACACGGAAGGAGCGCAGGAGGGCGGCCCAGTCGTCATTGTCGGTGAAGAGGGCGCCGCCGTCGCCATAGCAACCCAGGGGCTTGGCGGGGAAGAAGGAGGTGGTGGCGATGTGGCCGAAAGAGCAGGCCTTTTGCCCATCGATGCTTCCGCCGAAGCCCTGTGCGGCATCTTCGAGAATCAGAAGACCATGACGGTTGGCAAAGGCACGCAGGGCGCGGAAGTCGGCCGGCAGGCCGAAGAGGTCGACGGCCACCACGGCGCGGGGGGTGAGCCCGGCGGGCAGGGCGGCCAACTTGGCCTCGAGGTCGGAGAGCGAGATATTGAAGGTGTCCATCTCCACATCGACGAAGATGGGCGTGGCGCCAATGTGCGAGACCACCTCGGCCGACGAGAAGAAGGTGAAGTTGGGCACGAAGACGGCGTCGCCCGCGCCCACCCCCCAGGCCATGAGGGCCAGCGAGAGGGCGTCGGTGCCGTTGGCGCAGGAGATGCAGTGCTTGACCCCCACATAGTCGGCCAGCTGCTGCTCCAGTTCGGCCACTTGGGGGCCCATGATGAAGGCACCCGAGGCGGCCACGCGGAGCATGGCGGCGTCGATTTCGGGTTTCAGGGCCTGATACTGGCGGTTGAGGTCGCGGAACTGCATCACTTTTTGTATAATTTATTGCCTTTCAATTCATAGCTACGGCCGCATTCGCACTGCAGGCTTTCGCCCAGCCGCTGGCCGCACTCGCAGACCCAGCCGATACGGCGGGCGGGCACGCCGGCCATGAGGGCATAGTCGTCGACATCCTTGGTGACGACGGCGCCAGCGGCGATGAGGGCCGAACGGCCCACGGTGTGGCCGCAGACGACGGTGCAGTTGGCGCCAAGCGAGGCGCCTTCCTTGATGAGCGTGCGGGCATAGACGCCGTGGACGGGGAAGTGGGCGCGGGGGGTGACCACGTTGGTGAAGACGCAGGAGGGGCCGCAGAAGACGTTGTCTTCGATTTCAACACCCTCATAGACAGAGACATTGTTCTGTATGCGGACGCCGTTGCCGATGCGGACGTTGGGGCCGATGTTGACATTTTGGCCGAGCGAGCAGTTGTCGCCCAGGGAGGCGCCGGACTGGACGTGGCAGAAGTGCCACACCTTGGTGCCGTTGCCGAGGGTGGCGCCTTCGTCGACGTAGGCGCTTTCGTGTATGAACGGGGGCTTTACCATCCGAAGGGGTGATTTACAAGTGGGAGACGGGCCAGGGGGTGGTAGTCGCCGGTGAGGCCGACGGGCTGGGCATGGCGTATGTCGTAGACGGTCTGGATGCACTCCTTGGCCTCGGAGATGCGGAAGCCGCGTCCGGCGAGCACCTCCTCGTAGGAGCGGGTGTGGAGGTCGGTGAAGCCCTGGCTGAACTCGAACTCCGAGCCGCCGACGGTGATGGAGCGGAAGGTGGTCTTGCCGGCCTCGCGCGCTTCGGCGGGGAGGGTGTCGGAGTTGATGCTGAGGAAGTAGCGCACGCGAGCCTGGCGCAGCTCGAGGTAGCCGGCCACGCGGTCGTGGGTGGAGATGTGGACGACGCTCTTCTGCACAGGGCCGAAGACCCAGGAGAGCATGTCGTAGAAGTGGACACCGATGTTGGTGGCCAGGCCGCCGGACTTCTGGAGGTTGCCTTTCCAGGAGGCGTAGTACCAGTAGCCGCGCGAGGTGATATAGGTGAGGTCGACGTCGTAGACTTTGTCCTTGGGGCCTTCCTCTATCTGCTTTTTGAGGGCGATGACGGAGGGGTGGAGGCGGAGCTGGAAGATGGTGTAGGCGCGGTGGCCGGTCTCCTGCTCGATGCGCTCGAGGCCGTCGATGTTCCAGGGCGAGAGGACGACGGGCTTTTCGCAGATGACGTCGGCGCCGAGGCGGAGGCCGTAGCGGGTGTGGGCGTCGTGGAGGTAGTTGGGGGAGCAGACGGAGACGTAGTCGATCTGGGTGCCGGTGGAGCAGACGTGGTTGTTGTGGCGGTCGAAGAGTTCGTGCTCGGTGAAGAAGGAGGCCTTGGGGAAGTATCTGTCGATGATGCCGACGGAGTCGTTCTTGTCGTAGGCGGAGATGAGCTCGTTGCCGGTCTCTTTGATGGCTTTGAGGTGGCGCGGGGCGATGTAGCCGCCGACACCTATGATGGCAAAATTTTTCATTGTTTGTGTTTCGGATTTGATGAGGTTCTCTAGGGGGATGGTAGGGGTTCTCTAGGGGAATAGTTAGGCCTTTTCCCATTATTACCCATCGATGGGTAATAATGGTTACTTGCTATTTTTTATATTCGCCAGGCAGCGTGCGAGGCTGTCGGTCCAGTAGGGTACGGTGGTGTGGAAGGTCTCTTTATATTTAGTCTTGTCGAGGACGGAGTAGGCGGGCCGTTTGACGGGCGAGGGGAACTCGTCGCTGTGGCAGGGTCGGATGTCGCACTGGGTGTGGCCGCTCTGGCGGGCGATTTCCTTGGTGAAGTCGAACCAGGAGCAGACGCCCTCGTTGCTGTAGTGGTAGATGCCTGGGTGGTCGCGGTAGGAGCCGTCTTCAATAATATTGAATATCGCGCGCGCGAGGTCGCCGGCGTAGGTGGGGGTGCCGGCCTGGTCGAAGACGACGTTGAGTTGGGGTTTGGTGGCGGTGAGGGCGAGCATGGTGAGGAGGAAGTTCTTGCCGTACTCGCTGTAGAGCCAGGCGGTGCGGAAGACGAGGCTGCGGCACTGGGCGGCGGCCTGCTCGCCAGCGAGCTTGGTGCGGCCGTAGGCGCCGGTGGGGTTGGAGGGCTGGTCCTCGCGGCAGGGGGTGTTGTTTTGCGTGCCGCCGAAGACATAGTCGGTGGAGACGTGGATGAGGGTGCCGTCCGCGCGCTTCATGGCCTGGGCGAGATGGGATACCGCTTCGGCGTTGATTTTCAGTGCGAGGTCTTCTTCGCTCTCGGCGCGGTCCACGTTGGTGTAGGCGGCGCAGTTGACGATGAGTTGGATGTTGTTTTGCGCCACGAAGGCGTCGACGGCCTCTCGGGAGGTGATGTCGAGCTCGGCCACATCGGTGAAGAGCCACCGGTGCTGCGACTGCGGCGCGAGGAGGCGGAAGTGGGTGCCGAGCTGGCCGTTGGAACCTGTGAGGAGGATGTTCACTTTGCGGGGTTAGGGATTAGGAATTAGCAATCAGGAATTCAGAAGGGAGAGGTGAATTCGGCCAGGCGCGGGTTGCGGCTGTCCTTCTCGGAGAGGAGGGCGTCGGCGGCGGGGAGGCGCCAGTCGATGGCGAGCTGGGGGTCGTTCCACGCCAGGGCGCCTTCGGCCTCGGGGTGGTAGAACTCGTCGCACTTGTACTGGAACAAAGCCTCGTCGCTCAGCACGGCGAAGCCGTGGGCGAAGCCCTTGGGGATGAAGAACTGGCGGTGGTTGTCGCCGGTGAGGAGGACGGCCACGTGGCGGCCGTAGGTGGGCGAGCCACGGCGGATGTCGACAGCCACGTCGAGCACCTCGCCGCGGATGACGCGGACGAGCTTCGACTGGGCGAAGGGCGGCTTTTGGAAGTGGAGGCCACGGACGACACCGTAGCGCGACTTGGACTCGTTGTCCTGCACGAAGCGGATGCCGGGGCAGACGAGTTCCTCGAAGTTGCGGGCGCTGAAGCTCTCGAAGAAGTAGCCCCGGTCGTCGCCGAAGAGGCGCGGCTCGATGATTTTGAGGCCTTCGATGTCGGTATTGATGACGTTCATGGCTTACTGTTCGATCATTTTGAGTAGGAACTGGCCGTACTGGTTCTTCTCCATGGGCTTGGCGATGCGGCGTATGTCGTCGGCGGAGAGCCATCCCTGCTCGTAGGCGATGCTCTCGAGGCAGGCGATTTTGAGGCCCTGGCGCTTCTCGATGACCTCGATGAAGGTGGAGGCCTCGGAGAGGGAGTCGTGGGTGCCGGTGTCGAGCCAGGCGAAGCCGCGGCCCATGAGCTGCACATTGAGCTCGCCGTCTTTCAGGAACTCCTGGTTGACGGTGGTGATTTCGAGCTCGCCGCGGGCGGAGGGCTTGATGGTCTTGGCCACGCGGACCACCTTGTTGGGGTAGAAGTAGAGGCCGACGACGGCATAGTTGGACTTGGGCTCCTTGGGTTTCTCTTCGATGGAGAGGACGCGGCCGCTTGAGTCGAACTCGGCCACGCCGTAGCGTTCGGGGTCGGCCACCCAGTAGCCAAAGACGGTGGCCTGCTGGTCCTGCTCGGCGGTGGCCACGGCCTTGCGCAGCATCTGGCTGAGGCCGCTGCCGTGGAAGATGTTGTCGCCGAGTACGAGGCAGGCGCTGTCGTCGCCGATGAACTCCTCGCCGATGATGAAGGCCTGGGCCAGGCCGTCGGGCGAGGGCTGCTCGGCATAGGAGAAGCGGACGCCGAAGTCGGAGCCGTCGCCCAGCAGGCGGCGGAAGCCGGGGAGGTCGTGCGGCGTGGAAATAATCAGTATGTCGCGGATGCCGGCAAGCATGAGGACAGAGATGGGGTAGTAGACCATCGGCTTGTCGTAGATGGGCAGGAGCTGTTTGCTGACACCCTTGGTGATGGGGTAGAGACGGGTGCCGGAGCCTCCGGCGAGGACTATTCCTTTCATATCTTGATATAAGTGATGTGTTTAGTGTTTCTCGCTTGCGGCATCGCTCTCTTCGCCATAGCCATAACCGTAACCGTAGCCATAGCCGTAACCGTAGCCATAACCATAGCCGTAGCCGTAGCCATAGCCACCGTAACGCTTCTTGATGAGGGGCACGTCGGTGAGGATGACGGCCATGTTCTTGAAGCGTTCTTTGTCGGCCATTTCTTGGATGAAGGGGAGCGAGTTTTTGTTGAGGTAGCCCACACGCATGACATAGGTGGTGAGGTCGGCCACGCGGTTGATGATGGCGGCATCGGCCACAATCTGGGCAGGCGTGGAGTCGAAGATGATGTAGTCGTAGTGCTTGCGAAGGTAGGCCACGAGGCGGTCGAGTTTGTCGCCCATCAGGAGCTGGGTGGCATTGGGTGGGGTCTTCTCGCAGACGATGTAGTCGAGGTGGTCGGAGGTCTCGCTGTGCATGATGTACTTGTCGAAGTTATCCTCCTGGTCGAGCAGGTAGTGGATGAGACCCATGCGGTTGTGGCGGTCGATGGTCTTGGAGAGGCTGCGCTTGCGGAGGTCGAAGTCGGCCAGCAGGGTGCGCTTGCCCACATAGGCCAGCGAGAGGGCGAGGTTGAGGGCGGTGTAGGACTTGCCCTCGCCGGGCACAGTGGAGACGGTCTGGATCACCTTCATTCCATCATGCAGGAAGAATGGGATGTTGGAATGCAGGAGGCGGAAGGCCTCGGTTACGACGTCGGTACCGTTGGCGGTGACTATGATTTCGTCGTTGACGCGAGCGGCGGGCTTCTCGGGTATCTCGCCCAGGATGGGGAGCGAAGTGGCTTTCTCCACATCGACCTTCGAGCGTAGCTTGACATCGAAGAAGCTGATGGCGAACATGACCAATGCAGGCAGGGCCAGGCCAAGCACGATGGCGACGAGAGCGAACATCATCAGGCGCGGAGCCGTGAGGGTGACGATGGCGGGCTCGACCACCTTGGCGTTGGCAATGGTGACGGCGAGGTTCATGGCCGTTTCCTCGCGCTTGGAGAGGAGGTAGAGGAAGAGTTCCTCCTTGATTTTCTGCTCGCGCTGCACCTCGGCCACAGCCTTGTTCTGGGTGGGCAGCGAGGCGATCTGGCTGCGGGTGCGGGCTTCCTGGCCGCGGGCCTCCTGCAGGCGAACGCGGGTAGCGTTGTGGAGGTTGGAGACGGCCGAGTTGATGGCGGCCAGCTCGTCGTCCATCTTCTGCTTGAGGGCTTTCACATCGGGGTGGTTCGGGCCGGCAGTGGTCTTGAGGCGCTTGTAGGCCGAGACGTTGTTGTTGTAGGAGACAATCATCGTCTGGATGCCTGGGTCGGCCACACCGACGTTGACCGGGATGAGTTCCTCTTTGTTGACAGGGTCGGAGACGTAGTTGCGCACAGAGCTGATAAGGTTCAGTTCGGTCTCGAGCTTGACGACCTCCTCGCTGTAGCGCTGGCTGGCTTGGAGCACGGTGCCGGAGGCGCCGCTGAGTTCGCCCAGACCCGAGGCACTCTTGATGGAGGCCACTTGGGCGTCGACCGCGCCGAGTTCGCCGGAGATGAGGGCGATGCGCTCGGTGATGAAGGCCTCGGTCTTCTGCGCCACTTTGTTCTTGTCGTCGACGGCATCGTCGTTGTAGACGGCGATAAGGGTGTCGACAATCTCGTTGGCACGCTTGCGGTTGGGGTCCTTGAAGGAGATGGCAATCACGGAAGCCATCTTGTCGACACGGCTGATGGTGAGCCTGTGAATCATCTCGCGAGCCAACGGAATGACCGGCAGCGCGGCGAGGTTGAGGTCCACATCTTCGAAAGCATCCGTGTAGTGGTCGGTCTTCTCGACCTTGAAGGTGACTGTGTCGTCGAACTTCACCTGCTGGCTATAGTAGGCCTCGGCGGAGATCTCGTGACCGAATTTGTACGCACGGAACTCGTACTTGTTGTTGGGCTTGGGCGTCACTCGCACTCTGAACGTGAGGTCGCGCTCGCCTTCCGCTGAGTCTCCAACCGAGAGTTCCAATGGGGCGTCGCGATAGTAGGTGATTTTCTTGAAGAGGTCGTTGCGTGTGCAGGGGTAGTTGAGATTGAGGCGCTCCACTACCTGGCTCATCAACCACGAAGAGCGCAGCATGTAGATTTCATTCTCCAGAGAGAGGTTGGAGTTGTCCATTCCCATGTTGCTGAGAATTTGGTCCATGTTGCGGCTTTGGTACTTGACTTGGTTGCCGTTGTCGCGGACCATAATGGTACCCGAGGCGGTGTAGGTCTTGGGCTGTGCCTTGTACACAAAAGCGGCCACAACCAAGCACACCAGCACCGAGATGACAAACCAGTACCAGTTGTTGAGCACCAGAAAGATAAGGTCGCGAACGGAGATTATGCTCTCATTCTGCTGCGCCTCGGCACCCTGGCCGAGTTGCTGCTGATTGTTGTTATTGTATCGTTCCATCGTTGGGAAAATGATTTACGTGTTAAATTCTACCTGTTGACTTTCTGCACCATGAGGTAGTAGTACCACGCTGAGACGGCAGTGGAAAGGATCGAAATGGCAGCCGAGATATAGCTCATGGTCATCGGGTCGCGATCGGCGGTGCGCTTGCGCTTGGCGTTGGGTTCCACATAGACAACATCGTTCTGGTGGAGGTAATAGTAGGGCGAGTTGAACACCTCCTTGGAGGTGAGGTCGAGCTGGCCGATGGTGCGTTGGCCGTTCTCCTCGCGGATGACGGTGACGTTGTCGCGGAGGCCGTAGATAGTGAGGTCGCCCACCATGCTGATGGCTTCGAAGATGGTGAGGCGCTCGCCGGTGGCCTCAATCTGGCCGGGACGGACCACTTCGCCCAGGACGCTGACCTTGAAGTTGAGCAGTTTAACAGTGACCACAGCGTCGAGCACATGTCCCTCGCTGATGAGCCGTCGAGCGATTTCGCTGGCCAGCTCCGAGTGGGTTTTGCCCAGCACCTGCATACGGCCGAGCACGGGGAAAGTGATTTCGCCATCGGCATCGACGAGGTAGCCGGAGACTGCCGTCGAGGCGGGGTTCATCACCGTGCCGTTGCTGACGGCCACTTTGTTGGTCTCCTGGTTGAAGCGCACGGTGGCTTCAGGGGTACGGCTCTCGACGTAAATGTAGAGCAGGTCGTTGGTCTGGATGCCTTTCGAGAACTGGCCTTCCTGCTCCATGGGGGTATCGCGAGGAGCATCCTTGATGTAAGAGAGTTCGACTGGGGTACCGCACGAGGCAAAAAGCATCACGCCAAATACCATTGCCAAGGCTAACTTGATGAATTTATTTTTCATATATCATATAATGTTTCTTTTTTATATATCGTATTAATTATTAGGCACATGCACCGAAAGCACATGGTCTGATGATTTTGCAAATATACAATTTTTTATTGAACACAGAAAAAATATTTGCAGAACGCAGAAAAAAAGCCGAAATTTTTTAGAAAAAAATGGAAAAACAGTCCCAAATGGCACTTTCATAACTGGCTGATTAAGTGGAAATAAGATGGACCCTCTTCTTCCTCTCTTCTTCCTCTCCAGGGGATGAGAATGGGGGGTGTTGGCGGTGTGGATTTTATTTCGTAATTTTGCAGCCGGAAACGATGCCATTTGTAGCGGACATATTGAAGCACAGGAGCCTCTCGATCGTGGGGCTTGAGAAGAACACCGGCAAGACGGTGTGCCTCAACTATATCTTGCGCCGACTCAACGAGTTGCGCGTACATGTGGGGGTGACTTCCATCGGGGTGGACGGCGAGCAGGTGGACAGCGTGTTCGCCACCGCCAAACCCGAAATCACCCTCTACGAAGGCACCCATTTCATCACTTCGGAGAAACACTACCTGGTGCGGCAGGCGGTGTCGGAACTCGTGGCGGTCGACAGCCGGCGCACCTCGCTCGGCCCGCTGGTGACGGCGCGGGTGCTGGTGCCAGGCAAAGTGCTGCTCTCCGGCGCAGCCACTACGGGCGCCCTGCGCGAGCAGATCAAAGCATTTGATTCCATGGGAGTTGACCTCTCTATCGTCGACGGAGCCCTGTCGCGCCTGAGCCTCGCCTCGCCGACGGTGACCGAGGCGATGATACTGGCCACGGGCGCCGCCGTGTCGCCCAATGTCAAGCAGCTGATTTCCAAAACCAAACACCTCTACCGCCTGGTGAACCTCGAGGAGGTGGACTCCGCCACGCAAACGAAGCTAAACGGCATAGAATCAGGATTATGGGCAATTGATGAGCAGGGAACAACACACGACCTGGGCGTGCAGTCGGTATTCCTGCTCGGGAGCGAGAGCGGCAACCTGCTGCGCCACGAGACCACGCTCTTTGTGGCCGGCGCCGTGAGCGACCGCCTGCTGAAACTGCTCACCCCGCAGAAAAGCGGTATCACGCTGATAGCAAGGGACTTCACAAAAATATTCGCCACGCCGGAGGTCTACACCGACTTCCTACGCCGCGGCCACCGCATGCAGGTGCTGCAGCGGTCGAAACTGATTGCCGTCACCCTCAACCCCACCTCGCCACAGGGCTATCTGCTTGATTCCAAGAGCACTTGCGAGGCACTGAGCGAGGCTCTGCAAACACCCGTCTACGATGTGAAACAGATTGAACAATGAAGATAAAAGAGCTGATAAAACAGGACGCAGGATTTCAATATGTAATTGACAGCATGGAATTTATGTCGTCGGCCGGACGGCGTGCGATGCTCAACAGCGAGTTCAGCACCGACGCCGATGCACTGGAGGGGGAATGGAACCGGCTGCAAGCCACCATCGACGCCATGCAAAATGCTGATACCAAGCGCAGTTACACCGACTTGCGCCACTGCCTGATGCAACTGCACGACCTGCAGGGCACCCTGGCCTCGCTGGGCAGCCACACCACGCTGAACGAGGTGGAACTGTTTGAAATCAAAAACCTTAGCCACATATCCACCGCCGCCGCCAAGGCCATCGCCGAACTCGGCCTCTCCCCTGCCCTGCCACTGCCAGACACCACGGAGGTGTTCCGCCTGCTGGACCCCGACAGCACCGGCATCGCAAACTTCTATATCTATGACAGTTACGACCCAAGGCTGGCACCCCTGCGGCGCGAGCTGAAAGCCCTGCAGGAGCACGACGGCGACGCCGGGCGCATCGGTCAGCTGCTGGCCGAACAGAGCGACATACAGAACCGCCTCTGCACCATGCTCTCCGACCAACTGCACCCATGGACAGAACGGCTCGTAAAGACCATGGAACAAATGGCTTACGCCGATTTCCTGCTGGCCAAGGCCGAACTCGCCGTGCGCTGGCAGCTCACGCGTCCGCACCTGACCGAGAGCATCCACTACCGCAGCCTTTGGAACCCGCGCCTGAAGCACCGAAACGAAGAGCTCGGGCTGCGCTATCAGCCTGTAGACATAGCACTTACGAACGGCGTAACCCTCATCACCGGCGCCAACATGGCGGGCAAGACAGTGCTGCTCAAAAGTGTAGGCACGGCACAGGCGATGGCGCAATGCGGCTTCTATGTGCCGGCTGAAAGTGCTGATACCATGATATTTGACGCCGTGGTGAAATCCATCGGCGACGAGCAGGACGAGATGAATGGCCTATCAAGCTACGCCTCGGAAATCATCAAGATCAGCGACATCGTGCGCCGCAGCCGCGAGGAGCGCATGCTGGTGCTCATCGACGAGCCGGCGCGCACCACCAACCCCATAGAAGGCAAAGCCCTCGTACAAGCCATCATAACCCTCATGGAACCAGCTGCTTCCACCACCATGATCACCACCCATTATGGCCAGCTGGGCAACGGATGCCGGCGCCTGCGGGTGAAAGGGTTTGTGGAAGGGATGGAGAACGCACCGCTGACGCCGCAGAACATCAACCGCTTCATCGACTACTCGCTCACCGAGGATCAAAGCGACAACGTGCCCCACGAGGCCCTGCGCATAGCCTCCATCCTCGGCTGCGACGAGCAGCTCATCAGCCTGGCGCAGGAGAATATCAACCATTAGAACCCCATTGTCACGCTGCCTTTTCCACAATATCTTACCATAGCCCTGCCGGCGACGGGCCCGAGACGGGCCTCATCAGTCAGGCCGAGGCGGGTGCCGTGGTGCGCTACGGCGATAGAATCATCTGATAACCGGGGCAATAAAAGCGGGAGGGATGTGTTATTGTGGGCGTAAATGATTTTCGGATGAAAGGATAGATTTATTTATAACTCGCTGATTTTTCCCTCTACGGATTGCACAAGAAATCGGAGAGGATGAAGGAACTGCCGGTGGCCGTTCCGATAGCGCAGCGGAGAACAAAAATTTCCTCTTTCTTTTTAATTCATTTGCCTGCACCTGCCACAAGAAATAACAACGTGATTTAAATTGCATTTTGTCAATTCGATAATTCTTCGTACTTTTGCAAATCGAAAACAATAACAAAATGGAAACACAAGTAGCATACACAACGCCGATGAAACCTAATGTTTCGCACACTCGCAAAGAGGTGCGGAAAGCGAAACCCATTCCCGAAGGCTATATGTCGCTGGACGAATTCGGAAGCATTTTCCACCGCAAACTGGATGAGGCTTATGCAAAGCTACACAGTGATAGTGAGCAAGGAGGCCACCGGTGACCTTGACGAGATAGCCAACTACATCGCTACTGTATTTCGGTCGGCGAGTGGGCATAATTTTGTCAACCGCATTCTCGGTCAAATACAGGCTCTTTCCTATTCCGCAGGCACCTACCGCGACAGTCCCTATGCAATGGTCAAACTCATCCACCCACACGCCAAGACGATGAACATCATCAACCACCGTTGGACGGTGGTGTTTCACATCAACGGTGAATATGTTGTGGTAGACCGAATAATCCGTTCAAGCCGTATAGCCTTTTAGAAAAATGATTGGCAGCAGCATCCATAACTCGCTGATTTTTATCCTCCCCACGAATTGCACAAGTAATCGCCGGGAGGATTTCCTCTTTGTTTTTAATTCTTTTGCCTGCACCTGCCGCAAAATTTACTGCGGGGCGGGTTTGGTAGAAAATATATAATTGTCAAAAAAAATGGAAACAGAAAAGAAAACATCATTGATACGTAATATTCTGTGGGCAATCTTGCTTGTAATTGCTTTAGCTCGCGGAATCAGCACTGGCCATTGGAAGGCATTTATCTTTCTTGCCATCCTTTTTGTCATTTCAAAGGGAACACTTCTAATAGGACAATACAAGTTGCGCAAAGCGACTAAACACCTTGAGAAAAGTTTAGCAGCACGAGGATTGCCTGAGTATATTCCCGAACCATCTATAATTGATGCTATGCAGAAGAAAACGGCCGCTATCATAGAAGAGATCAATCGCTTGCACCCTCCAAAGCAATGCTTGCGGTTTGCCATTGATCACAACAGAAAGCCATCCGTCTTTGAAAGCAAACTTGGCGGTATGCCTTACTGGGATAATACCCAACCATATCCCACCGATGCTAATGGGAAGCCTATGGCAATGGTGATACAAGTGAATTTTGGCGATGTGCCACACCTTGACCCATTGCCACAGGAGGGTATTCTGCAATATTTCATATCCGCAGACGAAAACATAATAGCCGAGGGCTATGGTGTGGATATTGACAATCCAGTTTCTCAAACCAACTTCCGTGTAGTATATCACAAAGTAGTTGACAAAGGCGCAGATATCTCTTTGCTTGGTCAATACCCACGGATTGAAACAATCGAAGGAAGCCCAGTGATGGACGAGTTTGCGTTGTGCGTTCGGCAAAGTGAATCCTGCATTAATCAGTCGGATTTCGATTTTGAGGATGCTGCCGCCCAAGCTGTCCGCAACCTGTACGGCGAGGAAATGGGGACCTCTTATGTGGCAGACTACGTGAAGAAGATACTTCCCGAAGAGAAACGGGAACAGACAACTGACGAACTTGCACTGGGCGACAACACAATGTTCCAGGCTGTCTCAGAAGAGAATTTCCAAATGCTCGGTTATCCTGCCTTCGAACAATATGATGAGGTAGGAAGTCAATTTGATACATTATTGTTGCAAATTCCAACAATTGATGCTACAGACGATACAATTGACGATTACCAATATGACACCATCTGGGGCGACTGCGGGTCAGTGCGCCTTTTCATCAACTCCGGCAATCTGCGCCGCCTTGATTTCAGCAGCGAGGTGATGTGCGTTTTCCAATGCTACTAAAAAAATGCAGCAATACCCCAAAATGGTTTTGAAAACAGATGTCGCGGTTTGCGAAAATGGGTTTTGAAATTGAAACAAGGTTTCGCAGGGTGCGAAAGGGCCTTTCGGATTGAAAACAGGGTTTTGCAGGGTTGCAACGGGGTGTTTTGAAACGAAAACATAGTTTTGCAGGGCTGCAACGCGGCCTTTCGGAATGAAATATTAACAACGTAATACCAAAAGATATGGAAGCAATCAAATTTGACGAAAGATCGCTGTCGCGGTACCCCGTGGCGTTTTATTTCAGTGCCACGAAAGCATTTGAGGAGCGCATCCGCGCGGCGGAGTGCGGGCTGGAGCGGTTCCAGAGGATGCGGGACGAGTACGGCGACCTGTTCCGCAGGTTTGACGAGGCCTACAAGCGGACGCAGAAGAGCGAGCTGACGGCCAAAATCACCGCCCTCGACAAGGAGAGGAACGGCTATGCCTACGTGATGCAGAAGGTGGCCGAGGTGTGGGCCGCGAAACTAGAGGACGAGGCGCTGGCGGCGCACGGCCGCAGGGTGGCGCAGGTGTTTCGCGACCACGGCTTCCGCACCAGCGAGGCGCTGGTGGCCGAGAACGCCAAAATCCACAATATGGAGCAGAAGCTGGCGGCCAAAAGCGACAGATAGACTTCACCCCTGCTTGCGGTACTGCAGCGGCGTCTGTCCCGTCTGCTGGCGGAAAAAGCGTATGAAGAACGAGGGCGTGGCGAAACCCAGCGTCTCGGCCACCTCAGCAACTGGCATCTGCGTGTGGTGCAGCAAAACTTTAGCCTCGCGGACCAAGGCGCGGTCAATCCACTGGAGGACGGTCAAACCACTCTCACGCTTGACAAGTGCGCTCATATAGTTGGTCGACACACACAACCGATCAGCATAGAAACCGATGGAGTGTTTGACACGTCCCTCCTGGCTGAGCAAATGCAAAAAACGGTGCATAAACTCGCCGCCGTGCGACAGCTGTTCCTCCTGCCGCAAGCTGAACATGTCGAGTATCAGCGCATCGTAGAAATGTACTATTATGTCGGTGAAGACGGGATTGCGGTCGAACTGGTCGAAAATCATCGTCAAGTATTGGTTCGCCCTCGCGAAAGCCACGCTGTCGCCGCTCACCACAAAACTCTCCACAACGTCCTGCACCTGTGGCATCTGGCGGTACACAACGGCACTGACTACACAGTCGCTACTGGCGCTCTCAATGAGCATTAGGGCTTCGGGCAACACAACCGCTATGTCACCCCCATGCAGCACATGCCGCACCAGGTCAATCTCCACATCCATCGTTCCGTGTTGCACGACGATGATGCGTCCGTCGAGCGTCCGGTATGGCTGCCCAAGCTTGAAAAAATCAGCATTCACCGCACTCGCGTTCACCATGATGCCATAGTCCCCCTCATGGCGGTAGCCTTTGCGCACCAGCTCGTTCATCGCCAACTTCGAGTCAAGGCTGCGTATATCCATATTATTATATTTTTTTTACCACCATTAACGCAATCCCCCTGCTTTTAGTATATGCACATCGTAGAAAATGGACATTTTTGCATTGGATAGTCGTATTTTAGGTCATTTTATGGTAGTACTTTTGCATTGTGAAAACAAAGAGAAATAAATTAAAGTTTAACATTAAAACACAACAAGTTATGGAAAACACAACCAACGCAAAAGTGCTCCGCGCACGACTGATGGATCAGCCCGAGGATTTTGCACGCCTCGGCATCAACCCCGAAAAGGTGGAGACCTGGGAAGACGGACGCCGCACGCGCACCGAGGAGGTGGGCAGCGAGGTGTGGTACTTCGACGGCACGATGGACGACGGCACCAAGTTCATGGTCGGCTACCGCCCCAAATCGATGAACGGCATGACCAAGACGGTCGACTCTCCCCATGTGAACATCTACATCAAGAGTCCTGCGGGCAAGGAGTTCCGTGACGACATCGTCTACCCCGCCGAGGAGGGCAGCTTCAGCCGCGAGCAATGCGACACCAAGGTGGGTCCCCACTGGTGCCGCGGCGACTTCAAGCACTACGACCTCCACTTCGAGCCCGTCCACGGCGTAGGCCTCGACCTGCACTACGATGCCCTCACCGAGCCCTTCCGCCAGGGCACCTCCTTGCTGGCCTTCGGCGACAACGACGAGTTCTACCACACCGACCTCGCCGTGCCCAAGAACCAGGTCAGTGGCCGACTCTTTTACGACGGCGAGTGGCACGAGGTGAAGGGCCTCGGCTACCACGACCATCAGTGGATGAACACCATGCACTTCGCCCTCTACCACCACTGGCTGTGGGGCCGTATGTACACCGACCTCTACACCATCTATATTTATGACTTCGTCGCCGCCCGCCAGTACGGCTACAAGCAGCTGCCCATGTTCGGCCTGATGGACAACAAGACCGGCAAAGTGGTCTTCATGACCGACGGCCACTTCGACCTCCACACCCGTCTGGAACCCGAGGTACACCAGGGCCGCGAATTCCCCAAGGAAAGCCACTACGTCTTCACCAACGCCGACGGCTCGCGTGCCGAGTTCGACGTTGAATGGGAGGACCAGCTCGAGTTCTGGGACATGTACGAGATGGCCGGCGAAGAGCTCAAGCGCCGCTACGATGCCATCGGCATGCGTATGCAGTACTGCCGCTACTACGCCAAGGGCGGAGTCCGCTTCACCCCCGCCGGCGGCCAGACCCGCGAAGCCCACGGCGACATGATCTACGAATACGCCTACATGGGCATGCCCGACCCCGCCGCCCACGTCTGATGCGGCGCACCTATAATCGTCCAAGGATGACACTGATTTCACACAGAGTCATCCTTTTTTTCGAAATTTCCTTGTCCTCTTGAAATACGCCACACTACGAAGTGAAACAAATGCAACACTGAAAAAAAGCACCTTAGCGATATAGGACGATCCCTAGACCTACCCTATACCCAGGCAGAATTTGAGTAAAGGATGATAAAAAGGGGAGTAAAAGGAGAGTAAAACCTATAGACTCACCTCCGATGTTCTCCCATCGTGAAAATCAATCCGCTACCCGGAGTTTGGCGGACAGGGTGTTGGCGCGGAATTCGGGGGCGTAGACGCTGCGGAGCACTCCGATGCCGCACTCGAATGTGCCGGCATGGCGGACCCAGAGGTCGTACTCCACGTAGTAGCGGCCCTCGTTGAGGCGGTCGATGTAGCAGTTGTGGCTTTCGTCGCGCACGTCGACATAGTAGTGCAGGCCGTCATTCCACTGCCATCCGCTGGCAGTGCTCACCGGCTCGAAGGCGGCGGCACGCTGGTCGACGAGAACCATGTTGTCCATGTCGCGCTCGCAGTATATGTCAATATGCACACGCACACGGTCGCCGACATGCAGCACGGCGTCGGGGCCGAGGAGGCGGAGGCTGCCGTCGGCAGCGACCAGGCTGAGGGTCTTGCGCAGGCTGATGGCGGTGCCGTCGTAACGGATGCTGTCCAGCGGCAGCTCGCGGCTGCAGAAGACCGCGCCCCAGGCGGGATATGGGGAGGGGTTCTCCAATTGAAAATTGAAAGTTGAGAATTGAGAGTTGGCTGACGCGTTTGGAGCGCCGGCGTCCTCGCGCTTGAATTCCTCATAGGGCTGGCCGTTGACAGTGAGGGTGACAGGGAGGGAGCGGACGGTGTCGGCAGGCTGGCGCACAAGGGCGGCGACGGCGCTGGCCGTGGCCATATCGGTCTTCCACGTGGTGCCCTGCTTGGCGGAGAGGAGCCATTGCTGTATGCGGTTCACGGACTCCCAGTCCTTCAGCACATCGGCGAAGACATCCACCAGCAGCGATGCCGTCTCCACCGGACGCTGGTGCCAGCCGTAGCCGGCGACGTTCCTGACCCAATACATGCCCTGTTGCTCGTCCGTATGGGCCATCTCTTTGATGCGGTTGGCCATAGCGACGGCCTCGACCGTATCACCCATGCGAAGCATGAGGAGCGCAAGCTGCCCCTGACTCATGAGGGAGAGCTCCTGCTCCGACTGCACCCTGCAACGGCGGTAGTAGTAGTCGTAGGCCTCGCGGGTAATGCTGTCGCACCCAGCGAGGGGAAACTTATCGAGGTAGAAACTGCGGGCGAAGAGAGTAGAAAGTTGAGGGTTGGAAGTTGACTGCTGATAGCGCCGGACCACCTCTTTGTCGAGGGCTGCGACGGCGGTCTTCCAATAGCGCTTGTAGTAGTCGCCCGACGTGAGCGAGGTACAGCAGGCGAGGCGTTCGAGGATGGCGGCGGTGATGTGGAGACTTGTCTTCTTGCCTCCGGGCATCCAGCTCCATCCGCCCTGCGAAGTCTGCTCCTGCAGGAGGCTGTGCAAATCGTCGCGCACCTGCTTGACCTTGCGGTTGCGCTCCTTGTCGCTGAGCGGCAAGAGGGTCGAGGAGAGATGGTTGACATAGATGCTGTTGGCCATATAGAGATTGCCCGGCATACGATGGCGCTTGAACTGCGGCAACGCCTGCACGGCATAGTCCATCGGGCTGGCGTTGAACGCCACGGAGACCGAGTCGAAGGGAGAGAAACTGAAGCTGTAGCTGGCCGTCTTCGGACGCGCAGGGTCGGTGGTACCGGCAATGTAGAGTAGGTGGCTTGTGGTGACGCGCTCGCGGTTCGAGAGCACGGGCAGCCGCCCCTGTTCGCCGTCGGTGTGACGGCGAGTGGCCGAGGGACTGACCGATTGTGTGGCTGCTATTTTGTAGTCGGCCATGTGCCAGTCGTTCTCCACCGGAATCCGGAAGGAGACAACAGAGCTGCTGTGTGCCGCCACGTGGCACTCCGCTTTCCTCTTCACACTTTCCACTTCAAGCACCACCTCCACGGTCATGGCGCTGTCGGTGAGGTTGGAGACCTTGGCGCGGATTTCTGTGGTGTCGCCCTGACGCAGGAAGCGGGACATGAGGGGCTGCACCATCAGGTCCTTCTGCGTGTAGAGCGTGCGGTCGAGGACGCCCACCTGGAAGTCGTCGGTCCAGGCAAAGCCGTGCAGCTGCCATTGTGTGAGGCCGTCGGGCATGGTGAACGACACCTCCACCCTGCCCTCCTTGTCGCTGCGCAGGGCTGGCTCGAACAGAGCCACGGCCGACAGGTTCTTCCTCAGTGCCGGGGCCTCGCCAGCGCGTCCATCGAACTGCAGCAGGGGCTGAAACTCCGCTATGGCCTCCTTGGGCACATTCACCCCCGTGCGCTTGCGCACGTTGCCCTGCATGGTCACCTCTCCTCGGGCATCGCTGTAGCCTAAGCCACCCACGGCAGCCACAATCTCCCCGACACTGTTTCCCGGCATGCGGGCGATGTCATCTGCCGACAGGCGTGCGCCGCTCTCGGGGGTGCCAACCTCGATGACCGGTACCTTGTCTGCCACTATCTCCACACATTCAAGTCTGGTTGCCGTGGACGACAACGCGATGTTCCACCGTTGGCCAATGCCTGCGCCGATAGTCACCCGTTGATTCAGGCGCTTGTAACCCACGGTGATCACCTCCAATTCATATTCGCCTGCGGGGATTGCCCGCATGACAAAATTTCCGTCTAAGTCAGTGGTGGAACCTGTCACACTTCTGCCGTTCCTCTTCAGCACGACATTCACAAACGGCAACACCTCGCCGGTCTTGGCATCGACGATGGTGCCACTGACATCACCGGGATAGAAACGCAGGGCCACCTGACGGCAATAGTCGTCCGACGACGGCAGGGCAAGTCCGAACATCGGCCGATTCTTGCTGGCAATCTGCCGGCTGCTGGAGGGCGGCAAATTCCCTCTTCCTGTCATTGTGCCGGTACGCGTACCCATCTCATACACCCTGACATCCTGCGACTCGAAGAACCATGGCCAGAAACCATAGCGGTGGTCCCGGAGCTCGTCCAACGCCTTGTCGTACATCGTCAGGCAGAGGTTGGCCTCCACACCTGCTCCCCTTGCCAAGGGGAGCTGTCCGGAGGACTGAGGGGTCTTCAGCGCCTGCCCGCCCAGGGTGTCGCCGCTGGCGATGCGCAGACGCCACCGCTCCTGCTCGCCGGGCTGCAGGCGGTCGCGGAAGGTCTCTATGTCCACCGTCAGCCGCAGGTCGGGCCTGACGACAAACGCCCTGTATTGATAATTAAAGGTCCGGCCGTCGCGCACAGCCGTCAGGTTCACCACGAAACCGTCTTTCATATCGCTCGTCACGGGGATGACAAACTCGGTGGCACGGCTGCTGTCGAGCACCATCATGCCGCGGCGGTAGACCTTGGCGGCATGGCTGACGCAGTAGTAGAGCGGCTGCTCGCCAAAGGGGCTGCCCAGCTCGAAGCGCACGGTGTCGCCCACGCGGACGCTGACAGCCGCGTAAGGGTTCCCCCTGTCCGGCGTGGAGCGCAACCACACCACGTCGTTGCCCGTCACCCTCCCGCCGCGGGCCACGTGGTTAATCAGCGTGTCGTGCCGCTCGCCGTCGGGGGTGCTGATGCTGACGCGGTAGAGGCCCGACGGCAGACCGTCGATGTCCAGACGGCGCTCGCCGGTGGTACCCTCGTAGCGTTTGGCCACCACGGGCCACAGGTGCCGGTCGCCCTCCTCGGGGCTGAAGGCCAGATGGGGAAAGGCCTCACGGAAAGCCGCGCGACTGTCCACCCACCGCGCATCGGGATGCTCCTGCATCAGGCGATGGAGCACACGCAGCGTGTCGGGCTGCCGCAGCTGGTAGAGTTCCACGTGCACATCGCCTTTCAGGGGCTGATGGTCGAAGTTGTTGTAGACGAACGCCAGGTGGCTCAGGTCGTCGGTGGTAACCACGCAGTAGCCGTCGGCATCGCTCACGTGGAACGCCAGGCGCTGCTCGTGCAGCTCGCCGTCGGCATCCATGACACGCACGTAGGCGGTATAGATATAGGTCCGGAGTGCCGGCGTCCCGCCGGCAATATCGTCGCGCTGGGGGGTGAAGGTAAACTGGAACAATCCGTCGTCGTCCACCACCAGGCTGTCGGCATAGGGGAAATCGTTGGCTATGGAGGTACTCTGCCACGGGTCGACCATCCGCTCGCACGACACCTCCCACTTCACCTTCGCCCCAGTCATGGGTGCACCGCTGAAGCTCATGGCGGCACCGTAGACGGTGATAGGCTGGCCGAAACGGCGCGCCGAACCCGTGTCGGCGGCCCCTTCGGCGGTGGTGGAGAGCGTCACGGCAAAACGCGGCGCCTTGTAGGCCTCCACCTCCACCTCGCAGTAGCCGTTGTAGGTCTCCCGCAGAGTGCTTTCATAGTCCGGCTCCACCACCCACAGGGAGTAGGTGCCGTTCTTCCCGTCGGGCGGAATGACGAACTCTCCCCAGCAGCGGCCATGCTTGTCGGTGGTGAGGAACAGGGTGTCTTTCGCATCGTAGTCGGTATCGCCAAAGGTTGCCAGGAGCTTCACCTTCGAGGCAGGCTTCAGCCTCTTTTCCCACTCTTCGCCGCTGTTCTTCTCCTTGTAGGCCACACAGCTGAATCGCACCGTGTCGCCCAGGCGGTAGATGGGGCGGTCGGTCATGATAATCTCCAAGTGTTTCGAATCTGGTTTGGCCACCATGTTCGACCAGACATCACGATAGTATTGGTCATTCCCATATTCATACTCGTAGCCGTCCACATCGGCCGAAAGTCCGTGGGCAACCTGAAGCATATAGCGCGACGAGGAGACGGGGAAGTGGAAATAGCCCTCCTTGTCGGTGCGGCGACGACGGGTGTAGTCGCGGTCGGTCAGCGTGCCTTCGAGGTGCAGCGTCACACGGCGACCTGCCAACGGCTGGCCCGTCACGCGGTCCACCAGGTAGCCCGACGAGGGCTGCAGGCGCGTCAGCTTGCCGGCAGCGCGGTCGAAATTATAGGCGATGAAGACGGCATCGACCGACTGGTAATCGTTGTAGCAGAAGAGGCTGTCGGTCATGGCCACGAGGTAGTAGTCGCCCTGCGGCACCGGCGGCAGGGCCACCAGGTGGCGGTGCGTCAGGTGGTCGGCGGCATCGGGCAGCTCCTGCCGCCACTCCTTCGTGGCAGGCAGGGTGCGCAGGGTGTCCAACCTATTGGCACGCCGCAGGCTGTCGGGGACGCTGTCGCGGGGCACGAGGCGGAAATCCACCCACCGCATATTGCGCCCCTCCACCATGGCCAGACGGCTGCGGCGCGACGACTCGGTGGCATCGTAGCTCACCTTGAAGCCGGGGGCACAAATCTCACGCCTCAACTCGTGGCACCAGCGTGCGCCACAGGTGCCCGCATAGGTGCGCTCCACCTCCAGGCACAGCCGCTCGGCCTCCACTTTGCGCTCGGCGTAGGAGAGGCAAAAGGCCCGCCGGTAGTCCATCCAGGCCTTCATCTCGAGGCTCTGGAGGCGGGGCATATAGTATTGCTTGAGGCTGTCGAGGGCTGCGAGGACCGAATCGTGACAGTTGCCCTCGAGGCAATAGAGGTCGAGCCACAGACGCATCTCGTCGCTGCCGTCGGCATACAACGTCGACACACGCCGATGGAGCGCCTGCTCCAGAGAATCCGAAAAAGCATGGCACGGGCTGAGCAAGGCCTGCACCAGCGTGCCCAGCAGGCTGCTGTCGGCCACGGGCGCACTTGTCTCGCCAACCCCTGTCCAACCGTAGTTCCGCACATCGGCCGTCCGCAGGACTTCGGCCTGTGCCAAAACGCTGTCTGCGCAAACCCTCAGTGTGTCCTCCATGCGCTGCCAATGCCAACGGGCAGGCAGCAGCTCGGGGTCGTCGGAGGGCTTGTTGCCATGCCGCATACGGTAGGAAAAACGCTCGTACAGCTTCCGGTACGTCTGGTAGAGGAACACATAGGCCACCGCACGGTCCGCCCCCTGCAGACGGCGCGTCAGCCGGCTGTAGCGCGCCAAAGCCGAGTCCTCGGGACTCTTGCTGTAGGCATAGTCGAGGGCCGTCAGGTAGAAGGCCGACGAAAGCAGGTTGCTCCCGCCCTTCTGCAACGCCTGCCGATACTGCTCCTGCGCCAAGGGGTAGGCCGTGGCATATTGCCGGTTCCCAATCAGGGAGTCCAGTCGGCAAAAGATGTCCTGCCCACGGGCAGAGAGCGCTGAAAACACAGCCACCACGATAACAACAATTCTAATATACGCCATATTCCATGTTGATTTTGGAAGTGCAAAAATACGAAAAAAAAGGACACAGAGAAAAAAAAGATTGCACACAATACCTTGCGTGCAACCTTCTGGCGGAAAGGAGGGGATTCGAACCCCTGAAGCGCTGTTAACGCTTACTCGCTTTCCAGGCGGGCCTCTTCAACCACTCGAGCACCTTTCCGTTTCCAAATCGGGGTGCAAAATTACAACAATTTTTTGATATGACAAAAAAAATGTAACTTTGCAAAATGAAAACAGGACATAAAAACATCAAAACTCATTAATAATGAAAAAGTTAATTATTTTTGGAATGGCACTAACAATGTTAGCCACCGTGGGTTGCAAAACCAAGAATGCAACCGCCGAAAAATCGGAAATTCAGCAAAAAGTGGATGAGTATGCCGTGTTCGAACTGAAGTCGGACCTCATCAACACCCTCAGCGCCAACGAGAAAGAGCTGGTAAAGATCTTCATCGAGATTGGCAAGGTGATGGACGAAATCTACTGGGACCAGTACTTCGGCAAGGAGAACCGCGCCTCGCTGGACACGCTGACCGACCCCGCCATGCGCGCCTTCGCGAACATACAATACGGCGCCTGGGACCGACTGGACAGCGAGAAGCCCTTCCTGCCCGGCTACGGCGAGCGCCCCGCGGGCTGCAACTTCTACCCTGCCGACATGACGGCCGAGGAGTATGAAGCGCTGGAAGACCCGCTGAAGGAGAGCCAGTACAGCGTCATCCGCCGCGATGCCGAGGGCAAGCTCTACGTGCTGCCCTACCATGAGGCCTACAAAGAGGAGCTGGCCAAGGTGGACGCCCTGATGGAGAAAGCCATCGCCCTGGCCGACAACGCCGGCCTGAAGAAGTACCTCGCGGCCCGCCGCCAGGCGTTCAAGACCGACGACTACTTCGAGAGCGACATGGTGTGGATGGACATGAAGGACAGCAAGCTGGACTTCGTGGTGGGTCCCATCGAGAACTACGACGACGCGCTGCACGGCCTGAAGTGCTCGCACGAGGCTTTCGTGCTGGTGAAGGACGAGCAGTGGAGCAACGACCTGAGCAAGTTCGCCGCCATGCTGCCCGAGATGCAGAAGCTGCTGCCCTGCGACCCGAAATATAAGAAAGAGGTGCCGGGCACGGACTGCGACATCAACGTCTACGACGTGGTCTACTACGCCGGCGACTGCAATGCGGGCTCGAAGACCATCGCCATCAACCTGCCCAACGACGAGCGTGTGCAGCTGGCCAAAGGCAGCCGCCGCCTGCAGCTGAAGAACGCCATGCGCGCCAAGTACGACAACATCATGGTGCCCATCGCGAAGCAGATTCTCTGCCCCGAGCAGGTGGACAGCGTCACGTTCAACGCCTTCTTTGGCAATACCTGCTACCACGAGGTGGCCCACGGACTGGGCATCAAGAACACCGTCACCACCGGCATTCCCTGCCGCCAGGCCCTCGGCGCCGAATACAGCGCCTGGGAGGAGGCCAAGGCCGATGTGTGCGGCCTGTTCCTGACCGAGCAGCTTATCGAGCGCGGCGAGATCACCAACACCACCATCGCCCAAAACTATATCACCTTCATCGCCGGCCTGTTGCGCTCGGTGCGCTTCGGTGCCACCGAGGCCCACGGCCGCGCCAACATCATGTGCTACAACTACTTCCTCGAGCACGGCGCCTTCAGCCGCAACGCCGAGGGCAAGTATGTGATCAATGTAGAGAAGGCCCGCGAGGCCGCCCGTGGCTGGGCCGCCATCATCATCGCCATGGAAGGCGAGGGCGATATGGCCGCCGCCAAGGCCTACAGCGAGAAGAACGGCAAGATCAGCGCCGACCTTCAGAAGGACCTCGACGCCATCCGCGACGCCAACATCCCGCGCGACATCGTGTACAAGCAGGGTGCCGACGTGTTAGGCCTCTAAATCAACATATTACACCCCTTCGCCTTACGGGCCGGAAGTCGCATGACTTCCGGCCCGATTTTATGTGAAAAAAGTGGATTTTGGGGGCAAAATGGCACGATCGCAACCCGGTAATTATCAGCGCATTGAAGGTATCATCTTCTTCCCCTCTTCTTCCTCTCTAGGGGAACGAAAAAAGCCACCCCGCTGGAGGCGAGGTGGCAGGGTGGCAGGACAGGCGCCAGGGCTATTTGCCCTGGAAGTGTTCGCGGGCGAACTCCATGTCTTGCACAATCTCCATGGTGCCGAGATATTGTCCGTCGGCGTCGCGCACGGCCATGTATTGCACCAGCATCGAGCGGCCGCCTTTCTCCATCCATACGGGCACCACGTTGGCTTTCCCCGAGCGGAAGCTTTCGATGATGCTGCGCACCATAGGCTCGATTTTTGGCGGATGGCACGAGAACACCTCGCGATCGATGGCCATTGCCGGGCGTTTGAATACCTTGGGGCCCTCGTTGAAGAAGCGATTGATGTTTTGATCATCCACAAAGCTAATTTCCAACGGTATGATGTTGAGCATGGCGGTGAGTTGCGGGAGGGAGAGGTGTCCGCCAGGCATGCGGATTTCGTCCTGCGGGGCAGTGGCGGTGGCGGCGATGGGGTCGGTGGTGGGCACGAAGTTCCACCGGAGATTCTCCACGCCGAGGCAGGGAGCATAGTCCTTGCTGTCGCGGTAGATGCCCTGCCATTCGGCCTCGGTGAAATGTTCGGCGCAGATGGGGAAGAGAATGTTTTGCTCTTTGTAGATCATCTCCTCGGCGCGTTGCAGGACGGCGTCGGCGCGGAGTCGCCAGTGGGCGTCGCGGAGGGGTTCTTTTTCCAGCTTTCCCATCACGTCGCGGATTTCATCGTCGACGGTCCACATCACCTCTGAGGGGCCGATGACATTGTATTTCACCTTGAGCAACGGGTAGAGGAGGTCGCCCTTTTTGGCGTAGTGGATGCTGATGTCGCGCAGGCGGACGAAATCGTCGTACGCATCCTGTCCGTCGGCGAGGGCCTTGCGGGCGGAGGCGATGAGGGGCGCAATGGCCTCATTTTCACGGCTGAAGGTATAGAGCGGATGCCCCTCGATGCCGGCGAACATGGCGGCGACGAACTTGTTGCCCCCCTCGGGAGCCTGGCCGCTTTCGCCACAGGTGCTGCCGTGGAAGAGGGCGGAATGGACATCGCAGAGGCGCTGCACCTCCTCGAGCGGGGTACCGTCGCGCAGAAGCGACTGCTCGGCCTCCATGATTTCGGAGGCGTCGACCTCGGAGAAGTGGGCCACGAAGTCGGCACGCACGCTTTCGAGCTCTTCGCCCTCGCCTAGGCGCCGGAGGTAGGACTTGAGTTGTTCGGTGCGACTGGCGGGTGTTGCAGAGGCAGTGGGGGCGGAAGGCTCGGAGGCCAGACCCACCGGCTCGAATCCGCGCTCGCGGAAAGCGGAAACGATTTTCTCCATCGGGATGCCCTTGACTTCGGAGCCTTTGGGGATGGTCATCATCCGGCCCACGGAGTGAAGCATGGCCTTTTTGGTGATTTCGGAGAAGCCCAGCGAGGCCATAATGTCGGCCACCTCGGGATGCTGCTGAACCAGGTCGTAGACCGACTTGGAAAGATCTAAAGTTTTGTTTGCCATAGTATTGTGTGTATTTTGGTGATTTGTTCTGATGATGCAAAAGTACATAGAGAGGGAAGAGCAGGGTGTGATAAATGTTACCACGGTACAAAAAAATCTACACTTTTTTGTATCTATAAAGAAAAAAGTTGTATATTTGCAGAATAGTTCTCAAGCGGAGCATTGGGATTTCGCATTGAGAATGATAGGGTTACGGCTCCACTCCTGGACAGGAGCGTCCGCAAATCGGAACCGACCGACCGAAAAACCTGCTGAAACTCCGACCGCAGATACGGGGAGGAGAGGATTTTGACCTGAACGAAAAAAACAGAATGGAACACAACGACCCGACACACGGACTCTCCGCATCGCCCGCAGCGATGCCCTGCACTGCCGCAGGGTGGTATGCCATGAGGGTGTTTTTCAACCGTTGGGCTGCGCTGCTGAGCGACGTGGCGGAGCGGCGGTGGGAGAGTTTCAGGCCGAGCGAGGTGATAGCGTCGCTGCTGTTTGTTCGCTGCACGGAGCAGCAGATTGCCGACCTCGCGGCGCAGCACCACGACAGCATGGCAGTCTACCGCCTGCCCGGCAGCCGCAAGCCGGCGCGCATCGGCGACAGGGAGATGGAGGTGTTCCGCTTTGTGGTGACTGCCGGGCGTCAGGGGCTGACGCTGCTGGGCGACGACCGCCCGGAGTACCACATGGGGGACCGTGTGGTGGTGACCCAGGGGCCGTTCAAAGGGGCCGAAGGACACATCAAGCGCATCAAGCGCGACCGCCGGCTGGTGGTGACGATACCGGGCGTGGTGGCTGTGGCTACAGCCTATATCCACCCCGACTTCTTGAAGAAAATAGATTGAGGGATGAAAACCCCGCTTTTTCATCTGCAATACGAAATCGAGCAAGACGAGGCCTACACCGAAAGGGGGGCCGACAACGGTGCCAAACTCTCCATCGACAACATCGAGGACGGGGAGGTGAAGCGCCTGCTCAAGGAGACGGCCGACCTGACGCAGAAGGAGTTGCTCAAATGGCTGAATATCAATCAGTCGAACTACCCCTCGACGGTGGTCATCCCGCTGACTACCATCACGCCCGAGGCTTTGAGCTACCGCATCGGCGAGAAGAAGCCCAAGTTGCTGTATATCACGCGTCCGCTGCACACGATAGAGAACCTCAACCAGTTCCTCTGCACAGCCAACGAGCACCTGGAGCAGGGCGCCTACATCTGCTGCCACTCGATGACGGCGTCGCTCAAGCGTATGATGCTCGAGCAGAAATACCCTTGGGGCATCCGAACCTTGGTGGTGGGGGCGCACTACCTGTGGCATCGCGTGTGTCCGAAACTGCGGCTGACCAACAAGTTGTACTACACGCTGACCCATGGCAAGAACCGCACCTTCCCCCGCGTGGAGGTGCTCGGCCGCCTCTATAGGGCCGGGTTCGAAGTCATCGACGAGCAGTTCCGCCACGGCGAGTTCTTCGTGGTGGCCCACAAGGTGAAGGCACCCGTGAACGACACGCCGCCCACGGGCTCGCCCATCATCCACCTGCGCCGCATCGGGCTGAACGGCAAGGAGATACAGGTGCACAAATTCCGCACCATGTACACCTACTCGGAGTATATCCAGTCGTATGTCTATGAATATCAGCACCTGGAGAAGGGCGGCAAGTTCAAGGACGACTACCGAGTGAACTTCTGGGGGACATTCCTGCGCAAGGTGTGGCTCGACGAGCTGCCGATGGTGTGGAACATGCTGCGTGGCGACATGAAGCTGGTGGGTGTGCGCCCGTTGAGCCGCCACTACTTCAGCCTCTACACCCCCGAGATGCAGGAGCTGCGCACCCAGACCAAACCCGGGCTGCTGCCGCCGTTCTACTACGACCGCAAGTCGCCCGAGACCATCGAGGAGGTGCAGGAGAGCGAGCGCCGCTACCTGGAAGCCTACCTCAAAGCCCCGCGGCGCACCGACTGGCGCTACTTCTGGGGCATCGTTGGCAATATCATCTTTCACCATAAACAATCACACTAAACAAACACAATGGCTAAAAACAACAACGGAGAATGGACCACCATCATACGACCGAAAGAGAGCATTTGGTCGCTGAACATGAAGGAGTTGTGGGACTACCGCGACCTCTGCAGTCTGTTCATCCGGCGCGACATTACGACCATGTTCAAACAGACCGTGCTCGGTCCGCTGTGGTTCATCATACAGCCCACGATGACGGTGTTGCTCTACACCGTTGTCTTCGGCAACATCGCCAAAATCCCCACCGACGGCCTGCCTCAACCGCTGTTCTACCTGGCCGGCGTCAGCCTGTGGGGCTACTTCAGCGGCTGTCTAGGAAAGGCACGCGGCACATTTGCCGGCAACGCCAACCTCTTCGGCAAAGTCTATTTTCCGCGCCTCATCGTGCCGATTTCGGGCCTGGTGACAGGCCTCTTGAATTTCGGCATCCAGCTGGCGCTGTTCTTTATCGTCTATGGCGTCTACATCTACTGGCAACTGCCTGGCTACGAGTATCTGAACATCAACGCCTATGCCCTCCTCTTCCCCCTTTACGTGGTGATGCTGGCCGGTCTGGGACTCGGCTTCGGCATCATCTTCTCGAGCTTCAGCACCAAATACCGCGACATCTCGTTGCTGCTCAACTACGTCACCAGCCTCTGGATGTATGCCACGCCTATCATCTACCCCTTGAGCACCGTCACCAACCCAACGCTGAAATTCATCATGCAAATCAATCCCGTGACCAGCATCTTCGAGGGTTTCAAATACGGATTCCTCGGAGCAGGCGAATTCAGCTGGAACTGGCTGGGCTACAGTTTCATCGTAATGGTTGTGCTGCTGCTCTTCGGCGTCATCGTCTTCAACCAGAAGCAGCGCAACTTCATGGATACGGTTTGATTTTGAGTAGGTAAGGAGTAAGGAGGTAAAGGAGTGAGGAGGTAAAGGGGGATATGACAGGAGAAGTAGCGGTATTGTTTGGGTTATTGCGCAGTGCATTGACGGGTGAACCCACGGATGCTCCTGCAGGCACCGACTGGCAACGCCTCTTCCAACTGCTGCAACAGAACCACGTGGCCGCCCTCGCCAGCGAGGCCTTCAGCCACCTGCCCCAAGAGCAGAAGCCGCCGCGCAACGTGCTCATCCCCTGGCTCTCCGAGCGCGAGAAAGCAGCCGCCTGGTACCGCCACCAACTGGGCGTGCAGCAGGAAATCGAAGCCCTCATGCAACAGCATGGCATCGAAACCCTCGTACTCAAAGGCACACGGCTGGCCCGGCTCTATCCGCAAGCCGAACTGCGCGAGTTCAGCGACCTCGACCTCTACTTCTACTCTCGCCACCACGAAGCCGACCAGTTGGCAGCCAAACACCTGGGCGTGCAGGTGAGCAACGACTCGCACCACCACACCAAATACGACTACCGCGGCGTCACCGTCGAAAGCCACTACGACTTCGTCAACCGCCACACTCCCCCCAGCAACCGCCGCTTCGAGGCGCAACTCAAAGAACTGGCAACTACCCACTCCCAACTGCCCACCTTCGAAATCCTCTTCCTCCTGCGCCACATGGCAGGCCACTTCGCCGCCAGCCGCATCACCCTGCGCGACCTCGTCGACTGGCACCTGCTGGCCTCTGCCCACCGCAGCGATGCCGACTGGGACGTCGTTGCAAAAGCGGCCAAAGACTCCGGAATGGAAGGGTTTGTAGGTGTGCTCAACGCGATAGTAGCGCACCGCTTCGGCAACGAGAACCCGCTGCACCGCAGCGAAGACACAGCCCTCATCGGGCGCGTGGAACACGACACCGTCTACGGCTCGCTCGAAGAGCATAAGGAAGAAAACCTTGGACGCCTGCTGTGGAAGCTGCGCCGCTACCGCGCCAACCGCTGGAAACACCGCCTGGCCTACAGCCACGACCCCGCATGGCGCCTCTTCATGGCCAGCCTCACGGCCCACGCCGCCAAACCCCGCAGCATACTGCATAAAATGTAACCCCCCCTAGAATGAAAAAAGCACTCATCACCGGCATCACCGGACAGGACGGCAGCTATCTGGCCGAATTCCTGCTGGAGAAAGGCTACGACGTCCACGGCATCATCCGCCGCAGCTCCGTCGACTACCGCGAACGCATCGCACACCTTGAGGGGCGCGAGCATTTCCACCTCCACTATGGCGACCTCGCCGACTCGATGGGCATCCAGCAGGTGGTGGCTGCCGTGCGACCCGACGAGATATACAACCTCGCCGCGCAGAGCCACGTGCAGGTGAGCTTCGATGTGCCGGAATACACCGCCAACGTCGACGCCACCGGCACCCTCCGCATCCTCGAAGCCGTGCGCCTCTGCGGCCTGGCCCAAACCTGCCGCATCTACCACGCCAGCACCTCCGAACTCTACGGACGCGTCGAAGCCGTGCCGCAGAACGAAGAGACCCCCTTCCACCCCTACAGCCCCTACGCCGTGGCCAAACTCTACAGCTACTGGATTATCAAGGAATACCGCGACGCCTACAACATGTTCTGCTGCAACGGCATCCTCTTCAACCACGAGAGCGAGCGCCGCGGCGAAAACTTCGTCACCCGCAAGATTACCCTCGCTGCCGCACGCATCAAGCAAGGAAAACAGCAGAAACTGTTGCTGGGCAACCTCGACTCGCTGCGCGATTGGGGCTATGCGCGCGACTATGTGGAATGCATGTGGCTCATGCTGCAGCAACCCGAGCCCGACGACTTCGTGGTGGCTACTGGCGAACAGCACTCCGTGCGCGAATTCTGCCAGCTGGCCTTCCGCGAAGCAGGCATCGAGCTACGCTTCGAGGGCGAGGGCGTCGACGAGAAAGGCATCGACACGGCCACCGGCCGCGTGCTGGTCGAGGTGAGCCCCGACTTCTACCGCCCCACCGACGTGGTCAACCTCCTCGGCGACCCCGCCAAGGCCAAAGCCAAACTCGGCTGGAACCCCGCCAAAACACCCTTCACAGAACTGGTGCGCCTTATGGTGGACCACGACATGCGCAAGGTGGCCGCCGACGACGCAGCCCACCGCGTGAAAGTCAACCTCGAAGAATACCTCGAAAAAGGCATCGTGAAATAACCACCTCCATGCAGAAAGACTCCAAAATATACGTTGCCGGACACCGCGGTATGGTGGGTTCGGCCATCGTGCGCGAATTGCAACGCAACGGGTTCACCAACCTCGTCACCCGCACGCACACCGAGCTCGACCTCACACGGCAGGCCGACGTGGAACGTTTTTTTGCCGACGAGAAGCCCGAATACGTCTTCCTCGCCGCCGCCAAGGTGGGCGGTATCGGCGCCAACAGCGCGGCACTGGCCGACTTCATGTACCTCAACATGACACTCGAAATGAACGTCATACACGCCGCCTGGCAAAATGGGGTAAAGAAACTGCTCTTCCTCGGCTCCAGCTGCATCTATCCCCGCTTGGCACCGCAGCCCATGCGCGAAGACTGCCTGCTCACCTCCGCCCTCGAGCCCACCAACGAAGCCTACGCCCTGGCCAAAATTAGCGGCCTGAAATACTGCGAATACCTCAACCGGCAGTACGGCACCGACTACATTTCCGTTATGCCCACCAACCTCTACGGCCCCAACGACAACTACCACCCCGAGCACAGCCATGTGCTGCCCGCCATGATACGCCGTTTCCACGAGGCCAAGCTGCGGGAGCTGCCCGAGGTCACCTGCTGGGGCGACGGCAGCGCGCTGCGCGAGTTCCTCTATGTCGACGACCTTGCAGAATTGTGCGTGTTCCTTATGGAACGCTATTCGGGTAACGAGACCGTGAATGCTGGCACCGGCAAGGAAATCAGCATCAAGGCCCTGGCCGAAACCGTGGCCGACATCGTGGGCTACCGCGGCGAAATCCGCTGGGACTCCACCCGCCCCAACGGCACCCCGCGCAAACTGCTCGATGTGAGCAAGGCCGCCGCCCTCGGCTGGACCTACCGAACCGAACTGAAAGAAGGCATCCGCCTCGCATACAACGACTTTCTAAACCATAAAGAATGGCAACAGCAATAGAATTCAACCACGTCAGCAAACTCTACCGCCTCGGACTCGTCTCCACCGGCACCTTCCGCGAAGATATCAAGCGCTGGTGGATTACCAGCGTGCAAAAGAAAGAAGACCCCTACCTGACCATCGGCGAGACCAACGACCGCGGCACCAAGGGCGAAAGCAACTTCGTCTGGGCGCTGCGCGATATCGACTTCAAGGTGGAGCAGGGCGACGTCGTGGGCATCATCGGCAAGAACGGAGCCGGCAAGAGCACCCTGCTGAAACTCCTCTCCCGCATCACCAGCCCCACCACCGGCGACATTCGTGCCAAGGGACGCATCGCCTCGCTGCTCGAGGTGGGCACCGGCATGCATCCCGAGATGACCGGTCGCGAGAACATCTTCCTCAACGGTGCCATCCTCGGCATGACCAAAGCCGAAATCACCCGCAAGCTGGACGAGATCATAGACTTCAGCGGTTGCGAGCGCTATATCGACACTCCCGTCAAGCGCTACTCGAGCGGCATGCGCGTCCGCCTCGGCTTCGCCGTCGCCGCCCACCTCGACCCCGACATCCTCGTCGTGGACGAGGTACTTGCCGTCGGCGACGCCGAATTCCAGAAGAAGGCCATCGGGAAGATGCAAACAATTTCTAAAGGAGAGGGGAGAACGGTGTTATTTGTTTCACACAATATGGATAGCGTAAGAAGCCTGTGCAGGAGCGGTGTTGTGCTGAAAAATGGTACAGTTGAATTTATGGGAACAGCAACCGACTCGATAGACTTCTACCTTGAAGCGAATACAGAACACGAGGACATTGCCATCCCCGAATTAACCCGTGAACCCGGTGTTACTGGGCAAGCCCGTATCACTGATTTACAGTATCTTAATCCAACCGATGACACTCCCACATATCCTTATACAGGCCGAGCACTGAAAATACGAATACATTACGAAATAGAGAACCTCATAGAGAGTTTTGCCAGTAACTGTTATATATCCATTGGAGTTAATGACGACCGAAACATGTCATTAATGTCATTTGCTTCATACTTGAAGTACTCTAACTTTAACATGCACAAAGGATCTCACTACGCGGATTTGATCATCCCCCATTTACCACTCACCGCAGGGAAATACAAATTAAGCGTTCTTATAAATGTAAACAAGTATGCCGGGGACTTTATAAGGTCAAAAATTCCGATGGAGGTGCTTGACGATGATTTCTTCCACGTGGGAGGGCATTCAATGCCAACGCACGTTTCAGGGCACATCGTGCTGGCAGAGCATTGCTGGTGCATTGATGGGAAAGAGCTCGAATACTAAAACCATAACACCCACCATGATCTCCCTTGCAGGTAGCACAGAATGCTGTGGTTGTGAAGCTTGCAAAGCTATTTGTCCGACAAATAGTATTACTATGCAAGAGGATAGTGAAGGCTTCCTTCAACCGCACATTGATACCAATTCATGCATTTCTTGTCATAAATGCGAGAATACGTGTCCTGTCATCGTGCATAAAACAGACTCCCCTGTTCAAAAAACACAAGCATTCGCTGCTCAATTAAGAAACGATGAAGAACTACTTGAAGTGTCTTCGGGCGGTGCGTTTTGGGCACTGACAGAGACTGTGCTGGATCATGGCGGCATTATTTACGGTGCCTGTCTAGCAGACATCGACCATGTAAAACATATTCGTGCTGACAATATACTTGATGCTAAGAAACTACGACGGAGCAAATACCTTCCCAGCAACATTGACGGAATCTATGAAAAAGTAAAAGCCGACTTGGATTCGGGAACACTCGTTTTGTTTTCTGGTGTCGGATGTCAGATTGCTGGGCTCACGGCATTCCTGCAAAAAAAATATGACAATCTCATTACATGTGATATTGTGTGCCATGGCATTCCCTCTAAACGTGTGTGGAATGCATACCGGGATGAAAAGGAGAAAAGCGAAAATCGAAAAATAATTGATGTCATTTTTCGAGACAAGTCACAGGGATGGAGAAACAACCAGTACAAGATAACATTTGATGAAGGCAGTGTCGAACATTGCTTATCCGCATTACATCCATTCCACCGAGGTTATCTTCACGGTTTGTTCAACCGCCCCTCGTGTGCATCATGCCCATTTGCGACACTGCACAGAGTTTCAGACATCTCACTAGCTGATTATTGGCAATACAAGGGGACTACACTGGACCCAACCAATGGCGTATCACTAGTCATTACGCACTCACCCAAAGGTGAGGAGTGGTTGAATCATTCAGACAAATACCTTGCATATGAAACTACGTCTTTAGACTGCGCAATAGAAAGCTGCCGACATCTTACCCATCCTCCATTACAACATAAAAAAAGAAGATTGTTCTTTTCTTTGCTTGCAAAACATGGTTACAACAAGGCACTAGAAATGTGTTTGTCAAAACAAATTTCCCCCAAGACAAATAATCTAAAAAAAGTGTATCGCTTGGTTCAAAAAGCATTAAATTATTCTTGCAAAAAAACACCACAAGAGGACAGACTTCTCATAGAACAATACTATTCGGAGTTAGGCATGAAAGCCATTTTTGCAGAATCATTTAGGGAAAGTTGGCGAGTATTATCTCACAGACATCGTATACTAATATCATCAAACAAGATTATTAGAAAACTTGCTCAAAAATGCGGAATAAAAAACATTGTTGAGCCACAAAAAATCACAACTACTGCTCAGCAATATGCTGCATTCAAAGAAGCACTACTACTTCTGCATCATAAGAAAGTTCCAGTATACTTCTACCACCGTGTAGGCAAAGAAGAGGACTATCCATACACCCCTTCTGGACTACGTCGAATGAAAAACGACTTAAGTTTTCCGAAGATGTATGAAGACATTGACTTCTATATGTCAGAATTCAAAGAACTTATCGGGGATGATGTAACAAAAGAACATATCGAAGATCTAGGTAAAATAACCCAAATCATTAAAAAAGGCAAATATTTATGCCATGAAGACATTGTAGGCACATGCGTTAACATCGTTGAAGGAAAACGCATTACCGCACATCAACCATTGGACAATAAACAGACGTTACACATATATGGTCGTTGCGGCGCATTTGGTTATGCCGTAGAGGATTGCGACACGCTTCCAAGCCAAATACAATGTATTCTTAATAAATCTGGCCATGGTGATATAAAAGTTATAAACCATGGCTTATGGGGAGGTGAGGACAAAAATATCAACCACAATTTCTTGTTGGACATGCTTGGCATGAAAGAAGGTGACATGGTACTGTTTTACACACACCACCCGGATCCTCACCTATTAAAACAATTTGAACATCGTGGGATGTGGTATAAAGATATCACACATGAATGGCATCAGTATCCAGAGGCAGCATGGTGCTATTACAATTATCCTGGACACATGAATGCTATCGGATATCGGAATGCTGCACAGATAATCTGCCAGGATTTAATAAGTCACGAGTTTAAATGCCGCCCCCTTGACGACACCCATACAAACAAACTCGCGTCCAACCACATCAACTATTACCTCAAAAAACATGCTCACAACGAGGCTTTTGATAGTGAAATTACACAATATATCCAGCAAATAAAGGAACAATACCCAGATGACAATGCTTCTTTGTGTGGCGCGATTGTTATGAATTGCAATCCGTTTACCCTCGGACATCGCTACTTAATAGAAAAGGCATCTTCTTCTTCAGTGGATCGGTTGTATATTTTCGTAGTAGAGGAGGATAAATCCTTCTTCAAATTCAAAGATCGTTTTGAAATGGTGAAAAATGGTACAGCAGACCTGCCTAACGTTTGTGTAATACCTAGTGGAAATTATATCATATCTGCACTAACCTTCCCCGAATACTTCATGAAAGATTATGTGAAAGAGAAAGAGTTTGACATGTCCTCAGATGTAGAGATATTTGGAAGCAAAATTGCCCCTGCACTCCATATCACAAAACGCTTTGTCGGAGAAGAACCATTCGACGTGGTGACTAAAAAGTACAATGAAACAATGAATGAAATTCTACCGCGCTATGGAATCGAATTTATAGAGATACCACGTCTGGCCACGGAGGACAAAACCATTATTAATGCCACATTGGTACGTCAATTGCTAAAAGAGAAGAATTTTGACGAAATCTCCAGATTTGTTCCCGACAGCACATTGCAAATCCTAAAAGCAAGATATACATTCGTTTGAAATGCAGGAATTAGAGTTGTACAACGGCTACAAAATACCAATCATTGGCTATGGAACATTCCCACAACGGGAGGTATTAGAAGATAATGTTCCGATTGCGTACAATGAGGGATATCGTATGATAGACACTTCCGACAACTATCTCAACGAAGCATACGTCGGCAATGGACTGCACAAAGTAGGCGACTCGAACATAACCGTTATTACCAAATTCTCTCAACCCTTGCGTTCAAAAGACCTTGAAGAGTGCTTTGCTGAGAGTATGTCTGCACTTGGTACAAAAGCAGATAGAACCATCTATCTCCTGCACTGGCCTTTCCCGTATTTATGGAAAATGCAGTGGAAAGCAATGGAAGATTTGTATCTAACTGGCAAATGCGCGGCTATTGGTGTATGTAATTTTGATGTCGGGTATCTAAAAGAAATATTGAGAATATGTCGTGTCAAACCGATGATAAACCAGTTTGAACGACACCCACTATTTCAGCAAGAAGAGGTGGTCAAATTATGCAAAAATGAGAATATTCAAGTAATGTCCTATTCTCCCCTGGCGAGAATGGACAACGAACTAAATGCCAATGAAACTTTAAGACATATTGCGAACAAATATCACAAGACCGTAAATCAAGTTATTTTAAGATGGAACATTGATACCCAATGTATACCAATACCAGCATCATCCTCCGAAATACATATAAAAGAAAACATTGGTGTATTTGATTTCCAATTAAATGAGGAAGATATTTGTGCCATAAATCAAATGGACCGTGGAAAAAGGGTTCGCTTTAATCCTAGAACAAGATTTGACAAGAAAAGTAAGAAAAAATTTTTATTACAACGATTGAGGCTTTCTAACACACTCATAGCGAAAACCATTGATTTTTATAAAAAGCAAAAAATAAGATGATTGTTACTTTAGAAGGTATTGGAACGCTAAATAAGGGAGCAGAATTGATGATGTATGCAATGCTGCAGGAGATAGAAAAAAAAGATCCAGGCTCCATTGTTTATCTACCCATTGACTCGGCCAAACAGGGGTTGAACTATATTTCCACGACATTAGATGTAAGACTAAAACCCGTTCAAAAAATTCGCGACTGGTGCAAACGAAACCATATCATAGGTATTTGTAAAAGACTGCATATCCCGATATCAACTATTTTTGAGGATAAATATTATGTTAATGGGACTGACTATCTCATTGATGGGAGTGGATTTCATTACTCGGATGTATGGAACCACTCTCAGAAGAGGATGGAAAACCGACGTCATCTATTAGAGTCGCATAAACGACATGGTGCAAAAATCGTTTTAATGCCACAAGCATTTGGGCCTCTCAACAAAAAGAGCATGAAAGACGGAATCAGAGAAGTCGACAAATATGCTGACATTGTGTTTTGTCGGGATGATGTATCGTGGGCATACCTTGAGGAGTGTGCTCAAATTAACATGTCAAAAGTAAAGAGGTTCTGTGATTACACGTCGTTGGTCACCCCAATTATTCCTCCAGAATACAAACATTTGTATGGAGGCGTCTGCATTATCCCCAATTGCCGTTTATTTGACAAATCCGACTTAACTTTCGATGAGTATCTTGGTTTCGTCAAAAAAATAATCTCTCATGCTCAGACTTATGGCAAGATTCCTTATCTTCTAAATCACGAAGGAGACGCCGATACAAAAATTGCAACACAAATAATACAGAACCTTGACTCTCCCATAGAACTTGTTGATAACCTGAATGCACTAGAAGTAAAAGGCATGATCTCTACTGCTTATTGTGTTATTTCATCCCGTTTTCATGGAGTGGCATCTGCATTAAACACATGTGTACCCTGTATTGCCACCGGATGGAGCCACAAATACCAAGAGTTATTCAAAGATTATGGTGTAGAGAATGGCATGATTGAGATAAACGATTCTCCCGAAAATCAACAAGTATTGCTACAAAATATACTGGACGAAGAAAAGAACAAAAAACAAAGAGCCTCTTTGGAGGCCAGCGTGTCCAAAATTCAAAATAAGGTAAGGGAGATGTGGAAAATAATCTGGAGTCTAAAATGAAGTCACGCCAATCAAACATGGAATTATTGCGAATAATTGCCATTTTGATGATTACAATGCACCATACAATCATTGAAAAATACAAAGGGAGCATTGTATATGGTAATGTGTTTGATGATGGGTGGCAAATCGCCACAGTCGCCAATAGTTTTGTTTATATAGGAGTCAATCTTTTCGTTCTTATATCTGGTTATTTTGGCATAAAAATTAAATGGAAAGGTGTCTTAAATCTATTTATCTTCTGTGCGTTCTATATGTTCATTAACTGTTTGATGGATACCTACGTCTTTCATCGGGAATTGCTTTCCTTTGGAACTATTATCCTCAAATCGCTTACATCCATGACACAAACCTCCAAGTGGTTTATCTTGGCTTATACGGCGTTATACTTCCTCTCTCCAGTGCTTAATTCAGCAATGGAACAAATGAGTAAAACCAATTATAGGCGAGCAATTATCATCCTTTCTGTTTATTGCCTGTATTTTGGTTTTATCCGCAATGTAGACATTTTTAACAACACTGGCTATTCTGTAGGACATTTCATCTGGTTATACCTGATTGCTGGCTATATTCGCAAATACATTACCGCGAATAAAATCAAGCAACATAAAAACAAGTTGTATTGTGTATTTATAGGATCCAGCCTTATTTGGGCTTTCTTGACAATAGTCAATTACACATGGATACACATACCAACATGGAGACCTACCACATATAATAATCCGTTTACTTTGTCTGCATCGATTTCATTTTTCTGCCTATTTACCACCCTTGATTTCCATAACAAATACATCAACATCATTGCCAAAAGTTCTTTGGCCGTATATCTATTTAATCTGCCTGTCTTCAAATGTCTACCAGAAGAATTCCTGGGACAATTATTTGGCATAACCTATATTGGTGTGGCTGTTGTATGGATAGTCGTCAGATTCTGTGTGTCGGTAACCCTAGACCAAATTAGAAAGCTCTGCATGATTCCTGTTGATCGTATATGGAACCAGGCAACAGTAAAACAAAGGTAACATCATGAACCGTTTTGCCGTCTATACAGCAATCGTTGGTGGCTATGACAACATTCTCCAACCGGAAGCAGTTGACGAACGGTTTGACTATATCTTGTTTTCCAACGATGTTTCTGAAGAGAAATTGGGCATTTGGCAGGTGCGCAAAATCCCGTACACCAACCCAGACCCAACACGAATTGCACGCTGGGTGAAAACCCATCCCGAACAACTATTGACTGAATATCAAGCTAGTGTTTGGGTTGATGGCAATATAATTATCACGTCTGACTTTGTTTTTTCACGCATAAAAGACCTTTTTGATAGCGGAGTACTAATATCCAGTATGTGTCACACGGAGCGCAACTGTGTATATTCCGAGGCTGATAAATTAATCCTAATCGGATGGGAACAAGAACGCACGTATCTTGACTGGACACACCGTCTTCTGAAAGAAAAATATCCGTCCGACAATGGCTTGTGGGAAACGGGATTTCTATTCCGCGTACATTCCCAGAAGATAATACAGGATTTCGATAGACTATGGTGGGACTGCATCGACAAATATTCGCGACGGGACCAATTATCATTCCCTTACGCGTTATGGAAAACAAAACTGGCATGTCCTTACTTCCTATCCGACCATGAAAATGTCAGGAATTCACCACATTTTAAGTATATCTATCATGATACTGGGAAAAACAAGCGACTTCCTTTAAGCAAAAACACAATCCTCTACTACTACGATAAACTACATGGAACTGACAAAAGAGAGCAGCTGCTTCTGTTATACAGGAAGATTGCTAGTTCCCCAAACCCAAGACTCATAGCTTTTCTCATGCGTCAATACTTCAGATTAAAACTCTGGCAATCATCCTTAAAAACCAAACGGGGTTGAACAACATGAGACTTTCTGTCGCACTTTGCACCTACAATGGCGGCCAATACATCCGGGAACAGATTGAATCCATTCTACGACAATCCATGCCCGTCGATGAGATTGTTGTGTGCGATGACGGAAGTACTGATAATACACTGCAAATCATTGAATCTTTCCGTTCGGAAACACCGACCAAAATTCGGATTTACCGCAATGAAACCAACCTCGGGGTTTGCGCCAATTTTCAGAAAGCCGTAAATTTATGTTATGGCGATATCATATTCTTGTCTGACCAAGACGACATTTGGTATCCCAACAAAGTTGAAATTATCTTACAGTGGTTTCGCGAAAACCCATCAAAGAAAGTAGTGTTTTCCAATGCCCATCTTTTTAGCACATCGGAGGCGGACAATGAAATCGACACTTTATTCAACAGAATCGGTTTTGGACCAAAATACCAAGCCTATTTTGATGCAGGATGCGAACTTCCCGTCTTCTACTGCAACCATGCCACGGGCGCCGCAATGGCCATACGGGGGAAGATGGACTTCGCCGCCTACTGCACACCACAAATACTGCATGATGAGGTGATCTCACTCTTGGCCATACAGAGTCACTCACTCGGGTACCTTCCTCAAGCCCTGATACGATACCGCATGCACGACAGCCAAGAGATGAGCATCCCCCAAAACATGCAGAGTGCCGAAAGGCGATTCAACGAGCTGCATATCCTTGACCCCAATGTCAATATCTCGCGCGCTCATCGGTGGCGCTTCCCCTTGACGGACGATACTTTGGCCTACCTGCGGTTTGCGAAGGAGCGAGCACGTTTCTCGCGCTCAATCTTCTGCTACCTCTACATACTGCGCCACCTCGCCACCTACAGGCAACAATACGGTACCATGTACCGACACTTCATTTCCTACGACCGCTCTATTTTCCGCACTCGTGTCAAGAAAATTGCACATAGGGCTCTGCATCTCGCAGCACAAAAAAAAGAATGCCCCGCGCAAGAAAACCATACGAAACAGAACTTACAACTATAGCATTGAGTATCAGCACCATTTTACGTCACCATAAAGCCTGGGTAATTCTAGGGTAACTCTAGGGTAATTCTAGGGTAATTCTAGGGTTGATTAATAAATAGTAGGTGAATGACAGGTCAATACACGATACTTTGTCCACTATTAAAAGGTTCTCTGACGCGTTCGTTCAGCGCGTCGCCGACGTCATCCGACATCTTTAAACCAAGCATGAACATCTTCACCATCATAGTCACCTACAACGGCATGCGCTGGTACGACCGCTGTCTGGGCAGCCTGCGCAATTCGGAGACACCCACCAGCGTCGTCGTCATCGACAACGCCTCGACCGACGGCAGTGCCGAATATATCAAAGAGCGCTTCCCCGAGGTGCACCTCATCGAATCCCAAGAAAACCTCGGCTTCGCCAAAGCCAACAACATCGGCATGCGTAAGGCACTCAACGACGGCGCCGACTACGTCTTCCTGCTGAATCAGGATGCCTGGGTAGAACCAAACACACTGACAGAGCTGGTCAAAACATTCCAAGACAACGACAAAGTGGGTATCGCAGCGCCCGTGCATCTGAATGGGGCATATAGCGAACTCGATTTCAAATTTGCGCAGTATATGGGGTCAAAGTTTACCTCTGATGCCTACATGCACAGCATCAAACCCTGCTACGAAGTGCCCTTTGTCAATGCCGCCGCATGGCTAATCAGCCGTCTGTGTCTTGAAACCGTCGGGGGGTTTGACACATTGCTTTTCCGCCACTACGGAGAGGACAACAATTATTGCCAACGGGTATACTTCCATGGATTCAGAATCATCGTAAATACTGCATGTACCATTTGCCACGATAGGGAAAGTTTACAAGGCGACCACCAGAAGTATCTCACAATATCCAGTCAGACCCCCTTCTACGAACTAAGGAAAAAAATGGGCGATGTTAACCAGAATATCAACATCGATAAAGAAATACAACTGCTCAAGAGAAAGAAGGTCAGACGAATTCTCACCGGGCAACTGAAAGGTATAAAACAGATCGACGAGCAGATTTCCAACTGGCAACTAATAGGCCAATCTCGTCAACAAAACAGAACCGCCGGTACCCATTGGCTGTAAAAAAACATGCCCCCATCTACCACAAAATACACGCTCATCATTCCTCACCACAACAGTCCTCAGTTGCTGCAACGGTGCCTGGACTCTGTCCCGATGAGAGATGATTTGGAGATAATTGTCATTGATGACAACAGCGACCCCGCCATAGTCAACTTCACCCAGTTCCCTGGGGAAGACCGAAGCGACACAACCATCTATTTCACCAAAGAGGGACGCGGAGCAGGCTACGCCAGGAACGTCGGATTGAACCACGCGCGTGGCGAATGGATACTTTTTGCCGATGCCGACGACTACTTCTACACCGAAAACCTCATCAAGCTTTTGGACATGGACATACCTGACGAATATGACGTAGTTGCATACGGTGCGAGATATGTATGCAGCGATAAGTCTGAACACTGGTATGGCGCATACAATGATAAAGAACCAGACTCCACCGTTATTGTGGATGACACTCACATACCCTTTCTTTATCGACGTTTGGTTACGCCGTGGATAAAGATGGTCAAGAGGGCGTTGATACAACGGCATGGTATACGGTTTGAAGAAGTCATGTATGGCAACGACGAGGTCTATTCTGCCAGAGTGGCACTTGCAGTGAAACATTTCGGAAAGGTGAACCTTCCCATATATCACTATGAGAAACTATCAACGGGGCTGGTGGGATCGACTGATATAAAAGCGCTGATGATAAGGTGGGATGGATTGCTTCTGAAAGAGTTGCTTATCAAACAAGGCGGATACTCTGTATATGACCAGCCGCTCTTGTTCTACGACGCTTTCCAAGAGCATCGTTACCGGTTGATTCGCTGTGCCATCAAAGAAGGTTACACGCTAGGCTGGCGCAAGGCATGGAGAGACTATTCTGAGTACTGTCGGAGTCACAGTATTTCCCGCATACCATTCATATAGTGCAGCATGTACAAGGTCAGTGTGCTTGTCCCATTTTACAATCCCGGTCAATACTTTGAGCGGAGCGTCAGGAGTTTGTTTGAGCAAACATATCAGCACTTGGAGTATGTATTCATTGATGATTCTTCCACGGATGGCAGCGCACATTTGCTGAAATCGTTGGTGAAAGAGTATGCTTGTCGCCCGGACAGGATTATCATTGCTCACCATGAGACAAACCTGGGCATAGCCGCATCCCGCAATGAAGCCATCGAGAAGGCCACCGGCGACTTTGTGTGCTTTGTGGATGCTGACGACTGGGTAGAGCCTGACATGGTAGAACAGTTGGTGACCAAGCAAACGGAGGGCGACTACGACATGGTGTGGTGCGATGCTGTGATGCATACTGATGATGGGGAAAGGCCCTTGGTGGAGCCGTGCTACAAGGACAAGCACGAAATGATGATGGCATACAGCAATATGGTGGCTGGTTATATCATGGTTTTGTGGCGGAGACTCATCCGACACTCGCTTTTCCAAGACCACAATATACACTGTATCCCTGGTTGCAACTATTCTGAAGACAAATTGCTACTGGTGCAGGCCGCCTACTATACGCGGACATTTGGGCATTTAGAGAAAGCCTTGTATCACTATAATAGGTTAAATCAGTCATCGCTTGTGGCCAAGCAGAGCAAAAAATTCCAGACAGAACTATTTCGCCAGGAGTTTGCCAGCTGGGAAGCCGTTGAAAATTTCCTTTCAAATAAAGAGGCCGTCTATTATCAGCAAATTGTCGTTGCAAAACTTCACTACCTAAAGAGAGCTGCACAGCAGGCGCTTGACAGTTCGTCGCATAAAGGATTTCGGCTTGCCGTAAGGCACTTAAACGATACAGATGCTGCCTTCTGGCCTGAGAATGGATGGAGCAGGGGCTGGAAACATCGTCTCCTTTATGGAAACTATTACTACATGAGGTGCAAGTCCTACATGAAACAATCTGTAAAAAAAAATCTTCAAAAAAAACACACACTGATGGGAATCACTCGATATATTAGCAACATAGTCCGCCATGACAGGAATACCCGTGCGCTGCTACGGGAGGTGCATCGGCGACAAGAAGTTGCTGAATTAGAGTTAGTGAAGATACGCATTAATCAGATGCGCTACTTCACACAGACATGTCAGGAAAAGGGCGTTACGGACGAAAAGATGTGCGACCATGAAGTGATAGTCTCGCTGACATCGTTCGGGCAACGTATATATGATGTGTATTTGGCGATAGAGTCGATCATGCAGGGTTCTATTCGTCCCAATAGAATAGTGCTGTGGCTTTCCGAGGAGGAGTTTAAAAACCAGCCCATTCCTTCCACGTTGCTGAGGCAGCAACGCCGTGGACTAGAGATTTGCTTTTGCAAGGATATCAAAAGCTATAAGAAGTTGATATACACGCTAAAGCAGAACCCAGAGGCTTGCATCATCACCATAGACGACGATGCGATATATGAGTATGATTTTGTAGAGAGGATGGTTCACGTCCACATAACAAATCCGACGGCTGTCTGTGCCTGCCGAATGCATCGGATAACATTGAACGAAGATGGTAGCCCGAGGAAATACCTCGAGTGGAAGCACTGTGAAGCCACACCAAATCCGTCGCCTCTCAACTTTCCAACGGGAGTGGGGGGGGTGCTTTATCCGCCACACTGTCTTGACAAGGAAGTGCTTAAAGAGGATGCTTTTATGCAATTGTGCCCAACTGCCGACGATGTTTGGTTCTATGCCATGGCTCGCCGACACGGGACTATGGCAATAAAAGTTCCAACGACCGACCCAATGGGGCACTGCATGGAATTACCATCGTCTCATATCGATGCACTGTATCATACAAACATATGTGCCGAAGAAAGCCCAAATGACGTTCAGTTCAAGGCTGTCTTCGACCACTATGACTTGTACCAGACTCTAAAAACAAACCCATGACTACACCCTTGTTTTCTATACTGATTGCCAACTATAACAATGGCCGATACCTGCAGGAGGCAATCAACAGCGTGGTTGAGCAGACGTACACGAACTGGGAGGTGGTGATTGTGGATGATGGGTCTACGGATGAGTCCCGTGGCATTTATGCCTCGCTTTCAAAGGATACACGCATTCATATCCACTTGAATGAAAGCAACAGAGGATGCGGTTACAGCAAACGCCGCTGCGTGGAATTAGCAAAGGGTGAGTTGTGTGGATTCCTTGATGCCGATGATGTGTTGCTTCCCAATGCTTTAGCGGATCATGTGGAGGTACACCTCCAGCGGGAGGATGTATCTTGCTGTTTTTCTAGATTCTATCACTGCGACACCGCTCTGAATGTAATAAAAGAATCTCGGCTTCTCTATATTTCGCCAAACAGCACCTACCTTGAAAACAAAGATTATGCGCCAGAGCATTTCACATCATTCAAGAAGGCTCGTTATGCTGAAACACAGGGAATAGATGAAACCTTGCCTGCTGCGGTCGACCAAGACCTGTACTTCAAGTTGGAGGAGGTGGCACCAGTATGTGTACTGGACAAGTTCACATACAAGTATCGCAGCACGCCGAACCAAATTTCGCAAGGAGGGAATTGGTCTACGGCCTTTTCCTGCAATATGAGAGTCCGGTTAAATGCCTGCGAGAGGCGAGGCTTAAAGCCTGTGACTATATACGGAAACGAACTTTACGATGTTCTGCAACAGATTCTCCAAGAATTAGATAACGCCAAGGAGGAGGTGCGACACCTTCGCCAGTCAAAGGCATACAGGCTGGGCAAGCTTCTCCTTAAACCGCTGGGCTCGCTTAAGAAATGACACTTTCGGTTGCCTTGTGTACATATAATGGGAAAAGCTACATTGAAGAGCAGCTGCTGTCTATCCTGAGGCAGACCCTCCCCGTGGATGAGGTTGTGGTGTGCGACGATGGGAGCAGCGACGGAACGATTGGCATCATAGAGAAGATGCAGCGCGATGGCAAAGTCAAGCTCCATCGTAACGAAAAGAGTCTTGGCGTAGTGGAAAACTTCAAAAAAGCGGCATCGCTGTGCATGGGCGACATAATATTCTTCGCCGACCAAGACGACCGTTGGCATCCAAATAAAGTCGAAACCATCCTCGAATACTTCGATCGGCATCCGCAGCATGAGGTTGTTTTCACCGACGCGCTGATAATCGACTCCTCCGGTGAGCACCTGCCAGCCTACGGCAACCTGTTTCAAATGACATTCCAACAGGAAGAACGGCGGATGTACTATGCAGGCCTGGAACTGGAAAGCTTCCTGACCCGCAACCACGCCACCGGCGCCACGATGGCCGTGCGTAAGCGATTCCTCGACAAGGCTGACCCCTTCAAACTCTGCACCAAGCAAATCCTGCACGACTACGCCCTTGCCCTGCGTGCGGCCGAATTGGGTGTGCTCGGAGCAATCAAGAAACCCCTCATCGACTACCGCCGCCACGACAAAGGACAGACCGTGTTCGAAATCCCCGTGGACGGCAAAGCCTCCAAGTGGCACACCTACTACGACCACCTCCGCGAGCTCTGGCCCAACCGCGACACCACCCAGGTTCTATCCATGCTAAAAGCCAACCATGCCAAAGAACGCATCGACCACATCGCTTCTCGCAACAAAAACCTGCACAACTTCTTGGCTCCCCTCTTCATACCATTCCGCTTTCGGGCCTACTTCCGTTTGTATGAGCACAACTGGTTCCGCGTGATGCGATACGACATTTCCCAATGCATCCGGTACTCACTTCTACGCGTGACCCACAACATTCCAGAGAAATAGGGTAAAGCAAAAAAACAACAGCCGTTAATTTAACCTCTGTTGCAACATGAAATTCTACAATCGAGACGAAGAAATCATTTTCCTGAAAAACGTGAGGAGTCGGGCTTTTTCCTCGCATTCTAGATTAACAGTGCTGACCGGACGCCGACGCATCGGAAAGACTCTCCTGCTGCGCGAAGCGCTGTCTGACCAGCGCTTTCTTTACCTATTTGTCGCAAAAAGCAGCGAGGCCATCCTCTGCCAGGCTTTCTGCCGCGAAGCATCGCAAGCACTAGGAATTTTTGTCCCCCCCATAAACAACTTCGCTGATTTCTTCCGATTCCTCATGGAAGAGGGCCGCCGGCAGGCCTACACCCTTATCATCGATGAGTTTCAAGAACTCGAGAGCGTCAATCCCGCCATATTCAGCCACATCCAAAACTACTGGGATCAGTACCGCCAACAGACACGCATCAACTTTGTGGTCAGTGGCTCGGCCTACTCGATGATGCAACATATTTTCACCGACCGAAAGGAACCTCTGTTTGGGCGAGCCGACCGCACAATACACCTTCAACCTTTCTCTACCAGTACTCTGAAGGAAATCCTCCGTGACAATGCACCAAACTACCAGAACGACGACTTGCTTGCCCTTTACACTTTCACAGGCGGTGTGCCCAAATACATCGAAATGATGATGGACAATGGAGCATTTACCGTGAGCGAGATGATTGCCAACATCTGCCAGCCAAATTCTCCTTTCATCGACGAGGGACGCTCAATGCTGATACAAGAATTTGGCAAGAAATACAACACCTACTTCTCAATCCTGCAAGGGATTGCAAACGGGTACAACACCCAATCCAAACTGGAAGGCCTCATGCCCAATGTCAGCATCGGAGGCTATCTGAAGAAACTGGAAGACACGTACAATTTGGTTGAGAAGCGGCGTCCGATGTTGGCAAAACCCGGTTCGCAAACGGTTCGCTACGCAATCAAGGACCCCTTCCTAAACTTTTGGTTCAGATATATCGATGGCAACCAGTCGCTGGTCGAGCTCGGCAACTATTCAGCACTGAACAACATTATCCTCAATGACTATCCCACCTTCTCCGGCAAAACATTGGAACGCTATTTCATACAGCAGATGACCGAGAGCATGAAGTATTCCAGCATAGGCTCCTGGTGGGAAAGCAAAGGCGACCAGAACGAGATTGACATCGTCGCACTTGGCTTGAAAAAGGGCGAGGCTCTGGTGGCCGAGGTCAAACGACAACGAAAAAATTTCAAACCTGACCTTCTAAATGAGAAGATTAATGTGCTAAGGAACAAGGTTCTTCCCCACTATAAAATTGAATCCGTATGTTTTACTCTAAACGATATGTAGTCCGTATCGCCACACGCACTCAACAATTTAGGCAAGGCCCTACCGAAACCCTTCACTGGGCAAGACAATTACTCCTCCGTTGACATGCCGCTGTTCAATGTGACACTCTTCCAAGGATGGCTGGGCAACCAGATGTTCCAGTATGCCAACGCGCTGGCTGTGCGGCAAAAGCATCCCTTCTCGCTAATGCTCTTCGACTGCAACCGCAGCGTCGACACCCATGGCGGACTGTTGATATTTGACCTCTTTGACATCAAGGAAAAAGGTCGTCTCTCGAGATACAAAGTCATCAAACAACACCTACCCAAACTACTGTCTGCCTACCGGCAGGACGACTACGACGGCTCGCGCACGGGCCGCTGCCTTTCAAGGCACTACATGGGGTTTTATCAAAGTGAGAAGTATTTCGCCCGCTGTTCCGATAAGGTACGCAAAGCCTTCCGGTTCAACACCGCAAAGCTGAATACCAAATCAATCGAAGCGGCCAGGCAGATGGCTAACCAGCAATGCCTCTCCATCCGCATACGCCGTGGCGACTACCTGAACGAGAACGGGAAATATGACACCTACTCGCTCGACTACTACCATCACGGACTACAATATATTGAGCAGCGAGTGGGTCCCTGCATACCCTATATCTTCTCCGATGACATTGGCTGGTGCCGCAGCCACCTGCCGCTTGAGAATGCTGTCTATGTGGATTGGAATCATGGCGGCGAAAGCTGGCAGGACATGTACCTGATGAGCCGTTGCCATCACAACATCATCGCCAACAGCACCTTCAGCTGGTGGGGAGCGTGGCTCAATCCCAATACCGACAAGATTGTCGTAGCCCCAAAGCAATGGACCTCCGACGGAGACAAAACCGACATCATACCCTCCTCTTGGATTAAAATATAAACGCACCAGAAAATCAATACTATAAAATACTGCAGATATCTCGCAAACTAAACGGTTATGAATGACATTCTCACCGAATTCTTCCTCCTTACTAATTACATCCCATCCAAATCCATCTGATTCACCTATGACCACCGTCACCTCTCCTCTCCTTCCGCCACTGGATGATTTCCATTCCCTGCTGGAAGAAATATGGGACAAACGCTGGATTACCAACAATGGCAGTTTCCACCAAAAGTTGGAAAAGGCTTTGGCAGAATATCTGGGTGTCAAGTATCTGTCACTCTTCACTAACGGTACGCTTCCTCTTATTACTGCTTTACAGGCATTGCACATTACCGGCGAGGTTATCACATCCCCCTATAGTTTTGTCGCCACCACTCACGCCATTTGGTGGAATGGGTGCAACCCTGTGTTTGTAGACATTGAAGAGAATACCTGCGGCATGGATCCTAAAAAGATAGAGGCTGCCATTACACCTCGCACCACCGCGATTATGCCGGTGCATTGCTACGGTATTCCATGCAACACCGACCGCATTCAGACCATCGCCGACAGATATGGGCTCAAAATAATTTATGATGCAGCGCATGCCTTTGGTGTCCACCGCGACGACCATAGCATTCTTACCTGCGGCGATATGTCTACCCTATCGTTCCACGCAACAAAAGTCTACAATACAGTTGAGGGTGGAGCATTGATTGTAAATGACAAAGAAGCTAAGCAACGCATCGACTATTTAAAGAACTTCGGTTTCGCCAACGAAACCGAAGTGGTGGCTCCTGGCATCAACAGCAAAATGGATGAAATTAGGGCTGCCTACGGACTGTTAAATTTACAACAGGTAGACGCTGCCATCGAAAAACGCAAACACATTGCGACACGTTACCGCGGAGCTCTACACGACATCCCTGGAATACGCTTCTTCAACGACATCCCTGGAATACGGCACAACTACGGTTACTTCCCCATTTTCGTCAACGCCAGGGAATACGGCATATCGCGCGACGAACTCTACCTCAAGCTACAAAAACACGGCATCTACGGACGACGCTACTTTTATCCGTTGATAAGTACTTTCAGCACCTATCGTGGCCTGACTTCTGCTAATCCGGAAAACCTTCCCATCGCCACACGGCTGGCCAACGAGGTGATTTGTCTCCCCATACACCATGAGCTCACCGAGGAGGTACAAGAAAAAATTATATCATTAATTAAACGATGAAAAAACTAATGCTTCTCGGCGGGACACGTTTTCTGCTTCCAGTTATCAAAGAGGCTCACAAACTGGGTATATATGTCATCACGGCAGACTACCTCCCTGACAATACGGCACACAAGTATTCTGATGATTATTTCAATTTAAGTATTATTAACAAGGAAGCTGTGCTAGAAGCAGCGCGCACAGCGAACATCAGCGGCATCATGTCTTTCGGCGTGGATCCCGGGGTTGTCACGGCAGCATATGTTGCCGAGCAGATGGGGCTACCTTTCCAATGTAGTTATGAATCTGCTTGCATCCTGCAAGACAAAGCTTCCTTCCGTCGGTTCCTTGCCGACAATGGATTCAATTGCCCGGCTGCCAAGAACTACTCGTCGACCGAAGAGGCGCTCCTTGATGTAGACAACATCTCATGGCCCGTAATCGTTAAACCCGTTGATTCCGCCGGTAGCAAGGGTGTAACTGTAGTCCACGACAAGGAGCACATACAAGAGGCTGTTAAAGAGGCATTTGACAATTCCCTGTCCAAACGGATTATCGTTGAGGATTTTCTTGACACTGTCGGTTTCCAATCAAGCACAGACATTTTTACCATCGGAGGTGTCGTTGACGCACCCATATTCTCCGACCAAATGTTCGACCATAATGCTACCAACCCCCTTGTCCCAACTCTGGAGATATGGCCTACGTCCATGCCAACTCAATATCAGTCGGACTTAACACATCAACTCAACAGACTTTTCCATCTTCTGCAATGCCAAAACGGCATTTATAATGTGGAATGCAGAATCTGCTCCAATGGGAAAACCTATCTGATGGAGGTTTCGCCCAGAGGAGGTGGAAACCACATTGCTCTTCTACAAGACATGGCTATGGGTACGAATTACATTGAGAATGAAGTACGCAATGCCGTTGGTCTCCCTCTGGATTTGCGCCCACCCACAGCCATCGAGGGCGTTTGGGGAACATACTCTATCCATCCATACGAAGGATTGTCGGGATGGCTTCGTTCCATCAATTTCAACGAAAAGCTTAAAAAAAACATAAAAATGCTTGATTTAGCATTCCCTTTCGGTACAGCCATCAAACCCTTCACCGGAGCCAACATGTCCCTCGGAGACGTTCTCCTTCACTTCGACTCCAGAGAGCAGCTCATCGACATTACATCCAACCCCGCTGGCTGGGTTGACATCGTTGTCGACCAGCACCCGCACCATGATTAAAAACCACACCATTGGGGGATATTTGGAACTGGAGGTGCGCAATGGCAATCATCTCCACGCTGGCGCTATCCGGCTAAACTCCGGCACGAACGCCTTTGAATACATCTTACGAACTCGCAACTATCGCAAAGTGTATATTCCATACTACACATGCGAGGCAATGTTGGTTCCACTACAGAAACTGAATATTGAGTACAAATTCTACTACATAAATGACCAACTAGAACCCACTGCCCTGCCACAACTTGAAAAAAACGAAGGTTTCTTATATACCAACTATTTTGGTCTCAAAACACAATGTGTAGAAAAATTAAGCAAATACTATGGGAAACACCTCATTGCCGATCATACGCAGGCATTCTTCTCCCCTCCCTGTGCGGACGTGGACACATTCTATTCCGCCCGTAAGTTCTTCGGTCTGCCCGATGGAGCCTATCTTTTCACCGACTCCCCTCTTACTATGCTGCTGGAGCAGGACTGCAGTTATCAGCGGTGTTCGCATCTGCTGAAGAGAATTGATCTCGGAGCGTCCGAAGGCTATCCCGACTTCAACGCCAATACACAGGATTTGGCAAATACACCGCTTAGGAGGATGTCTAATCTCACCGAGGCACTGCTGGGAAACATCGATTACGATACCGTGCGTGCTCAACGCATAGACAACTATCGCACTCTTGATAATGCTCTCAAAACAAGCAATTTTTTACAGTTTGCGACAACTCCCAACGATGTACCCCTAGTATATCCCTACTTGTCTGACTCACCAAATCTAAAGCACAAACTTATTGAAGAACGCATATTTGTTGCCACATACTGGCCCAATGTGCTTCAGTGGGTAAGTGCCGACACATGCGAATACATGCTTGCTCAAAACACCTGTTTTCTACCTATCGACCAACGATATGACGCTTCTGACATGAAAAAAATCATAAATATTATATCCTCCCATCATGAATAGTGACATCGTATATTTAAGGGCCCATGAGCCCATGGATTATCAGACTTCCATCACTTGGCGCAACGACGACCTTATATGGTCCCAACTTGGAGGATGCAAATTTTTTGTATCGTCCGCCTATGAAAAAAAGTGGATTGAAGATGCCATATACGACAGCAAGAATATTCGTCTTGCCGTTTGCCTTAAGGCGGATGGTCTCTACATAGGCAATGTTGGTATCACCAACATTGACCTCTCCAACCGTTGTGGTATGGTTCACATACTTATTGGCAATCGATCCTACTGGAATCGGGGCGCAGGCACCGAATCCCTGCAACTATTGATGGACTATGCTTTTAGGGAACGTTGTTTTCATCGCCTCGAAGCACTTGTGCTTGAAGACAATATTTCTTCTATCAGAATGTTCCAAAAATGTGGTTGGAAAGAAGAAGGCTCCCTGCGCGAAACCGTTTTCAAAAATGGGCGATGGCACAATCAGATCCATCTAGCAATTCTTGAGACTGATTATTTTCAAATGCAAAACAGTTAGCGATTCCTCATGGCCTACTCCAATCCCAACGTTACCATCCACTGCGTTGCCTTCAACCAGAAGGACTATATCCGCCAATGTCTTGACGGATTCGTCATGCAGCGAACCACATTCCCATTTCGCGCCGTGGTTCATGACGATGCATCCACCGATGGAACTGCCGACATCATTCGAGATTATGCTGTACGCTATCCCGATATCATACATCCAATCCTCGAAACAGAGAACCAGTGGTCCAAACATGACGGCTCTCTCCTTCGCATTATGGAGGCGGCCTGTTGCGATGCAAAATACATTGCCTTTTGCGAAGGTGACGATTACTGGACTGATCCTCTGAAATTGCAAAAACAAGTTGACTTCATGGAGTCGCATCCCGACTTCTCCGGATGTTTCCACAATGTCGATGTTCTTGACCAACGCACTGGCAAATTCCTGCCCACTCCTGATGAATCTAAGATTCCTGAGGATACCACGATTCTTGATTTAATTCCGTACAATTACATCCACACCGCATCGGCTCTCTATCGGCAAAATCCTATCGTAGATCACAAACTAAGCCGTCTGGCCAATAGTTTTGTTCTTGATTATCCTCGCCACCTACTTTATGCCGAGCAGGGAAAAATCAAACATCTGTCCGACACAATGGCAGTCTACCGTATGGGGGTGGGGATATGGAATGGAAGCGAGAGCTCTGATTTCAAAAACACCATCCAATCCTTCATGGCACAGGCAAGTTTATACTCACTCATCGAAAACGAGGAGGCGCGTCGCCTCCTCGATAAAAAACTCCAAGCATACTGCGCTAAACTCAACAATCAACATGTTGCTCTCGCTACCGAGATTAAACGCGTGCGATCTGCCAAAGCCTTCCGCCTTGGCAAAGCACTTCTTTATCCAATTTCCATGCTTAAACGATAGTTTTCGCCGATGGCGAAAATATGGCTTCAGCATATCCGTATCAAAATATGAATGCTCCGATAGCACTCTTTGTCTATAATCGCCCCGAGCATACACGCCGCACACTGGAGGCGCTTCGTTGCAACGAAGGGGCCAACGAAAGTGTGCTGCACGTATTCGCCGACGGCCCCAAGCCTGATGCCACTTCAGAAAACCTGCAGCGCATCGCCGCAGTGCGCGATATCATATCGCACATCGGTGGATTCAAGGAGGTGCACCTGCACATGGCCGAACAGAACAAGGGGCTGGCACAATCCATCATCGACGGCATCACCAAGATTATCAACCACGCTGGCCGCATCATCGTACTGGAGGACGACATCGAGACCATCCCCCAGTTCCTCCCCTACATGAACCGCGCCCTCGACGTCTACAAAAACCGCAAGGACATCTGGACCGTCGGCGGCATGAATGTCGACATCAAACTGCCCGCTGCCTACACCGCCAAGCATGACCTCTACCTCGTCCACCGAACTTGCACCTGGGGCTGGGCCACATGGGCCGACCGCTGGCGCGACATCGACTGGGAAGTCAAGGACTTCCGCCAGTTCATCGCCAGTCCGCGCTCCATACGCCGCTTCGACCGCGGTGGCGAGGGCATGTCCGGCATGCTGCAAGCGCGCATGGAGGGCCGCAACAACTCGTGGGCCATCGTCTACGACTACCATATCTACAAGCACAACGGCTTCTGCATCCGCCCCGTCCGCTCGTTCACACGCAACATCGGCATGGACGGCAGCGGCACCCACTACAACGAGGAAGGCGCCGTCGACGCCCAGGCGCCCCTCTTCGACCCCGCCACCGACACCCTGCGCCTCGAACCCCGTCTGCGCCCCAACCGCGAGGTGCAGCGTCTGTTCTACAACTACTGGGCCGACCACCCCAAGCTGCCCTTCACCACAGTGGTCAAGCGACGCATCAAGAAGGTGCTGCGCAGTTGGGGCCTAATGAAACAACCGCAATGAAAGTACTCCACATAGCCACCATGGACCACGGCGGCGCCGGCATCGCCGCGCGGCGCATCCACGAGGCGCTGCTCCAGCAGGGCGTGGAAAGCCACGTGCTCTGCCGCTTCAAACGCTCATCGGCACCCGACGTCACCGCTGCCCAGCCCGACATGGGCCTCTACCGCCCGCCCAGCAATAAACTGCTACGCAAGTGGCAGCAGATGCAACGCCGCCGTGGCAAATACCTCACCGAGGTGGAACGCTACGAGCGCCAGATGCAAATGCTCGACCGCCGCTACGGCGCGGCGTTCACCATGCCAATCTCCAACTTCGACCTCGCGCAGCACCCCCTGGTGCAGCAGGCCGACGTCATCCACCTCCACTGGGTGGAAAACTTCGTGGACTACCCCACCTTCTTCGCCCACGTGAAGAAACCCATCGTCTGGACCTTCCACGACGAGAACATCGCCTTCGGCGGATTCCACTACAGCGATGAGGCCCAACGCCTTAAAGAGCCCTTCGCATGTCTCGAAGAACCCTTCGCCAAGATAAAAACCGATGCCCTGAAGAACTCACACCATATCCACATGGTGGCCCTCTCCACCATGATGGAACGCTTTTACCACAAACACTCGTTGGCCAACCACTTCCCTCTCGAGGTCATCCACAACGGTATACGCCCCGGTGACTTCAGCATCCTCGACCGCAACTTCTGCCGCCAAGTGTTAGGATTGCCTCAGGAAGGACGCGTTGTCTGCTTCTGCGCAAGCGACATCAACGAAGGCCGAAAAGGGCTAACCGCCCTGATAGAGGCGCTGGAAAAAACTTCTCTCAAGGACATCGCCCTCCTCTGCATCGGTAGCGGCACGCCCCCAAAAGCCTCGTTCCCCGTGGTCGGCACAGGACCCATCTCCAATCCTCGACTGATGTCCTTGGCTTACTCGGCTGCCGACCTCTTTGCCATGCCATCCTATAAAGAAGCCTTCGCTCAAACTCCCATCGAGGCCATGGCCTGTGGCTGCCCCGTGGTTGTATTCCCCTGTAGCGGGACAGAGGAACTCATTGGCGACCACAACGGCGTCCGCTGCGCCGACTTCACCGCCGAGGCGCTGGCCGACGGCCTCCGAACCGCACTCGGCCGCCAGTACGACCGCGAGGCCATCCGCCGCGACGCTGTCGACCGCTTCAATATCAGCCGCATTGCCGGCCAATACCTAGACCTCTACAACCGATGCGTATCGTAGCCCTTTTCTGCCAGATGGGGAACCAGATGTTCCAGTATGCCTTTGCCCGCGCGCGCCGCGGCATCGCCCTGCCGTGGGCCAGCAGCTATGAATACGGCTTCAAGCTGGGCTACTTCCGCCTCGACCCCTTGACGCGCTACGTATACTCCCACCCCTGGGCCGAGCGAACCTACCGCCGTGTGTGCCAGAAACTTATCAAGTGGTTCATGCACGACAAGGTGGGTGACCGCGACGGCTACATAACCATCAACCCCGAGACCACGCAAGGCTACCATGAGGGCTTCTTCCAGGGCGACCTATACTTCAAAAACGCCCTGCCGAAGATACGCAAGGCATTCGAAATCAAGCCCCAATACCGCAAGGCATTCGACGGAAAATACAGCCAGTTCTTCGCCACGCATAAGGTGGTGGCCGTGCACCTGCGGCGCACCGACTACACCGAGGTGGAGTTCGAGGGACTGGGCGGCCGCGACGTAAGCCTGCCGCTCGACTACTACCACAAGGCTTTAGCACTGATTCCCAACCTGGAGCAGTACGAAGTGCTCTTCGTCAGCGACGACATCGAGAGCGTGCGCCGCGACTTCCAGGGCCCCGCCAACTACCACTTCGAAAGCAACCCCCCCATCGTCGACTTCCAAATCATCCAGCATGCCGACGTGGCCGTCATCTCCAACAGCACCTTCGCCTGGTGGGCCGCCTACCTCTCCCATAAACCCGCACCCCGCGTCATCGCACCCCGCCACTGGATCGGCCACAAAGTAGGCCGCACTTTCCCCGCCGGCATCATGACCGACCGCTTCCAGTGGATTGACGTCAACTGAAAAGTAAACACCATTACCCATCGATGGGTAATAATGGGAAAAGGCCTTTCTATTACCCTAGAGAACCCCTACCATTCCCCTACCGAACCCCCATGGAACAACCCCTCGTCTCCGTCATCATCCCCTGCTACAAAAAAGCACAGTATATCGGCACCACACTGGAGTCGATGCAGCGACAGACCTACCCCTCGCTGGAAATCATCGTCGTCGACGACGGCTCGCCCGACAACACGCGCCAAGTCGTCGCCCCATACCTCGACACCATGCCCAACCTGCGCTACATCCACCAGCTCAACGCCGGCGTCAGCGCCGCACGCAACAACGGCATCCGCAGCTCCAACGGCCTCTACGTCATGGCCCTCGACGCCGACGACGCCATCGAACCCACCTACGTCCAGCGCTGCGCCGAATACCTCTCCGCCCATCCCGAGGTCAAACTCGTCTACACCCTCGCCGACACCTTCGGCAACCGCACCGGCGACTGGGACCTGCCGCCCTACAGCTTCGAAGCCCTGCTCTGGACCAACATGGTACACTACTGCGCCATGTACCGCCGCGAAGACTTCGACCGCACCGACGGCTACAACACCAACATGGTCAAAGGCTTCGAGGACTGGGACTACTGGCTCTACTTCCTCCGCCCCGACGACCGCGTCCACTGCATCCAGGAACGCCTCTTCCACTGGCGCGTCCTCGAAGTGTCGCGCTCGCTCGACGCCGACAACAACATGCAAACCCTCCTCCGACAACTCTACCACAACCACGAACCCCTCTACCGACCCTACCTGCAGGACATCGTCTACTTCCGCGAAATGTGGTCGCACTACCAGTGGCTCTACGGCAAAGCCGACGCCGTGCGCCAGTCGAAGGCCTACCGCCTCGGCAAAATCCTCCTCAAACCCGCCACATGGCTTCGCCTGAAACACTGACAACCATGCTCCACAACTGGCTCACCCGACACCATATCGTCCTCCAGAAAGGACAGAACCTGCACATCATCCTCACCCTGCTGTGGAACTATATCCTTATGCTCAAGCTGCGCATCCACAAGCGTTTGCATGGCATCCGCACCCCCATAGTCCACTACTACTGCGTATGCTGGAACGAGGAACGCATGCTGCCCTTCGTGTTCAGCTACTACGAGCGCTTCGTATCCCGCTTCACCATCTACGACAACTACTCCACCGACCGCTCCGAAGCCCTCGTCAGCGCCCGCCCCGATGCCGAGATGCGCAAATTCGGCATCAAGGGCGTCTTCGACGATGCCGAGAACCAGCGCGTCAAAAACCACTGCTGGAAGCAGTCGCGCGGCAAGGCCGACCTGGTGGTGGTCTGCGACACCGACGAGTTTGTCTACCACCCCGACCTCCAGCACCACCTCGCTTCGCTGGTGAAACAGGGCGTCAGCTTCCCCGACGTGGCTGGCTATGAGATGTACAGCCTCGAATACCCCACCCCCGAACAGGGGCTCATCACCGACCAAGTGCGTCGCGGCTACGCCACCGACTACATGAACAAGCACCTCATTTTCGATCCCCACCGCATCGTGGAGACCCAGTTCACCCCCGGATGCCACGCCGCATCGCCTCTGGGCATCGTGCGCCACAGCACTGAACCGCTCAAACTGCTGCACTACAAATACCTCGGCAAAGCCGAAGTGATAGCCCGCAACCGCCAGCTGGGCAAGAAACTTTCCGACGCCAACAAGGAGCAAGAGATGGGGTTCCACTACCTGCTCACCGAGCAACGCATGGAGCAGGAGTTCGACCGCCACTATGCAGAAACCATAGAAGTCATCTAGATATGCTCTCGATCATCATCTGTTCGCGCGACGGACACCTGCCCACCGAGCAGGCGGAGAACATAGCTGCCACGGTGGGTTGCGACCACGAGCTGGTCGTTATCGACAACAGCCGAGGCGAATACACCCTCTTTTCGGCCTACAACGAGGGGGTGCGGCGCGCCAAAGGCGATGTGCTCTGCTTCCGCCACGACGACATTATGCACCGCAGCCAGGGCTGGGGCCAGGTGGCCACCGACCTGCTGCAGGACGAAACCATCGGGCTTGTGGGCGTGGGCGGCTGCCACTTCCTGCCCTCGGCGCCGGCCTACTGGAGCCAGTCGCCCTACCTGTCCATCTACAACATCGACAACGACAACGGCACCCTGCGCGAGAAGGACGTGAACTTCTACTACCGCGACGGCGTAGCCGACGTGGTGGCCGTGGACGGACAGCTGTTCTTCATCCCCAAACGCCTGTTTGAACAAATCAGTTTCGACGAGCAGACCTACGAGGCATGGCACGGCTACGACATGGACATCAGCATGCAGGTGCAGAGCCTCGGGCTGCGGGCGGTGGTTACACGCCACATGCTCAACGAGCACCGCTGGAGCGAAAGCAAGTGGAACGACCCCGCCACTATGGAGCCACTCTACCGCGCCACGGTGCGGTTCCACAACAAATGGCAGGCCAGCCTGCCGATAGCGCGCGGTATCGACAAGCCACAGTTCGAGCTGGACCAGCTGAATGAACTCTGGCGCGCCGCGGCAAACTACCAGAATATCCGCCGTTCCAAGCCCTACAAGCTGGGGCAGAAGCTGTTAAGCCCACTGAAAATACTCAAGTGATTTCAGTCATTGTACCCAACTACAACCATGCACCCTACCTGCAGCAGCGGATAGAGAGCATCCTGGGCCAGACCTATACGGACCTAGAACTGATACTGTTGGACGACTGCTCGACCGACAACAGCCGCGAAGTGATGGAGCAATACCGCCACCACCCCAAGGTGAGCCACATAATATATAATGAGAAGAACGGCGGCATCCCCTTCCGACAGTGGGACAAGGGCATCGAACTGGCTCGCGGCGAGTGGGTGTGGGTGGCCGAAAGCGACGACTACTGCGAGCCCAACTTCCTCGAAAGCCTGCTCGGCGCCACCGCCCACGTGCCTGACTGCACGCTGGCTTTCACCACCACCTGGTGGGTCGACGAGCAGGGCAAACGCCTGTTCCACAACGGTATCGGCGGCGAGGCGGAGACCTACACAAGCCGCCGGTTCATCCGACGCCACATGGCCACATCCAACGGCATAGCCAACGTCAGCGAGTGCATCTTCCGCCGCAGCGCCTACCGCCCCTCGGAGACCGCGCGCTACGAACACATGCGCCTCTGCGGCGACTGGTTCTTCTACGTGCTGCTGGCCGAACAGGGCAGTGTGGTCATGGTGGAAACCCCGCTGAACTACTACCGGCAGCATGCCAGCAACGTGTCGAATACAGCCGAAAGCCAGGGGCTTACCTTCCTGGAGGGCACCGAGGTGCTGGACTATATGGTGGCGAACTGTGGCCTGAAACGGGGCGACTACGCCAAAGGCTGGGGCAAACTCTGGGCCACCTACAAACGGCAGTACAAGTACACCCCTGATGTGCAAAAGACCATCCGCAAGCGGTTGGCAACCAAATACCCCGAAATATACGCTTACTATCTGATATACAGGGCAAAGCATCTTTTGACAAAAAACTGAGAATTTTTGGGAAAACCAGGGAAAATAGCGCCTACACAACAGGCTGATTCTCTGCGCATAAGAAGCACCCTCTTCTTCCCCTCTTCTTCCTCTCTAAGACAATAAAAGCAGCATGGCAAAGGTAACGATTCTGATGCCGACATACAACGTCGAAAAGTACGTCCGCGAGGCTATCGAAAGTGTCCTGCGGCAGACATACTCCGACTTCGAACTGCTGGTGATGGACGACTGCTCGACCGACGGCACGCTCGATGTGGTGCGCACCATCGACGACCCGCGCATCCGTATCGAGCGCAACCCCGGCAACTTGGGTCTTGCCGACAACCTCAACCGCGGCCTCAGCCTCATCACTACCGAGCTGGTGGCACGCATGGACGGCGACGACATCGCGGAGCCGTTCTGGCTCGAACGCGAGGTGGAAGTGCTTGACAATCACCCCGAAATAGGAATCGTAAGCGGCGGTTTCGAGCGCTTCGGCACGCAGCAGTCGCTCGTGCGTTTCCCCGAAAAGCACGAGGACGGACTGGCCAACATGCTGTTCGAGTGCACGGTCATCGTGCCCACCTACCGCATGACCCTTTACCGCGACCACGGCCTTCGGTACAGCTCCGAGGCATTCCCAGCCGAGGACTACCGCTTCTGGGCTGAATGCCTGCGTGTTACAAAGTTATACAACATTCAGGAAACCCTCTTCCACTACCGCATGCACCCCACGCAGATATGCACCGAAAAGCGCGTGGTGCAGCAGGAGAAGGTGGCGCAGGTAAGGCGCTATATGCTTGAATGGTTGAGCGATAGGTTCAGCGAGGAGGAGAAGCGGTACTACGTTCAGCAGTTCACACGTAAAGAAATAGATACGCGCGCGGACCTGATGCAGCGTAAAGCATTCGCGCAGAAGATGATAGATGCGAACCGCAGCGTGGGCCACTTCGAGGAGGAGGCTTTGCGCCGCCGACTGGACAAGCATCTGAGGATCAGCCTCTACGACACGATTGTCAACCGATTTTTCGCCGACGGCTACTCGCTGCCGGGGTATGTGAAGTATCTCCGCAGCGGGCTGGCGTTGAAAACGGGACGGAGGTATGAGACGAAGTTTTTGATTAAGAGTATACTGCGCAAAAAAGCGTGACGCAGTGGAGCCCCGAAGGGGCGACACCATAAATAGCCGTGGTCACAATGTCAATCGCCAGCAAAATAACCCGAAAAATATACAAGCTGACCCACCCCGTGGAGGGTGAGATATGGATGCTGCACCGCGTGGTGGAGCGGCAGAGCGAGGCGGAGGAGCAGCGAGAGCTGGAGGTGACGCCGCAATGGCTGGAGAGGGAGATAAACGACTACAAACAAAAGGGTTACCGATTTGTGTCGCTGGATGAGCTGCCATGCCGCGGCCCGTGGGTGGTGGTGACCTTCGACGACGGCTACCGCGACAACTACACCCTGGCCTACCCCCTGCTGAAACGCCTCGGGGTGCCGTTCACCATATACGTCACCACCGGCCTGATCGACAACAAGATGGAGGCGTGGTGGTATGCCGGACAGGCGCTGGGCATGAGCCTCGACGAGCTGCGCGCGCTGGCTGCCGAGCCCCTCTGCACCCTCGGCGCACACACGGTGAGCCATCCCAAGCTGAACACCCTGTCGCGCGAGCAGCAACAGGCTGAAATCGAGGGCTCGAAACGCAAGCTGGAGGCGATGATCGGGCGCGAAGTGGAGCACTTCTCCTTCCCCCACGGGGCACACAACCGAGACACCCTGGACATCTGCAACTCGCTGAACCTCAAAACCACCGTCAAATCCTGGGGCGGCCCGCTGCGCCGCGGCGAATGGCCCAACCCACTGCCCCGCATCGACAAGCAGCAGCTATGAAAACCCAACTGGCAACCTGGCGCACCGAATGGCGTCTGCGACGCTACAACCATAAAAGCCCGATAAAATACTACAACTTCTGGACAGACCAGCGGCCGGAGGAGATGTGGTTCAGCCGCTTCATCGTCAATCACTTTGGCCCTCTGTCCAAAGGGATGCGGGTGAACTTCACCTCCATTCTGGGCTCCACGGCCCACATGCGCGACCACCGTCCGGGCCGCAACATCTTCTACACCGGCGAAAACATACACGCTGACCGGTTTGCCAACCAACTGCAACGATACCAAAGCCAGCATTACGACCGCTCTATCGGCTTCGACCTGGCCGGGGAAAATAACTACCTGCGGCTGCCGCTGTGGGTGATGTGGCATTTCCCGCCCGAAGCCACAGAGAAAGACATCGACACGATGGTCGAAAAGATGCGCCACCCCAGCCTGGGCAAACGGCCACGCTTCTGCGCCCTTGTCAGTAGCCACGACACTGGCGGCCTGCGGGCTGAAATGATGGACGCCCTGCAGGATATCGCGGACGTGGACTCGGCAGGCCGGTTCCGGCACAACACCGACGACCTGCGGTTGCAGTATAACGACGACAAACCCAGCTTCCTGCGACAATACCGATACAATATCTGCCCGGAGAACTCGGACTGCCCGGGCTATGTCACCGAGAAGGTGTTCGACGCCATTCTCTCCGGCTGCATCCCCATCTATAGCGGCAGCGCCGGAACACCCGAACCCGACATCCTCAACCCCGAATGCATCATGCAATGGGAACCCGGGAAGCCCAACAGCGAACTCCTTGCCCGCATACGCCACCTCGAGAGCCAGCCGGACGAATACTACAGCCTGGCTTCGAAGCCCCGCTTGCTGGCAGGTGCCGAACAGCGGATATGGAAATACTACTCCGACCTGCACAACCTGCTTAAACCCTTGCTGCAATGAGACAAGCCCTGCTAATCACAGCCTACCGGGACATGGAGCAGCTGAAGCGGCTGATCGACCGCTTCGACGGCGACTTCGAGTTCTTTATCCACCTGGACAAGAAGTGCGGCGAAGCAACATCGGACATCGGACGGCGCCAGAACGTGCACCTGATGAGCCGCTACAGCGTGGAGTGGGGCGACTATAACCACCTGAAAGCCATCATCATGCTGATGGCTGAGGCCTATGCGCACGGCGACTTGGAATACTTCCACCTCATCACCGGCAGCGACTACCCCGCCATGCCGCTGGCGGAATTCAAACGGTTCTGCGAGGAGCACCGCGAGGACAACTACCTGGAGCACTTCCCGCTGCCGCACAGCGAATGGGGCCGCGAGGGGGGGCTGAACCGCATCAATTACTGGTGGCTGCGCCCCAACGCGCACCGCACCACTGGCGCCTGGCTGACGCGCAAGCTGAACAGCCTGCAACGGCGAATGGGCTTGCGGCGAAGCTTCAACTACTTCGGCGGAAAACTCTACGGCGGCGGCACCTACTGGAGCATGAGCCGCAAGGCTATCGGCAAGGCGCTGGACTACCTGCAGCGGCACCCCGGCTACCTGCGCCGCTTCCGCCACACGAGCATCGCCGAGGAGATATGCCTGCCCACCCTATGGGCCAACAGCGATATCAAGTTGACCAACAACTATATGCGCTACATAGACTGGGGCGCCGACGGAGCCAACCCGCAGGTGCTGACCGAGAAGGACTACGCCAGCATCAAGGCCTCCGGCGCACTTTTCGCCCGCAAGATGGAGCGAGGAAAGTCGGATACACTCATGCAAATGCTCGACAACCAATGAACCGCAAGGTTGCCATAATAGTGCCCGTCATCGCACCCACGGTGGAAGGCGACGAACTGCAATCGCTGCGCCAGTGCCTCAAAGTACTGGGAGTGAGAGACATCTGCTTCCTTTGCAGCAACGAGCTGGACACCACGTTCTACGAACGGGCGTGCAGCGAGGCGGGGGTGAAGTTCCGCAAGCGCACCTTCGGACGAGAGTGGTTCAGCGGTGTCAAGGCATACAACAGGCTGTGCTACAGCTCGATGTTCTACGAAGCCTTTGCCGAATACGAGTATATGCTCATCTACCAACTGGACGCCTATGTGTTCGAGGACCGGTTGGACGAGTGGTGCGCACGGGGCTACGACTACGTGGGCGGCCCCTGGCTGTGCCACTGGAGCCAAGAGGTGGAGAACCTCGACCACTGGGAAGTGGGCAACGGAGGGTTCTGCCTGCGCCGCGTCGACACCTTTCTGCGGGTGCTGACCACGCCACGGCTGCTGCACAAGCCGCTGAAAGGCATCGGCCGCCTGGCCAAGGAGAACCGGCGGAGGCTGGACCAGAAGCCGTGGCTGTGGCCATGGCTGGCATTCCGGGCGCTGACAGGCTACCACAACACACTGCAATACTACATAAAACAGAACGGGCAGGAGGACAAGGCCTTCGCGCAATGCCAGTACAACGGACTGATGCGCATCCCGACGGCACGCGAGGCGCTGGACTTCAGCTTCGACATGCGTCCGGCGACCTGCTACAAGATGAACGGCAACCGCCTGCCGATGGGCTGCCACATGTGGTTCAAATATGACAACGAAAGCTTCTGGTACCCCCAAATTTACAAAAACACAAACGGATGATATACAACACTGTATATCCACCCTCTTCTTCCCCCCTTCTTCCTCTCTAAAACCTCTGAAAAGGATATGAAAAAATTCTCTGTGGTTGTTCCGGTCTACAACGTGGAGGCCTACCTCGACGACTGCCTGCGGAGCCTGCAGGCGCAGCGCTATGCGGACTACGAGGTGGTGTGCGTCAACGACGGCTCGACCGACGGCAGCCGTGCCAAACTGGCCGAGTGGGCTGCGCGGTACCCGCAGATGCGGATTGTGGACCGCGAGAACGGCGGCCTGAGCGCAGCGCGCAACAGCGGCACCGATGTGGCTGAAGGAGAATACATTGTGTACGTGGACAGCGACGACTGGGTGGCCCCCGACATGCTGGAGAAGCTGGCCGCGGCGGCCGACGGCACGGACATCGTGTGCTACGCCTGCAGGCGCACCGACAACGAGCAGACCGACCGCCTGGAGGCCGAGGAGGCCAAGGGGTGGGACTACTACTGCCGCCATGCGCTGGAGGCGCGGGTGGTGCCGTTTGTGTGTGTGTGGCAACGGGCCTACCGACGCGAATTCCTGAACAACAACCAGTTGCGCTTCCGCGAAGGCATTCTGCACGAGGACAACCAGTTCACGCCGCGGGTCTGCGTCGTGGCTGGGAGTGTGCGTGTGCTGCCGGATGTACTATATTATTACCGCGTGCGCGAAGGGAGCATCATGACCACCCGCGGCATGCGGAGCAAAGAGAGTCTTGTGCTGATAGGCAACGAGCTGTCGGAGCTGTTCGGAATGATGGAGGGCATCGACAGAACGGTTGTTTACCAAGCACTTACGCATATTTACCAAATGGCCTTCTCGGACAACACGCGCGAGGAGGACCGCCACCTGCTGCGGCTGCTGGACTGGAAGGCCTATCGCCGCGCCAGCAGGACAAAGGCAAGACACAGAGTGAATTACATGGCCATGCGGATTTCGCCGCAGGTGTTCCGCCTTGTGAACCGACACTGACCCAAGATGAGCAAAAGCATCCACCTGCCCGGACTGAACGGCCTGCGCGCCTTGGCGGCGCTGTCGGTGCTGTGGGGGCATACGTTCCAGGGGATTTTTGGGGACTGGCAACTGAATGGCGGCGGCTGGAATTTGCCGGTCGTGTATGACGGGGTGACGCTTTTCTTTGTCATCAGCGGATTCCTCATCACCTATCTGCTTCTGAATGAACAGGAAAGGAGCCGAAAGATCAGCGTCGGCAAATTCTATATGCGACGCATACTGAGAATCTGGCCCATCTATTTTCTCTATCTGGTTTTGGCACTGACTATAACAGATTCATGGCGGGAAGAAGGGCTATGGTACTACCTTGTGTTTGTGGCCAATATACCATTCATCATGTCGGTTGGCATACTTCCGATAGCGCACTATTGGAGCATCAGTGTCGAGGAGCAGTACTACCTGTTTTGGCCATGGCTGGTGAAACTGACCAAGGGAAATTGGCGAAGACTGATGTATATCACATTGGGAGTCTGCGGCTTATGGCTTATTTGCAAATACGGGCTCTACCTGACGCAAGGCACCACATTGGTATATAGGTTCTTTGCTGCCACACGGTTCGACTGCATGATGCTGGGTGCTGTGGGTGCAATACTATTCTATCGCCGCCAACCACTGTTTATGAAGATATTGGGTAATCGATGGGTAGGCCTGCTGTGCTTATTGGCGGTAGGGGTTTCGGTGCTGTGGGCAGAGTTTGTGCCGGCACCGTTGCGTCCGCAGGTGATTGCGGTGCTGTCGTTGGGGGCCATTATGGGTCAAGTGGCAGGAAACCCCGTTATCAATCTCGAAAACAGAGTGATGGACTCGATTGGGAAAGTGTCCTACGGCATTTATGTGATACATCCGCTGATGATATTTCTACTTGCCCACGCATGGCGCAGCTGGAATCCGGACCTGCCGGCAAACTGGAGCACACTGCTGATCTACATGGGAATGACCATTGCCGTCTACGTCGTGGCGTGGATTTCCTACAACTATCTTGAGCGCCCATTTTTGAAACTTAAAAACACCTTTGCCGTTGTGCAAAGCAGCAGTTCAATGAAAGAATAGCGCTATGAGTAGATTTTCCGTCATCATGCCGCTATACAACAAGGCACCCTACGTGGCCAAGGCCGTGGAGAGCGTGCTGGGGCAGACCTGCGGGGAGTGGGAACTGGTGGTGGTGGACGACGGGTCGAAGGACGGCGGCGGCGACATCGTGCTGAAATACAGCGACCCGCGCATCCGCCTGCACCGGCAGGAGAATGCGGGTGTGAGCGTGGCACGCAACAACGGCGTGGCGATGGCCAAGGGCGAATATGTGTGCTTCCTGGATGCCGACGACTGGTGGGAACCCACCTTCCTGGAGGAGATGAGCGGCCTCATCGGGCGCCATCCCGACGCCGGCATCTACGGCACGAACTACTGGTTTGTGAAAAACGGCCAAAAACGGCCGTCGACCATAGGGTTCGAGGAGGGATTTGAGGAGGGGGAAGTGAACTACTGCCGCCTGTACGCCAGCACGTTGTGCATGCCGCTCTGGACCGGAGCGGTGTGCATGCCGAAGCATGTGTTCGAGGAGACCGGAGGCTTCAAACCCGGGGTGAAACTGGGCGAAGACTTCATCCTATGGATTCATACCGCACTGAAACACAAGGTGGTGATGACACGGAAAGCGTTGAGCAACTACAATCAGGACGTGGACGTCGCCTGGCGTGGCACCCACCGCGTGCACCGGCCACAGGACCACATGCTGTGGAACCTGGACGACCTTGAACTAGAAGAGAATGAAAACGCTGACTACAAGCAACTTATCGATAACCTGCGGGTCTACAACATGCAATTCTACATTGTGGACCGCCGCTACAGGAAGCAGGCGCGGGAAGTGCTGGCCAAGGTGGATTGGAGCCGGCAGCCCGAGCGGATGCGTCGCCTGTTCCGCCTGCCGGCATGGCTGCTCACAGCGAGATATAAACTACTGACCTACGGGTCGAAAATCAAACAGCGACTGAAGTGACATTCAGCTATTCTATTGTAATTCGGACACTTGGCAACACCGGCGAGAAATACCGCCGCATGCTCGACGCCATCGGCCGCCAGACAGTGCAGCCCGAAGAGGTGCTGGTGGTGATACCGCATGGCTATGAACTGGACCATCAACTTGGAACCGAGCGCATTGTGCGGTCGGAAAAGGGCATGGTAACCCAGCGTGTGGTTGGCATCAGCGAGGCCAAAGGCGACTACCTGCTGGTGGTGGACGACGACCTCGACTTCCCGGCCGACTTCGCCGAGAAGCTGCACAACACGCTGCAAGCCAGACAGCTGGACTGCGTGCTGTCCTTCTGCCGCGGCTGGCAGACACCCACCAGCCATGAAATCGCCCCCTCCAAACCTCAAAAATCATCTATAAAACAGCAATTTAAGAGCAAAATACGCAACTTCCGCAGCGCATTCACCGGCCAAGCCTTCTACACCAACCGGCGGTCGGAATACTTCGATGTAACCACCACCACGGCCGGCCACCGCACCTACCTGCGCGACGAACAGGGTCTTTGCTCGACAGGCTCGTTCCAGTGCTTCTTCATCAAAAACGAGACTGCCAAACGTGTGCGGATGGAGGATGAACTCTGGCTGGAGCAAGGGCGCATTACCAAATACGCCTCCTTCGACGACGGTGTTTTCTACTATAAGCTCTACCTGCAAGGTGGCCGCATCGCCTACGCGCAGGACACCGGCTACCTGCACCTCGACGCCGCCGCCGGCCGACAGGCCAACAACCCCGTGGAAGCCAGGCGCATACGCATCTACGCCATGGCACGCAACCGCATCATCTTCTGGCACCGGCATATCTGGGGCAACAAAAAAAATCTCAAGACTTTGGCTGGCGGCATATACTTTATGACAAACTATTTCGTTTACAACCTATTGACCAATATCACACCTCGGAAATGGCCCGTAATCGGGTCACTTGCGAGTGGATATTGCGATGCAGTGAAATTTATACGAAATAAATGATACCCAAAAAGATACACTACTGCTGGTTTGGACATGGCGAGATGCCGCAGGCGGCCAAGGACTGCATGGCGACATGGCGCAAATACATGCCCGACTGGGAATACAAACTGTGGAACGAGGACAACTTCGACGTGCACTGCAACGCCTACTGCTCCGAAGCCTACAAGGCTGGAAAATACGCCTTTGTGAGCGATGTGGCGCGGCTCAAAGCGCTGCACGACGATGGTGGACTCTACCTGGATACCGATGTGGAGGTGTTCCGCTCGTTCGAGCCGCTGCTGCACCATCACGCCTTTGCCGGATTCGAAGGCTGCAAACGGGTGCTGGTGGCCACCTGCGTGATGGCCTCGGAGCCTGGAACAGAGTGGGTTAAAGAGCAACTCGCCTACTACAAAGACCGCCATTTCATCCTGCCCGACGGCAGCCAGGACCACACCACCAACGTGCTCTACATGACCACCCGCATGCGCGAAAACGGATTTGTGCAGAATGGCAAAGAACAGGATTACAAGGACTTGCACGTCTTCCCCGTCGACTATTTCAGTCCGCGCCACACCACGGGCGAATACATCCGTACCGAGAACACCTACAGCGACCATCTGGGCATGGGCTCGTGGGTGAACCGCAACGGACTGATTCACAAATTCTCCCGCATGGTAGGGCCAGCCAATATGACCCGCATCATCAAGATTAAAAGAAAACTGCTGGGATGAGCAATATCATATATAAAGCATTGAGATACAGCGGTGCAGCATGGCTTTGGCGCGAGACCGTGCAGCGCGGTAAAGTGACCTTCTTGCTCTTCCACGATATGGGCGCCGCTGATGCCGAACGCAATTTCGCCTACCTCAAACGCCACTACAACATCATTGGTCTGCAAGACTACCTGAAAGCGGTTCGGCAAGGCACCAAACTGCCACGCAAAGCGCTGGTAATCACCTTCGACGATGGCCATGCCAGCAACTATGCAATGCTGCCAGCACTGAAGAAGCTGAACGTGCCGATAACCATCTTCCTATGCTCAGAAATAGTTGGTACACAGCGCCATTTCTGGTTCCGGCACAGCGAGGAGATGAAACCGCAGGTGGAGGCCTTGAAGCGCATAGCGAACAGCGAGCGACTGCAAAAACTCGAAGCCTACGGGTTCGAACAGGAGAAAGAGTTCGCCGACCGCCAAGCACTGACAGACAACGAGATAAAAGAAATGCAGGCATCGGTGGACTTCCAGTCGCACACCTGCTTCCACCCCATCCTGCCGCAGTGCGACACCGCGACTGCCCGCCACGAAATAGCCGACTCAAAACTGCAACTTGAACAACGATACAATCTGAAAATCAACACCCTATCCTACCCTAACGGCGACTACTCGGAGCGCGACATACAGTTGGCCAAAGAGGCCGGCTACACCTGCGGTGTCACCGTCGACTCCGGCTACAACAGCCTCCGCAGCGACCTCTTCCGACTGAAACGATTCTCGGTCAACGATGCCCACACCACCGAAGAGCTGATGGTGAAGGCCTGCGGACTTTACGCGCTGATTAAACACAAGTTACACAAGCCGCCCTACGGCCTGAAACCTGCCCGACAATGAAGATTGCCCTAATGTGTGGAACCTCGCTGGATGAATTCCAGCAACAAGTGCTGGCACCGATACTGAATGACAGCAGGATGGAAGTCGTCGCTGCACTCATCGACTGCCGTCCCAAACCGTCGGCCAAGAAGCGCTTCCTGAAGAACCTCAAGCGCGGCCGTGGCGGATATATGCTCGTAATGCTGGTGAAAAGTCGCTTCGCCAAGCAGCGCCCTTCGGTCAGTGCCAAAGAATTCCTCACCGCCAAAGGCATCAACTGCATAGAGACCCAAGCACCATACGCAGATGGAAGCGCACAGAGCCTGAGCGAGTTACACCCCGAAACTATCGTCATGCTTGGCGGCTTCGGCATCGTGAAAGAGCCGCTGCTTTCGCTCGCCCCCTGCGGCATCCTCTCCTACCACCACGGCAACATGCGCAAATACCGCGGCCAGCCTGTCGGCTTTTGGGAGCTCTACAACGGCGAGCGCGAGATGGGCGTCACCGTGCAGCGCCTGGCCGCCGGCATCGACAAAGGCACTCCCATCGTGGAGAAAAACATCCCCATCAAGAAAGGCGACCGGCAGGATACGCTGTGCAGCAGGGCGTTAAGCGAAAGCACGGGCATGATGCACGAGGCCCTTCAGAAAGTCAGCCAGCCCGACTATCAACCCACGACGATTGAAAAATACGGTCCGATATACACACTGCCTAATCTGCGGCAATATATCACCCTGCAAATCAAACTCCTATTCCGTTAATCATGATCCCATATCTTCCCAAACAAATATCTGACAAAGGCATCTACCTCTACCTCGGCTCGTTGGCGGCGGTGACGCTCATCTATTTCAAACACGCTATGCCGTGGGAATTCATACTCATCGGCATCATGTGGGTGGTGGGATTTTTCACTTTGGCAAACAAATTTACAAAGGAATGGCTGAATCTTCCTGATAAAAAATTCATTTTTAGACTGTTTCTCTTGGCACTAATACTGCGTGTAGCATGGCTTACATTCAGTTATCATTTTTACATTGCCAAAACAGGCGTGCCCTTTGAGTTCCTGGCACGCGATGCCATGATGTACTACTGGGTCAGTCTCGATCGTAGCGCCCTGTCGCTCTCTGATTTATGGCAAGTATCATTTGTTGATGTTGGCGGTGTTTCCGATTCTGGCTACTTATTTTATCTAGCCCTCATAGCGAAACTCACAGGCAATAGCATCTATCTACCACGCCTGGTAAACAGCGTATTAAGTGCTTTCGGTGTGGTTTTGCTCTACAATCTCGCAAAGCGCAATATAGGACAAGAAGGCGGGCGCATGGCCGCTATCTTCGCATGTCTGTTTCCAAACCTGATCTACTATTGTGGCCTGCACATGAAGGAGGCGGTTATGATATTCATTATCATAGCATTCCTCGAACGCACCGACTACGTAATACGCAACAAGAAACATTTAATACCGAATATTGCACTGGTTATCGTACTAATAGCCATCATGTTTACGTTCCGCACCGTGCTTGGTGGAGCCGCTATTTTCGCCATTGCCTCTGCGCTGGTATTCACCAACTCAAAAGTCATCGGCAAAGCCCGACGATGGATGCTCATCGGCTATGCGGCCCTAGCCATCACCACCCTGGCCGGCGGTATCATCATGACCGAAGTGGAACAAACATGGGAAGACCGCGAAAACAACCAGCAGCAGAAACGCGACATGCAGGTGTCGCGCGGTATTGAGTGGGCCAAATACGCCACCGGCACCGTCATGGCGCCCATGATTTTCGTGTTGCCGTTCCCCACGATGATTCACATCTTTGAGCAAGAAAACCAAATGGTGGTTAGCGGCGGCAATTTTGTACGTAACTTCCTTGGATGCTTCGTCCTGATAGGGCTATTCTCCGCCATCTTTGTAACAAAAAAATGGCGCGATTTCTCACTCATAGGTGCCTTTGGAATAGCCTACCTCGGAATTATTGCAACAAGTGGCTACAACAATTCAGAACGATTTCTGCTACCAGGTCTGCCGGTTATCGTCATCATTGCGGCCTATGGCATCACACAGCTCAATGCCAAAAACATGAAGTTCGTCAGGATTTGGTACTACGTCGTACCCGCCATGGCCGTCGGCTGGGCATTCTTCAAACTAGGCACGCGCGGCATGCTGTAAAACATGAGCAAGATTCTCTTAATCAACAACTACCGCCCCGGCGTGGGCGGCATCTCCGGCCAGGTGGAAATCCTGCAGCGCAAGCTGCGCGAAGAAGGGCACACGGCTGACATCTTCAGCACTAAAACCTCTCTCCTCAAGCGACTTACGCTGCCCCTCAAACTGCGCCGCATGGGCAAGCGCTACGACATCTTCCACATCCACTGCTGCTCCGACTGGGGCTTCCTGCCGGCAGTGGTGGGCGTGACCGTGGGTCGACGCCTGCGCAAGCGCATCGTCCTCACCTACCACGGCGGCGGCGGCGAAAACTTCTTCGAGCGGCACCCCAAGCTGGTGCGCCATTTACTCACACGCACCGACCAAAACATCGTCCTCTCCGGCTTCCTCGCACAAGTGTTCAAGCGCTTCCAACTGCCCCATGTCATCATCCCAAACATCATAGAACTAGACACTTCCCTCTTCCGCGAGCGCTCCGAACTGAAGCCTAATTTTATATGTACGCGCGCGCACGAAGAGCTCTACAACATCCCCTGCATACTGCATGCTTTCAGCAAGTTGCAACAATTCAGACCCGAAGCGACACTCACCCTGGTGGGCGACGGTTCACTGAATCAGAAATTGATGCAACTATCTGATTCTATGGGATTGAAGAACGTAACCTTCACTGGCCGCGTCGACAACAGCGAAATCTACCGCCAGCTGGACCGCGCCGACATCCTGCTCTCCTCGCCCAAGGTGGACAACATGCCCGTCTCGCTCCTCGAAGCCATGAACGCCGGACTGCTCGTCATCTCCAGCCGCGTCGGCGGCGTGCCCTTCATCATCGAGGACAACCGCTCCGGACTGCTCTTCGAGAGCGACAACAGCGACGACCTCGCCGAAAAAATGCTGTTCGCCATTGAAAACCAAATCTATAGCAACGCTCTCATCAAGCATGCACGCCTGGCGGTAGACGCCTACCGGTGGGAAAACATAAGGGAGAAAATCTACAAGGCTTATGGGCTTCATTCATGAACATATCATCCTGCCGCTGAGCGACTTGGCCAAAGGCGAACATGTGCATCGCCACCTGCGCCAACTGGCCAAACTGGAAAAAGTCAGCGAGCAAGAACTCACTGATTATCAAGAGCAGCGTCTGCGCATGCTCATCGCACACGTAGCGTCCGACGTGCCGTTCTACCGCGAATGGTTCCTCGACAACCACCTTGCTCCCAGCGACATACGCACCCTCGCCGACCTGTGCCGCCTGCCCATCGTCGACAAGGCCACCATGCGTCGCGAAGGCGTCGACCGCTTCACCGCCGGGCACTACCCCGCCGCCAAGCGCATGTCCGCCCGCTCCAGCGGCTCCACGGGCGAACCTTTCTCCTTCTATATCAGCAAGGAAGCCTACTCGGTCAACATGGCCGCCAAGCTCCGCACCTGGTACCAGGCCGGCTACCGCCTCGGCGACCCCTACATGAAGATTGCCAACGGCGCACGCCACGGACGGCTGAAGACGCTGCAGGACCGCGTAAACCGCTGCATCTATGTGCCTTTCTACTCGATGGGCGACGAGACGCTGGCCGCCATCCTCGACCAAATCGAGCGCACCCGCCCCACGTTCATCCGCTCCTATCCCATGCCGCTCTACCTCCTGGCGCAGTACCGCAACAACCACCCCGGCTACAGCTTCTCCCCACGCCATGTGATGACCACCGGCTCCATCCTCCCAAACGCCTACCGCGCTGAAATCGAGCGCGCTTTCGGATGCGACGTCATCGACTCCTACAGCTGCGAGGGCACCCCCAACACCTACGAGACGCCCGCCCACGACGGCTACCACGTCACACGCCCCTACGGCATCCTCGAGGTGCTCGACGACCACGGCGCCCCCGTCAGCGACGGCATCGGCCGCGTGGTCAGCACCGACCTCTGGAACCTCGCCACACCCTTCCTGCGCTACGACACGCAGGACCTTGTCGAGGTACGCAATGGAGTGATACAGCGCATCTTGGGTCGCGAGTGCGAAACGCTTATCGTCGCCGGCGGCGAGCGCTACATGGTCCACAACTTCGTCGGCTTCTTCCAAGAGGACGACCGCCCGACGCGCCGCTCCGTCACCGCCTACCAAGTCGTCAAGCGCAAAAACGGCTCCATCACCTTCCGCCTCGTGGTCAACGAACAGTACACCAGCGAGATAGAGCGCTACATCGTCGACTTTTGGCACGAGCGCCTGCGGGTGCCCGTCAACGTGGAACTGGTCGACGAGATCCCCCTCATGAAGAACAACAAACGCCTCACCATCATCGACGAATAGCCATGCCAAGCCCAGAAATCCTTCAGTATCACGGCATTGACACTACAGCCAAGAAACTCCACTACACCCTTGTCCAGCTTTGGCGCTTCAGCCTCTCGCGCCTGGCCTTCTTCGTGCCATTCAAGGGGTGGCGCGCCACCATGTACCGCTGGAGCGGCGTCCGCATCGGCCGACGCGTCTACATCGGCCACGACATGCTCTTCGACCGCGCCTTCCCCGAGCAAATCACCATCGGCGACGACACCGCCATCGGCGACCGCTGCACCATCACCGCCCACGGCTGCATCCCCACGCAAACCCCTCTGAAAGAGGTATATCCGCTCACCGTCAAGCCCGTCAACATAGGCAGCCGAGTCTGGATCATGCCCAACGTGACCATCATCTACGGCGTCACCGTGGGCGACGAGGCCGTCATCGCCACCGGCTCGGTCGTCACACGCGACGTCCCTCCCCGCACCCTCGTGGCCGGCATCCCTGCCAAAGTCATCAAGCATCTCTAGCCATCCCCTTCCATGGAAGAAGAGGGGAAGAACACGATACCTCCTCACGCCTGATTATCACATAGTTATACACACACCATTTTCGCCCGTTTTCGCATGAAAATACTCTTCCAACTGGGCCATCCCGCCCACTTCCACCTGTTCCGCTACACCATCGACGCCCTCAACCGCGACGGACACCAGACCTATATCCTCATCCGCAAGAAAGACATCCTCGAAGACCTCCTGCGCGAAGCCGGGCTCCCCTACGTCAACATCCTGCCCAGCGGCCGCAAATCCTCCTTCACACTCATGCTCCGCCTGTGGCGCGTCTTCTGGTTCACGCTGCGGCATGGGGTCGACGTGCTGGCGGGCTCCACGCCCGAAGTGGCCCAGGTGGCCTGGCTGCTGCGACGCCGGTCGGCCGTCATGGCCGAGGACGACGCCGAGATTGTGCCTCCGTTCATCCGGGCCGTCAAACCCTTTGCCGACCAGTACCTCTCGCCCGTCAGCTGCAATAACGGCCCGCTGGAGCCTAAGACCACCCACTATGCTGGTTTCCATAAGCTTGCATACCTCCATCCCAACCGCTTTACCCCCGACTCCACGGTGGTCGACCGCTACTTTCCCCATGATGAGCCCTACTTCCTCCTGCGCTTTGCCCAACTAACTGCCTATCACGATGTTGATGCGCATGCCACCGGCATCACGGCCGAAATAGCCGACCGCCTCATCCGGCTCCTCGAGCCCCACGGAAAGGTCTACATCACCTCCGAGCGCCCGCTGGAGCCGCAACTCGAGCCCTATCGACTGAAAATCAACCCTCTCGACATACACCATATCATGTACTTCGCCACCATCTACCTCGGCGACAGTCAGAGTATGGCCGTCGAGGCCGCCATGCTCGGCACCCCCTCCATCCGTTTCAACGACTTCGCCGGCCGCATCGGCGTGCTGGAAGAGTTGGAGCACACCTACCACCTCACCACCGGCATCCCCACGTCGCATCCGGATACACTGTACCGCACTGTGCAACAGCTGCTTGACACCCCTAACCTGCGCCAGGAATACCAAACACGCCGCCATCGTATGCTCGCCGACAAGATTGACGTTACCGCCTTCTTTACCGAATTCATCGAGAACTTAAAATGAAAGACTTCACCCCGGAGACCTACCGCACTCTGCTCCATGCCCTCAAGCGCCATGGCCGGTTCACGCTTCGCCACGATGTGGACCTCTATCCACTTCGTTCCCTGCACATTGCGGAAACCGAGACCAGCGAAGGGCTACAGGCCACCTACTACTTCCGCACCGTGCCCGAAAGCTACGACGAAGGCATCATCCGCCAGATTGTAGCCCTCGGACATGACGCCGGCTACCACTACGAATGCCTCACCACCTGCCAGGGCGATATCAATGCCGCGCTTGCCGACTTCCAGCTGAACCTGGCCAAACTGCGCTCCGTGGTGCCCATCGCCAAGGCTTGCGCCCACGGCAGCCCCCGCTCGCCCCACAACAGCATGGACCTCTGGCAACACCAAGACTATCATACATTTGGCATCGAACACGAGTCGATGCTCGACACCGACTTCTCCACCACCCTCTACCTCACCGACACCGGCCGCCGATGGGACGGCTACCGCGTCAGTGTACGCGACAAAGTGCCTCAATACCAAGACCAATGGTCGCGTGAAGGGCTGGTCTTCCATACCACCGATGAACTAATCCGCGCCCTCAACAACGCACAGCATCCCATCCACACCCGTCCCCTGCTCATCAACACCCATCCCCAACGCTGGATACCCTTCGGCGCCGCATGGGTAAAAGAAGCCGCTGTACAGCGTGCAAAAAACATTGTGAAACAATCCCTTATCGCTATCCGAAACCGCAAATAATGAAACGCATACTCACCATCGTCGGCGCCCGTCCCCAATTCATCAAGGCCGCCGCTATCTCGCATGTTATCAGGGACAAATACTCCGACCGCATCAGCGAGGACATCCTCCACACAGGCCAGCACTACGACGACGCCATGTCGGGCCGCTTCTTCACCGAACTCGACCTCCCCCTCCCCACCTACAACCTCGGCGTAGGCTCCGGCTCCCACGGCCATCAGACCGCCCTCATGCTCAGCGGTATAGAGGAAATACTGCTCCGCGAACGCTACGACGGCCTGCTCATCTATGGCGACACCAACTCCACCCTCGCCGGCGCCCTGGCCGCATCGAAGCTGCAAGTGCCTGTCTACCATGTCGAAGCAGGGCTCCGCTCGTTCAACCGCGCCATGCCGGAGGAGATGAACCGCATCGTGGCCGACCACGTCTCCACCCTCCTCTTCGCCCCCACCCATACCGCCATGCAAAACCTTCACAGCGAGGGCTTCACCGATTCACAGGCCATCTTCAGCGGCGATGTCATGCTCGACAACGTGCGCCACTACTCCCCCATCGCCCTTGCAGCCCCTCATTCCTCCATCCCCGACACTCCATTCATACTCGCCACCGTACACCGCGACTTCAATACCGACCACGAACATCGCCTAAAGACCATACTGTCAACGCTCTGCACCCTTGCCGACACCCATGATACCGACATCCTCTTCCCCTTGCACCCCAGGACTCGCCATCGTATTGAGTCCCTGAACATTGGCCCCTTGCCCGAGCGGGTCCGCGTGGTACAGCCCCTCTCCTACCTCGAAACCCTCGCCGCGCTCAACCGTTCGTGGCTTGTGCTGACCGATAGCGGCGGCCTTCAAAAGGAGGCCTACTTCTGCGGCCGGCCCTGTGTCATCCTGCGTCCCGAGACGGAATGGACCGAAATCGTTGCCGCCGGCGCCGCCATCCTGGCCGATGCCGACGCCGACCGCATCACCGACGCCGTGGCCACCTTCAGAACCCACTGCCCCACCCCGCCCACACAGTTCGGCAGCGGCTCCGCAGCCGACATCATTGTCCAAAAAATCCTTGATTAAAAGTGCCCAAAAACAGCTCACGCAGCACCTGCAGCACCCCTGTTTACAGCCCTAACTCGCAGGTAAAATTCAAATATTTTCATTTGCAAACAACTGCAAATCAAACACATGTGTTATTTTAACATAATAAAGTGCCTGTAAGTGAAAATAATTTAGTATTTTTGCATTTTGTTTGAGACCTCAAACTATTTGGCGAAAATATAACTAAAACACACATGGGAATGATGAAAACCACCAAAATGAAGACCCTACTGCTGGCATTGTTCGCCACAATGCTGGTCACTTCCTGTGTCAGCCCTCGGCGTATCAACTACCTGCAGAACATGACCCATGGCTCGCAGATCGAGATTGAGAACCGCTTCGAGGCTAAGATTGCACCCTACGACAAACTCTCCATCAAGGTGAGCACTTCCGGCCTGCGCCCCGAGCTGACAGCGCCGTTCCAAGACATGGCTGGCGACAACATGGTCGACATCAACGGCAACGTGCTCCTCCCCGTGCTGGGCAAGGTGCATGTGGCCGGCCTCACCCGCCTCCGCCTTCAAGACACCCTCACCGCCATGCTCCGCGACGGCGGCTACCTCGAAGACCCCATCGTCATCGTCCACTTCACCAACTTCAAGATCTTCTTCCTCGGGGGTGACGGCCGTGGCCGCGTCATCAGCATTCGCGACGAGAAAGCGCCCTTCCTCGAGGTGCTTGCCCAGATGGGCGGCCTCGACAACTACACCCGCCGCGACCGCATCGGCGTCATGCGCGAAATCAACGGCAAGATGGTCATGCGCTACCTCGACCCCCGCTCCACCGACGTCTTCAAAGACCCCTTCTACATGCTCCAGCAGAACGACTTCATCATCGTCGACGCCTTCAACGCCACCACCGCCCTCCAGCAGTTCAACTTCTGGCTAGGCTTCATCGGCACCTTCACCTCCGTAGCCTCGCTCATCACCTCCATTGCCGTCTTCCGCTCCGTCAACAAATAAACACCCGCTCCCATGGCCGAAACCACCGACACCTCCTTCCTGGAAGAAAAGAAAACAACGCAGAAGATACACGTCAAGGATATCCTCTTCACCATCCTGCGCAACCTGCACTGGCTGGTGCTCTGCGGTGCCGTGGGTGCTGCCATCGCCGGTTTCCAAGTGCGCCAGCAAAACCGCATCTACCGCAGCAGCGCACGCATCCTCATTGTCAAAACCACCACCAGCACCAACAGCGACGAACAGACCCTGCGCGAGGCCACCATCAAAAACATGTTCGCCCGCGCGCCGCTCTACAACAGCAACGTCAACAACGAGATGATGATTTTCACCTCCAAGTCGGCACTGCTGCAGGTGGCTCGCGAATTGAAACTCAACACCTTCTACAACACCAAGACACGCTACACCAACCGTGTGAAAGACCTCTACGGTGAGTCGCCCTTCACTATCGACTTCATCGATAACGACGAAGACGGCAACGTTACCTTCACCGCCACCGCCAAAGACGACAACGGCATCGACGTGACCCTCGACAAACACACCACCATCAGAGTGCCCTTCGAGGATACCGTCGCGCTCCCCTTCGGACGCATCGTGGCCCACAAGACCTGGTTCCTCACCGAAGACTACTACAAGGTGCCCGTCACGGTAAGGCACATCAGCGTCAACTCCGCCGCCGACATATATCGCGGCAAGCTGATAGTGGGCCGTGCCGACCCGAACAACACCATCCTCAACATCGTTGTCGACGACACCTCGCCCATCCGTGCGGCGGAAATCATCAATAAGGCTATTGAAGTATATAATAACGATGCCGTCAACGACAAGAAACGCATCATCGCCTACACCCACGACTACATCAACGAGCGCATCCAGATGCTGCAGAGCGACCTCGGCGCCCACGAGAACGCCCTGGCCAGCTTCAAGCGCGAGAACCGCCTGCTGAATATCTCCAACCTCGGACAAACCTACCTGCAGTCGAGCATTCAGTCGTCGGAGGAAATCGACCGCCTGAAGCAGCAACTCTCGCAGGCCCGCTACCTGGCACACCTCAACGCCACCAGCGATGGCACCAGCCTCATCCCGCAGACCGTCGGCATCAACGACCCGAACATCACGAGGATGATCAACCAGTACAATCAGACAGTACTTGAAGTCCAAAAATACCAAACCCCCAACAGCCCTGTCGTCAAGTCCAAACTCAACGACCTCAACGACTTGCGCAACAGCATGAACACCCTGCTCGACAGCTACATCGGCATGATTCAGGAGCGCATCGCCGAGACGCAGATTGTCGCCTCGACCGCCTCCTCGAAGATGAGCCAGGTGCCACAGCAGCAGATATATTTAGAGAATCTTGAGCGCGTACAAAAAATCAAGGAGAACCTCTATCTCAATCTGCTCAGCCGACGCGAAGAGCTGATGATCAGCCAGCCCTCCATCGAGCCCAACGGCAAGATACTGGATCCCGCCCGTATCAACCGCGCCCCCATTGCACCCAACGAATCCCAGAGAACCTTGACCGGCCTCCTCATCGGCCTGGCCATCCCGGTGGGCATCTTCTTCCTGCGCATGCTGCTCGACACCAAGGTGAAGTTCCACAGCGATGTGGCCAAAGCCACAGCCATCCCCTTCCTCTGCGAAATCCCCTCGCGCGAGAAAGACGACGACCGCGACCTCGTCATCTCCAACCACGACCACGACACCATGTCAGAGTCGTTCCGCCTGCTGCGCACCAAAATCGACTTCCTGGGTCAGGGCGAAAACAACGGCGGCCGCGTCATCATGGTCACCTCGATCCTGCCCGGCATGGGCAAATCGTTCGTCTCGTCCAACATGGCAGCCAGCATTGGACTGACGGGCAAGAAGGTAATCCTCATCGACCTCGACCTGCGCCGAGGCACCATGACACGCACCTTCTACTCGCGCAAGCACGCCGGCCTCTCCAACTATCTGGCCGGCCGCGTGGACAACTGGCAGGACATCATCAAGAGCGACATCGTCAGCAAGGGGCTCGACAGCATCTTCACGGGCCAGATTCCGCCCAACCCCACCGAGCTGCTCAGCAACGGCCGCTTCGAGCGCCTCATCGCCAGCCTCCGCGAACGCTACGACTACATCATCCTCGACACCGCCCCCACCGGCCTCGTCGTCGACACCGATGTCATCAAAAACCTCGTCGACAACACCATCTTCATCATCCGCGCCGGCAAATTCGACAAACGCCTGCTCGGCACGATGGACGAGATGTACAAAGACCAAGCCTTCCCCAACCTGGCCATCATCCTCAACGACGTCAAGTACAAGAAACTCATGCCCTACGAGAAGAAGTACGGCTATGGCTATGGCTACGGTTACGGCTATAGTTATGGCTACGGTTACGGCTATGGCTATGGTTACGGCTACGGTTATGGCTACGGCGACGACGAGAAAAACGACACAGCCGACGCCGACAACGACGACAACACCCTCAACGCATAACATCCGCACACAAGAGTAATAATAAAGAACAATAAATAAAAACAACAACCTACAACAATGAAAAGAGCAATTACGATTCTCCTGCTACTAATTGCAACCGCCACCGTCTCGGCTCAGACCTATCATCCGAGCAAGAAATGGATCCGCTTGGGCGTCGACCGCGACACGTTGGCCTACATCATTGCTTCGCCGTTCGACAACTGGTACATCACCGTTGGCGCCGGTGCACAAACCTTCATCGGCAACGAAGTCGAGGCCTCGGCCCGCTGCAACAAACTCAACTGGAACGGCCGCATCGAAATTGGTAAGTGGGTCATCCCCGATGTCGCCATCTCGCTGCGCTACTCGCTGATGAACGTCGACGGTCAGACCCGTTACGGCCTCAACCCCTTCGTCGACTGGACCGGCTACACCACCCATGTCGACGACCTCGGCCGCTCCGTCTACCCCTACCAGCCCTTCCACGTCAACGCCATGACACTCATGGGTTTCGTAACCCTCGACTGGACCAACTTCCTCCGTGGTTACGAGCGCGGCAAGCGCACCTGGGTCCACATCTACACCCCCATCGGCTTCGGCGGCTCCATGCTCTACGGCAAACAAATCAACCCCCGCGCCGGCGAATACCAAATCGGTGACTTCCGCCGCAACTTCGAGCTCTGCTTCGCCACCGGTATCGGCGCCAACCTCTTCCTCCGCCCCTGGCTCAGCGTCGGCCTCTCCGCAGAAATCTTCGGCTCCGAGTCCACCTGGGACTGGTCCTCCTACGACAACTCACGCTACGCCAAAAACATCTTCGACCTCATCCCCTCGCTCAACCTCAACGTCACCTACAACATCCTGCGTGACTTCAACCTCTACAACTCGCAAGACAAAACCTTCGAAGAGGTGCGCGACTGGGGCTTCGAGACCTACGGCTCCCACAACGAGCTCCGCAACATCCACGACCGCATCGCCGACCTCAACCGCCAGAAAGATGCCCTGCAGGACCTCGCCGACGACCTCGACCGCGACCACGCCGACCAGCTCCGCCGCATCAACGACGAACTCGCTCGCCTCCAGCAGGAGCTTGAAGACGAGAAGAAGAAACCCGGCTACCGCACCCCCACCAACCTGCTGAGCGAACTCATCCAGGTCAACGAAGCCCTCAACCTGCCCGCCACCATCATCTACTTCCAGCTCGACAAATACGACATCGACTACAACGCTCGCAAGCGCCTCCAGGCCTTCGCCCGCGAGATGAACGCCCTCGACGACACCCTCGAGTTCTACCTCATCGGCGCCGCCGACTCGCTCACCGGCTCCATCCCCCACAACAAGTGGCTCTCCGAAAAACGCTGCGGCGTCACCTACGACATGCTCACCCGCGACTTCGGCGTCAGCGGCAACCAGCTCGTCGTCGTACCCCTCGGCGGTATCACCGAGTACGAGCCCCAGGAGAACAACCGTATGGCCATGCTCATCCTCCGCACGCCTGTCACAGAGGAGATTGTCGACCGCTGGACCAAGAAACGTCCGCAAGTGCAGGGTCGACGCTAACGCCGACAACAACACCATCATCCACAAGGGACAAGCCCGTCGGGCTGGTCCCTTTTTCTTTTTGCACCTCAGCACCAGCAACATCCCAACGCCGCACACAGACCGACCGCGAAGCATGCCCGGCCGCGTCGACACAGAAACCGTACACCGCCAGCTCGCGCCCAGCCCACTCGTCGGGCAATGCCATCCGGAGCACACCATCCCTGCGCGCAGCAGCCGCCGAAAGCAGCCCCTGCCCCAAGTCAGGACAGTAGACATAGACATAGACCGCATCCTGCCCGCGCCCCACACCGCGCCCGTAGCGCACCTCCAGCGTGCCCCCGTCGTCCACATCGTAGCGCTCGAAAGCAGCCACGCCCGCACTGCCGCAGGCAAACTGCAGCCGCTCATAGTCCACCGCGCCGTCCAGGCCGAAGCAGCCCTTGTTGCGCCTCACAAAGAGGTTCCCCTCCGTCATCTGCTCCCGCGCCGCCGCCTCGCGCAACCCCAGCAGCAACGCCCCACGCGCCGCAGCGGCAAAACGCACCATCTGCACAAACCAGCCCCGCTCCGCCTGCTGGCGCTCCGTATTCGGATAGCGCACCTCGCGCCGGTAGGCCCGCACCAGCGCCTTCCCCTTCCACAGGTACCCCACAACGGTACCCACCTTCCCGGTAAATGGCCCGAGAATGCCTTGTTCCAGTTTAGCCATAAAAATTGAATTAAGTGTGAAACAAAAAACCTATATATAATAAAATAAGGCCAAAACTACCCATCGTCAAGTTTTTAACATTATTTAACACCCTCCCTTTAGCCTACCGACCAAGAAACAAGGAAGAACATGAGCGCCGCAATCCGCAGACAGTCAGCAAACAAAAAAGCCGCGTCAGCAGGCTGACGCGGCATGAAATCATTGTCCTTACGACTATTTCAGACCCAGTTTCTTCTTCACCAGGGGCATGATGTCGTCGCTGTCCTGCGAATAGAGCACCGCGGCGGTGCCGGCGTCGAGGATATAGGTGTAGCCGCCTTCGCGGGCCACATCCTCGATGGCCTTCTTCGCGCGGTCGATAATCGGCTTCAGCAGGGTCGACTCACGCTCCTGCAACTGCTTCTGCGCATTCTCCTGAAACTCCTGGATGCGGGCGCCCATGTCCTGGATTTCGCGCTGCTTGGTGTTGCGGATCAGCTCCGTCCAGCCAGCCTGGTTCTCCATGTACTCGTTGTAGCGCTTCTCCATCTCGCCCTGCATAGTCTTGAGTGTGGTCTCAAGGTCCTGCACCTCCTTCTGCAACACGGTCTGTGCCGAGTCGCGGCCGGGCATGATCTGCATGAGGTCGTTCGAGTTGATGTGTCCGAGTTTGATGTTCTTCTGGGCCACAGCCGTGCCGCCGAAGGCGAACAGGCAGGCCACCATTGCAATTACTATCTTTTTCATTCTTTAGGTATTATTATTTGTTTCTTGCTCTGTTGTTTTGTTCTCTGATGGTAGGTTTTCTTGCGCCCTGGCGGCGGTCCGTGCCGCGCATCTCGGGGTTGGAGGGGCGCTTGGACTTCTCTTCGGGTTCAGCCTGGGGCGTGGCGCCGGGCTTGTAGCCCAACAGTTCCAGCACCTCGTTGCTGATGTCGTACTTCTTGTTGGCGAAAAGCACCGTGGCGCTGCCCGCCTTGTCGAACACGAAGGCATAGTTCTTCTCGTTGGCCACACGCTCGATCATGGCGTAGACGCGGTCCTGCACCGGCTTGAGCAGCTCGGCCCGCTTGCGGTCCAGGTCGCCGCCGGTGCCGAATCGCTGCTGCTGCAACTCGCGTATCTGCTGCGCCTTGGCCTTGATCTCCTCCCGGCGGCGTTTCTTCAGGTTGTCGGGCAGCAGGTAGCTCTCCTGCTCATAGTCGGCCTGCATGGCCTCCAGCTCCGCCTGCTTCTCCTGCAGCTCGGCCTGCCAGTCGGCCACATACTTGTCCAGCCGCTTCTGCGCGTTGGCGTAGTCGGGTATGCTCTTGAGGACATAGTCGGTGTTCACGCAGGCATACTTCTGCGCCCCTGCCGGCCATGCCAGCAGCATCAACGTCGCCGCTATCAGTATTCGCATCCTGTTCATCGCTAGTCGATACTTTGTCCGATTGAGAAGTGGAACTGGCTGCCGCCGTAGAGGCCGTCGAAGCCATAGCCCCAGTCGACGCCGATCAGACCCAGCATCGGCAGGTTGAACCTGACGCCGAGGCCGGCCGAGTTGTACATCTTGAAGGGCTCAAACTGCGAGAGGTCGCTCCAGCAGTTGCCGCCCTCGAGGAAAGCCTGCAGCCAGATGGTGGCCTGGCCGCTCTCCACGATGGGGTAGCGGAGCTCGAAGGTGAAGCGGTCGAAGACCGAGCCGCCGGCGTCGGGGTTGAGCGAGTTGTTCTCGTAGCCGCGCAGCGGTATAACCTCGCGCCCGTCGATGACCCACGACGAGAGACCGTCGCCGCCGAGGAAATAGCGGCCGAACGGTGCCTGCCCGATGTCGTCGTTGTAGTGGCCCATCCAGCCGAAGCGGAAGCGCGTGCTGAGCACCAGGTCGCCCGCCAGGTTGAGGAACCACGAACCGCGCAGGTTCACCTTGTAGTATTCCACCCACTTGTACTTCTCCTGCGGCGTGGCGTTGGAGTAGTCTTTGCCCGAAAGGAGCGAGAACGGTGGCGTAAGGAAAGTGGTCAGACTGAGTTCCGAGCCGTTGCGGGTGAAGATGGGCGAGTCGTATGAGTTGCGCGAAAGCGAGAACGAGTAGGAGATGTCGTTGGCCGTGCCGTCGGTGAAGAGGTTGTTGAGGCTGTTGTAGTTGTCGAGCACATAGTGCTTGTACGAGAGGCCGTGCGACATATAGAAGTAGTCGTCCGGCCACTTGAGGCGTTTGGAGAAGGTGACGCCGGCACCCGTGATCTGCAGGCTGTAGAACTGCGCGCTGCTGCGGTTGTAGTAGAGGCCGTTGGACATAAAGGTGTGGTACACCTGGCCCGAGAGCGACTGCGCGCGCTTGCCGCCCAGCCACGGCTCGGTGAACGAAGCGCTGAGCGAATAGTACGAGCTGCCGTTTGTGGTGGCGTTGAGCGACAGCTTCTGTCCGTCGCCGGCAGGCAGCGGTGCCCACGCATCCTTGTTGAATATATTGCGCGCGCTGAAGTTGTTCAGCGTCAAACCCACCTGGCCTATGAACATGCCCGCGCCGTAGCCACCCTGCAGGTTGATGGTGCTGGTCTGGCCTTCCTCCACCTTGTAGACGATGTCCACCGTGCCGTCGGCCTCGTTGGGGCGCGGCTCGGGGATGACGCTCTCCTCCTTGAAGTAGCGCAGCGTCAGAAGTTCGCGGCGGCTGCGCAGCAAAGCGTCGCGGCTGAAGAGGTCGCCCGGACGCGTGTAGAGCTCGCGCATGATGATTTTGTCATTCGTGATGGTGTTGCCTTCCACCCACACGTTGCGTATCCGCGCCTGCTTGCCCTCGCTGATGCGGATCTCGATGTCGATGCTGTCGCCTTCGACAGCCACCTCCACCGGCGTGGCGCGGAAGAAAAGGTAGCCGTTGTCCATGTAGAGGCTCGAGATGTCGGTACCCGAGGGATTGTATTGCAGGTTCTGGTCCAGCAGTGCGCGGTTGTAGGGGTCGCCCTTGCTGATGCGCAGCGAGCGGCGCAGTACGTCGTCGCTATACACCGTGTTGCCCGAGAAAGTGATATTGCGGAAGAAGAACTTCCTGCCTTCATGCACCTTCACCTTCACCTTCACCCGCTCCTGGTCGGCTTTCGCGCTCGGGGCGTCGTAGACGGTGTCGCTCACGATGCGCGCGTCGCGGTAGCCCTGCTCGTTGTAGTAGGCCACCACATGCTCCAAGTCCTCGCGGAAGTCGCTCTCGATGTAGCGGCTCTTCTTCCAGAACACCTTCTTCCAGAACCGCAGCTTCCACGGGAAGTGCACATCCCTGGTCTTCTGCATCTTGGTGGCCAGCGTCAGGTCGCTCACCTCGCGGTTGCCGTCGAAAATCAGCGAGTCAATCTTGACCTTCTTGCCTCGCTTGACGTTGAACGTCACCGTCAGGCGGCCCGTCGAGTCGTCGGCCTCGCTCGTCGGCGTCACCTCCACACGCGTGAAGCCCTTGCCGATATAGTAACCCTTGATTTTGTTCACCGACGTGCGCAGCAGATTCTCTGTCACCACCTCGCCCGTCACCAGCTTGATCTCCTCCCTCAGCTTCTTGTCCTCGCCCTTCTTCACTCCCGTGAAGCGGAAACGCTCCAGGCGCGGACGCTCCTTCAGCACTATCTTGAGGAACGCGATGTTGCCCTGGATGCGGGTGACGCGGATCTGCACATCGTCGAACATACCCTGTTTCCAGAGGTTTTCGATGGCCGACGAAATCTTGTCGCCCGGTATCCTGATGCGGTCGCCCACCTGCAGGCCGGCCACCAGCTGCACCACGCGCGTGTCGAACTTTTCGGCACCCTCGAACGCGATGCCGCCGATTTCGTATGTCTTGGGGGTCAGATAGTCAAAGTCGTATTCCTCTTCGCCACCCACAACCACCTGGGCCTCAGCCACCAGCGGCATCGCCATCAGCAGGGCTGCGAGCAGCAGCAGTATCTTTGTTTTCTTCATGCAGTTTACTTCTTAACCCTACAATAACTCCACATCACGCGTATTATTATATACATCCGAAAATTTTTTTTCACCCCTCCCCCACCCCTCCGCCAAAGGTGGCTTGGCGAGGAAGAAGAGGGGAAGAACATGACACCTATAAATCGTTATTTGTCAACCACTTGCCACCGGGCCATTTCCGCCCTCTCAGCCCTTTTTTTCCTCCACCTGCGCGCCGGTTTTTCCGAACCTCCGCTGCCGGCTCTGGTACTCGGCCACGGCGGCGTAGAAGTCCTCGTGCCGGAAATCGGGCCACAGCTGCTCGCTGAAGTAGAACTCCGTGTAGGCCATCTGCCACAGCAGGAAGTTAGACACCCGCACCTCCCCGCCCGTGCGTATCAGCAGGTCCGGGTCGGGGTACTCGCGCGTGGTCAGGTACCCCCGCAGCGTCTCCTCGGTGATTTCCTCGGGCTTCAGCCCCGACTGCACCACCTTCTTCAGCGCCTCGGCAATCTCCCAGCGCGAGCTGTAGCTCAGGGCCAGGATGAGTGTCATCGCGGTGTTGCCGGCGGTCTGGGCCATACACTGCTCGAGCATCGTCCGCGACCGCTCGGGTATGCGCTGCAGGTCGCCGATCATGCTGAGGCGCACATTGTTGTCCATCAGCGTCTTGGTCTCCTCCTGCACCGCCTTGATGAGCAGTTCCATCAGGCCTGCCACCTCGGCCTCGGGCCGGTTCCAGTTCTCGGTGCTGAAGGTGTAGAGCGTGAGGTATTTCACCCCCGTCTGCACCGCAGCCTCCACCGCCTGGCGCACCGCCGTGAAGGCGTTCTGATGCCCGAAGATGCGCTCGTGCTGCTGCTTCATCGCCCAACGGCCGTTGCCGTCCATGATGATGGCCACATGCTGCGGCACGCGGCTCTTGTCGATCTGTTCCAGTGTCGTCATATCGTTGTCATGCTTTTAATTTCTACATTTCTTCGACCGCATCCAGCCGAAAAGCGTCTCCAGGCTGATGCCCAGCGAGACCTTGAGGTAGCTGTACATGTCGTCCAGCGAGTCGTCGCCGCGCTTGATGCCGGGGGCGTTTTGGAATTCAGGCACCACCTCATTGCTCCGGTCGGCCAGCATGGCCGCCTGCGCCCCGTCGCTCGTGCCGGCCAGCAGCGCTGCGCTGCCCACGTAGGTGGTGCTCACGTCGTCCAGGTAGTCGGTCCACGTCTTGCGGAATCCGTATTCCGCCGCCAGCGAGAAGTGCTTGCTCAGCCGCCACTTCACCCCCACGCCGAAGGGCACACACACCTGTGTCAGCGGGTAGGGTTTGCGGTCGGGGAAGTTGTGGTTGTATTGGCCCTCGGTGCCAAGGGGTTGCAGCGCCACCCAGCGGGTCGTCCCGTCGCTCTCCCTCACCGGTGCCATCGGGTTGAAATGGTATACCGCCACGCCGCCGAACACATAGGGCGTCCACTTCTTCTCCTTCGGCCCGTTGCCGAAAGGGGCAAAGTTGAACTCGCCCAGCAGCGCCACCTCCAGTATATCCGACCGGAAGCGCAGGTTGCGCAGCTCGATGCAGTCCTTGTCGCCGCTGGCTATCCGGCCGTAGGTGCCTTGCAGGCGCAGGGCCCAGCGGTTGTCCAGCCGCACCTTCCAGCCCACGCTGGCGCCCCACTGGGGCATCGTCAGCGCGCTTTGGTCGTTGAGGTCGCCGATATAGAACATGCCGCCGCCGCCCAGCGTCAGCTCGCTGCGGGCCAGCAGGTCCTGCCGCTGCCCCCAGGCCATGGCGGGCAGGAGCAGCAGCGCGGTTATGAGCAGCCTCACTGCCATTTCACCGTGTTGCAGATACCCTCCACCTGCATCAGGTAGTCCCGCTTCTCGAACCGCGGGGCGTACACGAAGCCGATGAGGTCTATGATGTCCTTGCCGTCGGGCGAAAGCATGGAGTAGCTCACGAAGGGGCCGCCCATGCGGTCCGTCGTCTCCATCAGGCGCCAGAGGCCGTGAGTCTCGATGCAATAGCTGGTGCCGCGGTAGTCCACCTTCTGGGTCTCGAAGGCCACGCGCCGCTCGGTGCCCATGTAGCCGTCCTCCGAGGGCGAAGGCACATGGCGCCGCATGATGGTGTCCAGCCGGTTGTAGATTTTTTCATACGACAGCTGCTCCTGATTCTTGTAGGGGCTGACGTTGATCAGCACCCCGAGGCTTATGTCCTTGGTTTCCTTGCGTATCCATGCGAAGCCGTCGTCCTCGGTGGCCCACATGAAGTCCTCGCTGAAGGTCATCTGGAAGCCGAATTTCTCCTTCACGCGCTGCATCAGCTCCACATTGCGCACATTGTGGAACGCCCGCTCGATGCGCAGGTGCTCGGCGTCGTAGATGGCACGGATGATGTTGGGCTCGTAGCGGCGCAGCAGGCGTTGCAGCGAGGTGTCGCTCTTGGCCATCACCTCCACCACCACCTGCGGCGCGGCCCAGCGGTCGCGGCTGATGTACACCTTGTCGGGATGCGCGGCATCCACCTCGCAGAGCACTATATTCCTGTGTTTCTGAAACATCTGTGTGTTGCGCAGCGACGAGACGGGGATGTTCACCACGTCGAACCGCGGCTCCGGCTGCGGCAGGCACCCCTGCGGCTGCTTGAAGATGGAGTCCAGCAGCGCCTTGGCGGCACCGCTGTATTGGCCTTGGTTGGCGGCCAGCAGCACCTCGAGGGTCTTGCCCGACGAACTTTTCATACTCAGCGCTTCGGCCTGCCGGCCTCCGCAGGCGGCCACGAGCAGCGCCCCGGCCACAATCATTGCTATCTTTTTCATTTTCTTGGGTTTTCTTTTCTCCATTGGTGGAAATCCTTGATGGCGTCGGCGATGGAACTCTCCGGCATGCCCAGCTCCGTGGCGGCCAGCGTGCCGTTGTAGAACTCGTGCACCATCAACTGTTTCACGTTGCGCGTGCTCACCTGCGTCCTCACGCCCGCGGCGCGCAGCGCGTCGCCCAGCCAGCCGCCCACGCGCAGCAGCCAGTCCGGCGCCGTCAGCACCCACTGCCGGTCGCCGTAAATCTCGGCCTGCAGCTGGTACAATTCCTTGATTGTCATGCATCCACGGCGGTTGGCCGCTATGTAGCGCTGCCCGTTGCGGCCACACGTCAGGGCGCCCACCATGGCCGCGGCCACGTCCTGCACGTGCACAAACGCCTTGCCGCCGTCGGGGGCGAACATGATTCTTTTCTTGTAGGCCGCCAGCAGCATCCTTCCGCTCGAGGGCTTCACATCCCACGGCCCCAGCAGATAGCCCGGATTGACGATGACGATATGCCTGTCTTCCAGCCGCTTGGCGGCTTCCAGCAGCACCTCCTCGCCCTCGCGCTTGCTGTCGGCGTAGTAGCTGCCCAGGAACGGCTTCTCCATCGGGCTCTGCTCGTCGGCCGACGCATACACCGTGCCGTAGCCGATGGTGTTCACCGTCGAGGCATGCACCAATGTCTTGATTTCCAAATCTTCCAGCAGACCCACCAGCAGGCGGCACAGCTCGCGGTTCACGGGGAGGTAGTCCTCATAGTGCCGCAGCGACATATCGGTCACGCCGGCGCAGTTGACCACGGCGTCGCAGCCCGCGGCCGCCGCCTTGAGGGCATCATAGTCCAGCGGCAGCCCCTCGCGCACCTCCCACGGCCCTTCCATGCGGATACCGTCGGCCCGGCGCACCAGGGCCACCACCCCGTGCCCCTCGTCCGTCAGCCGCCGCAGCACATTGTGCCCCAGCAGCCCCGTCGCTCCCAATAGCAGTACTTTCATACCCCTCCATAACGCACCTCCGCCCGTTTTATTGTGTGCCGCTTGTTTTCCTTATCCCCCCAGGCCTAATCCCCACCATCCCTTGGAGAAAAAGATTAGTGCTCTGGATGATTGATGTTGCCATGGGGTCCATGGGGTCGTCGGGCTACGGCATCCTGAGCGGCATCTACTCGCTCGCCATTCTCATCCCCGGCATTGCAGTCGGTGTCCGCCGCCTGCACGACATAGGCAGAAGCGGCTGGTTCTACCTCCTTAACCTAATCCCCCTCGTTGGCGCCATTATCCTTCTGGTCTTGTTCTGCACCGAAGGGCAGCGCATGAGCAACAAATGGGGCGAAGACCCCAAGCAGAACGAGCGCCTCTAATCTAAGCATTCCCCCCTGCCCTCTTTCCCATCCCCTTACCAAGGAAGAAGAGAGGAAGAAGAGGATGCCTATATTATGCTGAAAATCAACCATGTGAAGAAGTGCAAAAATAGGGGTTTTCCTCCGTTAATGTCATGCAAATTGCCGTTTTTTTGAGAGGCATCTGGAATAAGTGTTATTATGATGATAATCAGGTTTTTATATCACATTTCTCTCCATTTTGCCACGTCTGCTGCTTGAAAAGGCGAAAAAAGTACATCGTCCGACCTCGGGAGGCAGAAAATGAGGGCGACGAGGTCGGCGAGAGTGCATTTTTTTTCGACTGATAGTATGCTTTATGTCAGTATTTTACATATTTTAACATAATTCCGAAATGTTAAAAATTGTCAATATGTTAGAATTATTTCGTTACTTTGCACCCAGTTTTAACACCAAAAATTGAATAAAATGTCAGAAATTGCAACCAAAGTAACCAGCATCATCACCGACAAACTCGGTGTGGAAGAAAGCCAGGTGGTCCCCGAAGCCAGCTTCACCAACGACCTCGGCGCCGACTCCCTCGACACCGTCGAGCTGATCATGGAGCTTGAAAAAGAATTCGACCTCTCCATCCCCGACGAGGAAGCCGAGAAGATCGTCACCGTCGGCGACGCCATCGCTTTCATCGAAAACGCAAAGAAGTAACTCGTAAAGAGTTCAGCGCTCTTTCCGCTTTATGGAGTTGAAAAGAGTAGTTGTTACCGGTCTCGGCGCGCTCACCCCTGTTGGCAACAACGTACCCGACCTGTGGGACTCGTTGGTCAAAGGCGTGAGCGGTGCCGGGCCTATAACACGGTTCGACGCCTCCAAGTTCAAAAGCCAAATCGCATGCGAGCTCAAAGGCTTCAATGCTCTTGACCACTTCGACCGGAAGGAGCTCCGCCTCCTCGACAACTATACTGTATATGGTATCGTAACCGTCGAGGAAGCCCTCCGCGACGCAGGTCTTATCGACGCCCCTGTCGACAAGACCCGTATCGGTGTCATCTGGGGTTCAGGCATGGGGGGAGTGCAAAGTCTTCAGGATGAGCTCATGGCCTTTGCCCGCTCCGAAGACGGCACCCCGCGCTTCAGCCCCTATTGGATACCAAAAGTCATCGCCGACATCTGCGCCGGCCAGATAGCCATCCGCTACGGCCTCCAGGGTCCCAACTACTGCACCACCGCAGCCTGCGCCACCTCGGCTGTGGCCATAGGCGACGCCTTCAACCTCATCCGCCTCGGCAAGGCCACCGCTATGGTCGCCGGCGGATCGGAATGTGCTGTCGTTGAGGCCGGTATCGGTGGATTTGGCAACATGCGTGCCCTCTCCACCCGCAACGATGACCCCCAGACCGCCTCGCGTCCCTTCGACAAAGACCGCGACGGCTTCGTCCTCGGCGAAGGCTCCGCCGCCCTCATCCTTGAGGAATTGGAACACGCCCGCGCACGCGGCGCCAAAATCTACGCCGAAATTACTGGTACTGGCCTCTCAGCCGACGCCCACCACATCACCGCCTCGCACCCCGAAGGGCTTGGTGTTATCCTCGCCATGCGACAGGCCGTGGAAGAGTCGGGCATGCAGATCACCGACGTAGACCACATCAACACCCACGGCACCTCCACCCCCATCGGCGACATCTCCGAGCCCAAAGCCATCATAGGCCTCTTCGGCGACCACGCCTACCGCATGGCCATCAACTCCACCAAGTCCATGACCGGCCACCTGCTGGGTGCCGCCGGCGCAGTGGAAGCCATCGCCACCATCCTCACCATCAAGCATGGCATCGTCCCTCCCACAATCAACCACTTCACCGACGACCCCGATATCCCCGCCCTCGACTTCACCTTCAATCATGCCAAATCTCGTGAAGTCAACTTCGCCATCAGCAACGCCTTCGGTTTCGGCGGCCACAACGTCTGTCTTGCATTCCGTAAGTATTAAGGCAATGCTTCTCTTCCGCAGGAATAGCGAAAGCAAAGAATTCAACAATTTCTTCCGGAACATACTCGGTTTTGTACCCCGCCACACCGAGCTCTACCACATTGCCCTCACCCATCGGTCGCTCTCCGGCAACCATAAGGGCCACCGTATCAACAACGAACGCCTCGAATACCTGGGCGATGCCGTCCTGGGCGCTGTCGTGGCCGAGTTCCTCTACAAGAAGTACCCCTTCCAAGGCGAAGGGTTTCTCACCGAGATGCGCTCCAAAATCGTCAGCCGCCGCAGCCTCAACGGCCTGGCCAACCAGATAGGACTGCTCGACCTCATTGAGTACCAGCGAGGCCAAGCCGGCGCGTTCAAGTCCATTGGCGGCGACGCCTTCGAAGCCTTGGTAGGTGCTATCTACATAGACCGCGGCTTCAAATTCACCCGTAAGGTAATCATTGAGCGCATATTGCGCATCTACCTCGACGTCGATTCGGTGGCCAGCACCGACTGGAACTTCAAGAGCAAGCTCATTGACTGGGGGCAAAAGAATCACAAAAAGGTGTCGTTCGAGATTGTGCGCACCTTCACTCAGGGGCGCGACCACCGTCGACAGTATGAGACGCGAGTGCTAATCAACGGGCAACCACAGCAGACGGCCATCGACTACTCCATCAAGTCGTCGGAACAAGCGGCTGCCGAGCGCACCTATCGCGATCTGGAATCCAAAGGAATCATCAAGTCAAAGTGAGCCCACGGGCGGTCATACAGCTGCTACTGTCGCTTGGAGCCATCCATGCTTCGGGGCAGTTTGCCGATATGTCCACCCATGCCCGCCAGGCTGCCATGGGCGGAGTGCATCTGAATGACACCGCCGTGCGTAGTGTCACTATCGGCTATCGGCAGGGATACGGCATGGCAAGTATGGCGACACGCAGCCTGGATGCAAGGTGGAACCTTGGAAGTCGCGGCGGTATGGAGGCGGAATACATTCACTTTGGCGACCCTATCTACTACGAACAACAGGTGGCCGCGGGTTATGCTGTCAGAATTACTGATTGGCTTTCGGCTGGCATCCGCGGACGATACCTTCGCATGGCCACCGACGATGCCCACTATGAAGCGCGGCAATGGCTGGCAACCGAGGCACACGTGCAGGCTACTCTCAGCCAACGCCTGACGCTATATGCCGAGGGAGGCAGTCGATCGTGGGACGAAGCAAAGCCATGGCAAGCTCACATCGGACTGGCATACAGGGCTGTGGAGGGATTGACTACGGTGGTAGAACTGGATAGTCGGGAGCAGACGCGTGTGCGTATGGGAGCCGAATACTGCTATCGCCGTCATTATTTTGCACGTATGGGCTTGGCCACCAACCCCATGACCATTGCCTTTGGCCTCGGTGCACGCTTGGGCATCTATGGCATCGACCTGGCTGTCGAGCACAACGAATACCTGAGTTTCACCCCGCAAATCTCGCTTTCGGTATGTCCATAGTGCGCCGCATATTGTTGATTATCATGCTTGCCGTGCCGGTTGGGGCACTGGCGCAGGTGGAGGACGCCATCGAGCAGTGGCTCGTCGAGGAGGGAAGCGAGGAGGCCGCCGCCGAACTGAGCGACCTGATGCTGCAACTGCGGCAGGAGCCCCTCAACGTGAACGACACCCATTCGATGGCGCTGCTACCCTTCATTTCCCCATTTCAGCTGAAGGCCCTGCGCAACTATATGCTGCTCCACGGGCAGCTGCTCACGGTGAGGGAGCTGCACATGGTGCCGGGTTTCGACAGCGCCACGGTGGCGCTGCTGGAACCCTACCTCGTGGCCAAACCCTATGCCGAGTATGAGCGGCCGCAGTGGTGGCGCGGCAGGCATACCATCGTCAGCGGCATGGGCGGCACGGTGGAGGAGGCCGAGGGCTACCGCAACGGAAGCTATGAGGGCGACCGTCTGCGGGCGCTGCTGAGCTACACCTACAATTTCCATAACCGCATCACCCTGCGCCTGAGCGCCGACAAGGACCCCGCCGAGGCGTGGGGCAAGGACAACTACTACAGCGGCCAGCTTGTCCTGCGCGACATCGGGTGGATAAAGACCCTCGTCGTGGGGCGCTACAACCTGCAGTTCGGGCAGGGGGTGACACTCTGGACGGGCCTCGCGCCCTTCAACCTGACGGGCACCTCGGCGGTGCGCTACGCCGCAGGGGTACGTCAAGCAGGAGTCTTCAACGAACAGGATTGGCAGCAGGGTGCAGCGGCCACCATCGGCCTCGGGCGCGGCGTGGAGGTGTCGGCCTTCGGCGCGCGCAAGGAGGGCGAATGGCTGGGAGGAGCGCATGTGGGCTACCGCCGAGGCAACCTCATCGCCGGCATGACGGCCGTGGGGACCTGGCTCGACGACAGCCTGCAGCTGCGCGACCATGCCTACAACCAGACCTACTTCCGCGGTCAACGCACGCTGAACCTCGGGCTGGACGCCATGTACCAGCACGGGCCACTGCTGCTCTTCGGCGAGGTGGCTATGGGTGAGAACGGACACCTGGCCGGCATCGGCGGTCTACGTATCAGCACCGGTGGCAATAATAGTATCGGCCTTACAGCACGCCACTATGACCCACTCTACCACAACCTCCATGCGCAAGCCTACGCGATGTCGACCACCCGCAACGAACAGGGCTTGGCCCTAGATGCTCGGATGCAACTACCGTGGCGGGTAACGTCATTGCTAAGCATTGACCTCCACCGCTACCCTGCGCCGCGCTACGGTGCCTATAGCCCCTCAACGGGCAACTGGTTGCGTGCACAACTCCAACGGCAGCTGGGCAGACACTTAGAAGCCGAGGTGCGGTATGCCTACCGTCGCAAGGAGCGCAATGTGCCCAACCTGGACAGCACGCTCTACCTCGGCGAGCAGACCCTGCGGCAGCAAGCACAGCTGCAGGTGCGCTATCACCGCGGTCCATGGCGACTGACCACCAGACTAATAGCTGCATGGTTCGCCCCCGAACGGAGTGAGCGGCAGAATGGCTGGCTGGTGGCGCAGGAAGCACGCTACAGCGGCCGGCGGTGGCAGGCTGTTGCACAGGCGGCGATATTCGACATTGGGGGCTACTATGCACGCATCTTCCTCAGCGAAAGCAACCTGCAATATGCCTTCAGCATCCCTAGTCTCTACGGGCGAGGTGCACGTGTGTCGGCGGTGCTTCGGTGGGACGTCAGTCGCTGGCTCGACCTCAGCGCCAAATACACCCTCACCGCCTACCCCGAGCAGGAAGCTATCGGCAGCGACGATGCGCAGACCGAGGGTCCCACACGCCAAACATGGCACCTCCAACTGCGCTGGAAATTCTGAAAATTTTTCGTTCAAAAACCGAAAAACGGCCCCGAATGGGCTAATCACAACTGGTTGGTTTGCAGCGCACAAGAACCACCCTCTTCTTCCCCTCTTCTTCCATGCTAGCGGGAAGGGAAGATAGCTGATGAAGAGGTGAGCGGGGGTATGAAAAGAGAGGGTGCTCCGGCGGGAGCACCCTCTCAATGTTGCTTATTGAGGATAGTCGTGGAGGACTATTCAATGACGCGGTAGAAGCTGACGCGGCGGTTGAGGGCGTACTGGATGTCGCCGAAGGCAACACTCTTACCCTTGTACTCGGTCTGGATGCGGTCCTCGGCAATGCCGTAGCGCTTGGTGAGGAGGCGTTTGACTTCGTTGGCGCGTTTTTCGGAGAGCTTCATGTTGTAGGCGTCGCTGCCGGTGTAGTCTGCAAAGCCAACGACGAGGATTTTGACATCGGGGTTGTCTTTGAGGACGCGGGCGACGGCTTTGACCTTGGCCTCTTCGTCTTCGGCGACGTTCCATTCGTCGACGCCGTAGAGGACGGAGAAGGGCATGGCGTAGAAGTTGAGCTGGTCGGCCTTGATTTGGTCGATGACGGCCTGGAGGCTGTCGGCAGCGGCGCTGTTGCCACCCTTGCCACCCTGGGCGAGGGCCTGGGCGAGCTGGTCTTCGAGTTCGGCGATGCGGTTCTCAAGACGCTTCTCGTTGTTGCGGGAGTTAGCCACCTGGCGCTCGAGGTTGTTGACCTGCGAGTTGAGGGCGCTGAAGTTCTCCTGGGTCAGCATGGCCTTCTGGGCGGCGATGGCCTTGTCAGTAGCGGTGGGGCCAAAGTGGTACATCATGCCAAGATGGAGGGTAGCATGTACGTAATTCCAGTCGAGGAACTCGTCGCCAAAGGGCTTGGGATAGTCATTGGTGTTGAGTTCGCCTTCAGCATAGAAAGACCATTTCTCGCAGAACTGCAGGCTGTAACCCAAACCAGCGTTGATAGCGGGCATGATATTACCCATAGCACCATTATAGCGAGTCTGGGCAAAGTCATCTTTATCAATGAAAGTATTGACAAAGCCCATACCGGCACCGGCGAAGAGGTACCAACTATGACGACGTTCGGGGTCATAGCCTTTGATACCATTGGTGAGGGAGAACATCATCTCTGCAGTGAGAGAGGTGTAGCGAGCCATCTTCATATTGTCATTGTCCATACGACCTCTCCAGAAGGTCGGGTGGGACAGACGGAGACGGAAGTCCCAAGCGTGGTTCAACTTCTTCTGTGCGAAGATGTCCATACCGACATTGATGGATCTTCTCCAAAGATCACGAGTCTTGCCAGTGGCTTCGTTCTCTTCAAAAGAATGCTGACCCATTTGCCAAGTTGCAGCAGGGCCAAAGCCAAGTGACCAGTTGCTCCAGAAACCATACCGAGGATACTCGGCGTTCTGTGCAAAGGCGCTGACGGAGGTCACCATAAGCGACATCACAACGCCCATCTTGATTAATTTTTTCAGCATATCAAATGTTTTTTAATGTTTATGTTTTCTTTAACAATCTACTTTCAGTTGATAATCAATTGCAAAAGTACATTTTTTTTTTCAATTGTGGAAAATATTTTTTTTCGGAAAACGTTAATGTCAAGAAAATATTGCAGTTACGAATGAAAAAAAATTAACAGTCCTGCCTTTTTAGGCGTTAAAAGTGAATAATTTAGACTATAAATAATCAGAAAAAATGAGACAAATCAGAGTAAAAATTGGCCATACAGCCAACAAAATTGGCCAATCGGCTGTAAATCAACTGGCCACAGAGGTCGCTGCGGCCAAACGGCACCTGCTGAAGGGCGATGCCGCCGGGAACGACTTCCTGGGGTGGGTGAACCTGCCGGAGGAGATCGACGGCGAGATGCTTGCGAAGCTGAAGGCCGATGTGGCGCGCCTCGGAGCCAAGAGCCGGGTGATGGTGGTGATAGGCATCGGGGGTTCGTACCTCGGCGCGAGGATGGTGATCGAGGCGCTGCAGTCGGAATTCGCCATGGCGCAGCGCGGCGAGAGGCCCTTCATCGTGTACGCCGGCCACACGCTGGGCGAGGACTACTATGCGCAGCTGCTGGAATTCCTCGACAAGGAGGACTACTGCGTGGCGGTCATCTCGAAGTCGGGCACGACGACGGAGCCTGCCGTGGCGTTCCGCATCGTGAAGGCGCACCTGGAGGAGAAGTACGGCAAGGCCGAGGCGGCGAGCCGCATTGTGGCCATCACCGATGCCGCGCGAGGTGCGCTGCACGGGATTGGCGTCAAGGAGGGGTATCCGATGTATGTGATCCCCGACAATGTGGGCGGCCGGTTCTCGGTGCTGACGCCGGTGGGGCTGCTGCCGATAGCGATGGCGGGCTACGACGTGGACCGCCTGCTGGAGGGCGCGCGCGACATGCGCAGAATATGTATAGAGAAAGACTCGCTGGAGGAGAACCCTGCGCTGCTGTATGCGGCGGTGCGCAACGCGCTGTATCGCAGCGGTGTGAAGGTGGAGATGATGGTGAGTGCGCTGCCGAGCCTGCGCTATATGGCCGAGTGGTGGAAGCAGCTCTACGGCGAGAGCGAGGGCAAGGAGCACAAGGGCTTGCTGCCGCACAGCCTGAGCATCACCACGGATCTGCACTCGATGGGTCAGTATGTGCAGGAGGGCGAGCGGTTGATGATGGAGACCTTCGTGAAGGTGAAGAGCCCGAAGAGGTGCGTGCCGGTGCCGAGCGATGCGGAGAACCTGGACGGCATCAACTACCTCGTGTCCAAGACGCTGACCGAAATCAACGACTGCGCCACGGAGGGTACCATCGAGGCCCATGTGGCCGGCGGGGTGCCGGTGGTGGAGATCGAGGTGGAGCGTGTGGACGAGTACACGCTGGGCCAGCTGATCTACTTCTTCGAGTTTGCCTGCGGCGTGAGCGGCTACACGCTAGGGGTCAACCCCTTCGACCAGCCGGGCGTGGAAGCCTACAAAAAGAATATGTTCCGCCTGCTGGGCAAACCCGGTTTTTGACAGGTACCCGGTAGGGGATCCCTAGGGGTTCTCTAGGGTAATTGTTAGGCCCTTTCCCCTATTTTCCCATGGATGGGAAAATAGGGGTACTTTTTTTCAGAAGGGGAGGTCGCCGAGGGGGGCGGTGTCGCCGTTGAGGATGTCGACCAGTGGGTTGGTGACGGGCTGGCTCTCCTCGTTGCGCTGACGGTTGAGGAGGATGAGGCTGTCGGCGACGACCTCGGTGACGTGGCGTTTGTTGCCTTCGCGGTCTTCCCAGGAGCGGCTCTGCAGCCGGCCTTCGATATATATCTGTGCCCCTTTGTGGAGGATGCGCTCGGCGACGTCGGCCAGGCCGCGCCAGCAGACGACGTTGTGCCACTCGGTGATTTCGACCTTCTCGTTGTCGCGGTTGCGGCGCGCCTCGGTGGTGGCCAGGGGGAAAGAAGCTTTCTTGACGGGCATGGAGCCCTCGGAGGGGAATGTTACTACATCGGGGTTTTTACCTACGTTTCCTACCAGGATAACTTTGTTTACTCCAATCATAATGTCGTTTTTCTTCGAGTTAAATGAGGGTGCGAAAGTACTACTTTTTTCTGACATGGCTGGCAGAAAATTATTCACAATCCATGCAAGTATCTGTCAATCAATCTAGGCAGGGGGATATTTTTTATTTGTTCGGCGGAGAAAACGCCCATATTTTCGGGCATTCGCGGCGGCGGCGAGGCCAATTCGGCGAGGGCGAAGAGGGCGTGAATGGTGCGGTGGGTGAGCTGGTGGAGGTGGGGGGGGGAGAATTGAAAATTGGAAATTGAAAATTGAAAATTATCTTTGACAAAGCGTTGGAGGGCCTCGTGGAGTGCGAGTTCGTCGAGTTCGCGGTCGGACTCGAGGAGTGGGAACTGGTAGAGGCCGCGCCAGATGTCGTTGCCCTGGCGGGGATGGAGGAGGGTGCAGGTGTCGTCCCCGTGCTGCCATCGGAGGACGAGGTAGTAGAACCAGCGGTCCTTGGGCTTGGCCTTGGGCGCCTTGACGGGCAGGAGTGCGACACGGCCGGTGCGCAGGGCGACGCACTCGTCGGCGAAGGGGCAGGCGGAGCAGTCGGGGGCGGGGCGGCACTGCAGGGAGCCGAAGTCCATGAGTGCGGCGTTGAAGCGGTCGGGGCGGCGGCGGTCGATCTGCTTGTCCAGCAGGGCTTCGAACTGGCGGTAGGCGGCGTCGGTGCCGATGGGGGTGTCGATGCCGTGGAGGCGGCTGATGAAGCGGTAGACGTTGCCGTCGATGACGGGGTGCGGCAGTAGGAAGGCGAAGGAGGCGATGGCGGCGGCGGTGTAGCGGCCGACGCCTTTCATGCGGAGGATGCCCTCGTAGGTGTCGGGGAAGCGTCCGCCGCAATCATCCATAATGTATCGCGCGCACGCGTGCATATTGCGCGCGCGCGAGTAGTAGCCCAACCCCTGCCAGAGGCGCAGCACCTGCTCCTCCGAGGCGGCGGCGAGGTCGGCCACCGTGGGGAAGGCGTCCAGGAAGCGGTGGTAGTAGTCGCGCCCCTGCTCGATGCGGGTCTGCTGCAGGATGATTTCGGAGAGCCAGATGCGGTAGGGGTCGCGGATGCCGCGCCAGGGGAGCGAGCGTCCGAAGTCGGTGTACCAGGAGTCCAATTTTTGCGAAAATGCCATCTCTAGAGGGGTAAAATGCGCGTGTAAGTGCTTGAAAACAGAGTGTTAAAAAGAGTTTTTAACTTTTACGCAACTATTTTGTTTGCAGTGTGTTATGATTAACGAAATGTTAAAAATGTTTAAAAGTCGGGTTTTGCAGCGGTGGGAGTTTGGTCATGTCGGAAAAAGGTAGTACTTTTGCAGCCGTTTTCGCCGAGGCGAGAACGTGGAAACATAACGTAAAAGAACAATAAAAAGTATACAGCAATGTCAAAGAAATGTGAAATCACCGGAAAGAAAGTGATTGTCGGCAACAACGTGTCGCACTCGCGCATCCACACCAAGCGCACCTTCGCCCCCAACCTGCAGACCAAGAAGTTCTACATTCCCGAGGAGGACATGTGGATTACGCTGAAAGTGTCCGCCAAGGGCATGCGCATCATCAACAAGAAGGGCATCATAGCCGCCCTGAACGATGCCGCCGCTGCTGGCCACCTGCAGTTCTAACCCAAACAAGAAGATGTAACAACGTCTTAATAAATCAATTTATTAACCCTTAACAAGAAAGAGGTATTAACAATGATCGTAGTTCCCATTAAAGAAGGCGAGACCCTCGAGAGAGCCCTCAAGAAGCTGAAACGCAAATTCGACAAGACCGGAGTGGTGAAAGAGATGCGCCGTCGTCAGCAGTTCATCAAGCCCAGCGTTGTCAACCGCGAGAAGAAGCTGAAGGCAATCTACATCCAGCAGTTGCGCCAGCAAGAGTTGGACAAGTAGTCCCTTCCGAGTCAGCCTCCACACTGGAGACACGCATTGGAAAGAAGAACCCCGAGCCTGTGGCCCGGGGTTTTCTGTTGGAAGATTCGGGCGCCCGCAGGGCGCCCGAATCGAAGGTTACTGCTGGTTGGCGGTGATGCGCTCGAGCCACTTGAGCATGCCGAACATGATGGCCATGGCGATGATGCAGATGAGGGCGAAGACGGCCCAGGTGTACCACAGCTTGGCGAAGGAGTTGAGCATGGTGACGCCGAGGAAGATGATGAGGTTGCCGAGAGCGGTGGCGGTGAGCCAGAGGCCCTGGCAGATACCCTGGAGGTGCTTGGGTGCGATCTTGGAGACGAAGCTCAATCCGAGCGGCGAGATGAAGAGCTCGGCCACGGTGAGGAAGAAGTAGGTAACAATCAGCACCCATGCGCCGCACTTCTGGGCGGCGATGGCGGTGGCGTCCTGAGCCATGAAGGCGGTGCCGGAGGGGTAACCGACCACCATGCTGAAGATGGTGAGGAAGATGTAGGCGCAGGCGGCCAGACCCATACCGATGGCAATCTTACGGGGCGTGGAGAACTTGCGACCCCACGGGGTGTTGAAGAGCCACATGATGACGGGCGTCAGGAAGATGACGAGGAAGGGATTGAGGAACTGCCACACCTCGGGAGCCACCTGGTCGGAATTGACGAAGTTGCGGGTGAAGATGGTCAGCGACTGGGTGTTCTGGTGGAACGAGAACCAGAAGAACATCACGATGCCGAGCACGGCATAGAGACCAGCCATGCGCTGCTTGATGTCCTTGGCCATGGCCTGGCGCTCTTCGGCGGTGTAATCGACCACTTCCTTCTTCTCCTTCTTGGCGGGGTTGGGGAAAATCTTCTTGCTGATGAGGAAGATCAGGAGGGAGAGAAGCATGGCGGCCACCGAGGCGATGAAGCTGTAGTGGATACCGGTATTGAACACCTCAAGGTACTGCTCGCAGGCAGCTTGCATGTTGGCGGGGTCGAAGCCAGTGTTGGAAGCCTCCATCCACTGGGTGAGGTTGGCCATCTGAGTGGCGTCGATATTGCCAGTAAGGTACTGGTGGCAGACGGCGGGGAGGTCAGAGTTGTAGGTCATGCCGAACTTGCCCAGCCACCAGCTGCGGATAGCGGGAGCCACGAAGGGGGCGAAGACGCCACCGATGTTGATGAATACGTAGAAAATATGGAAGCCGGGGTCGCGCTTGCTTTGTGCATCGGCGAGGGCTTCGGGACCTTTCTTGGCGGCCTCGGCCTCGAGGTTGTCGTACATCTGACCCACGATGGCCTGCAGGTTGCCCTTGAAGAGACCGTTACCGATGGTGATGAGCAGCAGCGCTGCGCAAATCAACACCAACATGGCGGTGGCGCTCTCGGGCGTCACGGTGGTGGGGATGGAGAGCATCACATAGCCCACGGCCATCACAATGAGACCCGTGGCGATGGTGCCCTTGAAGTTTTGGAGCTTGTCGGCAATGATACCTCCGGGGAGGGCCATGATGTAGATCATGAAATAGAATACCGAGAAGATGAGGCCTGCCGTTGCGTCGGAGAGACCAAACTTCGAGCAGAGGAACAGCACGAGGACGGCGTTCATGATGTAGTAGCCGAAACGCTCGCCCATGTTACTCAGTGCTGCCCAGATTAGACCTTTGGGGTGTCCTTTGAACATAATTTTGTAAGTTTTTGGTTTATAATTTGTTGAATTAATTTATACTATAATAATAATATGCAAAGATACGAAAAAAAGTGGATATACCAAGCGCCGAGGCGTTTTTTTTTGTATTTTTGCAGCGTGAACATGGAAAATATAATACAACAAACCGTTGATACTCTGCTCGCCGGGGGCACTGTCCTCTACCCTACCGACACCATTTGGGGGGTGGGCTGCGACGCGCGGCGGGCCGACGCCGTGGAGAGGCTCTACGCGCTGAAGGAACGCGACCGCTCGAAGAGCATGCTGGTGCTCTGGAACTCCGTAGGGACGCAGCGTGCTGCGTCCGCAATCGATGAGATGCTGACGGACGCAGCGCGCTGCGTCCCTACAGAAGAGCGCCCTACTACTTATATTCTTCCAGAAAGCATCTGGCGGCCGCTGCTGGGTGACGGCATTGCCGCCAACCTGCCGGCCGAGGACGGCACGCTGGGCATCCGAGTGCCGCGGCACGCCTTTTGCCAGGAGGTGGTCCGCCGCCTGGGGGCACCGCTGGTGAGCACCTCGGCCAACCTCTCGGGGCGCCCCTCCCCTATTATATATAATGATATAGAGGAGGAGCTGAAGCGGCGGGTGGACTACTGTGTGCCGCCGCTGGAGGAATTCCTGAGCGGCGAGAGGCGTGGCAGCCGCATCGTCAAGGTGGAGGCTGACGGCACGGAATTCGTAATTCGTCCGTAGGGACGCGGCACGCCGCGTCCCTACAGGGCGAGGGATACCACCACGTCGGGGGAGGCGCAGTCGATGTCGAGGATTTGGCAGTCGGCGTCGGCGAGGGCGGACTGCATGCTGGAGAAGCCGCGGATGCCGGTGCCGCGGCATTTGAGGACGGCTTCCTTGCGGGTCCAGAGGCGGAGGAAGGCCATGGTGGGGTCGGCCGAGGCGCGGACGAGGGCGAGCTCGTCGGGGTTGCAGACGCGCTCGACGAGGCTGTCGCTGACGCGGCGTCGGCTTTCGACATCGATGCCCACCCTGCGCTCAGGGCTTACCGCAGCGGCCACAGCACGGCGGCAGTGGCTGAGGCTGACGAAGAGGCCGGGGCGGTCGGGCAGGTAGGGGGCGCCACGGGAGTCGTGGGCGACGGAGACCTCCCCGCCCAGCAGGCGGGACAACAAGGAGCGGGCGGCCGCACGCTGGGCTTCCAGTGTGGGCCACTCGCCGCATTCCACCAGCCAGCGGGCGTCAGGCTTTGCCGATGATGTCATAGGGCACGGTGTCGCCCTGGGGCATCATGCGCGGCTCGTCGATGGAGCCGAACTGCTGCTCGTATTTTTTCAGGTTGTCGTTCAGGGCGGCCAGGAGGCGCTTGGCGTGCAGGGGGTGCATGATGACGCGCTGGCGGACGACGGCGCCGTCGGTGCCGGGGAGCATCTGGGCGAAGTCGAGGGTGATTTCGGAGGGCGAGTGGCTGATGACGGCCAGGTTGGAGTAGGTGCCGTGGGCCACGTCGGGGGCGATGGTGAGTTTGAGGTTTTGTTCTTTCTGGTTTGCCATAGGTGATAATTTTTGCCATGATAACGCTAAAACGGCGACTTTATTGTGCTTCCAAAAACTGAAATCTTCCATTTTATGAAGGGGGTTCGGTAGGGGGATGGTAGGGGTTCTCTAGGGTAATAGTTAGGCCTTTTCCCATTATTACCCATCGATGGGTAATGGTGGGTAGAGGGTGTGGAAAAGCAGCGGGCCCGAGCGACAAGTCGCTCGGGCCCGCATTGGCGTTGGTGTGGCCGGTTACTTCACTATCAGCTTGCGCACGGCCTGCTGGCGCTGGCCGGTGATGCGGACGTAGTAGGCG
>CACWPQ010000002.1 GCA_902762805.1 uncultured Bacteroidota bacterium | reverse complement strand
AACCGCCGTCCGAGAGAAAAATTGAACTTCGATGCTCCGAAAAACGTTTTTTTTGTATATTTGCAATGACGTGTTGCATTCACATGTTGAACCTAAGAACGAGAAAATTTTGCCACGTGAAATATATTTATTATATTTGCACCTTGAACAAACGATACTATAATTATATAAACAACTGATAATGAGACCCGATTTTTCAAAAGTCGATATCCGTGCGGTCGAAAGTTCGCGCAAGAACTTTGCCGAATGGGAAAAAGAAAACCATAACGAGAAGAACTGGAAGACGCCCGAGCAAATCGACGTCAAGCCCGCCTACGGCGCCAAGGACCTCGCCGGCATGGAGCACCTCAACTATGCCGCTGGCATAGCCCCCTTCCTCCGTGGCCCCTACTCCACCATGTACGTCATGCGCCCCTGGACCATCCGCCAGTACGCCGGCTTCTCCACCGCCGAGGAGTCCAACGCCTTCTACCGCCGCAACATCGCCGCCGGACAGAAGGGTCTCTCCTGCGCCTTCGACCTCGCCACCCACCGCGGCTACGACTCTGACCACGAGCGCGTTGTGGGCGATGTCGGCAAGGCCGGCGTGGCCATCGACAGCATCCTCGACATGAAAATCCTCTTCGACCAGATCGACCTCGGACAAATGTCGGTGTCCATGACCATGAACGGCGCCGTCCTCCCCATCCTCTCTTTCTACATCATCGCCGCCGAAGAGCAGGGCGTCCCCCAGAGCCAGCTTCAGGGCACCATCCAGAACGACATCCTCAAGGAGTTCATGGTGCGCAACACCTATATCTACCCCCCGCTGCCGTCGATGAAAATCATCGCCGACATCTTCGAGTACACCTCGAAAAACATGCCCAAGTTCAACTCCATCTCCATCTCCGGCTACCACATGCAGGAAGCCGGCGCCACGGCCGACATTGAGCTGGCTTACACCCTCGCCGACGGCCTCGAGTACCTCCGCGCCGGTGTCAAGGCTGGCATGAGCGTCGACGACTTCGCCCCCCGCCTCTCCTTCTTCTGGGCCTCCGGCATGAACCACTTCATGGAAATCGCCAAAATGCGCGCCGCCCGTATGCTCTGGGCCAAGATTGTCAGCCAGTTCAACCCCAAGAACCCCAAGTCGCTCGCCCTCCGCACCCACACGCAGACCTCCGGTTGGAGCCTCACCGAGCAAGACCCCTTCAACAACGTGGCCCGCACCTGCATCGAAGCCCTCGGCGCCGCCCTCGGCCACACCCAGAGCCTCCACACCAACGCCCTCGACGAGGCCATCGCACTCCCCACCGACTTCTCCGCCCGTATCGCCCGCAACACGCAGATCTACCTCCAGGAGGAGACCGACATCTGCCGCGTCGTCGACCCCTGGGCCGGCTCCTACTACATCGAAACCCTCACCCATGAACTCGCCCACCGCGCCTGGGGCCACATCCAGGAGGTCGAAAAACTCGGCGGCATGGCCAAAGCCATCGAGAGCGGTGTGCCCAAGATGCGCATCGAAGAGGCCTCGGCCCGCAAGCAGAGCCGCATCGACTCCAATGTCGACACCATCGTCGGCATCAACAAATACCGTCTCGCCCACGAAGACCCCATCGAGACCCTCGAGGTCGACAACACCGCCGTCCGCAAGGCCCAGATTGAACGTCTGGCCAAGCTGCGTGCCGAGCGCGACAACGACGCCGTCAATGCCGCCCTCGACGCCCTCACCCGCTGCGCCGAGACCGGCGAGGGCAACCTCCTCGAACTCTCCATCGACGCCGCACGCAAGCGCGCCTCGCTGGGCGAAATCAGCTACGCCCTGGAGAAGGTCTTCGGACGCTACAAAGCCAAAATCAACCTCATCAGCAACGTGTACAGCAGTCAGACCAAAGAAAGCGACGCCTTCAAGCGCGCTCAGGAGCTCACCGACAAGTTTGCCAAGCTCGAAGGCCGCCGCCCCCGCATCATGGTGGCCAAGATGGGCCAGGACGGCCACGACCGCGGAGCCAAGGTCGTAGCCACCGGCTACGCCGACATGGGCTTCGACGTCGACATGGGTCCCCTCTTCCAAACCCCCGCCGAGGCCGCCAAGCAGGCCGTCGAAAACGACGTCCACATCTTCGGCGCCAGCTCGCTCGCCGCAGGCCACAAGACCCTCCTGCCCCAGGTAATCGAAGAGCTCAAGAAGCTCGGCCGCGAGGACATCATGGTCGTCGCCGGCGGCGTCATCCCGCCGCAGGACTACCAGTTCCTCTTCGACGCCGGCGTCGCCGCCGTTTTCGGCCCCGGCACCCCCGTCAGCACCTCGGCCATCAAGATGATGGAACTCCTGCTCGCCGCTCGCGAATAGTCATTGATTATGAAAAGAATAGTTGCCCTTACGCTGCTCATGGCCGCTTCCCTGGCGGCCATGGCGCAGTCTTTTACCGCCACCGTCCCCTCGGGCCAGACGCTCACCTTCACCCCCACTTCCGGCACCACCGTCAAGGTGGACATGACCTCGGAGTACATCATGGGTGCGTTGGAGATTCCCGCCACCGTCAGCAACGGCTCCAACACCTATAATGTTACTTCCGTGGCCAACGCCGCCCTCAATGGCAAGGGAATTACCTCACTGGTGCTTCCCGAAGGGATGACCACCATTGGCAACTCGGCTTTTTCGGGCAATAACAACCTGGCATCCGTTACGCTTCCCTCGACCCTTACCGCGATAGGGTCGGGTGCCTTCTCCGGCACCTCGTTCTTCAGCAATCCCGACAACCTCTCGGAGGACCACATCCTCTATTGCAGCAACTATATCCTGGGAGCCAACTCGGCAGTCCAGGGGCATGTGGTCGTTGCCGACGGCACGCTCGGCATTGCCGACTTTGTCTTCCTGCGTTCCAATCTGACCTCCATCACCCTCCCTGCCTCGATGCGCTTCGTTGGCAGTTCGGCTTTCGCTTACTGCGGCAGCCTCGACACGGTGTTCATGCTTGGCGAAAATCCCCCTTCGCTCGGCTCCTCCTCCTCGCTGCCCTCGGCTGCGGTGGTGGTGTCGGTGCCCTGCGGTCGCCTGGCCGCCTACCGCAGTGCCGGTTGGGGTGCCTACACGCTGGTGGAAAACTGCGGTGGCGACAACCCCGGCGGTGGTGGCGACAACCCTGGCGGTGGCGGCGATGAACCCGGTGGCGGTGGCGATGAACCCGGTGGCGGCGGTGATGAACCCGGCGGTGGTGGCGACGAACCCAATGGTGTTGCCTCCGTCAGCGACCCCCTGCCCGTCCGGGTGGAGGTTGTTCCCACAGGCTTGCTCCTTTGTAGCGACCAGCCTCTGCAGTGCACCGTGTCCGACATGACGGGACGCATCGTGGCCCAGCCCACGGTCTGCGGCAGCATGCGGGTCGAACTCCTGGCCGGCGGCCTCTACGTGGTTGCGGCTCTAGGCTACAAGCCTATTAAAGTAATGTATCTGAAATAGTGGCGACGCTGTCGCTCTGTTCTGCCGCGGAGTTGCGCTCTGCGGCTTTTTTCGTGCTGTCTTTCTTAAGGTAGTGGTCCACCGTGTGGGTTACCGTCTCGTTCACGCGCTGCACGATGCGGGTGCTCTGCGGCGGTTTGGCATCCTCTTTGGCGCGGATTTTGGGGTTGGTCTGGTATAGAATCATGGAGACGATCAGGTAGACGGCAAAGCCAATCATCACGCAGCCCATCAGCTTGTTGAAGAAGTTGAGCTTCGCGGCAGTGAACCAACTCTGCATCATCGATGCCAGGCGGCACTTGAGCACGTCGGTGCCGAACACCGCCAGCAGCAGGCCGGCAAAGAAAAGGTAGCGCTGTGCGGGCATAAGCCCCATCTCGGCCGAGAGGAAAGTGATAATCGTTACCCAGTAAATCCAAATCAGCGGGTTGAGTATATTCAGCAGGAAACCCGAGAGGAGCAGCTCGCGGCCGCGTGTGGCGTTCTCGGTCGCAAAACGCAGGTTCTTCTCGCGGTTCGAGGCGCGGCGCACCTTGCTGCGGAAGGTCCGCACACCGAACCATGCCACCGCCGCGCCACCGATGGTGGCCACCCATACATTGTGCAGCAGGGCTCCCATATCGACATTTGAGAGCACGGTCAGCATCAATAGCACCATCACTATATCGCTCAGGCTGACGCCCGCAGCGAAGTAGACCGCCTTGCGGAAACCATGGTGTATGCTGTTCTGTATCAGCGCGAAAAAGGCCGGGCCGATACTGAATACCAGCGACAGCAACACACCGCATACTATGCCGACTATGAATATCATGCCTTAAAAATCAATTTGCAAAGATACGAACTTTTCTACAATCGGATGAAAAAAAAAACAAAAATAAAGTTTTTTTGCCAGTATAAAAAATGTTCGTATCTTTGCAAACTCAATAGGAGTGTGAATATGAGTTGCAAAGAAGATATGACGATACGCTTTAGCGGTTTGAAATCAGGTGTTTATACGTATGATTTCATGCTCAGGCGAGAGTTCTTTGAAGAGTGGAAAATCGATGAAATCGAGGACGGAAATGTCCAAATCGCTGTCCGCATGGAACGCCGCGAGCGCATGTTGCTCTTCACTTTCGTCCTCAAGGGCGAGGTCACGGTGCCCTGCGACCGCTGCCTGGCTCCGCTCTCAGTCCCTGTCAGCGGCGAGGAACACCTCTCCGTCTCCTTCAGCGACAACGAGACCACCCTCGACGACCAGCAACTCATCCTGCCGGAAGACGCCACTGAAATCGACCTCTCCCAACTAATCTACGAATACGTAGCCGTCCAGATCCCCCTCTTCCGCACACACCCCGACGGAGAATGCGACCCCGAGGTGGTCCGGTTTCTCGCCGACGAGCACGCCCCCCGTCCCGAAGGCGACATCGACCCCCGATGGGAAGCACTGAAACAATTGAAATAATAAATCAAAAAAGTAATAATATGCCACATCCGAAACACAGATTCTCGCAAACGAGAACGGCCAAAAGAAGAACGCACGACGCGTTGGAAACCCGCCAGTTGAGCACCTGCAGCAACTGCGGCGCAGCTGTTATGTATCACCATGTATGCCCCGAGTGCGGCTACTACCGCGGCAAACTCGCCATCGCCAAGGGCGACCAAGAGTAGCATCGCCGGCTTGATACACAAGCGAAAAACGAGAGGACTCCTGCGGGTCCTCTTTTTTTTCTTTGCACTTTAGAGTCGTTTTCCCCTCTTCCGGCGCACGCCTCTCCTCGTGGTTTATAAGCTGGTTGAATTTGATTGATGATTTTTATAATGACCGTCCGCATTATCCCGAAGAAGCCTCAAAGAGGCTTAAATTCAATAACCCCAGACTGCGAAAATCATTGATTTTCGCAGTCCGGGGCATGAAAACAGCCTCCCCACAGCGTCTCGGAGAGACGCGATTTCAATGTTTCGTCTCTTTGCGGACAATCATAAAACATTGTGAAGCTGTTTTGATTTTATTCAATGTATTTCTTATGCCATCTAAACGGTGCTTTTTTCACAACATCTCTGTTACAATGGAACCCCATTGCGCCTTCGATGTCGTAAAAGAATATCATCAACAAAATCAAAACAGTTTCTGAACAAAACAGCTTCTTAATGGAGGAGTCTGATCTCTTCCCCTCCACAAAAAGTATCCAAATTTTCCCAACGATGGGAAATAATGGGGAAGGGCCGATGGACCTCAGCCAGGAGATGCTCGCCATCGCCCGGCATAAATTGGCACACTCCTCAGTCAGCCGCTCTGCGGCTGCCAGCTCCCCTAATTAGGGGAGCAGTTGAATACCACGCACTCCAACTCCCCCTCTAAGCTAGAGGGAGTGCCCGCAGGGCGGGGGCGTGTGTTCAGCGCAATGCCGGGCGCCGTGTCCTTTCAATTGGCGGACGCCGAGCACCTGCCGTTCCCCGACGCCACCTTCGACACTGTAACCTGCGCCTTCGGTATCCGCAACTTCGTGCACCTCGAGCAGGGACTCCGTGAGATGCTCCGCGTCCTCAAGCCCGGCGGACGCCTGCTGCTCCTCGAGATGGCAACACCCGACAGCCCCCTTGTCCGCCCGCTCTACCACCTCTACGCCCGCCGTATCATCCCCCTCCTCGGCCACCTCTTGGCCGGCAACCGGCAGGCTTACACCTACCTCCCGGCCTCCATCGAGCGCTTCCCCAAGGGCTCCGCGCTGACCGCCATACTCCAACGCTGCGGTTTCGACCACATCACCCACCACAAATACACCTTCGGTGTCTGCCGCCGCTACATGGCAGTGAAACAATGAGGGTCCCAAGACAGGGACCCTCGGTTGCTATTAGTCCTAAAACACAAAATGGACGTTGTATCTTAAAACATTTGTTGTTCCATTTCGGCTGCAAAAGTACATCCGTTTCCCAAACCCCACAATACCCAAAAATGGTGATTCTTTTTTCGGCCTATATTATATTATTGTTTGTCAATATTATATATAGGGGGTAAGAATATTGTTTCCGTCGTTTGGTGAATTTTTTGTACCTTTGCATTTCCAAAATGATGACATTTATGATGAAGAGAATTCTACTTTTTGCCCTCGCCATGCTCCCCTTTGGTGGCCGGCGCAAGACATCAAGCAGCTGAAAAAGCAGGCCAAGGCCGGCGATGCCGAAGCCGCCCTGGCCCTCGGACGCTACCATGAGAAAGTCGAAGAATACAAGAAAGCCGAGAAATACTACCGGCAAGCCGCCACGCCCCAGGCCGACTACGAGCTCGGCGCGCTATATCTCAACGGCAACCTCGGAAAAGGCACCGAAGCCGACATGGCCAAGGGGCTCGGCCTCCTGCGCCGCTCGGCTGCCGCCGGCAACCGCGACGGCCGCTACTGGCTCGCCTTCTGCTACAGCCGCAGTATCGGTATCGAGGGCAAGGAGGACAGTTCCTACGTGCTCTTCAACCAGATGGCTGCCGAGGGCGACAGCATGGCTATGCTGCAGACCGCTCTCGCACTCGACCAGGGATTCGGCACCCCGAAGGACACCGCCCGCGCGCTCCACCTCTACCGCCAGGCCGGCGACCACGGCGTCAGCGACGGCTATGCCTGGCTGGCCGACTTCTACCTCAAAGGCGAGTTCGTGGCGCAGAACTTCGACTCTGCCTTCGCGCTCGTCGACCGCGCCTACCGTCTGGGGGGCGACAACCTGGTTGCCACGATTGCTATGGCCAACATGCACCTACACGGCATCGGCACCCCTGTCGACACCGCCGCCGCCATCCCCTACCTGCATCATGCTGCACGGCTGGGCCACGGCATCTCCTTGGGACATTTGGGCGACTGCTACAACTACGGCCGTGGCGGCCTGCAGGCCAATGCCGACTCGGCTATGGCCTGCTACCTCGCCGCCTCACAGCTCGACGACCCGCGCGGCGACTTCATGGTCGGCGCCTGGCTCTACGACCAGGGCGACTACGACCGCGCCATCGGCTACATCGCCTCGGCTGCCGAAAATGGCAATATTGATGCCATGCTCCTTTACGCCAAGGCGTTGGCCGGCGGCAACGGCCTCGAGGCCGACCCCGAGACTGCCTTCCAGATGGTCAGCGAGCTGGCCCCGGCCATGGCCGACGGCGAAGCCTACACATTCCTTGGTTTGATGCACTACAACGGCTACGGCACCCCGGAGGACTTCCACATGGCGCGCCTCTGCTACGATAGCGCCATCGCACAGGGCGGTACCCGCGCCATGATGTATATGGGCGACCTCTATGCCGCCGGACACGGTGTGCCGCACGACACCGTCGAGGCCATCCGCTGGTACGACCGCGCCGTCGCCGCCGGCAACATCACCGCCATGATGCGCCTCGCCGCCAGCCACCTCTCCGGCCGTGTGGCACCCGTCGACCCCAAGCGTGCCGCCGAGCTCTACCAGATGGCCGCCGACCGCGGCAACCTCGAGGCCCTCTGCCGTCTCGGCCTCTGCTACGAGCGTGGCGAGGGCGTCATCCTCAACTCGCGCCGCGCCTTCAACCTCTACAACGAGGCCGCCGAGCGCGGCTCCTCCTACGGCATGTTCCTCGTCGGCATGTGCTACATCGACGGCGTATACGTCCAGGAAGACTCCGAACAAGCATTCCAGTGGTTCCTCCGCGCCGCCGAGGCCGGCAACCTGCAGAGTTGCTACAACGTGGGTCTGATGTACCACACCGGCGAAGGCGTCAAGAAAAACAAGAAAGAGGCCAAGCGCTGGCTCACCCTCGCCGCCGACAACGGCCACCCCGCCGCCGCCGACCTCCTCAAAACCCTGTAGCCCTCTCCGTAGGGGCGAATCATTGTTCGCCCGTCCAATTTCCTGGGGCGAATGATGATTCGCCCCTATAGTCATCGGGGCGTGTGTCCATTATTTAGATATTCGCGTACGAAATATTTCGTGCATATATTGTTTTTTTTTGTATATTTGCATTTTAAACATAAATGTAAAGGATAGTATATAATAATTTAATAATCAAAATTATAGGAGATATGAGAATGTTTAAAAATCCTATGAATTTTATATATAGAGCCGCTTTGTCGGCAGCATTTGTCCTGCTTTTGGCTCCGCAGGCTGCGGCGCAGTCGCCCTGCCCCACCGTTGCGACCACCGTCGAGCCTATCCCCTTCAGGGCTTACTTTGACAATGATGAGCCCAACTCCTGCGGCATAACTTGGGGTGGTGGCACTGGCAGCGCCCTCGCTGCCGCTCATCAAGTTAATACCCATAGCTCTACGCTCAACTGGCGTGTCTATACCAACGGTAATGGCAAGGATCTGGGTGGTTCGACCAATCCTAGCAATGGCACTTATCTGCCTCATATGGTTAGTACTAATGCCACTTTCAACAGGTGCAGTTTCCAGAAATCGGGCAACAGAAGCTTCTCTATTGTTTCCAAGACGGGAACTTTTAACAATCCTGCCTCTACCTCGCAGGTGTATACCCCCGGCACTGTCAACTATGTGATGTTGCCACCGATGAACAGTTCCTTGAATATTCTCAAGTTCAGCTTTTGGTTCTGCACCAATACTTCCACTGCCGGCCAGCTGGAAGTCGGCTACGTAACCGCCGACGGTACCGGCAACGATGCCACCAGCGTTACCACTTTCGTCGCCGTTGCCACTTTCAATGCCTCGAGCGAGAGTGTTACCACCACCGGTGGTCTGCAGGCCGCCGGTGTCGGTAAGGACGTCGAGGTCTCGTTTGCCTCGGCTCCCGCCAATGCCACGCGTATCGCCCTCCGCTGGGTCAACAACACCAGCACCCTGGCGGTTTGCAACATCGACAATCTGGAGGTCGACTACAATGTTACCTGCCTGCCGGTAACCAACCTTCAGGAGACTGATGTCCAGTACGACCGCGCCTCCATCTCCTGGACCGACCTCAATTCCGCCAGCCGCTGGCAGGTCTCCCTCAACGGCGGCAGCCCCGTTACCGTTACCTCCACCGACTACACCTTCACCGGCCTCACCCACAACACCGAGTACACCGCCCAGGTAAAATCCGTCTGTAGCGACGACGACATCTCGAATCCCACCGAAATCACCTTCCGCACCGTCGCCTGCTCCCCCGTTGCCAACCTTGTGGCTGTCCCCAACTACACCTCCGCCGCCCTCACTTGGAGCGATGTGAATTCCGCCACCCAGTGGCAGGTCTCCCTCGACGGCGGCAGCCCCGTTACCGTCTCCTCCCCCTCCCACACCTTCACCGGCCTCGCCCCCAACACCGATTACACCGCCACCGTGCGTGCCGTCTGCGCCCCCGGCGTCCTCTCCGACCCGGTTACTGTGAACTTCACTACCGTGTGCCCGCAACCCACCTCCCTGGCCATCGACCGCATCGATGGCGACGAGCTCCACCTCATGTGGAACGGCATCGCCAGCCAGTACGAGGTGCAGCTTGCCTCCGACAACGCCTTCTCCTCCGGCCTCCGCACCGCCACTGGCGCCACCACCGGCACCAGCTTCGACGGCCTGACGGTGGGCGAGTACTACTATGCCCGCGTCCGTGCGCTGTGCGGCAGCGACTACAGCGCCTGGAGCAATGTCCTGGAGGTCTACTTCGTCGACCTTATCGGTTCGGCCCCCGAGACCGGCCTCTACGAGTCCACGGGCACCGTGGTGCTCAACGACCTCGAGCCCCACGACTGGAAAATCTACACCACCGAGGTCGACAAGCCCTTACGCTCGCTCAACCCCCTGGATGTGAAGATTACCTACCGCGGCCACGGCACCGCCAACGTCTCTTCCAACATCACCTACACCGAGGGCAACGAGGACATGGCCTACTATGTGCCGGTGCAGATGTCCGAGTTCACCGCCAACTGCAGCCCCTCCGATGTCAGCGTCGGCATCTCGCCCGAGGAGCGCCACTACCACACCCTCGTCTACTATAAGACCCTCGACCGCCTGAACAAGAACGAGGGCACCGGCCGCGTCGAGTACCGCACCATCTTCAACCCCTTCTCGCGCCGCCCCACCTTCGGCAACCCCGCCGACTACAACCTGGCATCCAACACCTTCGCCCTCTCCCCGGCCTCCTACATCGGCGCCCCCTGCTGGCGTGGCTTCTACATGTGGAGAATCGACCGCATCTCCGGCGGCAGCGTCTACACCACCAAGACCGGCGGCACGCCGCTGGCCGTGGGCGATGTGATCAAGGCCGACAAGGCCCTCTATTTCGAGGCCAGTTCCACCCTGGAGCTTGAGTTCACCGCCCTCTGGGCTCCCGCCGCCGTGCGCTACACGGTGGGTCCCAGTATGGCGTGGTCGCACCACCCCTCCAAGGGTTGGGGTCAGTTCGCCGAGCGCGACATCGCCGGCATCGAGCGCAACTTCGTGGTGCTCAACGGCGTCTTCCGCCTCACTGGCCCCGTCAAGGGCACTGACTGGCCGCAATTGATAGTCGAGGCCGGCAACCCCAACGGCAGCGAGTGGGACTACAACGCCACCTACACCTCGGTCTTCCCCAACGGCACCTACGACGGCGTTACCCCCGCCTACGGCCCCGTGAAGACCGCCACCACCACCCCCACGGGTGTCGAGCGCGTGCCCACCTACATCGACCTCTGCCCGGGCCTGACGAAGCAGGACAACCGCGTGGTTACCATCTGTTCCGACGTGCGCTTCGAGTACCTCGCCTTCAGCCGCCTGCGCGGCGAGCGCAACGCCTTCTTCCTCGACGGCACCCCGGCCGCCACCTGGGGCACCATCGCCACCGACGGCACCCACAACCTCACTCTCGGCCGCGGCATCGAAACCATGTTCGACGACAACCTGGGAACCTTCAACTACATCTGGGGTTTCGGGCCGCTCGTAAACAACAACGCCACTAACGCCGCCACCTGGGGCTTCCGTCGCGACGCGGACAACTATGTCCTCACCAGCGGCGGCGTAAAAATCAATAGCGGTGTCAATTTTGGGAACGAATTCCCGACAAGAGAAGTACTCACCAGAGACTTGGACATCACCATCCGTCTGGAGAGCGGCTATGTGGGCTGCCTGATGACTATCTATGGCTGGAATGCCAACTACCAGACCCAGGAGGGTAATGACATGACGAATATCTTTGGTGATGGAAAGATTGAAACAAAGACCACCCCTAGTCACCGAGCCGACGGCACCGACAACCACGTCCGTTTCATCATGGGTACCGACTACGACCGTGCCGACGAGGCGCAGAAGGTGCGCAACCTGGGCACCGACTATGCCTCCCACACAGGCCCCGATGGCCAGCCTTATGCTACCCTCGACTCGATGCTCTACCACGAGGTCTACAAGAACGCCAAGACCAAAATCTACCGCCCCTTCCGCGTCGGCAACTTCAATGGCAATATCAACCATCAGGACAAGGACAGCGTCTACAGCGAGATGATTATCAAGAGCGGCTTTGTCGGCCAGGAAATCATCGACCGCGAAATCGGCCACATGGAGGGCAGCACGGCTGCCGGCCGTTTCTTCCCGGACAAGACCGTCCACGGCGTTACCTTCTCCGGCAACCGCCTCTCCTGGACGCCCAAGTCTATCTACAACTGCGTATCCGCCAATAATATACATCGCGGCAAGCGCCGCATGCTTATCGAAGGCGGCATGCTCAACTGCTGCGTCTCCCTCGGCGCCTGGGACCGCACCAACGACCTCTCCCGCTGGGCCAAGCAGCCGGGTACCACCGGCGCCAGCGGCATATTCTGGGACCCCTATCGTGACGGCGACGAGACCCCCAACGATGTCTCCACCCTCCGCATGACGGGCGGCATCATCACCGGCGCCCTCTTCGGCGGCGGCAACACCTACACCGCTTCCGGCGGCGGCCGTCAGATGATTATCACCGGCGGTGTTGTCCGCGCCTGGGTTTCCGGCGGTGTCAACGGCGGCGACGCCAATGTCGACCAGTGGGAGGGTATCCACTACGGCAACGCCTGGATTTACGCCGGCGGCAACTTCCATGTCGGCAGCGGCGACACCACCCACACCACCGTCGGCGACTCAATCCTCTTTCAGGGCAACAACGGCGGCATCAACGGCTCTACCGACGGCAATATCTTCGGCGCCGGCTGCGGCATACGTCCCATCCAGTTCAATACCAGTGGACCAATCAGTACCGACTGGAACGAAAACGCCTACAAGTTCCACCGCATGGGCCGCATCGACAGCTCCTTTGTCTATGTGGCCGACAACGTCGTCGTGGAAGGCGACGTCTACGGTGGCGGCAACTTCGGCTACAACAACACCGGTAACGGCCTCGAGGAAGCCCTGGCCAAGGATAAAGCCAACAAAATCGGCCAGTCCGGCGGCTCCGACACCACCAAAGACTCGCGCGCCAAGGGCATGGCCACCCTGCGCATCCTCGGCGGCGAGGTGGGAGGACGTGTCTTCGGCGGCTCCAACCAGAAGATGAGCCGCATGGCCGACATACGCATGACCGGCGGCCTCGTCAAGCGCGGCATTTACGGCGGCTGCAACACCTGGGGCTTCATGACCGAGAGTGTTACCCTCGACATCCTCGGCGGCACCGTCGGCACGCCCGAGCTCCCCGGCGTGGTCTGCGGCGGCGGCCTCGGCAAGGAGACGGCCGTATTCAAGGATGTAACCCTCAACTTCGGCGCCGCCGGCACCGACGGCCCCACCATTTACGGCGACATCTACGGCGGCAGCCAGCAGGGCACCACCAACGGCGGCAGCATTACCCGCACACAAATCGGCACGTACCTCATAAGCGGTTATGACTACCCCATCTACCTCACCTCCATCGACACCTCCGAGGCCCAGGGCCAAGGCTATAACACCAACTACAGGACCACCGTCAACTTCTACTCCGGCAGGCACCTCGGCGGCGCCATCTTCGGCGGCGCCTGGGGTCCCGACAACGCCTTCGCCACCGTGTACGGCGATGTGGAGGTCAACATCCTCGGCGGACAGGTCAACGACGTCTTCGGCGCCAACGACGCCACCGGCAAGCCCATGGGCAGGGTGAAGGTCAATATCGGCACCCCCGACTCGGTGGCCGCCAGCACCGCCGACGGCAACAAGGCCCACCGCAACCGCCCGCTCGTAACCGGCTCCGTCTACGGCGGCGGCCGCAATGCCTCCTACGGCTCCGGCAAGGACAACTACATCCCCGTGGTCGATATGTACTCCGGCACCGTCATGAACAACGTCTTCGGCGGCGGCCAGGGTAGCACCGCCGTCATCGACCACCCCGCCGAGAACTACTCCACCAAGGTGCACATCCACCATGGCACCGTGATGGGCAACGTCTATGGCGGCGGCAACGACGCCAAGGTGCTCGGCAACACCCGCGTCATCATCGGCGTGGACGCCACCACCGCCTACACCCTCACCGTGACTACCGCCGACGCCTCGATGGGCACCGTTACCGGCGGCGGCACCGTCCTGCAGGACCAGGATGTGCAAATCAAGGCCACGCCCAAGGCCGGTTACCGCTTCACGCAGTGGCACGACGGCAACACCAGCAACCCCCGCTACATCGCCATCAACTCCGACACCACCTACATCGCCCAGTTCGAGGCCATAGTCGAATACACCATCACCGTCACCTCCGCCGATGACGCGATGGGCACCGCCTCCGGCGGCGGCAACTACGACGTCGACCAGGTGGCCGTCATCACCGCCGCGCCCGCGGACGGCTACCGCTTCACCGGCTGGAGCGACGGCTCCTCCTTCAACCCCCGCCACGTTACCGTCTCCGGCGATGCCACCTTCACCGCCCAGTTCGAGGCTCTGCCCAAGTACCAGATTACCGCCACCGCCAACAACACAGCCATGGGCACCGTTACCGGCAGCGGCGAGTTCACCGTGGGCCAGAGTACCCAGCTTAGGGCCACCCCCAATGCGGGCTATAAGTTCGTCAGGTGGGCCGATAGCGGCGCCGGTTGGCAGAATGCCAGCCGCTACGTCCTCGTCGAGGGTACGAAGAGCTACACCGCCATCTTCGAGGCCGTTACCCCTTGAGGCGCAAACAACCCACATTCCGCAGGGGCGAATCAAATTCGCCCCTTTTTCTTTTGCTACAACCCGCACCGTTGGGGCGAATAATGATTCGCCCCCTACGGTCGTACCCGTCGGGGGACGATGTGGAAATGCCGTGAGCCGCGTCCACGGATGCAGACGGACAATGCCAGGGGAGCCCCGCAGGGGCGACACCTTGATTAGCCGTTGACGCAGGCCCACGGAAGGGATGTCGAAACAGAAATCGGATACCCCTCATCAAAAAGTATCCTTTATTTCCCATCGATGGGAAATAAAGGGAAAGTGTCCTAGTATTCCCCTAGAGAACCCCTACCGTTCCCCTAGCGGGTAGCCACCATCCGATTGTTAAAAACTTTTTCCCGCCATGCCGCTTTTTGTTCGTATTTTTGCAGTCGCGCAACGCGTGTTGTGCAGCCGTATAATATACTGATACCATATATAATAGACCCCGATGGCAAAAAAGAGCGACTCCGAATCGCCCCTGATGCGGCAGTATGCCGAGTTGAAGAAGAAATTCCCCGACGCCCTGCTGCTGTTCCGCGTGGGCGACTTCTATGAGACCTTCGGCGACGATGCCCGCAAGACCGCCGGCATCCTCGGCATCACCCTGACGCGCAAGATGGCCGGCGGCGGCGAATACACCGAGCTGGCCGGAGTGCCCTACCACGCGCTGGAGCAGTACCTGCCACGCCTGGTGCGGGCCGGCCTGCGGGTGGCCATCTGCGAGCAGCTGGAGGACCCCAAGACCGCCAAAGGGCTGGTCAAGCGCGGCATCACCGAGCTCGTTACCCCCGGCGTGGCCTACAACGACATGGTGCTCGAGGTCAAGGAGAACAACTTCCTCTGCGGTCTGCACCTCACCGACAAGGTGCATGGTATCAGTTTCCTCGATGTCTCCACCGGCGAATTCTACGCCGCGCAGGGCGACCTGGCCTATATCGACAAGCTGCTGGCCAACTTCCGCCCGTCGGAAATCATCCTGCAGCGCAAGCGGCTGCACTGGTTCCACGACCACTTCGCCGAGAAGTACTACACCAACACCTTCGACGACTGGGTCTTCCAGCCCGACTTCGCGCAGGAGCTGCTCCTCAAGCAGTTCGGCACCACCTCGCTCAAAGGGTTCGGCGTGGACGACCTCGACATGGGCATCATCGCCGCCGGCGCGGTGCTGCACTACCTGCAGGACACACAGCACACACAGAACACCAACATCTGTAGCCTCACCCGCGTCGAGCGCGACCGCTACGTGTGGCTCGACAAATTCACCATCCGCAACCTGGAGCTCGTGGCCTCGCCCAACGACGGGGCACGGACGCTGCTCGACGTCATCGACCAGACACTCACCCCCATGGGTTCGCGCCTGCTGCGCCGCTGGATGCTGATGCCGCTGAAGGAGGTCGCCGCCATCGAGGAGCGCCTCGGCGTGGTCGACGCCCTGCTGCGCAATGCCGACCTGCGGCAGGCACTGCAACAGCAGGTGAAACTCATCGGCGACCTGGAGCGACTGATAACCAAGGCCGCCGTGTCGCGCATCAATCCCCGCGAGGTGCTGCAGCTGAAGCGCTCGCTCGACGCTGTGGCCGAGGTGAAGCGCCTCTGCGCCCCGCAGTCCGGCGCCCTGGCCTCGCTGGCCGAGCGGCTCAATCCCTGCACCTCGCTGGCCGAGCGCATCGGTCGCGAACTGCGGGACGACCCGCCCGCCAAGGTGGAGAAAGGGGGCGTCATCGCATCTGGCGTCAACGCCGAACTGGACGAGCTGCGCTCGATGTCCACCTCCGGCAAGGACTACCTCGCCTCACTGCAGCAGCGCGAGAGCGACGCCACCGGCATCCCCTCGCTCAAGATTGGCTTCAACAACGTCTTCGGCTACTACTTCGAGGTCTCCAACGTGCACCGCTACAAGGTGCCCCACCACTGGACCCGCCGCCAGACGCTGACCAATGCCGAGCGCTACATCACGCCCGAACTCAAAGAATACGAGGACAAAATCCTCGGTGCCGAGGAGCGCATCCTGGCCCTCGAGGCGCAGCTCTTCGCCCAGCTGACCGCCGCGGTGGCCGAGCTGGTGCAACCCATACAGTACGACGCACAGGTGGTGGCCCATGTCGACTGCCTGCAGAGCTTCGCCGAGGTGGCGCTGGTGGGCAACTACTGCCGCCCCGAACTCAACGAGGGCAGCACCATCGCCATCCAGGAAGGCCGACACCCCGTCATCGAAACCCAGATGGCACCCGGCGAGCAATACGTCAGCAACGATGTGCTCCTCGACCGCGACGGCTGCCAGATCATGATTATCACCGGCCCCAACATGAGCGGTAAGTCGGCCCTGCTGCGGCAGACCGCCCTTATCGTGCTCATGGCGCAGATGGGATCCTACTGCCCAGCCAAGCGCGCCTCCATCGGCATTGTCGACAAAGTCTTCACGCGCGTGGGCGCGAGCGATAATATAAGTAGCGGCGAAAGCACCTTCATGGTGGAGATGAACGAGACGGCCTCCATCCTCAACAACGTCAGCGACCGCTCGCTGGTGCTGCTGGACGAGATAGGGCGCGGCACCTCCACCTACGACGGCATCTCCATCGCCTGGGCCATCACCGAGTACCTCCACAGCAACAAGAAAGCCCGCCCCAAGGTGATGTTCGCCACCCACTACCACGAACTCATCGAGATGGAACAGCAGTTCGAGCGCATACGCAACTACCACGTGAGTGTCAAAGAGATAGACGGACGCGTCATCTTCCTGCGCAAACTGGTGCCCGGCGGCAGCGAGCACAGCTTCGGCATCCATGTGGCACGCCTGGCCGGCATGCCGCCCCAGGTGCTCAACCGCGCCGATGCCATGCTCAGCATGCTCGAAGAGAAAAACGCCAAGATTACAGCCACCGACACAGGGGCGAAAAATGCAAAAAAGGCACCCTCGGGAGCCGATTTGCAGGGCATGCAGCTCAGTTTTATCCAGCTGGACGACCCCACATTGCTCGAAATCAAAGACAAGATATTAGACATTGATATAGACACACTTACACCCATCGAAGCACTGCTAAAACTGAACGAAATCAAAAAAATTGTGTCCAAAAAGTGAAAAATATTTTGTCAGTTTTAAAAATGTTCGTACTTTTGCACCCGCTTTCACGGCAAAAGAGTAGCTTGAAATAGTGAACGCAAGCGATGCGGAAATAGCTCAGTTGGTAGAGCACGACCTTGCCAAGGTCGGGGTCGCGAGTTCGAGTCTCGTTTTCCGCTCCACTGGTCTCCTAAATCAGAGAGAAAGGCTCTGGTGGTGGAATGGTAGACACGAGGGACTTAAAATCCCTTGCCCGCAAGGGCGTGTGGGTTCAAGTCCCACCCGGAGTACCAAACATGCGGAAATAGCTCAGTTGGTAGAGCACGACCTTGCCAAGGTCGGGGTCGCGAGTTCGAGTCTCGTTTTCCGCTCTAAGAAAGAGTGATTTGAAATGCTGCAGCAGCGGCAAAGCCCATGTCCAAAAACAACGCCAACGCCCACACGGGTCGCGGCCGATGCACGTTGCTGAAACACAGATGCGAGAGTAATTGTCTTGGTAGCTCAGTTGGTAGAGCAATTGACTCTTAATCAATGGGTCCAGGGTTCGAGTCCCTGCCAGGACACAACATCGCGGGGTGTAGCGCAGTTGGCTAGCGCGCCACGTTCGGGACGTGGAGGCCGGAAGTTCGAGTCTTCTCACCCCGACACAACCGCCGTTCCACCGCAAGCCACTTTAGCTCAGTTGGTAGAGCAACGCATTCGTAATGCGTAGGTCTGCGGTTCGAGCCCGCAAAGTGGCTCAAACAAAAACACGAAAAGACAGGACATGCGCCTGTCTTTTTCTTTTTATGAATAATACATATTAACAAATAACAACACAAACAACAAACAAAATGGTAAAACAGTACGAAACCGTTTTCATTGCCACTCCCGTTTTGTCTGAAGAACAGATGAAGGAAACGGTCAAGAAGTACACCGACCTGCTCACCTCCAAAGGTGCCGAAATCGTGTACGAGAACAACTGGGGCATGCGCAAGCTCGCCTATCCTATCCGCAAGAAGACCACCGGCTTCTACTATCTGATTGAGTTCAAGGCCGAGGGCAACGTCATCAACGACCTCGAAATCGCCTACAAGCGCGACGAGCGTCTGCTCCGCTTCCTCACCGTCAGCCTCGACAAGCACGCCGTGGCCTACAACGAGAAGAAGCGCAACGCCAAGAAAGAGGCTCCCGCTGCCGAAGCTCCCGCCGAAGCGTAAATTAAATTAAGTAGTAAAGTAGTAAAGTAGTAAAGTAGTATGGCTAACGAAAGCGAAATCAAATACCTGACCCCCATCGCTGTGGAAACCCAGCGTAAGAAATATTGCCGCTTCAAAAAGCTCGGCATCAAGTATATCGACTATAAAGACGCCGACTTCCTGCTGAAGTTCGTCAACGAGCAGGGCAAAATCCTGCCCCGCCGCATCACCGGCACCTCGAACAAGTACCAGAAGAAAGTCTCCCAGGCCATCAAGCGCGCCCGCCATATCGCCCTGATGCCCTACGTCGCCGATTGTCTCAAATAAACATTAGGAGGAAGAACACATGGAAATCATACTCAAACAAGATGTAGCCAACCTCGGCTACAAAGACGAAATCGTCAACGTCAAGAACGGCTACGCCAACAACTACCTCCTTCCCCAGGGCATGGCCATCATCGCCACCCCCGTCAACAAGAAAATCCACGCCGAAAACCTGCGCCAGCGCGCCCACAAGGAGGAAGCCCTCCGCAAAAACGCCGAGACCCAGCAGGCCGCCCTCAACGGCAAGACCGTCAAGCTCATCGCCAAAGTCGGCGAGAACGGCCAACTCTTCGGCGGCATCAACAACATCATGGTTGCCGAGGCCCTCAAGGAACAGCACAACTACGACGTCGACCGCAAGAACATCGTCGTCGACGCCATCAAGACCGTCGGCAACTACACCGCCAAGGTCAACGTCTACAAAGACATCAAGGCTGAACTCAACATCGAGGTCGTCGCCGAATAAGCGCCCCTCGCTATCCAACAGCACCAGGGTATCCCGATATCAATGGGATACCCTTTTTTTTGTTCCCCGCCGCCCCGGTGGGAGGAAAAATATTTTGTACCTCTGAATTCATTGGTTCTGAGTCCGATGCGTTGGTCCCGTCCTCGCCATCCAGGCATATATACATCGAGTGGCTGGCACGGCCGTTGCTGTCGACCACAAAGCCCCAAAGCTTCGTGTTCTGCTGATTCCAGCCGTCGGGGAGCTGCATCTGCAGCCTGCCGCAGCGGCGCTCCGTGGGCGCGGAGAGGAGCCCTTCGCACCTATCCACGTTGTAGGCATACACATAGACCCTATCCGCCCCCTTGGCGCGCGTCATGCTGCTATTACTCTCAAAATCAACGGCCAACACGCCGTTTTCGGAAATACAGGCCCTTGTAAAGCGCACGGGTGCGGCCCCTCCCTCGGCAATGCATAAACGTTCATATTCCGCAGGGGTGCAAAGCGCCGCGCCCCTGCCGAAGTGGGATTTATTCATCTTTACAAACACATTGCCCTCGGTCATCTGCATCTGAGAGGCCTTCTCCCTGAGGCCCAGCAACAACGCCTGCCGCGCCGTGGCGGCAAATCGAACCATCGATACAAACCATTCGCGCTCAGCCTGTTGGCGCTCCGTGTTCGGATAATTAATCTCCCTGCGATACGCGCGCACCACATGCTTGCCACGCCACAGGTAGCCCACCACTGTCCCCACCTTCCCTCGGAACGGCCCGAGGATGCCTTGTTCCAGCTTCGCCATATCTCTTTCAATTTAAATTCTACCCCTATAACGCCACAAATCCCCCTTTGTTGCCTGCCACACCCTTGTATAGAAGAAGAGAGGAAGAAGAGCATACCGTTTAAGTGCTGTAAATCAGATGTTTGTTGTCCCCCATTTTTTCTGTTTTTTTTGAAAAGATACTTTTTTTTTGCCAGGTCGGAAATCTTTCGTACTTTTGCACCCCGAATTTAGAATGCCCAAGGTATGAATATCATCATAGCAGGCGACGGCGAGGTGGGGGTCCACCTGGCCAAGTCGCTCACCGAACTGGACCACAACATCACCGTGGTCGACCCGCACTCGGAGCTGCTCAAGCGCCTCGAGAGCGAGACCGACCTGCTCACCATCGCCGGCGACAGCACCTCGCCCCAGGTGCTCGAGGACGCGGGCGTGGACAACTGCGACCTCTTCCTCTCCGTGCTGCACGACGAGAGCATCAACCTCGTCACCTGCATCCTGGCCAAGAAGCTGCGCGCCAAGCGCACCGTGGCACGCATCACCAATGCCGAGCTCCTCGCGCCCAAGCATCGCGAAATGTTCCGCGACCTGGGTGTGGACGAGATGGTCTGTCCCGAGCGCATCGCCGCCAAGGAGATTACCAACCTGCTGAACAACAGTGCCGCCACCGAGTTTTTCGACTTCAGCGGCGGGCTGCTCACCATGTATGTGGTGCGCCTGGAGGAGGGCTCGCCTGTGGTGGGGCGCGAAGTGCGCGAAGCCACCACCATCTATCCCGACCTGCAGGCCCGCGTGGTGGCACTGCTCCGCGGCGGCGAAACCATCATACCCCACGGCGACACCGTCTTCCTCGCCGGCGACCTGGCCTACATCATCGGCCGCGCCAACCAGCTGGAGAACATCAACCGCGTGGTGGGCAAGCAGGCCGTCAGCATCCGCAACATCATGATTGCCGGCGGCGGTCGCATCGGGCGCTACGCCGCCATGACCCTCGGCGACCGCATGCGCATCACACTCATCGAAGATAACCGCCGTCGCGCCGAAGAACTCAGCGCCCAGCTCGACGGGCCGCTCATCATCCACGGCGACGCCACCGACATCGAACTCCTCAAGGAGGAGGGACTGCAAAATGTCGACGCCTTCATCGGCGTAACCAACTCCTCCGAGACCAACGTCCTCACCTGCCTGCACGCCAAGCGCCTCGGCGTGGGGCGCACCATCGCCCTGGTGGAGAACACCGGCTTCATCGATATCTCGCAGGATATCGGCATCGACACCATCATCAACAAAAAACTCATCACGGCCAGCTACATCGCACGCTTCATCGTCAAGGGCGACGCCGTGAGCAGCAAGTGGCTCAGCGGCACCAACGCCGAAGTCATCGAGCTGATGGTGGGCAAACATGCGCCGGCCACGCGCCACACGCTGGGCGAGCTCAAGATGCCCGACGGGGCGACGGTGGGCGGCGTCATCCGCGGCCGCGAGACCATCCTGCCCAGCCGCGACCTGCAGCTGCAGCAGGGCGACAAGGTGGTCATCTTCACCCTCCCCAAGGCCATGGCCCAGATGGCCAAACTCTTCGACTAACCTATCAACCTATCAACTTATCAACAACCTGAACTATAGACTCGTTGCGCGGCTCACCGGCCTGCTGCTCCTCGTCATGGCTGCCGCCATGGTGGCGCCGTTGGCTGCGTCGCTCTACTACCGCGACGGGGCGCAATACGCTCTCCTGCTGGCCGCAGTAAGCATGGCGGCGGTAGGGCTGCTGCTGCGCAACCTCGTCGGCCGCCATGCCACCTATGAACTCCACGAACGCGAAAGCTTCTGGCTAACCTCCATGGTGTGGATCCTGGTGCCCCTCGGTGGCGCACTGCCCTACCTTTTCACTGGCTCGCTTGGCTCATTCACCGACGCCGCCTTCGAGTCCTACTCAGGCTTCACCACCACGGGCGCCTCGGTCATCCCCGACCCGACGGCCATCCCGCAGGGCATACTGCTCTGGCGTGCCATCACGCAGTGGATGGGTGGCCTGGGACTGATACTCTTCGTGGTGGCCATCCTCAAGCGCCTCAACCGCGGTGCCCTGCAGCTCTACTCGGCCGAATTCAGCGGCACCCAGCAGCGCAAGCTCCACCCCCACATCTCCACCTCGGTCAGCCGTATGTGGCGCATCTATGCCCTCATCACGGGTGTGCTCATCGTGCTGCTCATCGCGGCCGGCAACGGGGTGCTGGACTCGGTGTGCCTGGCACTGAGCACTGTGTCTACAGGTGGATTTATGACCACTCCGCTAGGTATGAGTGGCTACAGCCACCTCACGCTTGCCATCCTCACCCTCTTCATGTTCCTCAGCGGCGTGAACGTGGCGCTGCTCTACAACCTCTTCACCCTGCGGTGGCGGCAGCTGCGTGCCACGCACGAGTTCTGGGTCTATGCTGCTGTATTCCTCTTGGCGGCAGGCAGCTGCGCCATAGCATTTGGCATGGCTGGCAACCCATGGGACTACTCTCTGGCCTACAGTCTCTTCCACATCGCCTCCACCATCAGCACCTGCGGCTTCTACACCGACCCGCCCGCGGCGTGGCCCCTCTGGGCGTCGGTGGCCACCTTCCTGCTGATCCTCAGCGGCGCCATGGCGGGCTCGACGGGCGGCGGGCTGAAGCTGCGGCGCCTGATGACCCTCTTCCTCTACCTGCGCAACTACCTCACCCGCATGCTGCACCCCCATGTGGTGTTCAGCGTGAAGATAGACCACAAGGTGGTGGCGGGCGAATACGTCAACAAGATCTTCGGCTTCGTATTCCTGTATATTTGCTTCATCATCGGTGGCGCCTTTGTGCTGACGCTGAGCGGGAGCGGCATCGCCGATGCCTTCTGCATGGCGGCGGCCAACATGTCCAACCTCGGCCCCTCGCCGCTGATCAACTCGCTGGGCGCGAGCCTCGACTACGCCCTCCTGCCCGACGCGGCCAAGTGGACCCTCATGGCCCTGATGCTCGCCGGCCGGCTGGAGATCTTCGCACTCTTGGCTATTGTTTCACCCTCATATTGGAGGCTGCGGCGATGAGGAATGCTAGCGATTGGAAGGCACTGCTGCGCTTCTTGGGCGTGATACTGATGGCCGAAGGTGGACTGATGGGTCTTTGTGTGGTGCCGGCTATCCACTTTGCCGATGGCACGCTGTGGCACATTGTCGCCTGCTCGGCAGCCACTTTGTCAGTGGGTGGTGGACTCTATTATGCCTTCCGTAATGAGTTGGAAATCAAAGACCGTCGCATGTCCTACCTGCTGGTTACGGTGCTGTGGCTGACCCTGTCGGCCTTCGCCACACTGCCCTTCCTGGCCACGGGGTCGACGCGGAGCCTGACGGCAGCGTGGTTCGAGGCAATGTCGGGCGTAACCTCCTGCGGCGCGACGGTATTTGCCGATGTGGCCAGCCTGCCGGCATCGGTGCTGCTGTGGCGCTCGATGACGCAGTGGTTCGGCGGCTTCGGGGTGGTGCTGCTCGTGCTGGCGCTGACGCCGCGGCTGGGCATCAACAAATACTCGCTCTACACGGCCGAGGCCTCGGGCGCCGACAACACGGGCAAGACCTCGGTGCGCACCACCGTCACCGTGCGCCGCACGCTGGCGGTGTACCTCTCGCTGACGGTGGTCTTCATCATCCTGCTGATGCTGAGCGGGATGCAGATGTGGGACGCGGTGAACCTGACCTTCACCAACATCTCCTCCGGCGGCTTTTCGGTCAACAGCGACAGCATCGCTTCGCTGACCCACACGCAGCAGTACCTGCTGGCGGGGGCAATGCTGCTCAGCGGCGTCAACTTCACGCTGCTGTTCATGCTCGTCACCCTGCGCTGGCGGCAGATACGGCACAAGGTGGACCAGCTGACATTCTACCTGATTATCTGCGCCTTGGCATCGGCATTCGTGGTGCTTGCGTTGCACTATCATTCGGGTTACTGCTGGAGCGATGCCTTGCGTCTTGGCACGGTGCAGACACTCAGTGCGCTGACCACTACGGGCTCGGTGGTGGGCGACTACACGCAGTGGTGGACACCGGTGGTATTTCTGCTGCTGATGTTGGGCATCTGTGGCGGTATGGCAGGATCGACATCGGGCGGACTGAAGGTGATGCGTGTGCTCATCCTTTGGCGCAACGCCCGTGGCATCCTGCGCAAACGATTGCATCCCAATGCGGTAGACCCGGTGCGATTGAATGGGAGGCCGGTGAGTGGGCATATTATCAATAATGTATTGGTCATATTTATGGTCTTCGGTGCTACGCTAATGTTCGGTGTTATGATGCTGATGCTCAGTGGGGTGAATGCTACGGAAGCCATCGGTGCCTCGGTGGGATGCCTGACGGGCTATGGTCCCGGGCTGGGGGCCTCGGGCGGCTTCGGGTGCTATGCCCACTTCACGGCGTCGGCTCTGTGGGTCTGCTCGCTGCTGATGCTCCTTGGGCGACTGGAGTGCATGACCGTTATAATCCTCTTCCTGCACAGGTTCTGGCACAGATAATATTATGGAAGAGTACATTTTTTTCTTGCATGTCTGAAAAAAACTATATCTTTGCAGCACTTAATGGCCGTGAGTGTTATGCGTTAAGTAGATAGTAACCAAGCTTTTTGTAGTCGAAACGACCTTGCAGGGCACTCTTGGGAACGCCCGTTGCAGGGGATGTTGCACCCCTTTGCGCAGCGAGATGTTTGACAAAAAACCAACAAAAAAAGCTATGGTACAACAAGACAATCAAATCCGTATTGGCAGGCAGCCGGTAGCCTGGAGCAACGGCGAGTACATCAATGTGGCTCCCGAATTGAGGGACGAGATGGAAGTCGACATGAACGACGACTGTTTCGAGGAAGAGCCGTACTGCAATTACCGCGCATACTCCGAGCTGCATTATGATTGCTGCGACCTGGAGGCTTGTTCCGACGACGCATGGAAGCATGGCGACCGCAAGAGTGCCCTCTACTTCATGCTTGCGGCCGCCGAGCGTGCCCTGCCCGACTTCGAGGATATTCTGTGGCTCGACCCCGAGGAGGTGCCCTGCTGGGACACCAACGTGCGCCGTTTCCTCCGTTTCATGCATCGCAGCATTGACATCTGCTGCCATGCGCCCCACCTCTGGCAACGCCTCGAGGCCACTTCCGAATACCGGGACTACAAGGACTACCTCGCCGCCGTGGACCGTTGGGTGCGCGGGAGGTAAAGGAAGAAGAGCCCGGCAGGCAACTGTCGGGCTCTTCTGTCTTTGCGAGGGGCATCAATATTTGTAGAAGCCTTCGCCGGTCTTGCGGCCGAGGAGGCCGGCGCGCACCATCTTGCGCAGCAGGGGGTGGGGACGGTACTTCGGGTCGCCGAACTCGTTGTAGAGCACCTCCATGATGGCCAGGTTGACGTCGTTGCCGATGAGGTCGGCCAATGCCAGCGGACCCATGGGGTGGTTGGCGCCGAGCTGCATGCACTTGTCGATGTCCTCGGCGGTGGCGATGCCGTCGGCCAGGATGCCGCAGGCCTCGTTGATCATGGGGATAAGGATGCGGTTCACCACGAAGCCGGGGGCTTCCTTCACCTCGACGGGCTCCTTGCCGATTTGCTTGCTGAGGTCGATGACGCACTTCACCACAGCATCCGAGGTGAGTTGGCCACGGATGACCTCGACCAGCGCCATGCGGTCGGCGGGGTTGAAGAAGTGCATGCCGATGAACTGGCTGGGGCGCTTGGTGCAGGCGGCTATCTCGGTGATGGACAGCGAGCTGCTGTTGGTGGCGAAGATGGTCTCGGGCTTGCAGATGCCGTCCAACTCGGTGAAGACGTCCTTCTTGAGCTGCATCTCCTCGACGGCGGCCTCGATGACGAGGTCGGCGTCGGCGAACGAGGCGTAGTCGGTGGTGGTGGTGATGTTCTTCATCAGGGCGTCGACGGCCTCCTGGCTCATCTTGCCTTTCTCAACGAGCTTGGCGTAGCCCTTTTCAATGCTGGCCATGGCCTTGTCGAGGCTGGCCTGGGTGCGGCTTTTCATAACGACGGGCATCTGTGCGGCAAAGGCTTTCACTATACCCTTGGCCATGGTGCCGGTTCCGATAATGCAGATTTTCATGTTGTTGTGTGTTTGATTGATTGAACTTCTATTTTGGGGAGTGAAGGGGAGTGAGCAGGAGTGAAGGGGAGTGAAAGGACGACGGCGAAACGGGCTGCATTTGTCCTTTCACTCCTTTTCACTTCCTTTCACTTCTTTTCACTCCTGTTTTCATTTGCCTTGGAATTCGTATTTGCCTTTTTCGAGGAAGGCTTTCATGCCGGCTTTCTGGTCCTCGGTGCTGAAGCACTGGCCGAAGGCGCGGTTCTCGTAGGCGATGGCCTCGTCGGCGGGCAGGTCGAAGGTGTCGTTGATGCAGCGCTTGGCGGCCTGGACGGCCAGCGGCGCCTGGGCGGCGATGCTGTCGGCGATCTCCATGGCGCGGCCCATCAGGTCGGCCTGCGGCACCACCTCGTTGACGAGGCCGATGCGGAGGGCCTCGTCGGCCTTGACGGCGCGGCCGGTGTAGATGAGCTGCTTGGCCATGCCCATGCCTATGAGGCGCGCCAGGCGCACGGTGCCGCTGAAGCCGGGGATGATGCCGAGCCCCACCTCGGGCTGGCCGAAGCGGGCGTTGTCGGAGCAGAGGCGGATGTCGCAGGCCATGGCCAGCTCGCAGCCGCCGCCGAGGGCGAAGCCGTTCACCGCCGCGATGACGGGCACCGGCAGGGTCTCCAGACGGCGGAAGACCTCGGCGCCGCGCTTGCCGAAGGCTTCGCCCTGCACCGCGTCGAGGCCGGCCATCTCGCTGATGTCGGCTCCCGCCACGAACGATTTCTCGCCGTCGCCCGTGATGACCAGGCAGCGGAACCTGCGGCTGTCGAAACGGTCGAGGTAGTCGCCTATCTCGTTCAGTATCGTGCTGTTGAGCGCATTGAGGCTCTTCGGGGCGCTGATGGTCAGGAGGGCCACCGCGCCGCGTTCTTCTATTTTCAGGTGTTGGTACATAGCTATTGTAATTATTTTGAGGGTGCAAAAATACAAAATAATACTGACGTGGCCAAAAGTTTTTTTATTCCGGTGGAAACGAGAAAGGAAAAGGGCGCCCCTGGCGGGGCGCCCTTTGTGTGCGGGGCTGTGGGGGTTAGTTGCCCCAGAAGCTGTTGCCGTCGCCGTCGCCCCAGCCGCTGCGGACGCCCATCTGCTCCGACAGGTCGGAGGAAGACTGGCTCCATAAGTTGAAGGTGCTGAAGCTGTTTTCTAGGCTGGCGGCGAAGCCGCGCTCGCTCTTGAAACTCACCGCCGTCAGCTGCGGCGCAAGGTATGATTTCTTGTTCTCTATGTTTTTCATCTCTGCATGTTTTTAATTGTTAACCACATTGACCTTTAACTCTCTGGCATAGGTGTTATTATTATAATAGCTGTTGTTGTTGCCTACAATATGCCCATACTCAATCCAAGAACCGAGAGGAGCAGTTTCTCTACCGGTATAGGCAGTATTTCCTGTGGGTTTATGAACCTCAAGGTAACTAGGGTAACTATCGCTATCGTATCTGCGGCCGGAACCGGTGTCTCTTCGTGCATACAAGTCTCTCTTATATTGAGGAGGATTCGTTTCCTTTCCCAGAACATGACCTGCATACACATCGGATGTCATGCTCTTCACAACAAAGGGAGTTCGGTCGTCGACATTATAGGGGTTATAGCGTCCAATACATACGTCCACATCCACGTCCCATTCATGACTGCCACCGTTCGCAAAACCAATCACCCCCCCGAAGCGTACCTCTCCATTTGCCACCAGGGGCACTGTGTTCTCGTGGGCGATTACGACCTGATTCCAATAGGGGTTGACCGCATGTATATTGATATTCTCGCTGCTGGAGAGGGTGGCGTAGCCGACCATGCCGCCGAAGTTCACCTGGAAGTAGTTGGGCGAGGAGAGGCTCGCGTTGGAGAACTTGAGGTTGATTACCGTGCTGCCAATAATCTCCAGCGGGCCGTTGCTGCGGCCGATGAGGCCGCCCATGGCCAGGTCGGAAGTGTAGGAGCCGCTGACCGTACCGTTGTTGAAATCCGGGTTGTCGACGTGGCAGTTGTTGATGGTCGTCGTGCCTTCGGCCTTCGCAATCAGGCACCCGGCATACGAGGTGTTTCTGTAGATAAGCACTTGGGGGTTGAGGAGCGTCAGGTCCTTGATGACGGCGTCGGTCGGGTTGCGCAGCAGGCCGGCATAGCCGTCGGTGTTTACACCGATTGCAGCGCCGGTGATGGTGTGCCCGCCGCCGTCGACCTCCGTTATATAGTACATAGGCATCAGCGCACCGATTGTGCCTGGCGTTATGTTGATGTCTCGGATAATCTTGATTTTGGTTGCTCCGAGATAGCTATCGCCGACGCGGCCGAGTTTCCCCAGCTGCCACATGTCTTTGATCAGGAAGTAGTCCGCGTCCGTGAAGAAGTAGGCCTTGGTGAGCGTGTATCCGCTGCCGGTGCTGGTAACAGCGCTTATGGGGGCGTAGCCGAACTGGCTGCGGGCCAGCGCGTTGCTGCCCGAGGGCTGTGTACGCTTGTAGGTGTAGCAGTGCTTTTCGTTGTCCATGGTGCTGTAGCCGGTGTTGCGGTACTTCACCTGTATCGCGAAGCGGTTGTCATCGCCGACGGGCAGCACAGGTATCAGCACGACTTTGGACTCGTTTGCTTGGAGGGTGAGGTCCTCGTTGTCGAAACGCATGGTAACGCTGTTGAGGCCGGAGGACACGGGCTGGAGACCTTCCAGGTTGGTGAAGTTGATCGACAGGTTGCCGCTGAGTTTGTAGCGGTTGCTGCTTACCTGGATTTCCTCCATGTCGAGGGGCAGGCCGGTGGTGTTGGTGATTTTCACCGCCAGGGCACCGCAGAGGTTCTTGAAGACGATGCGCTGCTGCCCGTTGGTGGAGGTGAGGGTGCTGGCGTCGCCGTAGAAGGCCATGGGGGCGTTCAGCTTCTGGCATTGCGTGTTCAGGCCGTTGATGCGCTGGGTGAAGGTGGACCACTGGTAGGTGTCGGGCAGGGTAACCTGCACCTGGTCCGAGGTGAGGGCGCCGCCGTAGAGGCTGGCGGGCGAGAGGGCGCGCACCGGCGTGGTGAAGGGCCGGTTCGCGGGGGCTGCGATGGCGGGGCGGTCGTTGTCGCGGCTAACCGTGAAGACGCCGCCGTTGATACGCACCTCGTCGCCGGCCTCCCATGTGAAGTTGGCTTTGCTGTTGCTGCCGGAGCCGGAGAGGTAGACACCCATCTTGGCATCGCCGCCGTGGAAGTCCTCGGCCTCAAGATTGAAAATTGACACTGTGCCTGTCTCCTCTTTCTGGCACGCGGCCAGCATCATGCTACAGGCTAGCACGACGATCCCTGCGCGAAGACTCCGCATAGGGGGGGGGTAAGTGATTGATTTTGAACATTTTATAAATTAATTTGATTAATAAATGCGTTGCAAAGATACAAAAAAATCTGAAATACGGGGAAATATCTGCTACCGGGCTGAAAAAAAACGCGCGCGAAACCTATAAAATATTGTCTCTCGCGCGGGACGGGCTTTCAGCGTTTGTCGGTCGATGCGGGCTCCAGGCCGAGGTCTTTGGCCAGGCGGAGCATCATCTGCCAGGCGGCGTCGCGGTCGTTGGGGATCTGGCCGTCGAGGATGGCGTCCTTGATGGCGTCCTTGATGGTGCCTATTTCGCGGCAGGGGCCGATGCCGAAGGTCTCCATGATGTCCTGGCCGGAGACGGGCGGCTGGAAGTTGCGTATGCGGTCGCGCTCCTCGAGCTCGACCAGCTTGCGCTTCACCAGCTCGAAGTTGGCGCGGTGGCGGCGCACCTTGTCGGGGTTCTTGCTGGTGATGTCGGCGTTGCAGAGGCGCATGAGGTCGTCGATGTCGTCGCCGGCCTCGAAGAGGAGGCGGCGGACGGCGCTGTCGGTTACCTCGTCCTCGCTGAGCACGATGGGGCGCATGTGGAGCATAACCAGCTTCTCGACATATTTCATCTCGGGTCCCATGGGGAGGCGCAGGCGGCGGAAGATTTTCCTGACCATGCGGGCGCCGCGGGCCTCGTGGCCGTGGAAGGTCCAGCCCTGCTTGGCGTCGTAGCGTTTGACGCCGGGCTTGCCGATGTCGTGGAGCAGGGCGGCCCAGCGGAGCCAGAGGACTTTATCAGTGTTCAGTGAGCAGTGTTCAGTGTTCAGTGGGCTTACATTGTCGAGCACCTGCATGGTGTGGTAGAAGATGTCCTTGTGGCCGCGGCCGTCGACGGTCTCGACGCCGGCCAGGGCTTCGATTTCGGGCAGCACCAAGGCCATGAGGCCGCATTTGTGCATCAGCTTCAGCCCCAGCGATGGGGTGGGGGAGAGCATGATTTTGTTGAGCTCGGCGGTGATGCGCTCGGCGCTGACGATTTCGAGGCGGTGGGCGTTGCGGGCGATGGCTTCGAAGGTGTCGTCGGCGATGCGGAAGCCCAGTTGGGAGGCGAAGCGGACGGCGCGCATCATGCGGAGGGGGTCGTCGGAGAAGGTGATGTCGGGGTCGAGCGGGGTGCGGAGGATGCCGGCGTCGAGGTCGCGGATGCCGCCGAAGGGGTCGACGAGTTCGCCGTAGCGGTCGGCGTTGATGCAGACGGCCAGGGCGTTGACGGTGAAGTCGCGCCGCCGCTGGTCGTCCTCGAGGGTGCCGTTTTCGACGATGGGTTTGCGGCTGTCGCGGCTGTAGCTCTCGCGGCGGGCGCCGACGAACTCCAGTTCGAGTCCATTGCGGACGAAGCTGGCGGTGCCGAAGTTCTTGAATACCGCCACCTTGCTGCCTCCGAGGGCGCGCGAGGCTGCGTGGGCCAGCTCGATGCCTATAGTGGGCGGGGGGGCAGTGTTCAGTGAGCAGAGTTCAGTGTTCAGTGAATTTTTTTCCGCGTCAGCCAACTGACCACTGACCACTGACCACTGACCACTGTTCACGCAAACGATATCGATGTCGGTGCAGGGGCGCTGGAGGAAGTAGTCGCGCACAACGCCGCCCACGATGTAGGCGTCGATGCCGAGGCGGTCGGCCTCGAGGCCGATGGCGCGGGTGATATCAGGGGCTATCTCAATCGCCATAGTCCTGTGTAGAGGCGAGTTTTCCGTTGGGGTCGTAGACTTCCCAGGTGCCCACGCGGCGGCCTTCGCGGCACTGGCCGACGTAGTATGGTACGCCGTTCTCTCGATAGACGCGGTAGGGGCCCTCCTCTTTGCCGCCCACAAAGGCGTACTCGGTCTGCTTGGTGCCGTCGGGGTAGTAGAAGGTCCAGAGGCCTTCGCGCACGCCGCCGACTATCATGCCGTCGCTGCGGAGCTGCATGTTGGAGTAGAACTGCATCCAGCGCTGGTTGGGGCCGATGTGGAAGCAAACGGTCATGGGGTGCCCGTCGGGGCCGCGCTCTACGACGCGGAGCGAGTCGGCCTCGGGCACCAGCGGTGTGCCGTCGGGGTTGGAGAACTGCCACTGGGCGTGGGTCGAGTCGGAGCCGCTGTAGGAGCAGGTGGCCTGCACGGCGGCGCCCTCGGTGCCATAGTGGCGGGTCTTATGGGTGCAACCGGCCGTAAAGGCAAGGGCTGCAATGGTGATTATCAGGTACTTTCTCATTTTCTAGTGCTTATTTTATGCCTGCAAATATACGAAAAATTGCCGAACTCGCCGCAAAAAGCCTTAAAATTACGGTAAGGTATTGTGATACAGCGTGTTGTATAATAGGCTAATTTTCCGCACAAAAATAGAAAAAACACCCGAAAATACAGGTTTGCAACAGGGTGATTTCCAATGAGTAAAGGGGACCCTCTTCTTCCTCTCTTCGTCCTTGGTAGGGGGGAGGCAGGTGAAATGTTGTAGAGTTTTACCTGCTGGCGGCTATAAATTCGGCAGGAGTCATGACCACGATGTCGGCGGAGGAGAAACCTTTCTTGTCGCGCGTGATGACGACATCAGGATGGAAGTACGTGGCAGAGAAGTATTGCACGGAATCTTCGAAGTCGTTTGTGTGTTTGTGAGCGGCATGAAGAATAGTGTTCTTGTCGATGGCTGTTATTTCCAATTCATCGCATAGCCATTTCACAGTGTCCATGACGGCCTTTGGGGGAAATGCTTTTCGCAGGACATAGGCGCAGTTGACGATTGTGAGTGCGGACATGGCTCCCTTGATTTTCCTTTGTTTGAGCATTTCGAAAATAAGGGTGGCGTCGTAACAGAAAGGTTCTCGTTTTGCGAGGTAGTCAATCAGGACATTGGTGTCGATGAAAACTTTCATTTTGCGAGTTCCTCCCACATTGTATCAAGTTCTTTGTCTATGTCAAATCCCTCAGGGAGGGGACCCAATGAATGGGACAATATCTCCGCTGATGGTTTGAAGTCTTTTCCTATTTTGGGGAATACCAGTTTGTCTATGGATTTGGAGGGAACGGATTCCGATGCAGCAATGAGTCTTGCCCCGAGCCACTTCTGGTCGCTGGAGGAGAGAGAGAGCCCTTGGATGTAGTTCCAAAGGTTGTTCAGGGCGGCACTGTTGGAGGTGGTAGTGTTCATAATAAGGAGGTTTAGAAGGGATAACGTTGTCTTTAGCAAATTATTGCCTAGTTCTGTTTGAACTTGGTGATCATGTCGATGTCGTTGGGGAGGCCGTCGGAGGGGCGGTAGGAGACTTTGAGGTAGGCGGTGTCTTTGAGGAAGTCGATGGAGCCCACTTGGACGCCGAGGATGTCGAGGCCGGTGCGCTGCCGGAGGTCGGCCAGGAGCTCCTCGCGGCGGTCGGGGTGGATGAGGGCAATCTTCTCATAGAGAATGATTTTGGTGGCGTCGCGGCGGGTGAGGCCGATGCTTTCGAGCAGCCAGCAGACGAGGATGACCAGCAGGTTGGCGGCCAGGAGGGTGGCGTAGCTGGTGGCCATGCTGAAGCCGTTGATGATGCTGACTCCGATGATGACGAAGAGGTAGGTCATCTCGCGCACGGGTATGGTGGTGGTGCGGTAGCGTATCATGCCGAAGATGGCGAAGAGGCCGAGGGCAAATCCAATCTCGATGCTGAGGTTCTGCAGCGAGAAGAGCAGCAGGTAGATGACCACGGAGAAGAGCATGAAGGTGAAGTAGTAGTCGCGCCGACGTGCTTTCTTATAGTAGAAGAAGTGGGTTATCACCCAGCATACCAGCAGGTTGAAAGCGAAACGCAGCAGGAGGTTCCAGAGGCTGGGGCCATCGAAGAGGGGGATGCCGAGGAAATCGTAGCTGGCAATCTGTTCGCCGAATTCCTGGGCGATGTCGGGGTCGTAGGCTGCTTGCAGGAGTTTCATTTCAATTAGGGATTAGGGGTTAGGGATTAGGGGTTAGGGATTAGGAATTAATTTTTCTAGGTATAGTAATTTGGGTTTGAATCGGTTGTGCTTGACTGCGGGGGTGGTCAGGGCGGTGCCGATACAGTATTTGCTCATGCGGCGGGGTAGGACGTGGAGGTCGTGCAGTGCGCGCTCGATGGCGGAGGTGGGGGCGCCGACCTCGTGCTTCACTTCGATGACGAGGGCGTGGGCGATGTCAGCGTCACGCTGGGTGGCGCGGTTGTGGAAGCGGATGCCGTGGTCGATGGTGATGCGCTCGCTCATCCCCTTGTCCACCAGGGTGATGCGCTCGAAGCGGTTCTCAAGGGTGGGGATGAGTGAGGAGTGTGGAGTGAGGAGTGAGGAGTGAGGAGTCGGGGTGGAGTAGGGGGTGTTTTTGTTGACAAAGTCTTGCACCTCGGGCACCTCCAGCGCGCGGTCGGAGAGGCTGACGTCGATGGGGATGCGCACCTTGCGGGTCTTGCCTTTGTTGTCTTTGTTCTTGATTTCGAAGAAGGTGGTGTCGGTGGAGCGGTAGGTACGCACGCGCAGCTTTTGGCGGTTGAGCTTGCGGTTGTGGTGCATGATGTACATGTCCAGCGCCTCGGTGTCGAAGTAGAGGGTGCGGTAGGGGGCGATGAGTTCGGAGTTTTGAATTTTGAGTTTTGAATTTTGAGGGTCGGCGGGAATGCGTTGCACGTAGTAGTCGCCGGCTATGCGTTCGAGCAGGGCCTCGAGCAGCGCCGCGGGGGCTATGTACTTCTGGTCCACGCGGTTCATCAGGCGGACGGCCTTCATGTCGTCCAGCCCGATGGGCGTCATCTGGTCCAAAACGGAATGTTGAATGCTGAATTCAGAATTCATAATTCATAATTCAAAATTCGCTTTTTACTTGTAGCTGTATTCGAAGTCTTTGGTGGACTCGAGCTTGCCGTTGGGGCGGTAGTTGTACTGCTTCTTGCGGGTGCCGTCGTCGTTGTATTCGAACACCTTGATGCGGCTGACGTGGTTCTTGTCGTCGTATTCGATCTGGCGTTTGCACTTGGTGCTTTCGCCCTCGTATTCGTAGGTGGTGCGCTTCTTCTGGCCGTAGGAGGCGTATTCGATTTCCTCGATTTTTCGGCCCTGGTCGTCGTAGGTTACCACGTTGTCCAGGTAGGGGGTTTTGCTGCCGGCGCGCAGGTTCCACTCCTTGACCACGAGGTTTTTTTTGCGCTCGCGCTTGCTTGTGGTGTTGGTTTGGGCATAGAGTGTGCTGCCGAGGAGGCAGAGGACTAACAGTGTGAGAATGTGTTTGTTCATAGGTCTTTCTGCTATAAGGTTTATAGTGTGTTTTGTACTGCAAAAATACATATTATTATAGTGGACGGGACTTTTTTTATGATTATTTAACGTTGGCGCGAGGCCTGGTAGAGGTGTCCGGGGAGGGTGTGGACGAGGCCCTGCATCTCGAGGTTGAACATCAGGGCGGCGGCTTTGGGGAGCGAGGTGGCGAGGCGCGCGGCCACTTCGTCGAGGGTCATGCGGTCGTTCTCGTGCAGGAGGTCCAGCGTGCGCTGTTCCATTGGCGAGAGGGTGGGGGAGTTGTCGACTTCGGCGATGCTCATCTGCTGCCCGGCGAGCGGCCATCCGAGGTGGAAGGCGATATCGTCGGCCGTGCGCAGCAGCAGGGCGCGCTGGGTGGCGATGAGGTTGAGGCATCCGCGCGAGTAGGTGTCGCCGAGGCGGCCGGGGAGGGCGAAGACGTCGCGGTCGTAGCTGGCGGCGATGGCGGCGGTGATCAGTGCTCCGCCTTTCTCCGAGGCTTCCACCACCACCGTGGCGTCGCCCAGGGCGGCGATGATGCGGTTGCGGGCGGGGAAGAGGGTGGGGTGGATGGCGGTGCCGGAGGGGTATTCGGTCAGCAGGGTGCCGCCGGCGGCCAGGATGCGCTTGGCCAGGGGGCGGTTCTCGGCGGGGTAGATGCGGTCCAGCCCGTGGCCGAGGACGGCGACGGTGGGCAGGCCGTGGTCGAGGGCGGCGGTATGGGCGGCGGTGTCGATGCCGTAGGCCAAGCCGCTGACGATGGGAGTGTTGTAGGTCTTGAGGTCGCGCACGAGGCGGTCGGTGTTGTCGCGCCCCAGGGCGGTGGCGCGGCGGGTGCCGACGACCGAGACGGTGCGCTCGGCGTTGAGGTCGGCCGCGCCCATGGCATAGAGCAGCGCGGGGCTGTCGCCGCATTCGGGCCGGTTCAGCCGCTGCGGATAGTCGGCGTCGGTGAACCAAAGCGGCCGTATGCCGTTCCGCTCGCAGAAGGCCAGCTCCTCCTCGGCGCGGGCGTGGCTGCTCTTGGCGGCGATGCTCTCGGCGATGTCGGCATGCTTGCCGAAGGCGGCGCGGAGCTCGCTTTTGGGCAGGGCGAAGAGATCCTCGCCCGGGTAGACCTCCTCGAGGCGACGGATGGCCGTGGGACCCAGCTTGGGGATGAACGTGAGGGCTATTTGCGAGAGTGTTGCCATTGCGTGGAGAGGGTTTTGAGGGTGCCGTAGGATTGTTGCAGGCGGCGGTGCCACTCGTCGGGCGAGACCCACGCCACCTCGGTGATGCCCTCTTCCTGTTGCGGATTTCCCGCGGTGTCAAGGCCGCAATGGGCTTCGAACCACGAGGTCTGCTTCAGGTGCCAGCCTCCGTAGAGGTTGTAGATGTGGTAGGTCTTGAAAATTGAAAGTTGAGAATTGGGAATGGAAAGGTTGTTTATCCCGGTCTCCTCCTCCGTCTCGCGCAGGGCGGCCTGGAGGAGTGTCTCGCCGGCTTCGACCTTGCCTTTGGGCAGGTCCCAGCGGCCGTTGCGCTTGATGAGCAGCATGGTGCCGTCTGGCGCGGTGACGATGCAGCCGGCGGCACGCACCCATCGCATGCGGCGCTTGAGCCACAGCAGCACGCCCGCCGGGACGCTGAGCGTCAGACGTTTGTACGAGAGCTTCATTGCAGTTCGAAGTGCAGTGTTTCGCGGTTCTTTTGGTAGAGGGTCATTGTGGTGGCGGTGAGGCGCATGGCGGTGGCTTTGCCCAGCAGGCCCAGGTAGCGGCGCTCGGCGCTCATGTCGCCCTCGGGGCATTCGGTGGTGCCGCCGCCCCAGAAGGTGAGCTGCACCTCGTAGTGGTCGCCGTCGGGCTGCTGCTGCACACGCCCTAGGGTGTAGTGGAAGGTGTATTCGTTGCAGTGGGCGGTGCCGTTGGCACTGCGCGTTTCGGGGTTGAAAATTAGGGTGGGGGACTTCTTGGCGCGGTCCAGCGCACGCCCCTGCAGGGCCACCAGTTGCCACACCTGCCCGCGCTCGGGCTCCAGCGGCGGCTCGGCGGCCACCGGCACCTGTTTCTGCCCGCACGCCGCCATCAGTAACATCGGCAACAGCAAGAGTATGTGTCTGATACGCATTTTTCGACAGCTTTGTTGATAAATTTTCGACTGCAAAAATACGAAATATTTTTGATATGCGTTATTACAATGTTTTGAATAATAAAAAACAGCCCCGGATAGCGATGGCGGTCACCAACGACTTGGTAACCGACCGCCGTGTGCTGCGCCACGCCGCCACCCTGCGCGAGGCGGGCTGCTCCGTGCAGCTCATCGGCAGGGCCGACCTTGGCGTGCGCGCCAAGAACACGTGGCGCTTCTATGCCGAGTACAACCTCCGTCTCTTCTTCCGTCTGCTGCGTACGCCCTGCGACATCGTCTGGGCCAACGACACCGACACGCTCCCCGCCGCGTGGCTCGCCGCGCGCCTGCGCCGCAAGCGCCTGGTGATGGACAGCCACGAGATTTTCCCTGAGGTGCCCGAGCTGGTGGGGCGCGACGGCGTGAAGCGCGTCTGGCAGCTCATCGAGCGCTGCCTCATGCCGCGCTGCGACGCCAACCTCACCGTCTGCCAGTCGGTGGCCGACCAATACAAGTGCACGCTGGGCATCGACATGGTGGTGGTGCGCAATATGAGCAGCCTCACCCCCGGCCCCTCTCCCGCGGGAGAGGGGGGCGGCTGCCGCATTCATTGCACTCCCCTCTCCCACGGGAGAGGGGCCGGGGGTGAGGCCCTCCTCCTCTACCAGGGCGCCGTCAACCTCGGCCGCGGCATCGACTGGGCCATCGACGCCCTCGGGCGCCTGGTGCGCTGCCGCCTCGTGGTCGCCGGCGTGGGCGACCTCTACGACCAGATGCGCGCCTACGCCGCCTCCAAGCCCTGGGCCGACCGCATCGAGTTCCTCGGCCGCCTCGAGCCCGACGCCCTCGCCGCCCTCACCCCGCAGGCCGACGTGGGCCTCGTCATGCTCCAGGACCTCGGCCTCAACTACCGCTGCGCCCTGCCCAACCGCGTGGGCGACTTCATCGCCGCCGGCGTCCCCATGGTGGTCAGCGACATGCCCGAGATGCGCCGCGTCATCGACGCCTACGCCATCGGCGCCGTCCTCGCCGCCCCAGGCCCCGACGCCCTGGCCGACGCCGTCGAGCATGTCCTCGCACGCCCCAAGGCCGACTACGACTTCGCCGCCGCACGTGCCGACTTCGACTGGAACCGCGAAAAGAAAAAACTCTTCGATATAGTGAAATCAGTGGCCAGTTATTAAACTCAAAAATCAAAAATCAAAACTCAAAATTCAAAAAATAAATGCTCTACAACATCCTCTTCCTCCTCGTCGCCGCCGCAGTCCTTTGGGGCTTGTGGCTTGTGTTCAAGAAAGCCGGCCTCGCGCCGTGGAAAGCCCTCGTCCCCGTCTGGAACATCATCCTATGGGTGCGCCTCTGCGGCAAGGGCTGGACCTGGGTCGTCGGCATGCTGGTGCCGGGGCTCAATATCTTCCTCTTCTACCTCCTGGTGCAGGAGACGGCCCGCGTCTTCCGCCGCTATTCCTTTTGGGAGCAGCTCCTCGCCATCCTCTGCCCGCCGGTCTACCTCCCCTGGCTCGGCCTGAGCGCCCACCAGTATGTCAACCCCGCCGTCGAGGCCCCGGAGAAAATCTCCACCGCCCGCGACTGGACCGAGGCCGTCATTTTCGCCCTCATCGCCGTCATCCCCATCCGCGGCTTCGTTTTCGAACTCTACCAGATCCCCTCCTCCTCCATGGAGCGCAGCCTCCTCGTGGGCGACCACCTGATGGTCAGCAAGCTCGCCTACGGCCCCCGCGTCATCCAGACACCCCTCTCGCTGCCGCTGATGCACAACGCCCTCGTCGGCACCGACGGCCGCGTCCCCTCCTACATCCGCCACCCCCACCTGCCCTACCACCGCTTCCCCGGCCTCCAAAAGGTGAAACGCTACGACGCCGTCGTCTTCAACTTCCCCGCCGGCGACACCATCCTCGAAGCCTTCCCCGGCGGACAGTACACCTACTACCAGGCCGTGCAGGAGTTCGGCCGTGAGGCCGTCTTCAGCGGCACCGCCCGCCTCAACGGCCAGTCGCTCGGCGCCATCAAGACGCGCCCCGTCGACAAGCGCGAGAACTACATCAAACGCTGCATCGGCCTCCCGGGCGAAGAGCTCCAAATCATCGACCAGGTGGTCCACATCGACGGCCAGCCCATCGACTCGCCCACCGAGGCCGAGGTGATCTACAACGTCGGCTTCATCGCCGGCATCAACCCCAAGCGCGCCCTCGACGAAGCCGGCGTCCGCTTCGAGGACATCGACGGCGCCCTCCGCAGCGCCGAGCGCGACCCCGCCGGCAACATCTTCCTCCAGGTCCCCCTCACCCCCGCCGGCGCCAAGCAACTCTCCTCCAAGAGCTCCGTCCTCGCGGTCGAAAAAGCCGCGATGCCCGTCGACTCCTCCCAGGCCCTCTTCCCCAACGCCGAAGGCTTCTACTGGAGCGTCGACAACTACGGCCCCGTCCGCATCCCCGCCGCCGGCAAAGCAATCGAACTCACACTCGACAACCTCCCCCTCTACCGCCGCGTCATCACCGCCTACGAAGGCCACACCCTCGAAGTCCGCGGCAGCCAGATACTCATCGACGGCCAGCCCGCCACCACCTACACCCCCAGCCAGGACTACTACTGGATGATGGGCGACAACCGCCACATGAGCCAGGACAGCCGCTTCTGGGGCTTCGTCCCAGAGGACCACATCGTCGGCAAGGCCCGCCTCGTCCTCTGGTCCACCGACAAAGACCACGGCGGCTTCCGCTGGAACCGCACCCTCCGCTCCGCCAGCCGGAAATAAAAAGTATCCCTATTTTCCCATCGGTGGGAAAATAAGGGAAAGGGCCGAACTATTACCCTAGAGAACCCCTACCATCCCCCTAGAGAACCCGAACAAAAACACCTATGCAAGACAACATATCCACCCCCACCCCCGACGAGCAGGGCACCACCCTCTCGCTCGACGGCATGTTCCGCGACTACTGGATCGACTACGCCTCCGACGTCATCCTCGACCGCTCCGTCCCCGACATCGACGACGGCCTCAAGCCCGTCCAGCGGCGCATCCTCCACGCCATGGACGAAACCGACGACGGCCGCTTCACCAAGGTGGCCAACATCGTCGGCAACACCATGCAGTACCACCCCCACGGCGACGCCTCCATCAAAGACGCACTCGTCAACCTCGGCCAGAAAGACCTCCTCATCGACTGCCAGGGCAACTGGGGCAACATACTCACCGGCGACGATGCCGCCGCCGGACGCTACATCGAAGCACGCCTCTCCAAGTTCGCCAAGGAGGTCGTCTTCAACCCAAAGACCACCCAGTGGAAACCCTCCTACGACGGACGCAAGCAGGAACCCGTCTCACTCCCCATCAAATTCCCCCTCCTCCTCGCACAGGGCACCAAGGGCATCGCCGTCACCCTCACCTCCGTCATCCTCCCCTACAACTTCTGCGAACTCCTCGAAGCCTCCATAAACATACTGAACGAGCAACCCTTCGAAATCTACCCCGACTTCCCCACCGGCGGCCTCATCGACGTCTCCCGCTACAACGACGCCGCCCTCGGCGGTCGCCTCCGCATCCGCGCCCGCATGCACTACGACGAAAAACGCAAAGCCATCGTCATCACCGAACTCCCCTACACCGTCACCACCGACGTCCTCATCGACTCCATCCTCAAAGCCAACGAAAAAGGCAAGATCAAAATCAAAAAGGTCGACGACAACACCGCCGCCGAAGTCGAAATCGTCGTCTACCTCCCCGCCGGCGTCTCCCCCGACCAAACCATCGACGCCCTCTACGCCTTCACCTCCTGCCAAATCAGCTTCTCCCCCCAAACCTGCGTCATCGTCGACGACAAACCCGTCTTCATGACCGCCTCCGACATCCTGCGCCACAACACCTTCCGCACCCGCGACCTCCTGCGCCAGGAGCTAGAGATACAGCTCGCCGAACTCGAAGACCGCTGGCACTGGGTCTCCCTCGAAAAAATATTCTTCGAAAAAGGCATCTACAAGAAGATGGAAAAGCGCGACAGCCTCTCGTGGGACGAACAGGTCGACGACATGCACCGCGCCTTCGGCCCCTACAAGAAGCACTTCAAACGCGACATCACACGCGACGACATCCTCAAACTCACCGAAAAACCCGTCCGCAAAATTTCCAAATTCGACATCAAACGCGCCGAGGAAGAGATCGAATCCATCGAAATGACCATCGACGAGGTCAAAAACCACCTCGCCCACCTCACCGACTACGCCATCCGCTACTTCGAAGGCATCCTCAAAAAATTTGGTAAAGGCCGCGAGCGCCGCACCGAGATTCGCTCCTTCGAAGACATCGAATCCACCTCCGTCGCCCTCGCCAACGAGAAACTCTACGTCAACTACTCCACCGGCTTCGCCGGCTGGGGCCTCAAGCGCGAGGAAGGCGTCGAGGTCGCCTGCGAATGCTCTCGCCTCGACGACATCATCGCCTTCCGCCGCGACGGCACCTTCGTCGTCACCAAAGTGCAGGAAAAAGGCTTCGTCGGCTCACAAAACTGCCCCGAGATACTCTTCATCTCCGTATTCCGCAAGCGCGACGAACGCACTGTATATAATATGATATACCGCGACGGGTTGCAGGGTTATGTTTTTGTCAAGCGGTTCAACGTTACCTCCATCACCCGCGACCGCGACTATCCCCTCACCAAGGGCACGAAGAATTCGAAGGTGCTCTACTTCACCGCCAATCCCAACGGGGAGGCGGAGGTGGTTACGGTGCACCACGTGTCGAAGCCCAAGCTCAAGAAGACCTCCTTCGATTTCGACTTCAAGACCCTCGCCATCAAAGGCCGCCAGTCCATGGGCAACATCCTCACCCGCAACGCCGTCCGCTCCATCAACCTCAAAGACGAAGGCATCTCCACCCTCTCCGCCCGCAAGATATGGTTCGACGAGAGCGTCAAGCGCCTCAATGTAAACGAGGCCGGCCGCTACCTCGGCGAATTCCGCGGCTCCGACAAGATACTCGCCGTCACACAGTCCGCCATCTACCGCACCACCACCTTCGACCTCGCCAACCACTACGACGACGACCTCATCGAACTCCGCAAGTTCTCCCCCGACGCCATCCTCACAGCCCTCTACCGCTCCCCCGACGGACACCCCTACCTCAAGCGCTTCGTCCCCGAACCCTCCGACCGCAAAATACCCTTCCTCGACCCCGACGGCTCCTCCCTCATCTCCATCTGCATGGACTACTACCCACGCCTCGAAGTGGTCTACAACCCCGACAGCGGAAAAAAGATACCCTCCGAAATCATCGACGTCGAAGAATTCATCGGCGTCAAGAGCCACAAGGCTAAAGGCAAACGCATCACCACCTTCGACGTCGACAGCTTCAACTGGCTCGCCCCCCTCAAGCCCGACCCCGAACCCAATCCCTCTGACGACGACACTCAAGCAATCATGCAAGCAGACAATCAAGCAATCCCCGACGACCGCATGGGCTTCGCCGAAGGCACCCAAACGCAACTCTTTTGACCACCGACCACTAAACACTGACCACTCATGAAAATATTAGTCGTATTACCCCGATTTCCCTATCCCCTCGAGAAAGGCGACAAGCTGCGCGCCTACCATCAAATCGTCCAGCTCGCCAAGCGCAACGAGGTATACCTCTTCGCCGTCAGCCACCAGCGCGTCAGCGACGAGCACCGCGCAGCCCTCGAACCCTATTGCAAGGAAATCCGCATCGTCAACCCGCCCCGCTGGGTCAGCTACAAGAACGTGCTCCGCAACTACCTCTGCACCAAAAGCCTACAACTCGGCTACTGGGACTCGCAGCGCGCCCGCCGCGCCTGCAAACAGTTCATCTCGCAGGTCGACCCCGACGTCATCTACAGCCAGATGGTGCGCACCATGCCCCTCGTTGCACGCGCCGACTACCCCAAAGTGATGGACTTCCAGGACGCCCTCTCCCTCAACACCGAGCGCCGCATGGAACAGTCCAAGGGCTTCTGGCGCCATGTGCTGCACTTCGAATTCAAGATGCTCCGCTCGGCTGAATACAAAGCCATGCGCATTTTCGACCGCCTCACCATCATCTCCGAGGCCGACCGCGACGCGATACCCCACCGCCAGAGCGACAACATACGCGTCGTGCCCAACGGCGTCGACCTCGACTACTTCAGTAGTCAGCGGTCAGTGGTCAGTGGACAGTTGGCTGACGAGGACAGTGCACACTCACAGCCCACTGACCTCGTCTTCTGCGGAAACATGCAGTACGAGCCCAATATCGACGCAGCACGCTTCCTTGTCAATGAAATCATGCCCCTGGTGTGGGAGCGGCGGCCCGAAACCACCCTCACCCTCGCAGGCGCCACGCCCAAGAAGGCAGTGCGTGAACTGGCCGGCGACCGCGTCACCGTCACCGGCACCGTCCCCGACATACGCCCCTACTACTTGGCAGCCAAAGTCTTTGTCGCCCCCATGCGCATCGGGTCCGGCCTGCAGAACAAGCTGCTCGAGGCCATGGCCATGGGCACCCCCTGCGTCACCACCCCCCTGGCCGGCGACACCCTCGGCGCCGAGGACGGCAAGCACCTCCTCATCGGCACCACGGCTCAGCAGCTGGCCGACGCCCTCCTCGCCCTCCTCGCCGACACCACGCGCCGCACTACGATGGCCTCCGAGGCGCACAGCTTCGTGCAGCAAAACTACACCTGGGACAATATCGGCAACCAACTAGAATCCATCCTCCATGAATCCGCAAACCGACATCTATGAGCGCGCCATCCTTGTGGCCGTATGCCCGGGGATGCAGACCATCGAGCGCACCGAGGAATATCTGGCCGAACTGGAGTTCCTGCTCCAGACCGCCGGCGGGGTGTGCATGAAAAAGGTCATCCAGCGCCTCGAACGCCCCGACACACGCACCTACATCGGAAGCGGAAAGCTCGAGGAGGTCAAGGAATACAAGCAGGCATTGGAGGCCGACTTCGTCATCTTCGACGACGAGCTTTCGCCCGCGCAGCTGCGCAACCTTGAAAAGGCCCTCGAATGCCGCATCCTGGACCGCACCACCCTCATCCTCGACATCTTCGCCAAGCGCGCCCGAACCTCTATCGCCAAAACGCAGGTCGAACTGGCACAGCTCCAGTACATGCTCCCGCGGCTGACGCGAATGTGGACCCACCTCGAGCGCCAGCGCGGCGGCATCGGCATGCGCGGACCCGGCGAGACACAGATAGAGACCGACCGCCGCCTCATCAAAGAGAAGATTTCGCTCCTCAAACAGCAGCTCGCCTCCATCGACAAGCAGAAGACCCTCCAGCGCAAAAACCGCGAAAGCCTTGTGCGTGTGGCGCTGGTGGGCTACACCAATGTGGGCAAATCGACTCTGATGAACGTGTTGTCGAAGAGCGACGTTTTCGCTGAAAACAAACTCTTCGCCACCCTCGACACCACCGTCCGCAAGGTGGTCATCGGCAACCTCCCCTTCCTGCTGACGGACACCGTGGGCTTCATCCGCAAGCTGCCCACGCAGCTGGTGGAGAGTTTCAAGAGCACGCTGGACGAGGTGGTGGAGGCTGACTTGCTGCTCCATGTCGTCGACGCCTCGCATCCCGACTACGAGGAGCAGATGGCTTCCGTGCGCCTCACCCTCGATGAGATAGGCGCTGCCGACAAACCCACGGTGGTGGTGTACAACAAGATAGACCGGTTGGAGGCACTACCCAACCACATGGGCGAGGAGGACCACATATTTATCTCCGCCACTGAGCGCACCCACATGGAGGCTTTCAGGGACTTGATTTACAACCACGTATCCACCATCCACGCCATCCGCTACCCTTACAACAATTTCCTCTACTAGTCCGGAGGGGTTCTCTAGGGGAACGGTAGGGACTCTCTAGGGGAATTGTTCGGCCCTTTCCCCTATTTTCCCCTATTTTCCCCTATTTTCCCATCGATGGGTAGAAGTGGCTAGTTGGTTTTGTTTAAGTGGTTGAAAATCAGTTTGGCTTTGGCTGGGCCGACGGCGTCGGCGAGGTCGGCCTCGGTCAGGCGTGCGATTTGCTTGACGCTGCCGAAGCGCAGCAGGAGGTCGCGTGCGGTTTGTGGGCCGATGCCGGGGATGTCGGTGAGCGAGGTGCGGAAGGTGGCGCGCGATCGTTTGTCCTTGTGGAAGGTGATGGCGAAGCGGTGGACCTCGTTCTGGATTTGTTCGAGGAGGTGGAAGAGTGGGTCGGTGGGCTTGAGTTGGACGGTTTTTATAGTGGCCAGTGGCCAGTGGTCAGTGGTCAGTGGTTGGTGGTCAGTGGCCAGTGGATTTGTTTCTGCGTCAGCCAACTGGCCACTGGCCACTGGCCACTGGCCACTATACACCAGGAGTCGGCTGGTGCGGTGGCGGTCGTCTTTGGCGAGGCCGGCGATGGGGATGGGGAGTTGGAGCTGGTCGCGGAGGACGCGGCGCGCCATCTCCATCTGTCCCTCGCCGCCGTCGACGATGAGGAGGTCGGGCATCGGCTGTCCTTCGTCGCGCAGGCGACGGTAGCGGCGCTCGATGACCTCGGCCATGGAGGCGTAGTCGTCGTTGATGCGGAGGTCGGAGGTCGGAGGTCGGAGGTTCGCCGTGCCTTTGATGTTGAATTTGCGGTATTCCTTGCGGTTGGGTTTGCCGGCGGAGAAGCGGACCATTCCGGCGACGGGGTAGGCGCCCTGGATGTTGCTGTTGTCGAAGCATTCGATTTCCATGGGGGGCTTGGGGAGCGAGAGGAGCGCCTGGAGACGCTCGAGCTGCTTGAGGGCCTGGGGCGCGGCCTCGCCGGCGGTGAGGGCGCGCTGGTGGGTGCACTGCTTGCGGTAGGCCTCGACGTTGCGGAGCGAGAGCTCGAGCAGCCGCCGGCGGTCGCCGCGGGGGGCTGTGTTCTGCTGCAGGTAGTCGGGCGGCAGGTCGGGCACGGGGATGGGGAGGACGACCTCGGTGGCGGTGCTTTGGGTCTGCTGGTGGAACTGTGGGATGAGGGTGGCGAGGAGCTCGGCGTCGGTCTCGTCGAGCTGTTTGCGCACCTCGTTGCTGAAGCTGTAGATGATGGCGCCGTTGCGTATGCGCATGAAGTTGACCCAGGCGTAGCGCTCGTCGCTGAGGATGGAGACGACGTCGACGTCGCGCACGTTGGCGCCGACGACGGTGGAGCGGCTCTGGTACTCCTCGAGGAGGCGTATGCGGCGTTTGACGGCCTCGGCCTCCTCGAAGCGCAGTTCGTCGGCCAGGGCGAGCATTTCGGCCTTGAGGCTGGCGAGGATGTCGTCGAAGTCGCCGCGGAGGATGCGGCGTATGTTGTCGAATGTTTGAAGGTACTCCTCGCGGCTCTGCAGTCCGGCGCAGGGGGCTGCGCAGAGGCCTATCTGGTGCTTCATGCAGGGGCGTTTGCCCATGGTGTTGCAGGTGCGGTAGCGGAAGAGCTGGCGGATGATGTCCTGCAGCTGGCGGAGGATGACGCCGTTGGGGTAGGGGCCGAAGAACTGGCCGCGCGGCAGGCCGGCGTGTTTGCGCACATAGAGCAGTCGCGGGAAGGGTTCGTCGGTGATGAGGAGGTAGGGGTAGGATTTGTCGTCCTTGAGCATGGAGTTGTAGCGCGGCTGGTACTGCTTGATGAGCGAGTTTTCGAGGAGGAGGGCGTCGATTTCGGTGGCGACGACGGTGACGCGGGTCTGGGCGATGTTGCGCACCAGCATCTTGATTTTGGCGCTCTTGTCGTCGTAGTGGGAGAAGTAGGAGATGACGCGCGAGCGGAGGTTGCGGGCTTTGCCGACGTAGATGACGCGGCCCTCGGCGTCGAGGTGCTGGTAGACACCGGGGCTTTCGGGCACGGTTTTGAGCCAGAGGGCTATCTGCTCGATATGGGGGTTGATCGAGGCGTCAATCAAGGTCGTAGTCGAGTTTGGCCTCTTCGATGTGGACGCTGAAGGCGCGGACGCCTTCGAGGTCGTACTGCGAAGTGCCCTGCTTCACTTGGTAGCTGTAAGTGCCCTTCTGGTTGAAGGTGAAATAGTTGTGCACGCGCGCGCTGACCACGCGGTTGGGGCCGTCCTGCTGCCCTTTCCAGCGGCCGTTTTCCTTCAGCGTGATTGTGGGCGAGATATGGCGGTGGGTGCCGTCGGCGCTGTGGATGTCAACGATGAGGGGCAGGCGGTCGTAGCGGAACGTGGCCGTGTCGACGGTGACGGTGTAGTCGACATGGAAGTAGAGGTCGGCATTGGGGATGGTGAGTTCGAACTCCTGCGGCGTGAAGCGGTTCCAGGTGGAGGAGAAGGTGCGCTCCTCGTCGAGCACCACCTTGTTGCCGCACGAGGCGAAGAGGAGCGAGGCCAGGAGGAGGGAGAGAAGGGGCGAATGTGTTTTCTCCAAAATATGTTGAATAAGTGTGTTCATACTTTTTATGGCTTCAAAAGGTGTTGCATGATTTGTATGGCGTTGGTGGCGGCGCCCTTGCGGATGTTGTCGGCTACAATCCAGAGGTTGAGGGTGCGCGGCTGAGAGGGGTCGGGGCGTAGGCGTCCGACGAAGACCTCGTTGCGGTGGTGTGCGGTGACGGGCATGGGGTAGAGGTTGGCGGAGGGGTCGTCTTGGAGCACCACGCCGGGGGTCTGCTCGAGCAGGCGGCGCACGTCGGCGAGGTTGTAGTCGCGGCGTAGCTCGACGTTGACCGCCTCGCTGTGGCCGCCGACGACGGGCACGCGGACCACGGTGGGGGAGACCTCGATGGAGGGGTCGGCGAATATCTTGCGCGTCTCGTCGATGAGCTTCTGCTCCTCGGTGGTGTAGCCGTTGGGGAGGAAGTCGCCGCCGTGGGGGAAGAGGTTGCGGTGGATGGGGTTGACGTAGGCTGGGTCGGCGCAGGGGGTTCCGCCCTCCTCGGCTTCGAGCTGGCGGATGGCTTTGAGGCCGGTGCCGGTGATGCTCTGGTAGGTGGCGACGACGATGCGGCGGATGCCGTATTCGCGCTGCAGGGGGCTGAGGGCCAGCACCATCTGAATGGTGGAGCAGTTGGGGTTGGCCACGATGATGGCCCGGTTGCCCGACTGCTTGATGGCTTGGGTGGCGGCGGCGATGTTGATTTCGGGGACGACGAGGGGGATGGAGGGGTCTTTGCGCCAGGCGGAGGAGTTGTCGATGACGGTGGTGCCCTGCTCGACGAAGCGGGGGGCATACTGGCGGGAGGCCTCTGCACCGGCGGAGAAGATGGCGTAGTCGGGCCGCTGGGCGATGGCTTCGTCGACGGTGAGGACGGTGAGCTGGCGCCCGGCGAAAGGGAGGCTGCTGCCGGCCGAACGGGCTGAGGCAGCAGCGATGATGGTGTGGTCGGCAAAGCCGAATTCTTCCAGTACGGTGAGCATCTCGCGGCCTACGAGGCCGGTGGCTCCTATGACGGCAATCTTCATTTCAGTGTTCAGTGTTCAGTGGTTAGCGGAGGAGGGTGACGGTACCTTTGCGGAGGAGGGTTTTGTTGGGCTGGTAGGAGGTGGTGTAGCGGATGATGTAGACGTAGGCGCCTTGGATGCAGGGGTTGCCGTTGAGGTCGCGGCCGTCCCATTGGCAGTCGGGGGTGTCGCAGCGGAAGACCATCTCGCCGAAGCGGTTGTAGATGAGCATTTCCTGCTGGATGGTCTGTGTGCTGATGGAGCCGAAGGTGTTGTTGCCGGCGGGGTTGTCGGGGGTGAAGGCGTTGGGTACCCAGAAACTTTCTTTGTGGAAGGGGATGACGAGGGTGGCGGTGTCGGTGCAGCCGTAGGGGCTGGCGGCGACGAGTTGGACCACGGCGGAGTCGAGTTCGACGGGGATGGTGTAGTAGGCGATGGGGGTGGTTTGGTCTGGGGAGCCGGAGATGTGCCACACGCGTTCGCCGCCGCCGGTGGAGAGGTCGGTGAGTTCGACGTCAAGGTGGTCGTAGTCGAAGTGGTCGAGCGAGGCTTGGAGGCGAGCGGTGAGGGGGTGGAGAGTGAAGTCGAGCTGGACGATGGAGTCGCATCCGTAGCGGTTGGGTAGCACGATGGTGTCGCGGTCGATGGTGGCGGTGTTGGACTGGTTGTAGGTGCGGCCGTTGATCCAAGTGAGGGGGCGGCAGTCGACGATGCGGTCCACGGTGTGGGAGACGTCGTAGACGGTAAGGTTGAGGTGGACGATGGAATCGCATCCGGGTTGCGAGCGGAGGGTGACGGTGGGGTAGGGTGGGCGTGTGGTTTCGGTGTAGGTCTGGCCGTCGTCGTCCCATGTGAATTGTTCGCCGCGGCAGATGCCGGCGTAGTCGGTGGTGTCGAAGTTGGGGAAGATGCGTATCATGGTGGAGGCGTCGCCGTGGCATCCGCTGACGAAGTCGACGGAGGAGTGGATGATGAGGGTGTCGATTTTGTTGTTGAGCTGGCCGTCGGTGGGGAGGGTGTTGCTGTTGACGGTGATGGAGAGTGTTTTGTTGGTGCCGTCGTCGTTGATTTGGCCGAAGGAGAGGCCGGAGGTGGCGAGGGGAGTCGACTGGCCGTTGGAGACTCGGGTGAGGGTCCAGTTGACGAGTTCGGTGTCCTGGACGGAGCGGAATTCGAGGGTGGGTGCGGCGGAGGTGCCGAGGCAGATGTCCTGCTGAGCAGGGGTGATGGTGAGGTCGTTGAGGGTGTCGATGCCGATGGTGATGGTGTCGTTGAGGTTGTACCAGTCGCCGTTGGCGTTGCGGAAGCGGAGGTGGTAGTAGTAGCGGGAGACGGTGGTGGGGCTGACGTAGGCGAGGGTGAGTGTAGGTGCTGTGGGGTTGAGGACGGGGTTGGCTGGGACGTAGTAGCCGTTGGTGTCGGTGGGGTTGGTGGTGAGTTGGACGGCGGTGTCGGCGCCGGTGGAGGAGGTGAGGATGCGGTACCAGCCGTCGTAGGAGAGGGTGTTGCCGACGGGGGTGAAGCGGAAGGCTTTGCGGGTGATGTTTTGTGTGCCGCTGATGAGGTTGTAGCCGACGGGCCAGAAGGCGGGGGGGGCGCCAGGGGTGATCCAGTAGAGGGGGTTGTCGGGGTCGGGGGATTTGGTTTGAGGGAGTCCGGTGGCGTTTTGGATGCCGATGAGGCCTTCGGAGGTGGAGGGTTTGTAGGTGCGGTTTTTGACGTGGACTTCGATGATGTTGGAGCCTTCGTAGCAGACGATTTGGTAGGAGTGGCGCTGGTTGGAGTTGTTGAAGACAGGGATTTGGTTCCAGGTGGCGATGATTTTGCGGCAGGGCCATTCGTCGACAACGCCGTAGTAGATGCCTTGGTTGCCGGTCATGTAGCTGCCGCCGGAGCCGGTGTAGGTGTCTTCGTAGACGCCGTAGATGGCGTCGTGCATGCGGTTGAAGCAGTTGCCGCTGTAGGTTGGGGTGTTGGAGGAGGTCCAGGGCATGGCGGTGAAGTTGTAGGGGCATCCGAGGGGGGAGGATGTGCCGTCGGAGGAGAAGTTGTTGGTGAAGGTGACGTGGCCGTTGTCGCTGATGCGGAACTGGGTTTTCTGGACGCCGAAGAAGAAGAAGGGGAAGTCGAGCTGGACGGCGGTGGGTGCGAAACGGTCGTCGGAGTTGATGTCTTGCTGAGTGCCTTGTCCGTTCATCCAGAAGGAGGTGTCTGGCGGGTTGTAGGGGATGGTGTCGACGTAGTAGTAGCCGTTGGTGAACTGGACGGGGATGTAGGGCATGGCGGAGAGGACGATTTGTCGCTCGCGGCAGGTGATGGCGGTGTCCCAGTGGCGCTCTTGGTATTGCGGGAGGGGGACGTGGTCGTGCTTTTGTTTGATTTGTACTTCGGGGCAGGGGCTTTGCACTTCGGGCCATTGGTATTGGCCGCCGTTGACGACGGGGCTGGGGGTGGAGTTGCCGATGGCGCCGCTGCCTTGGGCGTGCAGGGCGGTGCCGAGGCAGGTGAATGCTACGGTCAGTAGGCTGGTTATGAGCTGCTTGCGTGTCATGTCGTTTGGTGGTTTGATTTGCAAAGTTACTGTTTTTTGTTGACATAGACAACGCGATTGCGGCTGTTGTTGCTACTGTGGGTGGATTTTAAGAGTTTTTAACATACTTTGTGCCGGTCGGGGGTGGTTTTTCCAGGGGATTGGTAGGGGGATGGTAGGGGTTCTCTAGGGTAATTGTTCGGCCCTTTCCCTTATTTTCCCATCGATGGGAAAATAGGGTTACTTTTTGTCGTGGGGGGGGGGGGGCTAGTCGAGGGTGAGCATGATGCCGAAGCGGATGGGGTAGAGTTCCTGGACGGGTGCTTTCATGGTGCTGCGGGTGGGCACCTGGAGGTAGAGGCCGATGAAGTCGTAGGAGAGGGTGGCGCGGAGGTCGAGTTTGTAGGGGTTGATGTGTTGGTTGACGGTTTGGTCTTTCTGTAGTTCTTCGCGGTCGGAGGTTTCGTATTCGCGTCGGAGGCCTGTGTGGGAGCCGCTCCAGTGGATGCCGGGGAGTGCGGCGAGGGAGAGGTGCCAGTCGTGCCAGAGGTCGATGCGGAGTGTGAGGGGTACGACGACGTAGCGTGTGAGGAGGCGCGAGGAGCAGTCCTGCGTGGTGCCTTGGGCGAAGGTGGCGGAGGCGGGGTCGAAGGTGACTTCGGGGGTGGTGAATTTGTATTTGTCCCAGTCGAGGCCGAGGCCGATGTAGAGGCCGGTGTGACGTGTGCCGACGAGGGGGAAGTCGACAGAGAGGTGGATGTGGTTGAAGGAGGTGCGCACGTTGGCGGGGCCGTCGACGCCGCTGAAGCCGCCGAGGGGTTCGGAGCCCCAGTTGTGGAAGCCCCAGGCGAAGTTGAGGGCCACGTCGCGGCGTTGCCAGAAGGAGGTTTTTCGGTTGGTGGCGGATTGCGGTTTGACGGGGACCAGGTGTGTGGAGGTGGCGTCGAAGGGTGTGGTGGTGTCGCCGGAGCAGATGTTGAAGTCGATTGTGGCCTTGTCGTTGATGTGGATGGTGCCGGTGCCGGAGCTGTGGTGTTTGTTCTTGCAGGCAAGGTTGATTGCGGCGTAGTCGTTGGCTTGGAAGTTGAAGTTGAGGCTGGAGATGACGATGTCGGAGTTGATGCGCGAGTAGTCGTCGGCGCGCAGGTTGAGGTCGGTGGTGCGGAGGGTGTCGGCGCGCGAGCCGGAGAAGGTGACCGAGGCGTAATCTTCGCTGCGTACGGTGAATGATGGGCTCTTGCCAAAGGAGCCTTGGAAGACGACCTGGGAGTGGTCTTCGGCCACAACGGTGAAGGGGCGCCCGGCGGGCAGGGTGATGGTGGCGTTGACGTTGTCGCTGACGAGCATGCGGGTGCCTTTGACTGTGGCCACGCGCTCGTTGGTGGCGGAGGCTATGGTGGCGTCGGCGCCTTCGGTCACCACCACACGGGCGTTGTCTTCAACGCGTATCTCGGTGATGTTGTCGGGGATGGGCTGACTGTAGGTCTGTGCCGAGAGTGTGAGCGGCACCATGGGGGCGAAGAATGCCATGAGGCGGACGAATGTTTTTTTCATGATGATATGGGGTATTATTTACGTTTGTTCCGGATGTTGTTCATTCCTTCGCGGAGGGGATCCACCAGGTGCTCGGTCAGCTGGTCGTTGCCGGGCAGCAAGCGGCTCACCAGGCGGCCGCCGGTGGTGTGCGAAAGGCTTTCGTGGGTGGCGCTGTTGAGTGCCAGCAGGCGGTCGCCCCAGTCGTCGGGCTCTTGTGCGATGAGGGATTGTGAGTGTATGGGCGCCGCTTCTTCTTCGAGGGCGATGAGGTTGGTGGAGGGTAGGGGAGCGGTAGGGGAAGGCACGGGCGAGAGGGAGTCTTTGGTTAGCGGGGCTTCTGGTTTTTCTAGTCTTTCTAGTTTTTCTAGTCTTTCTAGTCTTTCTAGTTTTTCTAGTTTTTCTAGTCTTTTTAGTTTTTCTGGATTTTTCTTGGTTGCTATGGTCTTTGCTTGTTCTTTCGCGGCTGCGGGGAGGGTGGCTTCGGCTATCATTTGTGGGGCTTCTTCCTGCGGGGGCAGCGTGGCCAGGCCGCCCATGCGGAGGGCCGGCAGCATGAGGGCGGCTATGACGGCAGCGGCGGCGCTCCAGCGGGCGAGGAGGGGCCAGAGGGAACGCGGGGCGGCGGGTTGCAACGGTGTTGCAACATACCGGACGCTCTGGTCGCGCTCCAGCCGCGGGGCTTCGCGGTAGAGGGCCAGCTCTGCGGCGGCCTCGGGGTGGCCGGCGAGCCAGGCTTCGACGGCGGCGCGCTCGTCGGCACCGAGGTCGCCCTCGGCGTAGCGCAGGAGCCAAAGCTCGTAGTTGGTGTTATCTATCTTGGTTGTCATATCCCATTTGTATCAGTTGTTTACGCATTTTGACGCGGGCGCGGAAGAGGTAGACCTGCACCTGCTGGTCGGAGAGCGAGAGGGTGGAGGCGATTTCCTGGTAGGAGTAGCCCTCGACGTCGCGCAGCTGGAGGATGGCGCGTTGCACCTCGGGCAATGTCTGCAGGGCGTGCTCGATGGCCTCGCGGAGGTCGAAGCGCTCGTCGGGCGCTTCTTCTGTCTCGGGCATTGCCGTGGCGGCATGCATCTGCACCACCCTGCCGTGGCGCATGGTCATCATCAGTGAGCGGTAGGCGGCGCTGAGGACATAGCCCTTCCCCTTCTCGCGGGGCACCTCGTCGCGGTGGTTCCAGAGGGCCGCCAGGGCTTCCTGCACGGCGTCTTCGCAGTCGTTCCGGCTTCCGCCGCAGCGCAAAGCGAAGCGCATCGCATCGTCGGCCCACAGCCGAACATCAGTGTTATATTCCTTGGCAGTCAATCTTGTCCGTTTACATATAATAGTTGCGCAAAGGATGTTGAATCTTACACCATAACGAAAAAAAAACGCAAAAATTTTGTGCTATGAGTTGTGATTGGCCCCGTCGGTGCGTCTAATAAGGCGTAACAAAACAGCAGCAGAAACGTTTTCTTATCATAAAATGGAAACCGACGAACAGATATTCACGAAGATGATCCAGCAGCATCGCAACCTGATATGGAGTGTCTGCAGCAGCTACCGCCTCAGCGCGGCATGGACCACCGAGGACGCCTTCCACGAGGTGCTCTGCGACCTGTGGCGAGGCTTTGGAAGCTTTGACCATCGATGTTCTGAACGCACATGGATATTCCGAGTGGCCACAAACACAATGATTTCACTGACCAGAAAGACAAGCAACCAACCCGCCCCACGCCTGACAGACAGTCCCGACAGACCCGACCCGTCTGACAATTACGACCATCTGACTGAACTCATCGACACCTTTCCAGAGCCCGACCGCACCGTCATCAAAGCCCATGCTCAAGGTTTCAGCTACAAAGAGACCGCCCAGATCACCGGCCTCACGGTGGCCGCCGTCAGTATGCGCTTGACGCGTGCGCTGCGCAAACTTCGTAAACAATACAACCAATGAAAGACATGCACGATTTCGACCAACAGATAAAAGCCTACAGCGAGAAGCTGAAGGCAACACGCTACCCTTACGGCGACGCAGAACTGAACCGCGAGATACGCCGCGCCGTGTGGAACACCACGCCCGGCACCATCGGCCCCACTCCGAAAGCACGCCACAGGTGGTGGCCCTACGCAGCCGCAGCCGCCTGCCTGGCGGCATTGATACTGCCACTCGGCCTCGGGAGTAACCATTCCGCCCCCATCAAAAACATCAACATCGACGGCGAGCAGGTTTACTTCGCCTGCAACAACGGCTGCTCGCCCGAAGGTACAATAGAAACTTTTAAAACCCTTATACGATGAAAAAAACAGTTTTATTTGCAAGCCTTTTCCTCCTCGCCATCTTGCCTGCTTCGTGCCAGCGCGAGGACCCCATGCCCACAACCACAACGGCAGCGGCGGAAGTCTACAACCAGTACGCCACCCGCAAGGACCTGACGGTAGCCCTCATCGGCGACTACCATGGCTACAACGCTGTGATGATGCAAGCGCAGAATAACGAAGCATGGCTGCGGCTGTGCAAGGAGTTCGGTGTCGGAAAGAAAGTGGACGTCGCGGCCTTGGACTCGGCGAGAATAACGTCAATAACTACAGGTACAACAAATGGAAGTGGCAGCATCATTAGGGGCGGCGACACATTGCATTTGCCAGGTATCGGCATCGGCGAGTTCTTCTCCGGCCTGCTGGATTCCCTCTCGAACGAGATCGCACGTGGCAACAATCCCCATGTCAGCATCACATTGGACACGTCGAGCCACACCATCACGCATAGGCAGCATTGGGAAAACGGAACTTTGGTGGGCGAAAGCACTGACACCATTGGGGGGATTGACATACCGGCATCACAGGACCGCCTGCTGCACGCCGCCACAGACCATGGCAATAGCGGCTACCTTGTGTACGGAGACAGTGACGCACTCACCCTCTGGCTCTTCTTCTACAGCACAAAAGAAGAGATGGACCAAATCATCGACAACGTGATAATGAAGCGGCAGGTCAGCCCGCAAGGTGTTCGATGAGAATCTTGACGCCGAGGCCTATCAGCACAGCGCCGGCGATGATGTTGGCGGTGCGCTCGGGGATGGGGATGTTGCGCCTGCCGAGGGCGATGCCCAGCAGGGCGGCCAGGAAGGTGACGGCGCCGACGAGGGCCACGACCCAGAGGACGGTGGCCATGGAGTGGCCCAGCCCCAGGCCGATGCCGACGGCGAAGGCGTCGATGCTGGTGGCGATACCGAGGAGGAAGCAGGTTGAAAGGCGGAGGTCGGAGGTTGGAGGTCGGAGGTCGGAGGTTGAGCCCTCATCCTTCCGACTTCCGACTTGGTCCCAAATCATCTTGCCGCCGATGAAGGCCAGGAGTGCGAAGGCGATCCAGTGGTCGACGGCCTGGATGAAGGAGTGGGCCACGTCGCCGATGAGGGCGCCCAGCAGCGGGAAGCCACCTTGGCAGAGGCCGAAGACGGTGGCCATGAGCAGTCCCTGCCGCCAGGAGGGGCGGCTGTGGAAGGCGGTGGTGGTGGAGACCACGAGGGTGTCCACACAGAGGGCCAAAGACAATAAAAAAGCTTCTACAAACCCCATAACGATTAACTTTTTTTACGGCGAATTACGCGAATTACGCAAAGCTACGCAGGTCAATTTATGGCGAATTACTCTAATCTACGCTGACCTCTAATTCTTGTTTTTTAATTTTTAATTTTTAACCTTTCATGCGCGACCATGCCCATGGTGTGGCGGAGGTTGAGCTCGGCGACGTGGATGCTGCCGTCGGCACAGGCCATGAGGTCGACGCCGAGTGGGCCGTGGTAGTGGGGGAGGATGTTGGCGGCGAGCCACTGCTCCACCCTTGTGCGGACAGCCTGCAGGTCGGTATCGGCAAAATGGCGGGCAATCTCGTCGTCGCTCCACATGACGTTTTCCTTGTAGACGCCGTGGCCGGTGCGGAAGAGGGAGTAGCCGGAGAATTGGGGAGTGAGAGGGAGTGGGGGGGAGTGAGAGGGAGTGAAAGGACAATTGTATTCCAGCGCCAGGTCGGCGACGACGTCGCGGCGGGGCTCGGCGATGACGCATCGCTGGGCGGAGACGGTCTTGGCGATCCAGTTGCGGTCGATTTCCGACAGGTGGCTGTGCAGCCAGCGCAGGCCGCGGCCGGCGCCGCTCCAGGGGGCTTTGAGCACCCAGTGGGGCTGCTCGCGCAGGAGGGCTTCGGCTTCTACAATATTATATATGGCGCGGCAGTCGGGCTGGAGGGGGAGGACGGTGGTGCGGTGCTGCAGGGCGCGGAGGGTGGCCAGGCGGTCGTCGGAGGGGAGGAGTCCGGCGGGGGCGCCGGCTTTGAGAAGCTGGTGCTTGAGGGTGAGGTTCCAGCCCCAGGGGGTGATGGTGTTGAATTCCGAATTTTGAATTTTGAAGGAGGGGAGGTCGTAGGCGGAGCAGCAGAGGGCGTCGGGGTAGAGGGTCTGCATGAGGTGGGAGTCGCGCAGGGCGAAGTCGCGTGCCGAGCGCGGCGGGATGTAGAGAGCACGACCGCTGGCTAGGCAGAGGTCGTGCTCGGGGTTGAAGATGCAGAGGTGCATGAGTAATATGTTGACTCCCTACGGTCGTCGACAATTACTTGTTGACCTGGAACTTCTTGTTGCCGGTCTTGAAGAAGTCGGCAATCTGTTCGGCGGCGGCAATACCGGCGTTGATGTTGGCCTCTTCGGTCTGGGCACCCATCTTTTTGGGGGTGGCGAAGTAGCGACCCTCGAAAGCCTTGAAGTCGGCGTCGGCATCGGGCATGATGTCGGTGATGTACTTCAGGTCGGTGCGCTCGGCCATGAGCTTGCAGAGGCCGGCCTCGTCGATGACCTCCTTGCGGGCGCTGTTGACCAGGATACCACCCTTGGGCATCTTGCCCACGAGGTCGTAGTTGATGCTCTGCTTGGTCTCGGCGGTGGCGGGGATGTGGAGGGAGACGATGTCGCACTGCTCGAAGAGGGCCTGCTGGTTGGCGACGGCGGTGGCCATGCCGGAGGCGTTGATTTGGTCGGCGGTGAGGAAGGCGTCGTAGGCGAAGACCTCCATGCCGAAGCCCTTGGCGATGCGGGCCACGTTGCGACCCACGTTGCCGAAGGCGAGGATACCCAGCTTCTTGCCCATGAGCTCGGAGCCGGACTTGCCGTTGTAGAAGTTACGCACGGCATAGACGAGCATGCCCATGACCAGCTCGGCCACGGCGTTGGAGTTCTGGCCGGGGGTGTTCATGGCGACGATGCCGCGGGCGGTGCAAGCCTCGAGGTCGAGGTTGTCGAAGCCGGCGCCGGCACGGACGACGATTTTGAGGTTCTTGGCGTGGTCGATGACCTCTTTGGTGACCTTGTCGGAGCGGACGATGAGGGCGTCGGCGTCGGCAACGGCGGCGTAGAGTTCATTGACGTCGGTGTATTTCTCGAGGAGGGCCAGGGTGTAGCCGTTCTTCTCGACCACTTCGCGGATGCCGTCGACGGCCACTTTGGCGAAGGGTTTCTCGGTAGCAACTAAAACTTTCATTTTGCTGTAAATCTTTATTTCATCAGAGAAGACGCAGGTAGGCTCCTTGCGAAGCTTCTTCTCGAATCCCTCCCTGACGTCTACTCTGACTTCCATTGTTTAACTGGTTGACTGGACTATTTGTTGGCTTTCTCGAAGTCCTGCATGCACTGGACGAGAGCCTCGACGGCCTCGATGGGGCAGGCGTTGTAGAGGCTGGCGCGGAAGCCGCCGACGGAGCGGTGGCCCTTGATGCCGACCATGCCGCGCTCCTTGGCGAAGGCCATGAAGGCGTCCTGCTTGTCCTCGCGGCCGGGGGCCATGACGAAGCAGTGGTTCATGATGGAGCGGTCCTCCTTGGCGGCGGTGCCGACGAACATGGAGTTGCGGTCGATTTCGTCGTAGAGGAGGTTGGACTTCTTGACGTTGATTTTGTTCATCTCGGTGAGGCCGCCGATTTCCTTGACCCACTTCAGGGTCTCGTACATCATGAAGATGTTGATCACCGGGGGAGTGTTGAACATGGAGATGTTCTTGTCCTCTTCGGCGGCGTGGGTGCGGAAGTCGACCATGGTGGGCAGGGGGTTCATGTACTGGCGGTCGGTGATCTTGCCGAGGATATCCTTGCGGACGATGACGAAGGTAACACCGGCGGGGCCGACATTCTTCTGGGCGCCACCGTAGATGAGACCGTACTTCTTGACGTCGACGGGACGGCTCATGATGTCGGAGCTCATGTCAGCCACCAGCATGACGGGGCAGTCCATGTCGTGCTTGATTTCGGTGCCGTAGATGGTGTTGTTGGTGGTGATGTGGAAGTAGTCGGCATCGGTGGGGATGGTGTAGCCCTTGGGGATGTAGCTGTAGGTCTTGTCCTCGCTGTTGGCGACGATGTCGACGGTGCCGAACAGTTTGGCTTCCTTGGCGGCCTTCTTGGCCCAGACGCCGGTCTGGAGGTAGGCGGCCTTCTTGTTGAGCAGGTTGGCGGGCACGGCCATGAACTGGGTGCTGGCGCCGCCACCGAGGAAGAGCACCTCGTACTCGGCGGGGATGCCGAGCAGGTCGCGCCACAGCTGACGGGTGTCGGCCATAAGCTTCTCCCAGCCAGGGGTGCGGTGGCTGATTTCGGCGATGCCGATGCCGGTGTTGTCGAAGTCGTGGAGGGCCTTGATGGTGTTCTCGATGGCCTGTTTGGGCAGGACACAGGGGCCTGCGTTGAAATTATAAGCGGTCTTCATTGCTTGTTGTTGTTTTAAAGGGTTTATTTTTAAATATTTATATTGTTTCTGTACTTTATATGTACGGCAGCAAAGATAGCAAAAAAAAACAATATGCAAATATATTTTTTGTTTTTTCGGTGCATCGGGGGTGTGGGACGAGCCGTATTATATCGCAGATATAATATTGCCGCAGGAGGTGCCGAGGGGGAGAAGAGAGGGTAATTCTAGGGAAGCGCTAGGGTAAGTGGTATACAACTTGGTGAATACCAGTACAATACGAAGGTATGGCGAGGCGGTTTTGGTTGAGTGTAGTTATCGCTGGAAATCAGATGGTTGTGTTTTTTGTGGTGAATTTATTGGGGGATTAAGTTGCGGTGCGACAAAATAAATGTTTGTGCCGTGCGTTATAAGGCGAAAATACCCATTTAAAATTAAAAACATACACGAACATGAGAAAACATATCGTTGCCGGCAACTGGAAGATGAACTGCACCTTCACGGAAGCCGATGAACTGGTGAACGGAATTATGGAGCAGCTGGAAGAGAAAGAGCTTCCGCGCGAGACGCAGCTGATTGTCTGCCCGCCTCTGCCCTACCTGGAGATGACGACCGACTATGCCAACGACAGCTATTTCCTTGTCGGCGCGCAGAATGTGAGCGACCAGGAGCGCGGCGCCTACACCGGCGAGGTGAGTGCCGAGATGCTGGAGAGCATGGAGATCGACTATTGCATCGTGGGTCACTCGGAGCGCCGCCAGTACTACGGCGAGACCGACGCCATCGTCGCCGCCAAGGTGGACCGCCTGCTGGCCCACGGGCTGAAGCCCATCGTGTGCGTCGGCGAGGTCCTCGAGGAGCGCGAGGCGGGCCGCCAGCTGGAGGTGGTGAAGAGGCAGGTCGAGCAGGGCCTGTTCCACCTGACGGCGGAGCAGATGCAGGAGGTGGTCATCGCCTACGAGCCCGTGTGGGCCATCGGCACCGGCCGCACCGCCACGCCCGAGCAGGCGCAGGAGATCCACGCCCACATCCGCAGCCTCCTCGCCGCCAAGTACGGCCAGGCGCTGGCCGACGAGGTGAGCATCCTCTACGGCGGCAGCTGCAAGCCCTCCAACGCCAAGGAACTCTTCGCCTGCGCCGACATCGACGGCGGCCTCATCGGCGGCGCGTCGCTCAAGGCCGAGGACTTTGTGGCTATCGCGATGAGTTTCTGAAAAAGTGGCCAGTGGTCAGTGGTCAGTGGGCTGACGCATCAGTTGTTTTGTCAACCACTGCCCACTGCCCACTAGCCACTAGCCACTGACCACTAGCCACTGACCACTAAATGCTTTTCGAGCGCTACATAGCCCGGCGGTTCATGCCGCGGAAGGCCGAGGGGGGCGGTTTCTCAGGCCCCTTGGCGGCCATCGCCGTGGCCGGCATCGCGCTGGGCGTGCTGGTGATGGTCATGGCGGTGAGCATCCTGCGCGGCTTCCAGGGCGAGATTGCCGGCAAGGTGGCGGGCTTCGGCAGCCACATCACGGTGACCAACTTCTCGACCAGCGCCGACTACCAGGAAGCCCCCCTGGAGGTGGACAGCGCGCTGGCGGCGCGGCTGCGGGCTGTGCCGGGCGTGCGCCACGTGCAGTATTATGCCACCAAGGGCGGCATGGTGAAGACCGGCGAGCAGATCCACGGCATCGTGCTGCGCGGCGTCAGCGCGGGTAGCGACACGGCGTTCCTCGCCTCGTGCCTCACGGCGGGCCGGCTGCCGCACCTGGCGGACAGCACCGCGAGCAACGAGGTGGCCATCTCGGCCACGCTGGCCTCGAAGCTGCGGCTGGCGGTGGGCGACAAGATGCGCACCTACTTCTGGCAGGAGCGCGCGCCGAGGGCGCGCGCCTTCACCGTCAGCGGCATCTACAGCACCGACCTCACCGAGATGGACGACCTCATCGTGGTGGGCGACCTGCGGCAGGTGCAACGCCTCAGCGACTGGACGCCCGGGCAGGTGGGCGGCTACGAGCTGCTGGTCGCCGACCTGGCCGGCCTCGACGCCACCGCCGCCGCCGTGCTGGCCGAACTGCCCTACGACCTCACGCTCCGCACCGTCGTGCAGGAGCACCCGGCGCTCTTCTCGTGGCTCGACCTGCTGAACGCCAACATCACCCTCATCCTCACCATCATGTGCATCGTCAGCGCCATCGCCATCGTGTCGGCGCTGCTGATCATGATTTTCGAGAAGGGGGCCACCATCGGCATCCTCAAGACGCTTGGGGCCTCCAACGCCAGCGTCAGGCGGATATTCCTGCTGAAGGCCGTGCGGCTCATCCTGTGGGGCATCGGCATCGGGCTGGCGTTGGCGCTGGCGCTGAGCTGGGTGCAGCGGCGCTGGCAGCCGGTGCGGCTCGACCCCGAGAGCTACTCGATGAGCCATGTGCCGGTGGAGATGGACTGGCGCGTGTATGCCTTGGTGGCCGTGGGCACGCTGGCGGTCTGCCTTGCGGCGCTGCTGCTGCCGGCGTCCTACATCAGCCGCATCAGCCCGGCGGAGACGGTGAAAGGAATGAGGAGTGAGGAATTAGGAATTAGGAATTAGGAGTGAGGAATTAGGAATTAGGAATTAGGAGTGAGTGGGGGCTTATCAACATATCAACTTATCAACATATCAACATAATATGAAACATCGGCTGAAACTGATACTGATGGCGCTCTCGCTGGTGCTGGCGTTTTTTGCCCTGTGGCAGGTGCAGAAGGCGGCGGGCGAGGTGCAGCGCTCCGAGGAGGACAAGATACGCCTTTGGGCCAACGCCATCGGTCAGCGCAGCCAGCTGGCCGATGTCACCCAGGAATTCTTCCAGCAGGCCACGCTGGACGAGCACCGCAAAATGCGCCTCTATACCGACATACTGCAGTCGTTCAACGACCCCGACCAGTCGGTTGACCTGCGCTTCAGCCTGGCATATATAAGGTATATCGTCGACTCGTCGCAGACACCCATCATCATCACCACGGCCGCCGACTCGCTCATCACCGTGCCGCAGGAGCTGGCCGGGCAAAAGCTGGCCGGCGCCCTGCGCGACGAATACTCGCGCAATCCCCCCTTCACCTACCGCCTCTGGGGCATGCCGATGACGCTCTACTACAAGGAGTCGCAGTACTACACCCAGCTGCGCCAGGTGCTGGAACGGCTGACGCAGAGCTTCCTGGCCGACATCACGGGCAACTCGGTCAAGGTACCCGTCATCATCCTCGACAGTGCGCGCACCGACATCGTGGCCCTGGGCAATATCGACAGCAGCGAGGTGGACACCCCGCGCAAGCTGGCCGAGCGCGTGAGCTCCATGGCGCGCGCCAACGACCCCGTGCAAATCACCCTGCCCGAGGGCGGCCTGGCCTACGTCTACTACGAGAACTCGCCCCTGCTGCGCTCGCTGCGGTGGGTGCCGCTGCTCTATGTGTTCATCGCGCTGGTGCTGCTCGCCGCCGCCTACCTCCTCTTCCGCACCACCCACACCATGGAGCAGAACCGCATCTGGGTGGGCCTGGCCAAGGAGACGGCCCACCAGCTGGGCACACCCCTGAGCTCCCTGGTGGCTTGGAACGAGTACCTGCGCGGCAAGGAACTGACCGACCAGTATGCCGACGAAATCGGCAAAGACCTCCACCGGCTGGAGACCATCACCCACCGCTTCTCGAAAATCGGCTCGGTGCCCGAGCTGAAGGAGGAGGACGTGCGGGAGGTGGTGGAACGCGCCACACGCTATTTGCAGGGGCGCACGTCGAAGAAAGTGCAGTACAAAGTCTCCTTCCCCGAGGGCGAAAGCTTCGTCGCGCCGCTCAACAGCTACCTCTTCGAGTGGGTGATAGAAAACCTCTGCCGCAACGCCGTCGACGCCATGGAGGGCGTGGGCGCCATCACCATCGTGGGCTCGCAGGACGCGCGCAAGATATATATAGACGTCAGCGACACCGGTCGCGGCATACCGCCCTCAGCGCAGAAGAAAATCTTCGAAAGCGGCTACACCACCAAGACCCGCGGCTGGGGCCTCGGCCTGCCGCTGGCGGGGCGCATCATGAGCCAGTACCACCGCGGCGAGCTCTACCTGAAATACAGCGTCGTCGGCCAAGGCACCACCTTCCGCCTCGTCTTGCGGAAGAAATCCTGACGGCGCGCGGTCGCCGCGCAGTGGCGAAAGAAAGCAACAGCCGTGGGCTCGCCCACGGCTGTTCTGTTCCAATTCTCAATTTTCAATTTTCAATTTTCAATTTTTATTTTATCACCACCACTTTCCGCGCCGGCAAGCCTTCCACGCGGACGAAATAGGTGCCGGGCGAGAGCGCGCTGACGTCGATGGTCAACTCGGTAGACGTGGCGCGTAGGTCGGCGAGGGTGCGACCGTAGAGGTCGACCAGGGCGATGCGCCTGCCGGGCTCAAGGCCTGTGACGGTCACGCTGCTGTGCGCGGGGTTGGGATAAAGCCTCGGTCCGGACTGGTCGTAACCCTCCACATCCTCGATCCCCACCGTCTCGGAGAAGTAGGCCGTATAGGTGACGTTGCCCGTGACGGTCACCGTGCGCACGCTGTCCGTGTTTCCGTCCTGCCATCGCAGGAAGCGGTAGCCGGCATTGCCCTGCGCGCGGATCGTCAGCGTGCCGCCGCGCAACGCTTGGCCGCCGCCGCTGACGGTGCCCATCGTCGGGTCGGCACTCTGCACCGTGATGGTGTACACCTGCTCACCGGCGGCGATGAAGTTGGCCGTCAGCTCCACGTCGCTCAGCACGGCGAAGGTGTAGGGGTTGTCCGTCATGCCGTTGCTCCAGCTGTGGAACGTATAGCCCGAGTAGGCCGTCGCCGTCACCGTGCAAGGCTGGCCGTACTCGAACTGTGTGCCGGTGGCTTCTACCATGCCGCGGGCAATGTCGTTGCTGGCGACGCTTACCGTATGGGTGTCAATGGCGAAGTTGGCAATCCAAGTAGCGTCGTAGTCATCAACCGTATACCTCCATGGATTGGAATAATTACTCAGCCAAATGTCGCTGGGGCCACTCCAGTGTGAGAAGTGGTAGTGTTCTGCCGTAGCAGTGGCCATTAAAAGGATGGTGTCTCCGTAATGGTATGTACCTCCACCGCTGGCAGTACCCAAACTTTCGTCTGCGCTAATAACAGTTATAGTATGCTGATTGGGAGCAAAGAATGCAGTAACCAAGCTGTCGCCCACAAGGTGCAGCGTGTCGGAATTGGCAGTGTTTCCATTGCTCCAATGGTCGAAGTGGTAGCCAGAATATGGAGTTGCGCTGATTACACATGTAGAATCGCACAGGATTCGCGCCCCGTTATGCCTGGCAACGATTTCGGTTCTACCATATCTGTCATCGTTTGCGACAACCTCGATTTCGACACCTTCCGCCGCCGGTTCCCTTAACGCGGACCTATAATAACTCGACCAGGTATTGTGGTAAGAGTCCCAAGATCCACATGGGATATAAAAAAGCCTATTGCTGGCATTATTATCAAAGGTAGAGGATCCGATAGTTGGGGCAATATCAGGTAGAAGTGTTACCGAGGTCAGGCCGCTGCAATTTTTGAATGCTTCTCTTCCTATGGAGATTACGGAGTTTGGGATGGTTACCGACGTCAAGCTATCCATATCATAACATAGATAGTAAGGGATAATCTTGACATTGTTTCCAAATGTGAAAGTGGTAATATTGTGGCAACCATAAAAGGCTCTAGTGGAGTAGGAGCCACCTGCGGACGTGCAGCTATCGGCATTGAAATGGACGGTGGTCAGGCCGCTGCAATTTCCGAATGCCTCGCTTCCGATGGAGGTTACCGAGTTGGGGATGGTTACCGATGTCAAGCTATCCATGTCATAGCATAGATTGTCAGGGATAATCTTGACATTGTTTCCAAATGTGAAAGTGGTAATATTGTGGCAACCAGAAAAGGCTCTAACGGAGGAGTAGGATCCGCCTGCGGACGTGCAGTTGTCGGCATTGAAATGGACGGTGGTCAAGCCGCTGCAACTTAAGAACGCGGATGACCCAATGGCGGTCACGGAGTTGGGTATGGTTACCGAGGTCAACCTAACCATACCATAGCATAGATAGGATGGGATTATCTTGACATTGTTTCCAAATGTGAAAGTGGTAATATTGTGGCAACCATAAAAGGCCATATTGTAGGAGCCGCCTGCGGACGTGCAGCTGTCGGCATTGAAATGGACGGTGGTCAGGCCGCTGCAATTTTCGAATGCCTTGCTTTCGATGGAGGTTACAGAACTTCCAATCGTCAACGAAGTCAGGCCGCTGCAACCGGAGAACGCGTGGCTACCAATGGAGGTTACCGAGTTGGGGATGGTTACCGAGGTCAAGTTTCCCATTTCATAGCATAGATAGTCAGGGATAATCTTGACATTGCTGCCAAATGTGAAAGTGGTAATATTGTGGCAACCATAAAAGGCTCTATAGGTGACGTTGGAGTAGGAGCCGCCTGCGGACGTGCAGCTGTCGGCATTGAAATGGACGGTGGTCAAGCCACTGCAATAGTAGAACGCGCCGTTCCCGATGGAGGTCACAGAGTTGGGGATGGTGACCGAGGTCAAGCCACTGCAACCCATGAACGCGTACGCCCCAATGGAGGTTACAGCATAGGTGGTGCCGCCAAAGGTTACACTGTCAGGGATTGTCAAGTCTCCTGTGGGTTTGCTATAACCAGACCAGACAGATCCAGGATCAGAAACGTAAACTCCTCCTCCGCTGCGAATACTGTAATATAGCGTCTGGCCACTCGGTGCTACAGCAGAGAAATCATAGGCAAAAACACTTTGCCACATCGCCACAAAGGCTAGAAATAATAATGTTCGTTTCATTAATTCTTTTATTTATAATCTTTGAATATTTCTAGCGCCTTTCCATCTTCAGGTGTAAGGCATTTATATTCCAATATATCAGATTGACAAACAATAAACCCTTTATGCTTCTTTTGGAAGTCAAGAAGACCATTCAACAAAAAATAATACCATGATGGTGGAGCAAACGGAGAGAGTGTAACCTTGAATGTATCAACATTGTTTCCAAATAAGTTATCCACGTTCAATGTAAGATGAGTCCCTTTTGCGTTATTTGACAGGACAACCAGTCTCAACTCCTGTTCTAACGCATAAAATCTAGATTTATGAAATAGCAAAGATTCATTATTATTTAATTGACAGGAATCACCATAAACAACATCCTCAATTATAATGTCCTCCGGGATATCTGTTATACTATCTAAAAGTTGACCCAAAGTGGTTTCCATTCTGCATGAGACATTTCCCTTCGCATAGGACTTCCACATTAGATAATTCTCATCAAGTTTGTCTCCATTTACAGTACCCATCGTCCAACATGATACGCATGTTCTAAGAAATCTGCGTCTATCATTTTCGATTGAATTCCACCATAGCACGCTATTGTGTGATGCAAAAGATCTGATTTGCGGGATATCTTCTCGGTATCGCCTTAAACCCTTTGTTTCGCGCAAGTCATCGAAGTTTTGCCGATTAGGGACATAGAGTCTATGGTAATACATAATATCTACCAAATTAGACAGACTTGTATATCGTGCAATTTTTGTAGCCAGACTAATGTTTGCACGATTACTTTTGACAATAATTCTCTTTGTCCCAATTGTTCTCTCGTCAACAATGCAAGTGCTGTCCAAATTCAACTCCTTTATTGTAGGCTTTTTTGTTTTCATTTTTTACAGTCATTCCTCGGCGACCCCCGAGCCGATATACAATATTGTTATTTCACGTATGGGCATATAAAAAAGAGCGCGGGAATCTGCTTTCTTTGCTTATCCCGCGAATAAAGGCTCTCGCATTGCCCCTGATACAGAATAAGCAATGCCGAAGCCCACGCTGTGCACGTATACTGCGGACACGGCACACCGTGTCCCTACATTGTGCATCCGATGGACATTGAACATTGCGTTATTGCGGTATCAGGATTAGAATTTGCGAGATTCTTATTCGCCGCAGATAAACGCCGTTACAACGTCTTTCTTATATGTGCCGTCCCCTATGGACCCCTCCGCCCTTCGGGCACCTCCCCTTGTTAAAGGGAGGAGTTTTCAGGGGTTTCCCCCTCAAGTCCACCCCTGTAATAAGGAGGCGTCTTGGGGGTCTTGGAGGCACGCCCACCCGCTTCACCCACTCGGATGTCCATTGGACATCCTCACTCTCGAGGGGCTTCGGCGGCGCGGAAACGACGGTGCAAAGATACGAACTTTTTTTGACTCGGAAAAAAATAATTTGCTCCTCTCCCTCCTCCCTCCTCCCTCCACACTCCTCATTCCTCACTCCTCATTCCTCATTCCTCATTCCTCATTCCTCATTCCTCACTCCTCATTCCTCATTCCTCATTCCTCATTCCTCATTCCTCCCTCCTCCCTCCTCCCTCCTCCCTTCTCCCTTCTCATTCCTCCCTCCTCATTCCTCCCTCCTCATTCCTCACTCCTCACTCCCCTAGTATGTATTAAGTTGAGAAAAAGGGGAGAAGAAGAGGATGCCTCCTATGTGCTAATTATCAGCCTCTTGTGAATTGCCCATTTTGCCCCCTTTTTCCATTTTTTCGACAAAAAAAACGCCCGATGCGTTCTATAGTCAGCATCGGCGTTATTGGGTTGTAAATGAAAGAGATAGGGTGGTGCTGCGTCCGAAGGGCTTCTGTTATCTGATGCCGCGGGCATTGAGCGCGCGGTGGAAGGCGGCGGCGTTGGCGTTGTGCTCGGCCAGGGTGGCGGCGAAGCGGTGGGTGCCGTCCATGGCGGGGCTGGCGCAGAAGTAGAGGTAGTCGGTCTGCGGGGCGTTGAGGACGGCCTCGATGGTGGCTTTGGAGGGGAGGCAGATGGGGGCGGGGGGGAGGCCGGGGTGGAGGTAGGTGTTGAAGGGGCTCTCGGTGGCCAGGTGCTTGTGGAGGATGCGCTTGATGGCGAACCCCTCAGCCTGCTGCGCGGTCAGCTCCCCTTGGGAAGGGGAGCAGCTGGTGGCGACGGCGTATTTCACCGTCGGGTCGGCCTGGAGGGGCATGCCCCTCTTCAGGCGGTTGAGGTAGACGCTGGCCACGAGCCCCTTCTCCGGCCCGTGGTTGGTCTCCTCCTCAACGATGGAAGCGAGGATGATGATTTCTTGGAGTGAAAGGGAGTGAGAGGGAGCTCCCTTTTCACTCCTTTTCACTTCCCAAAACTTGGCATATTCCTTCTCCATCCGCTCCATGAACTGCTCGGGGGTGACGGTCCAGTAGAACTCGTAGGTGTCGGGCAGGACGAGGTGGAAGCTGGCGAGCGGCACGTCGAAATCGTCGTGCATCAGTTTTTTGTTGAGGTAGGCATTGAGGTCCTGCGGCAGGCGGAACTTGCCGATGGTCAGCCGGATGGGGTCTTGCTGGCCGTTGCGCAGTTTGCGCACGAGGGCGAGTAATTCCATGTTGCGCGGCACGAGGTAGCTGCCGGGCCGCACGTGCTTGTCCAGGCCAAGCACGCGTGCTTCGAGGTTGAATACCAGTGCGACGGGGGCTTTTCGCAGCACCACCTGGTGTGCGTCGAGCGAGTCGAGCAGGGCATCGTAGCTGCAGCCTTGCGGCACGTTGAGGCGCACGGGGTCGGTGTCCCAGTTGGCGGTATGGTTGGGGAAGAGGAAGAGCAAGATGGCGAGCAGGAACGCCAGGGCGCCGCCGACGGCAAGGGTGACGAGGATTGCTTTTTTCATAGGATGAGTTGCATGCGGATGGAGTCGATGTATTGGTCGTTTACGAGGAGCCATTCTTTGAAGTGGCCGCATTGGGTGTAGCCGGCTTTGCGGAAGAGGGCGATGGAGGCGGTGTTGGTGGCTGCGATGTCGGCATAGAGGATGTGGAGCATGCTGCGGTATTGGTCGGCCAGCGCCTGCAGCATGGCCAGGGCGTGGCCTTGGCGGCGGTGCTCGGTGGCTACCATGATGCCGACGGCGCAGCGGCGGTTGAGGGGGTCGTAGTTGTAGAGGTCGATGCAGCCGTAGGGCAGAGCATACAGGCGCAGGCTGCCGCTGGAGAGTGATGCGCCTTGCTCAGCAACCAAAGTGATGGAGGGAGAATTCCTAATTCCTAATTCCTCATTACTCATTAGCTTATCTTTCCCCATAGCATCTTGTTCTTTGAGTGTTCGATATGCTGGCGCAGCAATGGGTATTGCGACAGCGAGGGGTCGGCGGCGAGGAGGTCGCGCACGGTGTCGCGTGTGGCGCGCACCAGGGGCTCGTCGTCGACGATGTCGGCCAGCTTGAGGTCGAGGATGCCGCTCTGTTGCAGGCCCTGTATGTCGCCCGGGCCGCGCAGGCGCAGGTCGGCCTCGGCTATCTTGAATCCGTCGGTGGTCTGGCACATGGTGCGGATGCGCTCCTTCGAGCTGGCGGCCAGGTTGTCCTTGGTCATGAGGATGCAGTAGGACTCGCCGCCGCCGCGACCCACGCGTCCGCGCAGCTGGTGCAGCTGGCTGAGGCCGAAGCGCTCGGCGTTCTCGATGACCATCACCGTGGCGTTGGGCACGTCGACGCCCACCTCGATCACCGTGGTGGCCACCATGATATGTGTCTTGCCCTCTTTGAAGCGCCGCATCTCGCTCTCTTTCTCCTCGGCGGTGAGGCGGCCGTGGACCATCGAGGTCTGATACTGCGGCCGGGGGAAGTAGTTCTGCACCATCTCCAGCCCGTCCTGGAGGTTCTTGAGGTCCATCTTCTCGCTCTCTTCGATGAGGGGGTAGACGATGTAGACCTGGCGGCCGGCATCGATCTGCTGTTTGAGGAAGTGGAATACGCGGGGACGGTTGCCCTCGAGGCGGTGGTAGGTCTTGACGGGCTGGCGGCCGGGGGGCAGCTCGTCGATGACGGAGCAGTCGAGGTCGCCGTAGAGGGTCATGGCGAGGGTGCGCGGGATGGGGGTGGCGGTCATCACCAGCACGTGGGGCGCAATGGCGGCCTTGGTCCACAGGCGCGACCGCTGCTGCACGCCGAAGCGATGCTGCTCGTCGATGACCACGAGGCCGAGCGAGTGGAACTCCACATCGTCCTCGATCAGGGCGTGGGTGCCGATGAGGAGATGGATTTCGCCTTCGGCTAGGCGCTGCTTGATCTTCTTTTTCTGTGCGGCGCGGAGCGAGCCGGTGAGCAGTTCCACCTGGATGGGCATGCCGTCGAGCATGCGCTGGAAGGTGGCGAAGTGCTGGGTGGCGAGGATTTCGGTGGGTGCCATGAGGCAGGCCTGGCAGCCGTTGTCGAGGGCGAGCAGCATGCACATCAGGGCCACGAGGGTTTTGCCGCTGCCGACGTCGCCTTGCAGCAGGCGGTTCATCTGCCGGCCGGAGCGCATGTCGTCGTGCACCTCGCGGATGACGCGCTTTTGGGCGCCGGTGAGGGGGAAGGGGAGGTGTTCGTTATAGAAGCTGTTGAAGTAGTCGCCCACGCGCTGGAAGACGCGCCCCTGCGAGGCGGTGACGCGCTGCTGGTGGGCGAACTGGTAGTCGAGCTGGAGGAAGAAGAGCTCCTCGAACTTGAGGCGTGTGCGTGCGGCGTCGAGGGCTGCGGCGGAGGCGGGATAGTGGATGTTGATGTAGGCGTCGCGCCGCGGCATGAGGCGGAAGCGCTCGAGGATGGGGGAGGGGAGGGTTTCCGGCACGGGGGGCATCTGGGCGACGAGGTTCTCGGTGATGCGAGCCAGCGCGCGGGCGCCGAGGCCGGCGGCCTTCATCTTGTCGGTGGTGTTGTAGACGGGCAGGAAGGGGTGGCGCGAGTCGTCGCCTGCGGACGAGGCTTCCTCCAGCTCGGGGTGTGTCATCTGCCAGAAGAAGTTGTAGACCGACGGGCGCCCCATGATGATATAGGTCTTGTTGGGCTTGAGTTTTTCGCGCACCCATTTGGTGCCGGAGAACCAGACGAGCTGGAGGTAGCCTGTGCCGTCGAAGAAGTTGCAGGTGAGCCGCTCGCGGAATTTGCCGGTGGCGGTGACTTGTATGTTGCTCACCTGTCCGCGGAGGACGTAGAGTTGGCCGTCGTCCTTCACCGAGGCTACGGTGGACAGGGCCGAGCGGTCGATGTAGCGGTAGGGCAGGTGGTCGAGCAGCTGTCCCACGGTGCGCACGCCCAGTTCGGCGGCCAGCACCTTGGCCCGGGCGGGGCCTACGCCTTTGAGGTAGACTATGTCGTCGGACAGTTGCATGGGTGGGTGAGGCGTTCGCGTTCGAGGGTGGAGGAGATGTTGATATGCTCGGGGTCGGCCAGCAGGAGGAGGGTTTCGATGGAGGGGTCTTGGAGGCGGTTGACGGCGGCGATGGTCTGCTCGTATTCAAAGTCTTTGGCGGTGCGTATGCCGCGGATGATGGCCCCAGCGCCGAGCTGGTGGCAGAGGTCGATGGTCATGCCGGTGTAGGAGACGGCTTCGGCCGTGGGACAGTCGGCTAGGGTGCGGCGTATGATGTCGAGCCGTTCGGCGACGGAGAACATGTATTGCTTGTCGGAGTTGACGCCGACGGCGACGTAGACACGGTCGAACAGGGGCAGCACGCGGCGCAGGATGGCCTCGTGGCCGGCGGTGAAGGGGTCGAAGGAGCCGGGGAATATCGCGGTAGCCATGATTTTAAAACTCCCAGATGAGGCGGAACATCAATGAGTTGTTGACGCAGTCGTTGCGCCAGTTTTTGAAGCGGGGGACTATCTGCGGCTTGCCTTCTTCGTCCCAAATGGGGATTCCGTTTTCGTCAACAAGCACCATGTCGCCGTCGCGTTCCCAGAAGTTCCAGTCGCGTTTGACGGCGATGAGCGAGTATTGCCAGCGGATGTTGAGCATGAGGCCTCGCCAGATATAGAAGCGTATGTCGGCCACCACGCCGAAGTCGTTCTTCAGGAACTGCATGTCGTTGGTGTCGGGGAAGAACGACGGTGGGTAGAGTATGCGGCCGGTGGGTTGCTGGACGAGGCGGCTGTAGTTGAGGCCGAGGCCGAGGAGCATGCCGCCCCAGGGGTCGCGGAAGTGGAGCATGAGGGGGATGTCGACGTAGTTCATCGTGAGGTCGAGCGCGTAGGGGTCGCCGCTGTTGTTGTAGGCGCCGCGCTGCGTGAAGAGTGCTTCGATGGAGAGGCGCCAGTCTTCGTGGCGGTCGAGCGAGGCTATGGCGCCCACGCCGCCGGTGAAGCCCCACTTGCGGAAGCCTTTCAGCTCGTCGCCTTCCACCTGCGACAGGGTGCCGCCCGCCGAGACAAAGCCGTGGATGCGCTGTCCCTCGGCTGCGATGGGCAGTAGCAGGAGGGCGAATAGTAGGCAGATGCCAGGTGTTTTCTTCATATCAACTAGGGTTGTTCTTCGGTTGTTCTTCGGTTGTTCTTCGTCTGGCGCCTGGCGGGGGAATGAAAATCGGGGAGGGGATGTCAGCATAACGGATTTCATGTGGGTAAAGTTTCATTTTTTGAAAATATTTTTACAGTTCTCTCCAATTTTTGAGCAGGATGGTGGCGTCGGTGGCTACGCGGTAGCGGCGCATGTAGCGCAGCATGAGGCGATTGTGGGTTTCGTCCGAGGCGTCGGGGGCCAGGTTGGCGGGCGAGAAGATGCCTTGTCGTCCGGTGTGGCCCACCCAGGTGGTGCGTCCGGCGAGCACGCGGAGGCAGTCGGCGAGGTAGCGTCCTTTGCGGCGTTGGAACCACACCAGCAGGGGCGCGGCCAGCAGGAGCAGTGCGGCGCTGCCGATGTCGAAGAGGCGCTTGCGTCGGCGCGATGAGGCGGTGCCTACGGTTTCGAGGTCGTCGAGGTAGAGGTCGTCGCGCGAGAGGATGCCGCCTGTGCCGATGATGTAGTCGCCTTCGGCGGGTGCTATCTTGTATTCCACGCCGGTGGTGTGCAGTTGGCTCATGAGGGCGATGATGCGTTGCAGGTCGATGTCGGCGCCGCAGAAGACCACTTCTTCCACGCGCTCGATGCGGATGAGGTCTTGCAGCCGCTGGGGTTGCAGGCTGCTGTCGCAGAGCAGGTTGCCGGTTGAGAGCCCGAGGTTCAGGCAGAGTTTGCGCACGCGGGCTGTTTCGGCTGCGCCGCCCACGATGAGTGTGCGTCCGCGCCCGCGTGCGCGCAGTGCGTATCCTTTGACACCGGCAGTGCTGAGGGCGATGCGGATGAGGAGGGTGGAGAGGAGCGTCCAGAGGCTGCCGGCGAGGAGGAGCATGCGCGAATAGCGCTGCCCCTCGTCGAGGAGCGAGTAGAAGGCCAGCAGGAGCACCAGTCCGGCGCCCATTCCTTTCACGATGCGTCCGAGGCGGACGGGGCGGTCGTAGCCGCCGCCGAGCCAGCTGCAGGCCATGAGGATGAGGATGTAGAGGGGGATGACGAGGAGGGTGTACTGGGGAGGGTAGTAGTGTATGTCGCCTTGTCCGAGCGAGGCCCAGAGCTGCTTGAGGAGGACGAAGCCGCCGTAGGCGGCGGCGAAGTCGAGCGCGGGGACGGCGAGGCGCTTCAGGATGCGGGCGAGGCCCGCGCCGAAGGCGCGGGCCCAGATGGCGCACTGCAGCAGGGCGTTGAAGAGGCGCGCGTCGCGTCCGTTGTAGTATTTGCGGACGAAGATGGACATTGCGTTGTAGAAGGTGTAGACGTAGTTCATCGAGCCCTTGCGGGTGCTCTCGCCTTTGTAGTGGATGATGTGGGTGGCAGGGAAATAGTAATTCTTGTAGCCTGCAAGGATGATCCGCCACGAGAAGTCGATGTCCTCGCCATACATGAAGTAGCTCTCGTCCAGGCCGCCGATTTTCTCGTAGACTTCGCGGCGGAACATGAGGAAGGCGCCGCACATGATTTCCACCTCGGCCGTCTCGTCCTCGCCGATGTGGCCCATGTAGTAGGCGGCGATGCGGCGCGAGCGGGGGAAGAGGTGTATCAGGCCGCTGATTTTGTAGAACGAGGCCTCGGGCGTGGGGAAGCCGCGCTTGCTCTCGCGGAGGAAGCGCCCCTCGCCGTCGACCATCTTGACGCAGAGGCCGCCGCAGTCGGCGTGCGCCGCCATGAAGTCGGCGCATTTCGCCAGGGTGTCGCGCTCCACCACGGTGTCGGGGTTCAATAGCAATATGAGGTCGGAGGTCGGAGGTCGGAGGTTGGAGGTTGGAGGTTGGAGGTCGGAGGGAGGTTGGAGGTCGGAGGTTGGAGGTTGGAGGTTGGAAGGCTGTTTTCCGACTTCCGCCTTCAAACCTCCGACCTTCGCCAGTGCCTGGTTGTTGGCCCGGGCGAAGCCTGTGTTTTCTTTGTTCTCGATCAGGTGCACCTCGGGGAAGTATTCGCGCACCATCTCGCAGCTGCCGTCGACCGAGGCGTTGTCGACCACCCACACGTCGAGCTCCAGCTCGGAGCCGTCGTCCAACCGACGCTCCGAGCCGTAGACCGATGCCAAGCACTGCTTGAGGAAGTACTTGACGTTGTAGTTGACTATGATGACGCTGACTTTCATTGGGTGGACATCCTGCTGCGGACACAGCACGCTGTGTCCCTACTTCTTCCGCTTCTTCTTGCCGTTGTTTTCGATGATGTCGAGGGCCTCTTTGAGCGAGAGTTTGAGGGGGTCGACGCCTTTGGCGAGGCGGTAGTTCTCGCCCTTGTAGGTCATGTAGGGGCCGAAGCGGCCGATGTTGCTCACGACGGGTTCGCCCTCGTGGACGCCGATTTCGTGGGGGTAGACCTTCTTGAGTTCCTCCTTCTTCTCCTCGGCTTCGCGCTTGACGCGGATGATGTCGACGGCGCGCTCGAGGGAGACCTCGTAGGGGTCGTCGTTCTTGCCGAGGGAGTAGAACTTGTTGTTGTGGCGCACGTAGGGGCCGAACTTGCCGATGCTGACGGTGACGTCCTTGTCTTCGAACTGGCCCAGGGTGCGGGGGAGGGAGAAGAGGTCGAGGGCTTCCTCGAGGGTGATGGTCTCGATGCTCTGGCCTTTTTTCATGCTGGCGAACTGGGGTTTCTCGTCGGTGTTGGTTTCGCCGATTTGGACGAGGGTGCCGTAGCGGCCTATCTTGGCGTAGACGTTCTTGCCGCTCTTGGGGTCGGTGCCGAGGAGGCGGCTGCCGGTGGTGCGCTGGCTGGTCTGCTGCGTTTGGCGGATATTCTTGTGGAAGGGGACGTAGAAGCGGTCGATCACCTTGCGCCACTCCTGCTTGCCGTCGGCGATGTCGTCGAAGTCCTTCTCCACCGTGGCGGTGAAGTTGTAGTCCATGATCTCCTGGAAGTGTTCCATGAGGAAGGTGTTGACGACGCAACCGATGTCGGTGGGGAAGAGCTTGCCTTTCTCGGCGTAGCCTTTTTCGGTTTTTTCGGTGCGCTTGATCTGGCCGCCCTTGAGGGTGAGTGCGACGGTCTGGTGGCTTTCGCCTTCGCGGTCTTCCTTGATGATGTATTCGCGCTTGAGGATGGTGGAGATGGTTGGGGCGTAGGTGGAGGGGCGTCCGATGCCGAGGTCTTCGAGTTTTTTGACGAGGCTGGCTTCGGTGTAGCGTGCGGGGTGCTGGGTCCAGTGCTGGACGGCGTCGCAGTGTTCGAGGGAGAGGAGGGTGCCTTCGGGCAGGCGGGGCAGGAGGCGTGCGGTGTTTTCTTCCTGGTCGTCGTCGGTGCTTTCCATGTAGACTTTGAGGAAGCCGTCGAACTTCACCTGTTCGCCGGTGCACTGGAAGCGCTCCTTGCTGCCGCTGATTTCGATTTCCATTTCGGTTTTTTCGAGTTCGGCGTCGGCCATCTGGCTGGCGATGGTGCGTTTCCAGATGAGTTCGTAGAGGCGTCGCTGGGCGCTTTCGATGTTGAGGGTCTGCACTTCCATGTTGGTGGGGCGGATGGCCTCGTGGGCTTCCTGGGCGCCTTTGGTCTTGGTCTGGTAGCGGCGTGTCTTGACGTATTCCTCGCCGTATTGCGAGGCGATTTCCTTCTTGGCGAGCGAGAGGGCGAGGTCGGAGAGGTTGACGCTGTCGGTACGCATGTAGGTGATGTAACCGCTCTCGTAGAGCTGCTGGGCTACCTGCATGGTGCGGGCGACGGAGAAGCCGAGTTTGCGGCTGGCTTCCTGCTGGAGGGTGGAGGTGGTGAAGGGAGGGGCGGGGGTGCGCTTGGCGGGTTTGGTTTCGATGCGGCTCACCTTGAAGGTGGCGCCGACGAGGCTTTGGAGGAGGGCTTCGGCCTGGGCCTCGGTCTCGAGGTGGTGGCCCAGTTCGGCGCTGAGCACCTTCTGCCCGTCGACGGGGCGCAGCTGCGCCACCACGCGGAAGTAGGGTTTGGACTGGAAGGCTTTGACTTCCTCTTCGCGCTCGACGATGAGGCGGACGGCGACGCTCTGGACGCGGCCGGCGCTGAGGGCGGGTTTGATTTTGGACCAGAGGATGGGGCTTATCTCGTAGCCGACGAGGCGGTCGAGCACGCGGCGCGCCTGCTGGGCGTCGACGAGGTTCATGTCCACCTGGCGGGGGTTCTCGATGGCGTGGAGGATGGCGGTTTTGGTGATTTCGTTGAAGACGATGCGCTGGGTTTTCTTGGGGTCCAGTTTGAGGGTTTCCTGCAGGTGCCAGGCGATGGCTTCCCCTTCGCGGTCCTCATCGGATGCGAGCCACACCATGTCGGCGCCCTTGACGGCTTTCTGCAGTTCGTGGACGAGGGCTTTTTTGTCGTCGCTCACCTGGTACTGGGGCTCGTATTGCGCCTCGACGTCGATGCTCATCTCTTTCTTTGCCAGGTCGCGGATGTGGCCGTAGGAGGACTTGACGGTGTAGTCTTTGCCGAGGAATTTCTCGATGGTCTTGGCCTTGGCGGGCGACTCCACAATGACTAGATTCTTCATATATGTGTGTTTTTGTTCGTTTGTCTTTTGGAGGGGGTAACGTATATATATATTATTTATTGTACGCGCACGAAAAAAATCTTCGCCGCGGCAGGGAGGCGGTAGGGGAACGGTAGGGGTTCTGTAGGGGAATAGTTAGGCCTTTTCCCATTATTACCCATCGATGGGTAATGATGGATACTTTTTATTTTTCAACAGGCATACTAAAACATCCGTGGATGCGTTACGATGTACGTAACATTTTAATACACAGTGGTATGAATATTCATATTGTACAACACGACATATTGACCAACCGGCCGGAGGAGAACCTGCAGTGGATGCTGGCCGAGCTGGAGTCGCCGGCCTCGCGCGAGGCGCTGCTGACCGTCTTCCCGGCCTGCACGCTGTGCGGCGCGCCGCTGTTCGCCTCGGCGGGCTACACCGACCTCCAGAAGCGCGCCCAGGCGGCGCTGCAGGAGCTAGTGGCCCGCTCGGAGCACCGCGCTTTCCTGGTCGGCATGCCGCTGCAGATACAGGACAAGGGTCTGTGCAACGCCATCGTCTTTGTGCAGAACGGCGCCATCCGCGCTGTGGTGACGAAGAAGTATCTGCTGCCGGACGAGCAGCGCTGCTTCACGCGCGGCGAGGGTGTGCAGGTGATCGAGTTCCACGACCAGAAGCTCGCCATCGGATTCTACGAAGACTTGAAGGAGCTGGTGAAAGGCCACGTGGACCAGCCCGACATGGTCATCTGCTGCGGGTGCAATGTGTTTGATTATCAGAAGCCTTACCGCACGCGCTACCGCATGAGCAAGATTGTGGAGACGCTGGGGGCGAGCCTGCTCTACGTGAACCGCACGGGCGGCGAGGGTCCCTACCTCTACGCCGGCGGGTCGATGGCGATGAACGCTGCCGGCGGCCTGCTGTGCCAGCTGCCCTACTTCGAGCCCGCCTGCCACACGGTGGATATGCAACTGCTTGACACGCTGGAGGATGAGAAGCCCGAGGCAGTGGAGCTGGTGTACAAGGCGTTGGTGATGGGTCTGCGCGACTATTTCCGCAAGAACGGGTTGCAGCGCGCCGTGCTGGGCCTGAGCGGCGGCATTGATTCGGCGCTGGTGGCGGTGCTGGCGGTGGACGCCTTGGGGGCTGAGAATGTGCACGGTATACTGATGCCGAGCCAGTATTCGACCGACCATTCCGTCAAAGACGCCGAGGACCTGGCCCACAACCTCGGCATGGACTACCACATCGTGCCCATCCGCCCGATGTTCGACCAGTTCCGCGAGGCGCTGAATCCCGTGTTCGGCAACCTGGCCGAGGACGTCACCGAGGAGAACCTGCAGGCGCGCGTGCGCGGCACGTTGCTGATGGCCTACGCCAACAAGTTCGGCGCCCTGGTGCTCAACACCACCAACCGCTCCGAGGCCGCCATGGGCTACGGCACGCTTTACGGCGACTCGTGCGGCGCGCTGGCCGTCATCGGCGACCTCTACAAGACCGAGGTCTACCAGCTCTCCGAGTGGATCAACCGCGACTGGGTGCGCATCCCCGTCAACAGCATCACCAAAGCCCCCAGCGCCGAACTGCGCCCCGGGCAGAAGGACAGCGACTCGCTGCCGGACTACGCGGTGCTGGACGCCATACTGAACCTCTTCCTCGAGGAGTCGCTCTCCGAGGACGAAATCATTGACGAGGGCTACGACCGCGAACTGGTGCACAACACCATCCGCAAGGTGGCACGCAACGAGTGGAAGCGCCTCCAGTTCGCCCCGCAACTCAAGGTCAGCCCCGTCAGCTTCACCCTCGACCGCCGCTGGCCGATTAGTTAATTAGGGATTAGGAATTAGGGATTAGGGATGATGAATCCACAGATTGAGCTTGCGTGGCGCTACGTCGAGCAGACCTCGGTGAGCCTCTTCCTGACGGGCAAGGCGGGCACGGGCAAGACCACTTTCCTGCGCGAGGTGGCCGCGCGCTGCCCCAAGCGGCATGTGGTGGTGGCGCCGACGGGTGTGGCTGCCGTCAACGCCGGCGGCGTGACTATCCACAGCTTCTTCCAGCTCCCCTTCGACCCCTATCTGCCCGACGTCAAGGAGCTCATCACCGAGTACCAGCTGCCCGAAAGTCGCAAGTCGCTCAGTAAGCAGAAAACCAATATCATACGCACGCTGGAGCTGCTCATCATCGACGAAATCTCGATGGTGCGTGCCGACCTGCTCGACGCCATCGACATGACCCTCCGCCGCTACCGCCGCAGCTCGAAACCCTTCGGCGGTGTGCAGCTGCTGATGATAGGCGATGTGCACCAGCTGGCCCCCGTTGTCACCGAGCGCGAGCGCCCCCACATGGAGCAGGTCTACCCCTCGCCCTACTTCTTCAGCAGCAAGGCTTTGCAGCGCACTCCTTACGTCACCATCGAACTCACCACCGTCTACCGCCAGCAGGACGCCGCCTTTGTGGACCTCCTCAACCGCGTGCGCGACAACCGCATCGACGCCGCCACTCTTCAACAGCTCAACAGCCGCCTCCAACCAAACAATCAGGCGGTCAAGCAATCAGACAATCAGGCCATTACCCTCACCACCCACAACCACCAGGCCGACGCCATCAACCGTCGCCACATGCAGGCCCTCACCGGCGAGCGGCGCCTCTTCGAGGCCAAGGTGACCGGCAACTTCGCCGAGAGCGCCATGCCGGCCGACAAGCAGCTGGAAATCAGGGTGGGGGAGAGGGTGATGTTCCTCAAGAACGACTCTTCCGGAGGCCACCGCTACTACAACGGCAAGCTCGGCACGGTCACCGCCTTCCTCCCCGACGACAAAATCGAGGTCATCGACGACGACGGCGACGTCATCCAGGTGGGGCACGAGACGTGGGAAAACTACCGCTACAGCATCAATCCCGCAAACAACCAGATCGAGCAGGAGGTGGACGGCACCTTCGCGCAGTATCCCCTGCGTGCCGCCTGGGCCGTCACCATCCACAAGGCGCAGGGGCTCACCTTCGACCGCGTGAACATCGACGCCGCCGATGCCTTCGCCTTCGGGCAGGTCTACGTCGCCCTGAGCCGCTGCCGCACGCTCGAGGGGCTCACGCTCACCTCGCCGCTCACCCCCGGCGTGGCCTTCAGCGACCACTCCGTGGCCTCGTTCACCGCCGCCACCCCCACTTTCGAACAGACCGCCCAGGCGGCCGAAAGCTACGAGCAGCAATACCGCCTCGAGAAGCTGATGGACCTCTTCTCCGTCGACGCCCTCCATCACGACGCCGAGCGCCTGCTGGAGCAGTATTCCAGCCGCCTCAAATCGCTCTATCCCAAGAATGTGGAGGCGCTCGGCGGCCTCTGCTCCACCCTGACCGACCTCGGGACGGTGAGCGAGAAATTCAGGGTGCAACTGACGCATCTCGAGGAGGTACGTCAGAACGAGCGCGCCCGGCAGGGAGCCGAATACTACCGCGCCCAGCTGCAACCCCTCCAGCAGGCCCTGGCGGCACTGCTCGACGTGGAAATTGACAATAAGGAGAACAAAAAGACAATCAAGGAGTTGGGCGATGCCCTCGCCGAACGCCTCGGTGCCAAGCTGGCCTGCCTGGATGCCGTCTGCAAGGAGGGCTACAGCGTGCTGACCGTGCAGAAGGCGCAGACCGGCTACACCCTCCGCAACGAGAAGCGGGAACGTCCCGCGCGCCAAAGGTCTACGCCCAACGCCACCTTCAACGAGGAGGATGCGCCCAAAGGCCTCGTCGACATCCTCCGCCGCTGGCGCCAGATGAAGGCCGACGAGATTGGCCGCCCCGCCTACTTCATCTTCAACCAGAAGACCCTCATGGCCCTCGCCGCCCTTGCCCCGCGCGGCATGCAGGAACTGCTCGAGGTGCCCGGCATCGGCAAGGCCAAGGCCGCTCAGTACGGTGCCGAGCTGCTCGAAGTCATCGCCGACTACAATATTTCCGACCCGGCACAATAAAATGTACGCGCACGCGTTATGGTTGTTGGTACTAAAGTGAAATAATATGAAGAAGATACTGACAATCATGATGTTGGCGGCGATGGCGACGGCTGTGCAGGCGCAGGGGCGCTTGCAGGCCCTCTTCGGCTACAACACCTTCTATCTGGCCAAGCAGCAGATGCCCTACATCGAGACCAACCTCTCGTTCGACGCCTGGACGCTCCAGTTCCAACAGATTGAGACCGGCGCCTACCGCGCCACGGTGGAAGTCACACTGATCCTGAAGCAGGGCGACTCGGTGTGCCACTTCAAGAAATACGACCTCCACAGCCCCACCGTCGGCTCGCTGGAGGAGCTGGATTTCAACTTTATAGACGTGCAGCGCTTCTCGGCACGCAACGGCATCTACAATCTCGAAGTCTCGCTGCGCGACAAACTCTCCGACGCGCCGGCTTCGGTGGTCACCGACCGCGTGGTGATCAACTACGACCCGGCGCGCCCCTCGCTCTCGAGCCTCCAGTTCATCTCCTCCGCCACCCCCACCGAGCGCGAAAACATCCTCTCGCGCAACGGCTACGACTTCGAACCCTTCGTCAGCGACTACTTCCCCGAGCAAGTGGACCAACTCAACTTCTACTACGAAATCTACAACATCAACGCCGAGGTGGGCCGCAAGGCATTCCTCACGATGGCCTATGTGGAGCAGCAGGAGACCGGCACGCGCTTCGAAGGACAGCGTGCGGCGAGCCGCAAGTATGGTGCCGCCACCGTGCCTGTCTACGGTTCGCTCGACATCAGCGAGCTGCCCTCCGGCAACTACAACCTCGTCGTTGAGCTCCGCAACTCGGACAACCAGCTGATGCTCTATAAGAAGCTGCCTTTCGTCCGCTCCAATCCCGGCGTAAAGGGTGCCGAAATCAGCGACTTCGCCACCACCTTCGCCGGCGCCTACAACGACGAGCAGCAGCTCGACCTCTACATCGAGGCGCTCTATCCCATCGCCTCGGAATATGAAAAGGAGGTGGCGAGCGACCTCATCACCCGTCCCGGCATCGAGGAAAAGCAGGCCTTCCTTTATCGTTTCTGGCAGAAGCGCGACGCTTTGAGCCCCGAAGCAGCATGGTTGAAATACAAAGACCGAATCGATTATGTGCAGGCCACCTTCAGCTATCCACGCACCAAGGGCATCAATACCGACCGCGGACGCGTCTACCTGCAGTACGGTCCGCCGGACTTTGTGCGCGATGAGAAGAATTTCGTCTCCACCCGCCACCTCAACGCAGGCAACTATCGCTCCCCCGAATCCGGTTCGCCCGCGCAGGGGTCGGTGACTGGCGCCGAGACCAGCGCCCTGCAGCGTGCCGGTGAGCAGACTGCAGGATTTGCCTCCGAGTCGCAGGGCCACATCTATTACCTCCCCTACCAGCTTTGGCGCTACAACACCGCCGAGGGCGAGGACCGCATCCGCGTCTTCCTCTTCTGGGACGAGCACCGCAGCGGATTCTACAAACTGCTGAATTCCAACGCCCGCGGCGAGGTGCAGGAACCCGGTTGGGAGCGCCGCCTCTCGCGTCAGCAGCTCCGTGAGGGCGTCGAAGGTGCCGTGGGCGAACAGTTCAAACGCGGCTATTGATGCGCCTCCTCTCGGCCATAATCTACTTCATCGCCTATCGCCTGATGCGCTACCGTCGCTCCATCGTGCGTGGCAATCTGCAGGCCTCCTTCCCCGAGAAAGGAGAGACGGAACGCCGCACGGTAGAGCGCCGCTACTACCACCACCTCGCCGACCTCCTCGTCGAAGGCATCCACAACCTCTACGCCTCGCCCGCCGCCATCATGCGCCGCTACCGCGTCGTCAACCGCGAACTCCTCCGACCCTACTATGAGCGCGGCCAGTCGGTAGTTCTCATGTCGGCCCACTACAACAACTGGGAATACATGGTCACCTCCCTCGGCATGCAGTTCCTCCACCACGGCATCGGCGTCGGCAAACCCCTGCAGGACAAACTCACAGCCTCATTCCTCTCGCGCCGCCGCACACGCTACGGCACCCACGTCGTCGACCACCGCGACGTGCGCCAGGAAGTCGAATACTTCCAGCGACACCACGTCCCCTGCGCCCTCATGATGCTCTCCGACCAGTCACCCTCCAACCCCGAAAAATCCTACTGGACCCGCTTCCTCCACCAAGACACCGCCTTCCTCTACGGCGCCGAATACTTCGCCCGCAAATACAACCTCCCCGTCTTCTACTACACCGTCACCAAACCCCGCCGCTTCCACTACGAGGTCACCCTCGAGCCCCTCTGCCTCGAGCCCCTCGCCGTGCCGCAGTACTCTATCGTGGAAAGCTACGCCCGCCGCCTCGAGCAGCAAATCGTGGCCCAGCCCGAATACTGGCTCTGGAGCCACCGGCGGTGGAAATTAAAAAAAGAGAAATGAAAATGATTATCAATGATTAACGTCGCCATAGTAATCCTCAACTGGAACGGACGCTCGATGCTCGAGCGCTTCCTGCCCTCCGTGCTGCGCTACTCCCTCATGGACAGCCCCTCCGAGGCCGGCTGGCAGATGCCCAACGCCACACCGCTGGAAATCAGCACCTCTGTCATCATTGCCGACAACGGCTCCACCGACGACTCCGTCCACTTCCTCCGCCAGCGCTACCCCAACCTCCCACTCATCCTCCTCGACAAAAACTACGGCTTCGCCGAAGGCTACAACCGCGCACTACAGCAGGTCGAAGCCGACTACTACATCCTCCTCAACTCCGACGTCGAACCCACACCCCACTGGATACAGCCCGTCGTCGCCATGATGGAGCGCGACTGGCGCGTCGCCATCGCTCAGCCCAAACTCCTCATGTACGACCGGCGCGACACCTTCGAATACGCCGGCGCCGCCGGCGGCTACATCGACTCCTTCGGCTACCCCTTCTGCCGCGGACGCCTCTTCACCACCCTCGAGCGCGACCACGGACAGTACGACGACGAGGCCGACATCTTCTGGGCCTCCGGCGCCGCCATGTTCGTCAAAGCCAAAGTCTGGCGCAAAATCGGCGGCCTCGACCCCGACTTCTTCGCCCATATGGAAGAAATCGACTTCTGCTGGCGCGCCAAAAACGCCGGCTACCACGTCCGCTACTGCCCACGCTCCACCGTCTTCCACGTCGGCGGCGGCACACTCCCCAAATCCTCCCCCTTCAAAACACACCTCAACTTCCGCAACAACCTCTCCATGCTCTACAAAAACCTCCCCTCCTCGCGCCTGCGCCGCGTCATACAGCTCCGCCTCGTGCTCGACTGGGTGGCAGCGCTGAAATTCCTCCTCGAAGGCCACTGGAACGAATTCCGTGCCGTCGGCAAAGCCCACCGCGAATTCCTCGCCCTGCGCCCCCAACTCAGAGAAAAACGCGAGAAACTCTCCCACCACACCGTCTCTGCACTCTACCAAGGTCACATCCTCCTCGAATACTTCCTCCGCGGCCGCAAAACCTTCACCGCCCTCCGTGGCAAGTTCATTCGTTAAAAAAGTGTTAATCGTACCCCTCGTTTAACATGTATTAACAAATCGCATTTCGCCCCCTTTCCCATCCCCTACCGAGGCCTAACCATTACCCTAGAAGGGCCGAACAAGATGCTGTAAAGTGCACAAAATGAGTGCTTTGAATTTAACTTACTGTAAGTTAGTGGTTTGTGGAGTGTATTCGTAAATATTTTATCATGAAACAGCAAAAAAAGAACCCGACTCCAATCGGGTTCCGGATTTCCTAATAAATGTTAATATCGCCTTTTCTCACTTTTTCCCCTTCACCTGGGCATACTCGGCGTTCAGCCCCTCCAGGATTTCCTGCGTGATGTCCATCGCGGGGTTCACGTAGAGCACCGGCGTGTTCTCGAAAGTCTTGCGCAGTATCACGTCAAACTGCTGGTTCTGCGCGTTGTACTCGCGCACGAAAGCGAAGATGGCATTCAGCAGCTTGGTGTTCTCGGTCATCTGGCGCTCCATGATCTTGGCCGTCAGCTCCTGCTCCAGCGTGGCCATGCGCTCGGCGCGCTGCTTCAGCTCGGCCTCCTTCGCCTGCTGCTGGCTCAGCGTCATCGTCGAGCCGTTCTTCAGATAGTCCTGATAGTCCTTTTGGAATTTCTCCATCTGCGTCCGCCCGGCAGCCTCCTGCTGGTTCTTGTAGGCCAGCAGCTCGGCCTCGAGGTCCTTGGCATACTGGTAGTGCGCCAGCAGCGTGTCGGTGTCCACATAGGCGATCTTCAGTCCGCCCTCCGCCACCACCGGCGCGGCAGCGTTCGGGTTCTCCTTGGTTGCGGGTTGATTGTTGCAGGAAGCGGCAAAAATTGCAGTGGCCGCTGCCACAAGAAGGATGGTCTTCTTCATAATAGAGTTTTAATTGTTTTTGTGTTGCTTATGATTTCATTTGTCTTTTCACTCCCTTTCACTCCCCTCTCCGATTTTCTCCACAGCCCTCTCCACTCGGCCTATCGTCTCCTCCTTGCCCAGCATGAGGATGAGGGTGAGCATGTCAGGCCCCACCGTGCGCCCCACCACGGCCAGGCGCAGCGAGTTCATGATGGCGCCCGTGTTCAGCCCCCCGGCCTTGATATAGTCCTCGAGGATAGCCTTGTGCAGCGCGTCATACTCGAAGGGCACCGTGTCCAGTATCTCGACAATGCGCCTCATGTGCTCCGGCATGCCGGGCTGCCAGCGCTTGGCCACGTCCTTCTCGTTGTATTCCGTCGGCGCCTGGAAGAAGTAGCAGCAGGTGTCCCACAGCTCGCTGGGGAACGTGATGCGCTCCTTCATCATCCCGGCCACGCGGGCCACATATTCCGCGTCGGCCTCGATGCCGTGCTCGCGCACCTGCGCCCCGAGCATCTCGGCCACCTGCACGTCGCCGAGCTGCTGGAAGTACTCGTGCTGGAACCACCGCGCCTTGTCCAGGTTGAAGCGCGCTCCGTTCTTGCTGATATGCTCGATGGAGAAGAGCCGTATCAGCTCCTCCATCGTCATCATCTCCTGGAAAACGGGATTGGCTCCGTTGCCGCCTTCCCGTTTACCCGGGTTCCATCCCAGCAGGGCCAGCATGTTGACCACCGCCTGCGGCAGGTAGCCCTGCTCGCGGTAGCCGCTGCTCACCTCGCCGCTCTTCGGGTCGTGCCATTCCAGCGGGAACACCGGGAACCCCAGCCGGTCGCCGTCGCGCTTGCTCAGCTTGCCGTTGCCCTCGGGCTTGAGCAGCAGCGGCAGGTGGGCGAACTGCGGCGCCTGCCAGCCGAAGGCCTCATACAGCATCACGTGCAGCGGCGCGCTCGGCAGCCACTCCTCGCCGCGGATCACGTGGGTAATCTCCATCAGGTGGTCGTCCACGATGTTGGCCAGGTGGTAGGTCGGCATGCCGTCGCTCTTGAAGAGCACCTTGTCGTCCAGCAGGCGGCTGTTCATCGTCACGTCGCCGCGGATAAGGTCGTGCACCGTGATGTCTGTGTTCTCGGGGAACTTGAAGCGCAGCACGTAGGGTTCGCCGCTCTCTATGCGGCGCTGCACCTCCTCCGCAGGCAGCACAAGGCTGTTGTCCATCTGTTGGCGTGTGGTGCAGTCGTATTGGAAAGTCTTCTTCTCCGCCTCGTACTCCTTGCGCTTGGCGTCGAGGGCCTCGGGGCGGTCAAAGGCATAGTAGGCCCAGCCGCCCTCCAGCAGCTGGTCGGCATACTGGCGGTAGAGCGCCTTGCGGTCGCTCTGGCGGTAGGGGCCATAGGGGCCGCCCTCGTGCACGCCCTCGTCAAACTCGATGCCCAGCCATTGGAAGGCTTCTATGATATATTGTTCCGCCCCGGGCACGAAGCGGGTCTGGTCCGTGTCCTCGATGCGGAGAATCATCTTGCCGCCCTGCTGCCGGGCGAAGAGGTAGTTGTAGAGGGCCGTGCGCACGCCGCCGATATGCAGCGGGCCGGTGGGGGAGGGGGCAAATCTTACTCTTACCATATTTCTGTCATTTTGTGCGGAGTGAGAGGGAGAGACTGGGAATGAACTGGAGTGAAAGGACAACAGTGTCAGTCTGTGCTGGTTTCGACGCTAACATTTGTCCTTTCACTCCCTTTCACTTCCCTTCACTCCCTTTCACTCCGATATATCGTATTCATTTTGAAAGGTCTCCCAGCTGGTAGCTCACCGAGAGCATGTAGGCCACATTGTGGCCGTCGGGTATCTTGACTTCGACGTCGGAGCTTTGGCTCTGCCGGTTCTGGATGATGCGGAGGATGTCGTCGCCGTCCGATGTGGCCAGAAAGCCGCGGTCGATAAAGAACGACAGCATCAGCGGCCCACGCTCATAGCTCAGGCCGAAGGTGGCGCCGATGTCCAGGCGGTTGATGTGGTTGAACGCCTGACGGTCGGCCTGCGTGCCGTTGAAGTTGACGTCGTAGTTGGCCGAGGGCGAAGCCACGCCGGGCGTGATCTTGCGGTCGCCGTAGGGACCGAAGAGGCCGAAGCTGAACGTGGGGCCGAGGTAGAGGCCCACGACATGCCCACGTTCGCGGACGGGCAGCTCGTAGTGCAAGCCCGCCAGGATGGGCAGCTGCAGGTAGTAGGCGTGCTGGTAGCCGGTGCGGATGCTCAGGGTCGCCCCGCGCTCCATCACCTCCTCGAAGTTGCCTCCGCGGCGCACCAGGTTGAGCCCGGTCTGCAGGTAGAACACCTCGGCAAAGACGCTCTCGCTCTCCTGGAAGGTGTAGTTGATATACGCTCCCACGTTGGCTCCGAGGATGGGCGACTTGGCTCCGAGGTCGTCGCTGACTGTGGCGGCTCCGAAGCCCACCTTCACGCCGTAGCCGCTGAACTGGGCCTGGGCACCCATGATGCCCATCAATCCCATTAGACCCAATAAAAATATCTTCTTCATAATCGATTATAATTTTCTCTCAATAAAGTCGGTCATCAGCTGGTAGAGGTTCAGGCGCGTCTGACCGGTGTAGTCGTAGATAGAGTGGTTCTTGTTGGGGTAGATTTGGAATTCGAAGTGCTTGCCGGCCTGCTGCAGTTTCTCCACCATCTCGGCGCTGTTTTGGAAGTGCACGTTGTCGTCGCCGGTGCCGTGTATGAGCAGGTAGTTGCCCTGCAGGCGGTCGGCGAAGTTGAGCGGCGAGTTTTCGTCATAGCCTTTGGCGTTGTCCTTGGGCAGGGCGAGGAAGCGTTCGGTGTAGATGTTGTCGTAGTAGCGCCAGTTCATCACCGGTGCCACGGCGATGGCGGCCTTGAAGACGTCGTTGCCCTTCAGCAGGCTCAGCGTCGACAGGTATCCGCCGAAGCTCCAGCCCCAGATGCCGATGCGGTCTTTGTCCACCCAGCTTTGCTGTCCCAGCCAGCGGGCGGCTTCGATGGCGTCCTCGCACTCCATGCGGCCCAGGTCGCCGTAGGTCTGTTTTTTGAACTGTGCCCCGCGCCCGCCGGTGCCGCGGCCGTCGAAGCAGAAGACCACGTAGTCCTTTTCGGCCAGCATGTGGTACCAGTAGTAGTCGCTGTAGCCGTAGCTGTTGGTCACCTGCTGGTTGCCGGGGCCACCGTAGACATAGATGAGCACGGGGTATTTCTTGCTGTCTTTCTCGTGGCAGAAGCCCTTGGGCGTAATCATGTAGCAGTTCAGTTTTGTGCCCGTGGAGGTGGTGAAGGTGCTGAATTGCTTGTTCCATGCACCGTATTCCTCCATCTTCTGCTGCAACTCGGCATTGTCCTGCAGCACTTTGATCTGCTTGCCTTTGGCATTGTGGAGGGTGTAGACCGGGGCGCTGTTGGCGTCGCTCCAGGTCTGGATGTAGTATTTGCAGCCTTGGCTGAAGGTGGCGTTGTGGGTGCCGGCGGCATGGTCGCTCAGGCGCTGCTTCTTCTTGCCGTCGAGGCCTATCATGTAGAGGCTCTTGTTGATGGCTCCGTCCTCGCGGCTAGTGTAGTAGAGGCGCTGGTTCTTGAGGTCGACGCCCTCGATGGCGCACACCTCCCACTCGCCGGTGGTCACCTGGCGCACCAGTTTGCCGTCCATGCCGTAGAGGTAGATGTGGCGGTAGCCGTCGCGCTCGCTGGTGATGAGCATCTGCTCCTGGGCTTTTTTTCCTTTGCCCACGGTGATGAACTGCCAGGTGTCAGGCACGTCGACGTAGGCTTTGTCCTGCTCCTCGTAGAGCATCTGCACTTTGCCCGGCATCTGCATGTTTACACTCATGATTTGCATGTGGTTCTGAAGTCGGTTCATCCGCATGAATGTCAGAGTGTTGTCGTTGGCCCACTGGAAGCGAGGTATGTACTCCCATGTGGCATTGGTCTTGCCTTCGGACGCCAGCCCCGGTGCGAAAAGCCCTTTGCGGCCCTCCACGTCATAGACGCGCAGCTCCACCTTGCTGTTGTCCTCGCCGGCCTTGGGGTATTTGAAGCGGTAGTCCTGGGGATACAGGCCACCCCACATCTGCATGTTGTATTCTTTCACGCGGCTCTCGTCGAAGACCATGTAGGCTATCTTCTTCGAGTCGGGACTCCACTGGAAGCCCTGCGTGATGCCGAACTCCTCCTCGTAGACCCAGTCCGTGGTGCCGCAGATGATTTCGTTCTGCTTGCCCTCGGTGGTGATGGCGTGCTCCTCGAGCGTTTGGAGGTCCATCCAATAGAGGTTGTTGTCGCGCACGAAGGCCACCTTCGTCCCGTCGGGGCTCAGGGTGGTCAGGCGCTGCTTTCCGTTCGTGCTGATTTTGGTAAAGGTCTTGTCCTGAACATCGTACACGTAGTAGTCGCTCACGCCGCTGTGGCGGTAGAGGGGTTCGAAGCCGCTGCTGAGCAGTATCTTTTGCTCGTCGGCACTCATTTCGTAGTCCTCCATCGGGGGCAGGGGCTTGGCCTTCTTGCGCTGGTCGGGGCCGCCGAAGAGGCAGATGTCGGCCACCTTCTCGCCCGTGGCGTATTTGTATTTGGCGATGCCCGTGCGGGTCATGCTGAGGTAGTGTTCGCCGTCGGCCATCGACCGTATGCCGCCGATGCCCCGCGGGCTGAAAGTACGCTTGGTCCAGATGTCCTCCAGCGTGATATTTTGCGTTTGGGCATCGGCCACGCCTATGCCCACCATCATCGCAACTGCCATAAATACAAGTAGTTTCTTCATTCTAGTCAGAGTGTTTTTATAATGTATACAAATTGCAAATATACAAAATATTCCTAAATCATCGGCTTAATGTGTAAAAAAGCGACCTCGCCAGATACAAAAACGAAGAGCATCGGCGACCGATGCTCTTTGGCTCCCCCTGCTGGACTTGAACCAGCGACCCTCTGATTAACAGTCAGATGCTCTAACCAACTGAGCTAAGGAGGAATTTCGATTTTCGCTTTGGAAATCGGGTGCAAAAGTACGAACTTTTCCCGAACCGACCAAACTTTTTTTGTTATTTTTTCTGTTTTTGTGTCTAATATGCTGTAAATATGATGGATGTAAAATGTTTTTTTTTGTATGAATGACGGGTGGGAGGGGTGCAAACGGTGCAAAAAAGTTAAAAATATAGTTAAAATTTGTTAAGTACCATCGGGAGGCCTTATATTATATATGTGGGTATTTCGAAAGGTGAGGGTAGGGGGATGGTAGGGATCAAGTCTTACTATGCTCTTTCTTCCAAAGGGCGGGGGCTGATGAATTAGAAGTAAGTTTATAATTGTTTAAAATACAAGTTATTATGGCAAAAATTGAAGATGGAATCCTGGGTGGGTTCCGAGGCAAGGTGGGGCCTGTGATTGGGTACCGGTGGAGGGACAGGTGGTGCGTGCGTGCGCGGCCTGTGTATGTGCACAATCCGCGGACGGCGGCGCAGACGGCGCACCGGATGCTGTTCCGCGAGATGGTGCAGTTGGCGGCGGCACTGAAGGAGGGGTTGCGGCTTGGGCTGCGCGAGCGTGCGCGGCGCGACGGGATGACGGAGATGAACGCGTTCTGCCGGTTGAACTGGCAGGAGGGCGGTCGTCCGGCGTGGGAACGGCTGCGTGTGAGCGAGGGGCCGGTGGCGGCGGTGGCGGTGCGCGAGGCGCGGCTGGAGGGGGATGTGGTGCGGGTGGAGTTCGAGAGGGCGGCGGCGTGCGGTGGCGACGGGGTGCGGCTGCTGGTGTACAACGCCACGCGTCGCGAGAGCCTTCTTTCTGCGGCGACGGAACGTCGCCGCGGCTCGCTTGCCGTGGCCTTGCCCACCGGCTGGGCTGCCGAGGAGCTGCACGTCTACACTTTCGCGCAGGATGCCGCGGGGCGCTGCTCGTCGAGCGGGTATGTCCGCCTTCAGCCGCTAGATGAGCCCCCGTCGGCGGGTTTGGAAGAAAAAAAATCCACGATGTCGGTAAAAAGGTGTATCTTTGCAGGTGAAAACAAGTCGGAAATGAAACGGCAAAACAAAGATAATGTGCTGAATATCATACGTACAACGGTCAGAAGAAGCGAGCCGGATGCGGAGATAATCCTGTATGGGTCGCGAGCCCGTGGCGATGCGCGCGAGGACTCGGACTGGGATGTCATTGTGTTGCTGAACAAGCCCGAGATGCGCCATTCGGACCGCTACGAGATAGCCTGCGACCTTTGGGAAGAGGGGTTTGATATCGGCGAGGAAATCAATGCCTTCGTCTATACTCACGCCCAGTGGAATGCGGCTCCGCCGTCGCTTTTTAAATACAATGTGAGAGAGGAGGGAATAAGACTATGAGTTTGACCGATGAAGAGCGCAGGGCGATAGTGGAATACCGCATAGAGAAGGCCCGTGTGGCGGTGGAAGACGTGGAGCAGGTGTCGGGCTTGAGAGGCCGATTATGATGACTTCAAAGCCCTGGTTGAAAAGATGATATCACTGATTGAATTTTGAATAGATGAAATAAAATAGAAAAATAGATAGATACGAGCTTGACGCTCTTGTTCTCACTCAACGAATCTGGTAAATTCATACAAAGTCCGAGGATAAGGTTGCGTGGAGTTCACGCCGCAAGGCGTGGATTGTTCGCTGCTTATAGGACGAAGGTTTACCAGAGCCTGTTGGGTAATAAGTGGCACGAAAGAATCAATCAGCGCCTTTCTTTATGCCCATAATTCAGAGAAACACCGGCTTCCTGCTCGCAAAAAAACAAGCAGGGAAGCCGAAAACTGCATCAAAGAGTAGGCAGCAAAAAAATAAATGAATATGTTGAAAATTGTTATGGTATTCTTTTTGCTAACCAATGTGAGTTCACCAAAAGATAACAGAGTGCGAAATGGCTACGCGGAATGTACTGTGCCACAAATGGTCAAGGTGGATGGTCAAAATGCACCCGCGAAGCGTGGGAAGAGAGTTGGTGTGTATTATTATTTTACTAAATATAACGGGGAAAAAGGCGTTGTTTCGCGTTGTATAAGAACTTATTTCGAAGATGGAGTGTATTGCTTGATCGAGAGTCCTGGATACTCCTTTCAGATGCGAGGATTGGGGGGTTATCTGCCGTCTTTAGCTCCACCCAGCGTTTCGGGGACAGAAGAGTACAAAAGCAGATATGAAATGTACCGTGAAGACAATACAAATTATTATTTTCACCGTGTTACGTATAAAACAACATATCGCCTTGAGTATATTACTATAGGATATTCGCTCATCACGAAGAAGGTTCCGTATGTTTCCAAAATAGTTGCGGGCGAAGATGTTGATGTGATAGTTGCCAAAAATTGGAGCAAGGTTACAATAAAAAATGGAAGTAATCCAGCTGTGGTTTTGGAGATTGAAGGAACAGCCAAGGAACATGATGAGATGACTAGTTACAGAATTAACCATTTTGGGAATGGTATAGAGGTTCACAATACAACAAATACATCCCCGTATGACAATAAACCCGCTGAACCGAAACGTTCTGAAATACAGTGCAAGGGTTGCTATGGGACAGGTGAATGCACAGCATGTGCGGGGCGTGGATGGAAATCATATGGCGAATGTGCAGTGTGCAGAGGTGGGGGTAGATGCGGGGTTTGTTATGGGAAGGGGAGCCTTTAGCGAGGATACTCAAGGACGAATTGTGTTGAAAATGTAAAATACTGGGGCCGCAGGCGCAGCCTGCGGCCCCAGCGGTGGGGTCATTAGAAATCGTCGGATTACTCGGCGCTGCCCTGGGAGGCGTCCTCGGGGCGGAGGGTAACGACGACGTAGTTCTCGAGGTTGATGTAGCGGTTGGCCAGGGCCTTGATGTCGGCCACGGTAACGGCTTTGACCATCTGGTCGTAGTTGTTGACCACCTGCTCGCGGGGTTCATTGAGCTGGTAGCTGCTGCTGATCTGGCCGAGCCAGAAGCTGTTGTTCTGCTTGCTCTTGCCGCGGTTGACGATCATCTGCTCCTGGACCTTGTTGAGGGTCTTCTGGTCGCAGCCTTTCTTCATGTACTGCTTGAGGATCTTGATGCAGTCTTTCTCAATTTTTTTGGCCTTCTCGGGGTCGCAGCCGATGTAGAACTGCCAGCTGACCTGGCCGGCGGGGGTGATTTCGTAGTCGAAGCCGGCGCTGGGGCTGTAGGCGTCGCCGTTCTTCTCGCGGATGATTTCGGTAACGGTGATGGAGAGGGCCTCGCCCAGCTCGGTGATGGCGATGCGGGTCTGCGGGTCGAGCTCGGCGGCGTCGACGTCCATCTGGCTGGTGATGATGAGCATGCCCTGCTTCTCGATGCCCTTGACGGCCTCGGCGTGCTGGATGCCCTGGGCGAACTTGGGATTGCGGTTGACGAACTTCTCGTTCTTCTGCTTGCCGTTGGCGGGCAGGTTGTTCAGGTAGCGGGCGATGAGCATGATGTCGTCGTCGCTGACGTTGCCGACGAAGAAGAATGTCTGGGTCGAGGCGTCGGCGAAGCGTTCGCCGTAAATCTTGAACATCTGGTCGAGGTTGAGGCTGCGCACTTTCTCCTCGCTGGGGATGACCACGCGGCGGTTGTCGTTGGGGTAGGCGGTCTTGTAGTAGGTCTCGATGAAGGCCACCTGCGGGTTCTCGCGGATGAACTTGATCTGGTTCAGCGTGTTCTCGATGTTGCGCTCGTAGGCTTCCTGGTCCTTGCGGGGGGCGGTGTAGTAGAGGTTGATGAGCTGGAGGGTGGTCTCGAGGTCCTTGGGCGAGCAGCTGCCGGAGAAGCCCTGGGTGAGTTCGCCGATGAAGGGGCTGATGCTGAGGTTCATGCCTTTGAGCTTCTTCTGGAGCTGGGTGGCGCTGAAGTTGGCGATACCGCCGGCATCGACGAAGTTGGCGGCGTTCTGGGCCTGGTAGGCGGTGGCGTCATCGTAGAGCGAGCTGCCGCCGAAGGAGAAGGAGGAGATGAGGATTTCGTCGGCCTTGAGGTCGGTCTGCTTCACAACGAAGCGCACGCCGTTGGGGCACTGGTACTCCCAGTAGCCGAGGGCGGAGTTGAGCTTGTTGGCCTTGTAGGCGACCATCTTGGGCAGTTCCTCGGTGAAGAGGGCCTCGTCCTGGAAGTTGTCAACCCAGGGTTCGGTCTTGACCTTCTTGCTGTCGTTGATGATCTTGGTGGCTGCCTCCTCGGTGGGCACCTTGAAGCCGTCCTTCTCGGGTGCGGTGAGGTAGAAGATGAGGTTCTCGTCGGTGATCCAGGTCTTCACCATTGCGTTGCACTCCTCGAGGGTGATTTCGGGGATGAACTCCTTGGCGTATTTCCACTCCTGGCGGATGCCGGGGCAGGGTTCGTTCTCGAGGTAGTGGTTGGTGTACTCGTCGGCCAGGCTGTTGGTCTGGGTCTTGTTCTCTTCCTTGGCCAGCTTGGTGTAGGTGGAGAGGAGGTCTTCCTTCTGGCGGTCGAGTTCGGCCTGGAGGAAGCCGTGCTCGTCGACCTGCTTCATGGTCTTCAGCAGGAGGGCGGCGGTCTCTTCGATGCGGTTCTCCTTGGGAGCGGCGCTGAGGGCGAAGACGTCGATTTCGCGGCCGAGGAAGCCGCTGTAGCCGCCGCCGGCGTACATCATGGGGGCGGTGGGTTTCTCGACGATTTCGGTGAAGCGCTCATTGATCATCATGCTGATGAGGTTGCGGACAAGCATCTGGCGGTAGGCGCCGACGGTGCCGTTGGGGGTCTTTTTGTGCTTCCAGTAGAGGGCCAGGCTGGTCGAGGTGGCCTCGCGGTCCTGGGCGATGCAGATGAGGGGCTCCTTGTTGTCGGGGATTTCGTAGCTGAGGCGGGGCAGTTTCTCCTTGCCGAGGAACTTGTGGCTGCTGAAGAGGTCTTTCACCTTCTGCTCCACAGCCTGGGCGCCCTTCTTGCCGTCGTACTCGTAGCCTTCCATGTCGCCCACGATGACGATGGCCTGCAGGTCGGGACGGTACCAGTCGTTGAAGAAGTCGACGATGCTCTGGCGCTTGAAGTTCATGATGACCTCTTCCTTGCCGATGGGGAGGCGGTCGGCGTAGAGGGAGCCTTTGAGCATGATGGGCCAGGTCTTCTGGCGGAGGCGGTCGCCGTGGCCGACGCCACCGCGCCACTCTTCGTGGATGACGCCGCGCTCTTCCTCAATTTCCTTTTGGTCGAAGAGGATGTTGCCGGCCCAGCCGTCGAGGATTTCAAAGCCCATCTTTACCATTTCGGCGTCGTTGGCGGGCATGTTGACGTAGTAGACCGTCTGGTCGAAGCTGGTGTAGGCGTTGATGTCGCGGCCGAACTCGACACCGTGCTGCTGCAGCTTGTCGATCATCGAGTTGCCGGGGTAGCCCTTGATGCCGTTGAAGGCCATGTGCTCACAGAAGTGGGCCAGACCCTGCTGGTCGTCGCGCTCCATGATGGAGCCGGCGTTGGAGACCAGGCGGAACTGGATCATGTTCTCGGGCTTCTTGTTGTCGCGGATGTAGTAGGTGAATCCGTTTTCGAGTTTGCCGTAGCGCACCTTCTTGTCGAGGGGCACCTGGGCCTTGAGGTCGCTCTTCTTCTCTTTGTTGCCGCCGCCGAGGCCGAGCTGGGCGAAGGCGCTGCCGCTGAACAGGACGGTCAGCAATAGAATCCAGATAGATTTTTTCATCATTGTTGTGTGTTTTATTGTTATTTATTCCGTTTTTTTGCACAAATCGGGCTGCAAAGATACGGAAAAAAAGTGTATCTTTGTAAAATATTTTATAATAGGCTGTCTGTTAGGGTGCTAGCACTCGTATTTTTCCAGCGCCTGGCGCAGCTGGACGGGCGATATGTCGTGGTGTATCTCACCGTCGACGGCGTAGGAGATGGAGCCGGTCTCTTCGCTGACGATAACGCTCAGCACGTCAAGCTGTTCGGTAACGCCGATGGCACTGCGGTGGCGCAGGCCGAGGTTGGGGTCGACGTCGAGGCGCGACGTAACGGGGAGGATGCAGCGCGCGGCCAGCACCTGGTTGCCGTGGGCGATGACGGCGCCGTCGTGCAGGGGCGAGTTTTTGAAGAACAGGGCCTCGATCAGCGGGCTGGAGGCCAGGGCGTCGATGCGCTCGCCGGTGGCGATGAGTTCCTCCACCTCGTTCTTGCGCTTGAAGACGATGAGGGCGCCGGTACGCGACTGCGACATGTGCATGCAGGCATTCACGTATGCCTCGTAGCTGTTGCCTTTGGACGCCTGCTGCTGGTGGCGCCAGAACTGCAGGCGCTGGAGCCACGACTCGTCGAGCTGGGTTTTGGTGCCGAGGAAGAGGAGGAACTTGCGAATCTCGGGTTGGAAGATGACGATGAGTGCGATGAGGCCCACGCTGGCCACGCCGCCGAGGATGGCGCCGAGGAGGCGCATCTCGAGCAGGTCGGCCACGCGCCAGGAGACGAGCAACACGATGAGGGCCCAGAAGATGAGCATGACGTTGGTGCCGCGCACCATGCGGTAGATGTAGTAGACGAGGACGGCGACGATGAGGACGTCGATGATGTCGATGAGCCGCACATGCGGCAGGCCCATAATGGCGTTGATGATCATGGGAATAGGAGTTTGATGGTGTCGAGGGCTGGACGTGGGTCGTGGACGCGGAGGATGCGGGCCCCTTTGAGGAGGGCGATGGCGTCGAGGGCGACGGTGCCGTGGAGGGCGTCGTCGGGGGTGCAGCCGAGGCGGCGGTAGATCATGCTTTTGCGGCTGAGGGCGGCGACGAGGGGCTGGCGGAAGAGGGTGGTGAGCTCGTCGAGGCGGTCGAGCAGCACATAGTTGTCCTCCAGGCTCTTGGCGAAGCCGAAGCCGGGGTCGAGCCAGATGTCTTTGACGCCGAGGCGGTAGAGGGTGTCGAGGCGGGCGGAGAAGTATTTCGTCAGGTCGTCGATGATGTCGTCGTAGCCAGTCAGTTGCTGCATCTCGCCAGGGAGGCCGCGGGTGTGCATGAGGAGGTAGGGGACCTGGAGAGAGGCGACGGTGGCGAACATGGAACTCCCTTCAGGGTCGTTCGCTCCACTTCGGTCGCGTTCGAACTGTCCGCCGGAGATGTCGTTGATGATGTCGGCACCGGCCTCGATGGCGGCGCGTGCGGGTGTGGCCCAGCAGGTGTCGACGGAGAGGATGGCGTCGGGCAATTCGGTGCGCAGCAGGCGTATGGCTTCGGTGAGGCGTGCGGCTTCCTCGTCGGGGTGGGGGAGTGTGGCGCCGGGGCGCGAGGAGGCGGCTCCGAGGTCGAGGATGTCGGCGCCGTCGTCGAGCAGGCGGTGGGCGTGGGCGAGCATGTCGGCGGGTGCGAGGTGGCGTCCGCCGTCGTAGAAGGAGTCGGGGGTGATGTTGAGGATGCCCATGACGGCTGGCCGGCGGAATTCCACCAGCCGGCCGCCGACGGTGATGCTGAAGGGCTCGAAGGCAGGTTCTGTGGTCATGCCCAAATAACGGCGCACGGGGCATATTATTGTGCCCTGGGGCGCCTTTTTTTGTGGGTGTGTAAGTGGCTGATTGTAAGGGGGTGGTAGGGGGACGGTAGGGATCAAGTCTTACTATGGTCTTACTTCAACACCGCGGTGTAAATTGAGAGAAAAAAAACGACAAATTCAGGTGCCGCTGGTACGTTTTTGCAGAAGAAAACTTTCGATGTGGGTATAGTTTTCTTTGTTTGTAAGTTGCAGGAAGTCAACGAAATGTGTATTTTTTAATTTTTTTTAACAGTTGAAATTTGTAGGAAGGCGCGCTCTGTGCGTATTTTTGCAGTCCATTAAACACGTGGAGGGTTCTCCAATATTACCAAATCCACAAGGTGCTGCCGGCAGATTTCTTGCGGCAGTACTTTTTTTTATATGCGGTGCACAATAAACGGGTACGATGTGCGTTTGTGTGGGTGATATGAATAAATACGCAGATACACGAAGCGAGATGGAGCACGAGGTGGCGGAGTGCCGCGCGCTGTTCGAGAAGAAGACGCGCGACTACGGCACCTCGTGGCGCATCATGCGCCTGCCCTCGCTGACCGACCAGATATACATCAAGGCCAGCCGCATCCGCAGCCTGCAGGAGAGCGGCGAGAACCGCGTGGGCGACGACGTGCGCGACGAGTTCGTGGCGATGGTCAACTATGCCGTCATGGCGCTGATTCAGCTGACCCTCGAAAGCGACGACCTGGAGCTGCCGCTTGACGACGCCATGGCTCTCTATGATGCCGAGACCACCCGCATCCTCGACCTGATGATGGACAAGAACCACGACTATGGCGAGGCGTGGCGCCAGATGCGCGTCGAGTCGATGGTGGACCTCATCCTGATGAAGCTGCTGCGCATCAAGCAGATAGAGGACAACCATGGCAAGACCCTCGTCAGCGAGGGCGTCGAGGGCGGCTATATGGACATCGTGAACTACTCGCTCTTCTGCCTCTGCCGCCTGACGGAGATGGAGCAGAAGTCGGAATAATCGGAATTAGTCGAAACAATCAGATAATCAGAAGAAAACCATGCAAATAAAAGACACAACCCTCAACTACACGCTCAATGTCATCGCCCGCTGGGTGGTGGGATTGGTGTTCCTTTTCTCCTCCTTCGTCAAGGGCGTCGACCCGCTGGGCACGGCCTACAAGGTGCAGGAGTACATGACCGCCTGGGAGCTGTTCGGCATGAGCTTCGAGTGGGCGTTGCCGATGGCCAACCTGCTGAGCGTGATGCTGATATGCGCCGAATTTGTGGTGGGCGTGCTGCTCATCACCAACAGTTTCCGCCTCCTCTCGGCTTGGGCGCTGGTGCTGATGATGCTCTTCTTCACCGCCACCACCCTCGTCGACGCCATCACCAACAAGGTGAGCGACTGCGGCTGCTTCGGCGACGCGGTGAAACTGACAAACTGGCAGACCTTCTGGAAAAATGTGGCGCTCGACGTGCCCACGGTCTGGATATTCCTCACCCGCTGGCTGCGCTACCGCCGCCGCTTCGAGCGCGACTGGATTATCCTGCTGGCCGCCATCGCCGCCATGGTGGTATTTTCCATCTACAACATCAAGCACGAGCCCGTCATCGACTTCCGCCCCTGGAAGGAGGGCAACCGCATGGTGGAGGAGCGCGAGGCTATGAACCACATGACTTTCAAGAACATCGCCACCGGCGAGGAGGTAACCGTCGACTACCCCAACGGCGGGTGGGACCAGGTGCCGGCCGAGTACAAGGACTTCGACCGCTGGGAGATAGTCAGCTCCACCAGCGATGAGCCCTTCGAGGTGAAGGCCGACGGATTCAGCATGATGGATGCCGAGGGCGAGGACCACTCGGTCGACCTCCTGCTGAGCGAGGAGGGGCTTGTCATGGTTACCGTGCACTCGCTGGCCAAGATGAAGCCCTCGGGTGTGGAGGAGGTGAAAAGCGCTCTGGCCCAGGCCGAAGAGAATGGCACGAAAATTGTTATGCTTACTTCGGCGCTGCCCGAGGAGGTGCAGGCGTGGCTGTACGAGAACAATATCTCGGGCCTCGACTACCTCTTCGCCGACGCCACCGCCATCAAGGCCATCATGCGCGGCAACCCGGGCTTCATGTATATGAAGGACGCCACCGTACTGCAGAAGACCCGCAAGGCGGATGAACTGGAAATTGAAAACTGATAAATTGACACGATGATACAACGTATCCAAACCCTATGGCTGGCCCTGGCGGCGGTGTGCATGGCTCTGTGCTTTGCCTTCCCCGTGGCCGGTTACACCTTCGACCTCGCTACCGGCCAGCGCGTAACGGCCGAACTCAACCTCATTGCCGGCGACAATCCCGACACCCTGCAGCAGCTGGCCTCGGGCGAGCCCCTGGTACAGTATGGACAGCGCCTCGCCGGCATGTCCACCTGGCCTCTCATCACCCTCGCCCTCTGTGTGCTTCTGCTGGCGGTGCTCTGCATCTTCCTCTACAAGCGCCGCACCATGCAGGCTCGCATCACGGGGCTGGCATTCCTCATCAATGTGGCCTACGCCTTCGTGGTCTTCTTCTGGGCTGTGGACAAGTACCGCGACCTGCTGATGGCCGGCCTCGGCGGCGGGGAGCCTGTGGTGGGCTGGCAGGCAGGTGCCTTCCTGCCCCTGGCCTCGCTGGTGCTGCTCTTCCTCGCCCAGCGCGCCATACGCAGCGACGAGGCCAAGGTGCGCGCTGCCGACCGACTGCGGTAAATGAACACTATGAAAATCGAGATTTCAAATATAGACCAGCTGCCGGCCGTGGCCGAGGCGTTGCTCGGGGAATTCCCTGGGGAGCGTTTCTTCGCTTTCTTCGGCAAGATGGGCGTGGGCAAGACCACCCTCATCAAGGAACTCTGCCGCCAGCTCGGCGTGGAGGACAACGTGAGCAGCCCCACCTTCGCCATCGTCAACGAGTATTCCGACAGGGTGGGGGAGCCGGTCTACCATTTCGACTTCTACCGCCTCAAGAGCCTCGCCGAAGCTTACGACATCGGCTACGAGGAATATTTCTACAGCGGAAGCTGGTGTTTCACCGAATGGACCGAGAAGATTGAACCCCTGCTGCCCGAACACTATGTGCGTGTGGACATCGAGGAGCGCGAGGGGACCAGAATATTTACTGCCAACACAATCTAACAGAATGAAAGACAACAAAGAGAGCCTGGTGCTGGCCCGACTGGCTGCCCAGATAATGGACGAGAAGAAAGCCGAGGAGGTGCGTATCCTGGACCTGCGACGTGTGCAGGGCGCTCCGTCCGAGTTCTTCGTCATAGCCACCGGCAATGTGCCGTCGCACGTCAGCGCCTTGAGCGATGCCGTCCACGAGGCGGTCAAGAAAGCCACCGGCCTGAACCCCCACAAGGTGGAGGGATACCAGAACGCCGAGTGGATACTGATGGACTATTTCGACGTGGTGGTCCACATCTTCCAGAAAGAGAAACGTGCCTTCTACCGCCTCGACGAGCTCTGGAGCGACGGCGAGGAGGTTTCAATTAGGAGTTAGTAATTAGAAATTAGGAATTAGAGTATGGCGGAACAGCAACAACAGCAGCAGCAACAGCAGCAGCGACCCCAGAAGCCGCAGCAGCCGCAGGGCAAGCGCCCCAAGGTCGCGCGCGTACTATTTATTATATACGGCATCATCATGCTCGGCCTCATCTTCGGCTTCTTCGGCGGCAAGGGCAGCACCAAGGTGCCTGCCGACTGGGCCAAGCTGGAGTATATCCTCGAGCGCGGCGACTACGAGAGCGTCACCGTGGTGAACAAAGAGATGGCCGAGATACGCGTCAAGTCCGAGGCCGTCAAGACCGACACCAACTACCGCGACCTCCACAACTACTCCATCACCGGCCAAGCCGCCCCGGCGGGCATCTATATCCTCAACGTGGGCGACCTCGACCACTTTGACAAGGAGCTGGCCCGCATCGAGGAGAAGACCGGCGTGCACGTCAGCTACAAAATCGACACCCGCAGCAACGCCTTGCGCGAGATGCTCGTGTGGTTCGGGCCGCTGCTCCTCTTCATGCTCTTCTTCTGGGGCATGAGTGCCTACGCCCGCAAGCAGATGGGCGGCGATGGCGGCGGCTTCGGCGGCATGTTCGGCTTCGGCCGCAGCAATGTCAAGCAATACGACGCCACCAAGCAGAACAACGTCACCTTCAAGGACGTGGCCGGCCTGGCCGGCGCCAAGGAGGAGGTGATGGAGGTGGTGGACTTCCTTAAGAACCCCAAGCACTATACCGACCTCGGCGGCAAAATCCCCAAGGGTGTGCTCCTCGTAGGCCCTCCGGGCACGGGTAAGACTCTGCTGGCCAAGGCCGTGGCCGGCGAGGCGGGCGTGCCGTTCTTCTCCATGAGCGGCTCCGACTTCGTCGAGATGTTCGTCGGCGTCGGCGCCTCGCGTGTGCGTGGACTCTTCGAGGAGGCCAAGAAGAAGTCCCCCTGCATCGTCTTTATCGACGAGATCGACGCCGTGGGTCGCGCCCGCGGCGGCCGCGGCATCACCGGCGGCAACGACGAGCGCGAGAACACCCTCAACCAGCTGCTGACCGAGATGGACGGCTTCTCCAGCGGCACCAACGTCATCGTGCTGGCCGCCACCAACCGCGCCGATGTGCTCGACAAGGCCCTCATGCGCGCCGGCCGCTTCGACCGCCAAATCTACGTCGAGCTGCCCGACATCGAGGAGCGCAAGGCCATCTTCAACGTCCACATGCAGAAGCTCAAACTCAATGCCGACCCGCAGAGCGAGGGCTTCGTGGACCGCGACTTCCTGGCCAAGCAGACGCCCGGCTTCTCCGGCGCCGACATCGCCAACGTATGCAACGAGGCCGCCCTTGTGGCCGCCCGCAAGAACAAGAAATGCATTGAGAAACAGGACTTCCTCGACGCCGTGGACCGCATCGTCGGCGGCCTCGAGAAGCGCACCAAGGTGCTCTCCGACCAGGAGAAGCGCACCATCGCCTACCACGAGTCGGGCCACGCCTCGGTCTCCTGGCTTCTGCGCTGGGCCAACCCGCTGGTCAAAGTAACCATCGTGCCGCGCGGCAAGGCCCTCGGCGCCGCCTGGTACCTGCCCGAGGAGCGCCAGATAACCACCTACGAGCAGATGTTCGACGAGATGACCTCGCTCATGGCCGGCCGCGCCAGCGAGGAGATAGTCTTCGGCAAGATTTCCACCGGCGCCCTCAACGACATCGAGCGTGCCACCAAGATGGCCCAGGCCCTGGTGACCTACTACGGCATGAGCCCCGAGGTGGGCAACATCAGCTTCTACGACTCCACCGGCCAAAGCGAGTGGGGGCTCACCAAGCCCTTCTCCGAGAAGACCGCCGAGACCATCGACCGCGAGGTGCGCCGCATGGTCGAAGAGGCCTACGCCAAGGCCAAGGAGCTCATCCTCAGCCACCGCGACCAGCTCGACGAACTCGCCACCCAACTCTACGACAAGGAGGTGCTCTTCCGCGAAGACCTCGAGCGCATCTACGGCCCCCGCCCCTGGGACGAGGCCCCCAAGGCCCTCCCCGAGCCCGCCACAGAACCCGAAACACTGACCACTGACCACTAGCCGCTGACCACTATGAATACCTTCTGGATCCGCACCGCCAGCGCCGCAGTCTATGTGCTGCTATTCCTCGGCACGCTCTACAGTGGCCGCCTCACCGGCAATGCCACCCTCGGCCACCTGCTTTTCACCGCCTTCCTGCTCTTCGTGGCGGTGGGGTGCACGTATGAATTCTTCCGCATGGTGGAGCAGCAGGGTGCGCGCCCCTGCCGCCCGCTGGGCTACCTCTACGTCGTCGGCGCCCTGCTGATGCTCACCCTGCCCGCCGTCCTGCCTGCCGGCGAAGGCTTCGCCATGATGCTGATGGCCTATGGCTTCTTCCCGGTCCTCTTTGCATTGTCGGTCATCGTCGAGCTGTGGCGCAGCAGCGAGCAGCCCTTCCGCGAGGCGGCCTACACCATGGTGCCGCTCCTCTATGCCGCCATACCCCTCGCGCTGATGTCCTCCATCGCCTCCGACCTCGGCGAGAACGCCCTGCTGATGGTCATCGCCCTGGTTTGGATCAACGACTCCGGCGCCTACATCGGAGGCTCGCTCTTCGGCAAGCACAAGATGTGGCCGCGCCACTCGCCCGGCAAGACCTGGGAGGGCACCGCCTTCGGCGTCCTCGTGGCGGTCCTCGTGGCAGTCTTTGTCGGCCCGCTGCTGGTCCCCGACGTCGCCTGGCCCACATGGCTCGCCGTCGGCCTTGTCTGCTCGGTCGTCGCCACCTTGGGCGACCTCGTCGAAAGCATGCTCAAACGCTCCGTCGGCGTCAAAGACAGCGGCAACATCATGCCCGGCCACGGCGGCTTCCTCGACCGCTTCGACAGCCTGCTCATCATCACCCCCTTCGTCTACATCGTCCTCCTCCTTTTGAACTGACCACTGACCACTGAACATTAAACACTGAACACTGATATGAAAATTCACCGCGAAGGCAAGAAAATCATCATGATCACCGTGGCCACCATCCTGCTGGTGGTGCTGCTGATGCTCCTCTTTGTCGAGGAGTGGATGTGGCTCCACTACCTCTTTCTGCTGACACTCGTCGTCTTCGGCCTCATGATCACCGCCTTCTTCCGCATCCCGCGCCGCATCTTCACCGAGAGCCCGCAGGAGCTCGTCGCCCCGGCCGACGGCACCATCGTCGCCATCGAGCGGGTCTACGAGAAACACTACCTCAAGGCCGACTGCACGATGGTCTCCATCTTCATGTCCGCCGCCAACGTCCACGTCAACCGCTACCCCTGCGACGCCACCGTCGAGTACGCCCGCGTGCGCCACGGCAACTACTTCGTCGCCTCCTACCCCAAGAGCTCCGACCTCAACGAGCGCACCGAGGTCGGCCTCCTCCTCCCCGGCGGCCAGCGCATCCTCCTCCGCCAGGTGGCCGGCGTCATGGCGCGCCGCATCGTATGCTACGCCAAGGAAGGCGACAAAGTGAAACAGAACCAGGAAATGGGCTTCATCAAATTCGGCTCCCGCGTCGACCTCTTCCTCCCGCTCGACTTCGCCATCAACGTCGGCCTCCAGGACAAAGTCCGCAACGGCATCAGCCCCATAGCAGAAATCATATGACCTTCTCGCCCAGTCAAATACTCTACGAAGACAACCACCTGCTGGCCGTCAACAAACTCCCCGGGCAAATCTGCCAGGGCGACAAGACCGGCGACCCGGCCCTGACCGACCTCGTCAAAGCCTTCATCAAAGAGCGCGACCACAAGCCCGGCCAGGTCTACTGCGGCCTCATCCACCGCATCGACCGCCCAGTCTCCGGCGTCGTCCTCCTGGCCAAAACCTCCAAAGCCCTCAGCCGCATGGTCGACAAGGTGCGCACCCGCGACTTCGAGAAGCACTACTGGGCCATCGTTCGCAACGCACCCCCCAAGCCCGAGGGCGTGCTCGAAAACTGGCTCGTCAAGCGCGAGCAACTCAACAAATCCTACTGCGTCACCAACGGCCAGCCCGGCGCCAAACTCGCCCGGCTCACCTACCGCGAAATCGCACTCTCCGCCGGCGGCTACCACCTCCTCGACATCAACCTCCACACCGGACGCCACCACCAAATCCGCTGCCAGCTCGCCAACATCGGATGCCCCATCCGCGGCGACCTCAAATACGGCGCCCCGCGCTCCAACCCCGACGGCTCCATCTCGCTCCACGCCAGGCAGATAACCTTCCATCACCCCGTCCGCGACGAAATCATCACCATCACCGCACCCAACCCCGAAATCCAAAAAATGTATCCCGATTTACCCATCGATGGGTAATAATGCGAAAAGGCCTATCTATTCCCCTAGAAAACCCCTACCATTCCCTTGGAAAACCCCATCCAACACCATAGAAAACAAACAAAAAATAACATAAAAATGAAAAAAACAGTCCTTTGCGCCCTTCTCCTCTCGGCAGCCACCCTGTCGGCAAGCGCACAGCAGGTTTATGAAGACAACCTTCAGCGGCTGAAACTACACTATGAGACCCCGTCGCTGCAGTTCGCCAGTCAGGCACTCGACGGGCAGAAGTATGCCTCCCTCACCCTCGCGGGCTACTCCCCGGGCGGCCAGGTCGGCTCGCCGGCACTCCCCGTCCTCTCCCACTACATCGCCACACCCTTCTGCTCCTCCATCGAAATCTCCGTCCAAAACGCCGTCTACGACACCCTCCAGCTCACCGACGCCAACTTCCAGTTCTACCCCCTCCAGGCTCCCCGCTCCAAGAGCCATAGCACCCACCCGTCCGCCTTCAACCACGAGCGCTACTCCACCGACGCCTTCTTCAGCCTCCCCCTGGCCGCCGCCACGCCCCTCGGCATCGAGCGCGACCGCAACCTCGCCCAGTTCACCTTCGCCCCCGTCAGCGTCAACCCCGTCTCGCGTCAGGTCATCGTCTGCCGCAGCGCCGACATCACCGTCAGCTTCACCGCCGCCGACCCCGACCGCACCCTCGACCACTACCGCCGCCACCACACCCCCTCCTTCGCCACCACCCAGACCCTCAACAACCCCTTCGCCAAAGTCACCACCCCCCAGGCCCCCGTCAGCATGCTCATCGTCGCCGGCAACATCAGCGGCATCCGCAACAGCCACAGCCTCCAACAGTTCGCCGACTGGAAGCGCACACAGGGCCTCCTCGTCGAAATCATCTACTCCGCCGACCTCGCCTCCAACACCACCTCCGCCATCACCTCCGCCATCACGCAACGCTTCCTCGACGCCACCGACGCCAACCCCGCCCCGACCTACATCATACTCATCGGCGACCACGAACAACTCCCGGCCTACAACTGCAACATCTCCCCCAACAACTTCCTCCGCGGCTCCTGGTACCGGCTCGACAACCACGTCACCGACCACTACTACACCACCTGGACCAACGACAACCTCCGCGACTGCTTCCTCGGACGCTTCTCCGTCACCGACACCAACGAACTCAACAACATCGTCTCCAAAACCCTCCTCTACGAACGCTACCAGTTCGCCGACGACTCCTACCTCGGCCGCGCTGCCCTCATCTCCGGCATCGACGGCGGCGGCACCAACGACAACGACAACGCATGGCGCTGCGCCGACCCCACCATGGACTACATCGCACGTCACTACACCACCGACGCCAACGGCTTCAACGACGTCGTATACTACAAAAACAACACCAGCTTTGTCCCCTCCGGCGTCACCGTCACCGGCAGCTCCAAAGACCGCAACTCCGCCTCCGCACTCCGCAACCTCTACAACGAAGGCCTCGGCTGGATCAACTACAGCGCCCACGGCTTCGAAAACGGATGGGGCAACCCCTCCTTCACCAACTCCCACGTCTCGCAAATGACCAACAACGGCAAGCCCTCCTTCATGATCGGCAACTGCTGCCTGACCAACTTCTTCAACAACACCTTCTGTTTCGGCGAAGCCCTCCTCCGCAAAGGCGACAACGCCGGCGCCATCGGCTACATCGGCGGCACCAACTCCACCTTCTGGGACGAAGACTTCTACTTCGCCGTCGGCGTCCGCAGCAACCTCTACAACGAAATGAACCCCTCCTACGACGCCAACAACCTCGGCGCCTACGACCGCCTCTTCCACACACACGGCGAGTCCTTCCTCAACCGCAACATCACCGCCGGCGCCATGGTTCACTCAGGCCTCATGTCCGTCAATAGCCAGGCCCACTCCTCCGACTATTCCGCCGATATGGTCGAATACTACTGGGAAATCTACGAGCTCATGGGCGACCCCTCCCTTATGCCCTGGCTCGGCCGCGCCTCCGACCTCACCTTCGGACACGTGTCGCGCAACGGCAACAGCATTGAAGTCGAAGCCGAACCCTACGCCTATATCGCCCTTGTCGACCACGACCTCTCGCTCATCGCCGCCGCCTATGTCGGTGCCACCGGCTCCGCTACACTCGAAATACCCGACGGCCGCGACCTCAGCCGCTCCTTCTTCTCCGTAACTGCCCAGAACCGCAAGCCCTTCACCAAACCCTACTCCGACTGCAATGTCGGCATCGAGTCGGCCTCCATCGCCGCCACCATGGCCCCCAATCCCGCCACCGACCGCTGCACCGTCGAAGCCGCCGGCCTCCAACGTGTCCAGCTGCTCGACCTCATGGGGCGCACCATCATTGACCAGCCCTGCGCCGACCGCTGCACATTGAACCTCGAATACATCCCTGCCGGCATCTACCTCGTCCGTTCACACACCGCCGAAGGTATCGGCACCAACAAACTAATCGTACAAAAATAAGGAAAATGAAAGCACACAATGTAATTCTTGGCCTCGCTGCAGGCTGCCTGATGGCAGCCTGCAACGGTGGCAATCAGCAAAAATACAATATCGGCCAGCCCGCGCAGCTTGAAAACGCTCTTGACTCCCTCTCGTGGACCTATGGTGTCAACTTCGCCAACACTCTCAATATGGGCATCTTCGACACCCTCGACCGCGCCACTGTTGTCCAGGCCATCTGCCACACCCTCGAAGGCAAACAGCAGCCGATGAGTGAAGAAGAGATGATGGATGCCATGCAGTACCTGATGTTCCTGCAGAATGCCGAGCAGATGCAGCAGGCCAAGCAGATGTCGGTCAGCGTGGATGCCCAGCAAAAAGAGTATCTGGAGAACCTAAAGCGCACCAATCCCAACGTGAAAGAGCACCCCAAAGGTTTCTGCTATGAGGTGCTCCGCGAGGGCCACGGGCCGAAGGCAAAGTTCGCGCAGCGCATCTGTTTCGACTATCGCAGCAAGCTGATGCTCACCGGCGAACCTTACGACCAGTCCTATGGTCAGCGCGACTCTATCATCCATGTGGTGGGTAATCCGATGTTCCCGGGACTGATCGAGGGCTTCCAGCTGATGAACGAGGGCAGCCTCTACCGCTTCTATTTCCCCTACCAGCTGGCCTTTGGCGAGCGCGGTAGCGGCAGTATTCCTGGCTATACCCCCTTTATCTACGAGGTGGAACTGCACCAGTTGCTAGAGCACTAGTAGCCTAGTATCTTCAGCATTGACTTGTAGCTCTGCTCTTTGGCGAATAACTTGGTAGTGTATTCGCCATTTTCGTCTTTGTCTATGATGACGTGCTTGGGCGCGGGGATGAGGCAGTGCTGTATGCCGCCGTAGCCGCCGATGCTCTCTTGGTAGGCGCCGGTGTGGAAGAAGCCGATGTAGAGCGGGTCGTCCTTCTGCAGTTTGGGCAGGAAGATGGCGTTGGCATGGGAGTCGGCATTGTAGAAGTCCTCGCTGTCGCATGTTAGGCCGCCGAGGAACACGCGCTGGTATTCGCAGTCCCAGTGGTTGACCGGCAGCATGATGAAGCGCTGGTTGATGCCCCAGGTGTCGGGCAAGGTGGTGATAAACGAGGAGTCAATCATGTACCACAGCTCGCGGTCGTTCTGCTGTTTTTGGTCGAGGATGCTGTAGAGGGTGGCGCCGCTTTCGCCGACGGTGAAGGAGCCGAACTCGGTGAAGATGTTGGGTTCCTCGACACCGCGCTGGGTGCAGATGTTCTTTATCTGGGCCAGTATCTCCTCGGCCATGTATTCGTAGTCGAAGTTGGCTGCCAGGCTGACTTTGGAGGGGAAGCCGCCGCCGATGTTGAGCGAGTCGAGCTCGGGGCATACGCGCTTGAGGTCGCAGTAGACGTTGACGCATTTGGCCAGTTCGTTCCAGTAGTAGGCGGTGTCGCGGATGCCGGTGTTGATGAAGAAGTGGAGCATGCGGAAGCGGAACTTGGGGTTGGGCTTGATCTGTTCCTCGAAGAAGGAGACGATGTCGTTGTAGCGGATGCCGAGGCGCGAGGTGTAGAAGTCGAACTTGGGTTCCTCTTCGGAGGCGATACGGATGCCGAGGTTCATGGGTTCGCTGCCGTCGGTCAGCATGCGGTCGAGGGTGTAGTATTCGTTCTTGTTGTCGAGGATGGGTATGACGTTGCGGAAGCCGTCGTTGAAGATGCTTATGATGTTGTCGATGTAGATGTCTTTCTTGAATCCGTTGCAGACGATGACTTTGTCTTTATCGATGAGGCCCTGGTTGTGGAGTTCCTGGATGAGGTTGATGTCGAAGGCGGAGGATGTTTCGAGGTTGATGTCGTTTTTGAGAGCTTCGCGGAGCACGAATTCGAAGTGCGACGACTTGGTGCAGTAGCAGTAGTTGTAGGTGCCCTGGTAGTCGGTCTTGGCGATGGCGACGTTGAAGAGGCGCTTGGCGCGTTGGATCTGCGAGCTGATCTTGGGTAGGTAGGTGATTTTGAGCGGGGTGCCGTATTGTTTGATGACTTCCATGAGGGGGATGTCGTGGTAGTAGAGTTCGCCATCCTCGGTGCGGAATTCGTCCTGCGGGAAGTCGAAGGTCTGGTCGATCAGGTCGCGATATTTGTTTTTCATTGCAACTAAATTGTTTAATTTACAACTATTTTGCCAATCCAACTCATTCGGATTGGTGGTGCAAAGATACAACTAATTTGGTTACTTGGTGAAATTATTTTCATTTTGGCACAAAGATCTCTCCCGTTGTGCATCCGGGAGCGGGCGAAACGGCGGAGAAAATGGTGAAATAAATTTGGGCGATTTTTGAAAAAACTATCCCCAAGGGGTCGAAAATGCGTCGAGGATAACTGGCAGATTGTAAGGGTTTTCCAGGGGTTCTCTAGGGACCAAGTCTTACTATGGTCTTTCTGTTATTTGCCGCGGCCTTGGACGATGATCTTGATGGTGTAGACCATGATTTTGAGGTCGGTGGTGATGGACATGTTGTCGAGGTAGAGGAGGTCGTAGCGGAGGCGCTCGATCATTTCGTCGACGGTGGAGGCGTAGCCGTATTTGACTTGTCCCCAGGAGGTGATGCCTGGTTTGACGCGTTGGAGGAGGAGGTATTCTGGGGCGCGGCGGACGATTTGGTCGATGTAGAACTGGCGTTCGGGGCGTGGGCCGACGATGGACATGGTGCCGCGGAGGACGTTCCAGAATTGGGGTATTTCGTCGAGGCGGACTTTGCGCATGAAGCGTCCGAAGGGTGTGATGCGGGGGTCGTTGTCTTTGCTCAGGGCGGGGCCGCTCTGTTCGGCGTCGACGTACATGGAGCGGAATTTGTGCATGCGGAAGGGTCGTCCGTGGTAGCCGATGCGTTCCTGGGCGTAGAAGACGGGGCCTGGGGAGGTGAGTTTGACGGCGAGTGCGGTGGCGAGGTAGACGGGGGAGAGGAGGACCATGGCGAGGAGGGAGATGGCGATGTCGGCGATGCGCTTGACGGAGTATTGCCATTCGGCCATGAGGCGGTTGTTGATGACGATGAAGGGTGAGTGGAAGATGCTTTCCTGGCGGACGGAGCCGATGATGAGGTCGCGAGCGTCGGGTGTGATTTTGATGATGAGGTCGCCGCAGGTGTTGAGCGAGCGGAGTATTTCGGCGATTTTGTCCTGCTCGTAGTCTTCGACGGCGATGATGACTTCTTCGACGTTGTGGCTGTCGATGAGGGGTCGGAGGTCGTCGATGGAGCCGAGGTGTGGCATGACGGACTGGAGTTGGGGCTCGATTTGTCCGTTGACGGTGACGAAGCCGACGAACTGGTTGCCGGAGTAGGTTTCTTGGTTTTCGAGGTCGAGGTAGGTTTGGAAGGCTTTCTTTTTGCTTCCGATCATGAGGGTGGGGAATCCGAGTCGTCGGGTGTGGACGCGGTGTGCGGTTTGCGAGGTGATGAGCAGGCGGGGGATGTATGTGAGGAGGAAGTGGGTGGCGAGGAGGAAGAGGAATGCGCGGTAGTGGCCAGCGTAGGTGGAGACGTGGTCGTCGACGAGGAGGAGGAAGAAGATGACGACGACGCCCATGAGGGAGCCGATGAGGGTGTCGAGGAGTTCTTTGACGCGGGCTTTGCGCAGGACGTTGCGGTAGGAGCCCTGGAGGGTGTAGAGTGTGAGCCATCCGAGGGGTACGACGGCGAGGCCTAGCCAGAGGTTGGGGTCGTGGAGGATGGCCTGAAGGTCAGAGGGGTCGAATGCCACGGTGGGTTCCAGGACCAGTTTGCGGAAGAAGAAGAGTGCGGCCCACGAGAGCATGGCTGCGAAGAGGTCGCAGAGGATGTATTTCAGCGTCTGGCGGCGTTTCATTTGGCGTAGGAGGTGGTGGTGAGCAGTTTTACGTTGTCCAGTCGAATGTCGCCTTCTTTACCCTCGACGTTGAGGGCGGCGAAGGAGATGCGGAAGTCGGGATAGTTGTTGAACCAGTCGCGAATGCGGCCGAGGTTGATGTACATGTGTTTCCAGTGGTTGCTGGGGTTGACCACCATGACGCGCTGTTTTTCGACGGCGCCGCCGGAGGTGTATCGGGAGTGCATGTAGACTTCGAAGGGAAGGTCGGAGCGGCTGTCGAGCTCAAGGTAGACAATGGTGATGGGGTCTGGCACGTAGAAATCGCGGTTGATGGAGAAGGGTACCATTGTGACGGAGTCGGGCACGTGGACGGAGACGTAGCCGCTGCCGGAGCAGGCGTTCTGGCGGTCGTTGGGGTGCCAGGTGATGGAGTCGAGGCTGAGGCTTGCGGCGGTGGGTGTTTCGGGCGAGTATTCGAAGGGTTCGAAGAGTTTGATGCCGTTTTCGATGCCCACGCGGTGGTGGACGGAGAGGGTGTCGAGGCGGAGGGTGTCGCCGGAGGTGAGGGTGAGGTTGCGGATGGTGTCGCGTGTGTAGAAGGGGTAGTAGCTTTGCATGCCGGAGATGCCGCTGATTTTGATGGCGGGGCTGACGACGAGGTATTCCACTTCGCCGCTGTGGAGCACCGGTACGGTGAAGGGGAGCTCGAAGAGGCCGAGCGTTTTGACCTCGCGGCCGTCTTTGTAGAGGGCCTCGACATAGCAGGAGACTATCTCGGCGCTGCAGAAGCCGTCTTGTGCGGTGTAGGTGACGCCGGGTGTGGGTTTGAGCTGGATGGCGTCGATGCTCAGGAACGATGGGGGGACGAAGTCCTCCTCCTCGCAAGAGGTCAGCAGGCAGCAGGCGGCGGTCAGCAGGGCCAGGGTCAGTCGGCGTAGTTTCATACTGCAATATGATATATGTGTATGCCCCAAGTAACGCCGTGGGTGCAAAATTATTATTTGCGATTGAAAATTTATGTGTAATTTTGCAGCCCGAATTTTAAGATATACATTATGAAAGAACTGGCGATGCATGTATACGACCTGATGGAGAACTCGACCGCCGCGGACTCGAAGGATGTGGAGTTGACCATCGTGGACAGCATCAAGAATAACGATTTCCACTTCACGATAGTGGACAACGGGCGCGGGATGAGCCCCGAATTTCTGGCGCGTGTGACCGACCCCTACACGACGAGCCGCACGACGCGCAAGGTGGGGCTGGGGCTGCCGCTGATCAAGATGAACACCGAGAACTGTGGCGGTGGTATGAAGCTGGAGAGCGAGCTGGGGAAGGGGACGCGGCTGGAGTTCTGGTTCCAGCACAACCACTGGGACCGCCCGCCGATGGGCGACCTCGCGGGCACCCTCGTGCTGCTGCTCTCGGCCCACGAGGACATTCACTTTGTCGTCACCTACCGCACCGACGAGGGGGAGTATGTCCTCGACACCGACGAGCTGAAGGAGGCGCTGGACGGCATGTCGCTCAACGATATACATATCATCAACTACCTCAAGGAGATGATACGCGAGAACCTGGCCGAGATAGGGGCGAATGAGTGAGGGATGAGGAGTGAGGAGTGAGGAATGAGGAGTGAGGAATCCACTCTATGCAGTCAACGATACGCGCGCAAACCCAAATTCAATAACCCATAACCTTTAACCTTTGACCTTGTAACCTAATAACCTAATAACCTTTAAACTACAGACATTGAAAACACGTGCTTTCACCTATATCTTGCTGACGCTGTCGGTCATATTCTGGGGCATCAGTTTCATCTTCACCAAAGAGCTCTTCCTCACCGAACCCTCGCTGAGCGTCACGTTGCTGGTCTTTCTGCGGCTGGCGGTGGCGTCGGCGGTGATGGTGCCGACGCTGGCGCTGATGCGCAAGCTGCCGCGCATCCGGCGCGAGGACGTCAAGTGGTTCCTACTGCTGACGCTGTGCGAGCCTTTTATCTACCACCTCTGTGAGACGACCGGTGTGCAGCTGGTGAGCGGGTCGCTGGCGTCGGTGGTGATTGCTACGATACCGCTGTTTGTGCCGTTCGGCATGTGGGTGGCCTACCGCGAGAGGATCCATCCGCTGATGGTGATCGGGGTGGTGCTGTCGCTGGTGGGGGTGGGTTTGACGCTGCTGGGCGGCGAGGGGCTGACGGGCAACCTGCGGGGGATGCTTTTCCTGGCGGGCGCGGTGGCTATCGCGGTGGTATACACGGCGCTGCTGGTGAAGGTGGTGAGCAAGTACAATCCGCTGGTGATCACGACGTGGCAGAACCTCATCGGGCTGGTCTATTTCCTGCCTTTGGTGCTGGTGTTCGACCGCGGCAATATGGCGCAGCTGTCGTTTTCGCCGCGGATGCTGCTGCTGTTGCTGACGCTGGGCATCTGCTGCTCGACGCTGGCGTATGCGTTCTACAACCACGGTGTGAAGAAGCTGGGTGCCTCGCAGGCGTGTATCTTCAACAACGCCATTCCGATATTCTCGCTGATTGCGGCGGTGGTGCTGGGTCAGGAGGGGTTCTCGTGGGCGAAGGCGGCGGGCATTGTGGTGGTCATCTCGGGCGTGGTCATCGCGCAGCTGGCCCCCTCGGGCGGGCGGCAGTAGGGGGTGTTTTTTAACAAAAAAGTGCTTGCGGGGTATGTTTTTTCTTACGCCAAAGGATGATTTTGGGGGTTGGTTTCAGGGGATGCAGTCGTCTGCGGGAGGGGTGGGGGAGGTCTTGGGGAAGTCGAGGATTTCCAGGTCGGTTGGTTGTGGGTTGAGGGCGAAGCGGACAAGGGTGCAGGCGCGGTGGAAGCCCTGGAGGCCGGCGGCGCCGGGGTTGATGTGGAGGAAGCGGTATTCCTTGTCGTACATCACTTTGAGGATGTGGCTGTGGCCGCAGACGAAGATGTCGGGCTGCGCGAGGCGGAGGGTGCGCTGGAGCTGGTAGGGGTAGTGGCCGGGGTAGCCGCCGATGTGGGTGAGGAGCACGCGCTGGCCTTCGACTTCGAAGAAGAGGCACTCATCGAGCTCGAAGTGGAGGTTGAAGCTGTCGCAGTTGCCCCATACGGCGCGTGTGGGTTTGAACTGTCGCAGCCGGTCGAGGACGCCGGGTCCTATGTCGCCGGCGTGCCAGAGCTCGTCGCAGTCGCGGAAGAAGGAGAAGACTTGCGGCGGGAGTGTGCCGTGGGTGTCGCTGAGTATGCCGATGCGGGTCATCAGAATGGGTAGTTGATACCGAAGTTGGTGACTATCTGGTTGAAGCGCCAGTGCGGGGGTTGCCAGAGGTGGTCGGCGCCGGGGTCGAGGAGAGGGATGGCGAAGTCGACGCGGAGTGTGGCGACGGAGACGTTGAGACGGAGGCCGATGCCGACGCCGGCGGCGATTTCGCGGAGGATGTTGCCCCACTGGAGGTGTCCGCCGGGATACTGGTCGGAGGGGTTGAGTAGCCAGACGTTGCCGAGGTCGGCGAAGAGGGCGCCTTCGAGAATGGAGACGATGGGGAAGCGGTGTTCGAGGTTGAGGACGAGCTGGAGGTCGCCGACGCGTTCGAGGGCCTGTCCGGAGGCGGAGTAGGAGCCGGGGCCGAGGCGGCGGAGCTGCCAGGCGCGCATGGTGGTGGGGCCGCCGCCGAAGAAGCTCTTCTCGTAGGGCATGGAGAGGGAGTTGCCGTAGGGGATGCCGATGCCGAGGAGGAGGCGTGCGACGAAGGTGGAGCGGGCGCCGAGGTAGGTGTAGCGCGTGAAGGCACCGTCGAAGCGCACATACTGGGCGAAGGGGACGCCGAAGAGCTGGAGGACGCCGTTGCTGTCGGCCTGCAGGGATGCCATGTTGGAGATGCCTCGCAGGAGGTTGCCGGCGCTCTCGACAGAGAGGCGGAGGAGGGAGAAGTTGCGGCGGGAGCCGAACTGCTGGTTGGAGTAGGAGTAGTCGTAGCGGGAATTGAGGATGAAGTGGGAGGAGTACTGGTATTTGAGTCGGAGGTCGTTGAGGGTGTTGAGTCGTGCCTCAAAGTCGGGGTCGAGGCCGAGCATGCGGACGAAGGTGAGCTCGACGGGGAGGAGCTGGTGCTGTGCGCGGCGGTTTTGGCTCCAGGTGTAGCCGAAGGAGGTGTTGGCCAGGATGCGCTCGAAGGAGTAGCGGTACTGGTAGCTGCCGCCGAGGGAGATGAGGGTGTGGGGGCGTGTGCGCTGCCAGCGGAGGTCGGAGGAGTAGGGGAGGAGGAAGGCGGGTATGTCGAGGGAGGCGTCGAGGGAGACCTCGAAGGCGTTGAAGTTGTTGTAGAAGCCCTGCTGGCGGCCTTGGAAGATGAGTTTGGGAAGTTCGAGGAGGAGCGCGCTTTTGACGCGGAGCAGCTCGGCGCCGCCGAAGAGGTTCTTGTGCTGGTACTCGATCGAGGTTTCGAGGCCGAGGTTGCCGCCGGAGAGGAAGGAGGAGGTGGAGTCCTGCGAGCCCAGGGGGGAGGCGTTGGTGAGCTCGAAGGAGAGGGAGAGGCGCTGCTGGGTGGCGTTGATCAGGCGCACATGGGCGTCGACCAGCGGGAGGGTGTCGGAGGAGGAGGGGGACTCGTTGAACTCGACGTTGATATACTTGAAGTTGCGGAGGTTGAGGAGCGAGTTGTAGGTGTTTTGCACATAGCGTGGGCGGTAGGTCATGCCGGGGAAGAGCATGAGGGCGCGGGAGACGGTCTGCGGGCGGAGGGTCATGGGTTTGTCGTAGACGAACTGGTAGTCGAAATTGCGGGTGAGGCCGGCGTAGTTGTAGATGAGGGTGTCGAAGGTGGACTCGCCGCTGCGGAGGCCGGCGGTGGAGTTGGGGTAGACGAAGATGTTGTTGATGTGGTAGATGCGCAGGTGGCGGCTGTCGACATAGACATCGATGGAGAGGCGCTGGGGGTGGTAGGTGGTGTCGACGAGGAAGGAGATGTGGTCGGCGGTGGCGCGGTAGAAGCCTTGTTCGCGGAGGTTGGAGACGAGGCGTGCGCGCTCGGCGGCGAGGTTGTCCTGGTCGTAAGGGTCGCCGGGGCGGAGGAGGGAGGCCTCGCGCCACTGGTCGAGCAGTCGGCGCACGGTGTCGCTCTCGGTGCGGTAGGCCACTTCGTCGATGGTGTAGCGGTGGGTGGCGCGGATGTGGTAGCCGATGGTGATTTTCTTCTCGCGCAGGTCGAGGGTGTCGAAGGTGACGGTGGAGCCGAAGCATCCCTTCTCCTCGAGCAGGCCCTGGAGCTGCAGGGCGGTGCGGCGGGCTTTGTCCTCGTCGTAGACGACGGGGGCTTGGCCGAGTCGGCGCCAGTAGTTGCCCCAGAAGGTGCTGTCCTTGGGCGAGGCGATGCTGTAGATGCGCATGCCGACGGGGAGCCACATGATGCCGAGCACGCGTGAGTTGCGGCGCTGGAGGTAGTAGTTGTTCGACTTCTTGAGAGCGTCCTTCACCAGGGGCGTCACCTCGGAGGAGTCGGCCATGGCGACGGTCTGCACCGTGTTGTACAGGCGGTGGGAACCGTCGGGGATGTAGCGGTTGGTGTAGCAGCCGGCGAAGAGGAGGCAGGCGAGGGCGAGGAGGGTTATATGTAGGGGTCTACTTTTCAATGGTGTGGAGGATGATGTCGGTGCTGCCGAGGTTGCGGCGCATGAGTTGCATGCAGGCGTCGGAAGCGGCATGGTAGATGTCGTCGTCGGTAAACAATTTCCGTAGGAACGATACGTCGGGATGTTCGTCTACGATTATGCAGCCTCCGAGGTCGATGAGGTCGTGTGCCTCTTGGAATTTGTGGTAGTTAGGGCCGAAGACGACGGGCTTGCCGTAGGCCACGGCTTCGAGAATATTGTGTATGCCCACGCCGAAGCCACCGCCGATATAGGCCACGGTGGCGTAGCGGTAGAGTTTGGAGAGGAGGCCTATGTTGTCGATGATGAGGACCTGGCTAGTGGAGCTAGTTGGACTAGTTAAACTAGTAGAACTAGTTAAACTAGAATACCTTACGCTGCCCGGGAACAGGCGCTCTATCTGCTGCAGGTGCTCTTCGTGTATCTCGTGCGGGGCGATGATGATGCGACTGGGGAACCACTCTTTGTTCTCGCGCAGGCGAGCCAGCAGCTGCTCGTCGGGCGGCCAAGTGCTGCCGGCCACCAGGACGGGGCCGTCGTGGCCTTGCAGGAAGTGCTCTGCCACGGCGTCGGGCTCGGCGGCTTGGGCGATTTGGTGCACGCGGTCGAAGCGGGTGTCGCCGGCGAGGGTGGCATCGATGCCGTGACGGGCGAGCAGTTGGAGGCTCTCCTCGTTCTGCACGAAGATGTGGCGGTAGCAGAGCCGGATTTGTTTCAGGAACCAGCGGCCATAGGGGAGGAAGAAGTACTGCTCCGGGCGGAAGATGGCGGAGAAGAGGTAGGTGGGGACTTGGCGGCGGCGGAGCTCGCGGAGGTAGTTGTACCAGAATTCGTATTTGACGAAGAAGGCCGCCACGGGGCGGTAGGCGTCGAGCAGGCGTCGGGCGTTGCGGGGGGTGTCCATGGGGAGGTAGGCGACGCGGTCGGCCAGGGGGTAGTTCTTGCGCACCTCGTAGCCCGAGGGGGAGAAGAAGGTGAGCAGGACTTTGGTGTCGGGATGCCGTTGGCGGTAGGCCTCGAGCACGGGGCGCGCCTGCTCGAACTCGCCCAGGCTGGCGACATGGAACCACACCCAGTGGTCAGTGGTCAGTGGGCAGTGGTCAGTGGTCAGTGGGCAGTGGTCAGTGGTCAGTGTGCGGTGGTCAGTGGTCAGTGGCCACCCCTGCACCATCAGGCGCGCGTTGCGGTGGCCGAAGAGCGCCGCCAGGCGGATGCCCAGCGTGTAGAGGTAGATGCCCAGGATGTAGAGTTTTCTCATCAATAGTAGTAATAATCGTAAGAGGTGCGCCCGGTGATGGGGAAGAGCCATGAGAGTTTGATGCCGAACATGAGGTCGAAGTAGCGGTTCTCGTCCTTGCCGTTGAGACCCACGACGTTGTCGATGGTGTAGGGGCGCGAGGACCAGCTCCAGCACTGGCTGATGTCGAAGGAAATCTTGACGTTGATATAGGTGTTGAGGTTGCTCATGTAGGCAAATCCGATGCTCTCGGTGAGCATCACGCCGTGGCGCAGGTGGTCGTAGAGGTGCTGGTAGTCGTCCATGAGCTGCGGCACCTCGCTCTCGTTCATGTCCTGGCTGAAGACGGTCTTCTGCATCCACCATCCGCCGCTGAGTTTGACGAAGAGGCCCGAGTTGGGGTCTTTGGGCAGGATGTGGAACATTTTGGCCACGCCTGGGCGCACGGCCAGGCTGCGGTTGTAGGCGGTGACGACGCCGTCGGTGCCGCCCCAACTCATGGCCGAGCCCTGGCTGTTGTAGACGTCGCCCATGCGCTCGATGCGCAGCTTGAGGTTGTCGCTGTTATAGCCGAACCACAGGTCGCCGTCGAGGGTGAGCATCCAGCCGTTGCGGAAGAGGTAGCCCCACTCGAGGCCGAAGTCGAGGTAGGGGCCGCGGTAGAGGTCTTTCATGTTGCCCCCCTCCAGCCCCAGGCTGTTGCTGCCTGCCAGAGGCATCTGCACCCCGGCCGAGAAGCCCACGATGTGGCACTGCAGGGTGTCGACCGACAGTTTCACCTGGGCGGTGGCCCACTGGATGGATAATATGGTCAGTGTCAGTATTATATATCGTCTCATGTCGCTTTGAGGTCAAATTTTGGTTTCTATGTCAAAAAAAAGTCGTACTTTTGCATTTTGTCTACCGAAACGACAAACAACCCCTTTTATTGTATAAACTAATAAAATATATGGCAAAAGATTTTCAGAAACGCAGCGAAAACTACTCCGAATGGTACAACGAGCTGGTGGTGCGCGCCGACCTGGCCGAACAGAGCGCCGTCCGCGGATGCATGGTCATCAAACCCTATGGCTACGCCATCTGGGAGAAGATGCAGGCCCAGCTGGACCGCATGTTCAAGGCCACCGGCCACCAGAACGCCTACTTCCCCCTCTTCATCCCCAAAAGCTTCCTCAGCCGCGAGGCCGAGCATGTGGAGGGCTTTGCCAAGGAATGCGCCGTGGTGACCCACCACCGCCTGATGAACGACCCCAACGGCGGCGGTGTGGTGGTGGACCCCAACGCACGCCTCGAAGAAGAGCTCATCGTGCGCCCCACCTCCGAGACCATCATCTGGAGCACCTATAAGAACTGGATCAAGAGTTACCGCGACCTGCCCATCCTCTGCAATCAGTGGGCCAACGTGGTCCGCTGGGAGATGCGCACCCGCATGTTCCTCCGCACGGCCGAATTCCTGTGGCAGGAAGGGCACACCGCCCACGCCACCCGCCAAGAGGCCGAAGAAGAGACCCGCCGCATGCTCGACGTCTACGCCGAGTTTGCCGAGAAATACATGGCCATGCCGGTGCTCAAAGGCCACAAGAGCCCCAACGAGCGCTTCGCCGGCGCCCTCGACACCCTCTGTATCGAAGCCATGATGCAGGACGGCAAGGCCCTGCAGGCCGGCACCAGCCACTTCCTCGGACAGAACTTCGCCAAGGCTTTCGATGTGCAATTCCTTAACAATCAGAACACGCTAGAATACGTCTGGGCCACCTCGTGGGGCGTCAGCACCCGCCTGATGGGCGCCCTCATCATGACCCACAGTGACGACAACGGCCTCGTCCTCCCCCCGCACCTGGCGCCCATCCACGTGGCCATCGTCCCCATCTGCAAGAGCGACGAGCAGCAGCGCCAGCTCGACGAGCACATCGCCCCCATCGTCAAGGCCCTCGAAGCCAAAGGCCTGGTGGTGAAATACGACAACCGTCCCGAGTACAAACCCGGCTGGAAGTTCAACGAATACGAGTTCAAGGGCGTCCCCGTGCGCCTCGCCATCGGCCCGCGCGACCTGGAGAACGGCACCTGCGAGGTATGCCGCCGAGACACCCTCGAAAAACAGAACCTCCCCATCGAAGGCATCGCCGACCACGTGGCCGACCTCATGGAGCAGATCCAGCAGAACCTCTTCAAGAAGGCTGCCGACTTCCGCGCCAGCATGACCCGCAAGGTGGACACCTGGGACGACTTCAAAAAGGAAATCGAAAAGAACGGCTTCCTCCTCTGCCACTGGGACGGCACCCCCGAGACCGAGGAACGCATCAAGGAAGAGACCAAGGCCACCATCCGCTGCATCCCCTTCGATGCCCCCGAGGAAGAAGGCAAGTGCATCTACAGCGGCCGCCCCAGCCACCGCCGCGTGGTCTTCGCCCGCAGCTACTGATAACGCCTTGTGCTATACGGAATTAAGCGGCAAGTGGCTTCTGCCACTTGCCGCTTGGTTTTGTGCTGTTCCCATAGCCTGATTTGGGCTTTTGCCATCACATCCGATGGCATCCAACCACTCTTTAGGTTTTACTCCCACTTTACTCAAAGTTTAATCAAACACTACATGCCTATAGGGTAACCATACAATAAAAAGCATGCACCTCCGTTATGACTGGTGCACCAAAAACGACACACCATGGCAAAAGTCAAACCATCCGTCATCGAATACACCGGCACCGTCGGCCGCGTCATACACTACACCCGCTTCGGCAAGACCTATTCGCGCCAGCTGCCGGCGGAATACAACGACCGCAAGTCCGAGGCCCAGCTGCGCCAGCGAGCCCTCTTCAAGGCGCGCCAGCATGCCGCCTCCCTCTTCGGCACCATCCTCCAGCGCGGCCTCACCAAGGAAGCCCATGCCCAAGGACTCACCGAAGCCAATTACTTCTCGCGCCTCAACAAAGACAATTTCGTCTACAGCGACGGCCAGGTCCACATCGACTACCCCGCCCTGATCCTTGCCCGTGGCCCGCTGCCTGCCGTCTACGCCAACGGCATCCGTACCGACGGCCTCCATGTCGACCTCACCTTCCTCCCCAACCTGCACGACAATGCCCGTCCCGACGACATCGTGCACATCTATGCCGTCTCTCCCGATGCTGACGTCTGCGTGCTCATGGCCAGCGTCGAGCGCCATTCCGGGCGCGCCGCCTTCGACCTCCCCGACGTGAGCGGCGAAGTCGCAAACGGCCAACCCGTAACCTTCCACCTCTACGCCATCGTCGAAGCCGCTGGCACCGCTTTCATACCCACCCTCTCCGCCGACGAGAAGAAATCCAACCGGCAGCACCGCAACATCAACCGCCGCGTCGCCCCCTCACTCTTTATTGCCACTGTTAGCGTCTAATGCCAACCAACGTGGTGGCGATTTAGATTGTGTGTTTAAAAGCTGTTTAAAATACATTTTGCCATTCAAGAAAAAATAAGTATCTTTGCAGTTTGAAAAATAAGATATGTGCAACGACAGGTTATATAAATATCTTGACGCGAGTGGTGGGTTGAATATGTTAGACCATAGCACATTAATGTTCACCAACGCCACACAGTTGAACGACCCATTCGACTGCCATCCTGCATATATTCATTTTTCAAGGGGAATGTCAACACCTTATAAGGGCTTGCCACCCGAAACTGTTTCATGGTTAGAATACAACAAAGGCTTACAACGGAGAGACAAAACTTATATTTGTAGCCTTTCGAAAATTTACGACTCCATTTTGATGTGGAGCTATTACAACAAACATCAGGGTATTTGCATCGGTTTGGATATGGAGAAAACGAGGAAGTATCTAAACCGTATGATGGGTCTCTTTCTTGGATGCCCAGAAATGGAGGTGGTTTATAGGGATGTAGTCAACGACCCGGCTCCGATGAATGAACCTATTGATTTTCTCCGTTACCATTTCGCCACCAAAGCCAAAGAGTGGCAACACGAGCAGGAAGTACGTCTCATAACATACGACCCTTCGTCAATGTATATGCGCCTGTTACCCGGACAATATGAGGAGGACCCATCCTTTTGCACAAAACTTACTCGCATATTTCAAAAGAAGAAGGAAGAGTCATATATGGATTGGAAAGAAGTCCGTGCATTTCTTGACATCGGTGGCGAGTGCTTTGAATCTGTCTACTTGGGCGTAAACCTAAACAAGAAGAACGAGGAAACTAAAGAAAAAATAATCGAGGCTGCCCGCAAGTGCAACCCCGACATCAAAATATACCAAATGACAATTGATCCCGAAGCCTTTCGGCTGAAGGAAGAACAAATATAGAAAAACATGCCCACTCTGAACTGGATAGGAAAAGACAAGGTCATCAACCATCATACGGAAGTGCCTTTCCGTGTGTTGGAACATAAATATGGGTTTCGTGGTGATAATCCTAATGATACGTCCGAAACTCATAGCGGTAATAAAATAATTCACGGAGACAATCTTGAAGCATTGAAAGCCTTGTTGCCAGAATATGAAGGGAAGATTGACTGCGTTTATATAGATCCTCCATACAATACTGGCAATGAAGGGTGGGTGTATAATGACAATGTAAATGACCCGCATATCCGCAAATGGCTTGGAGAAGTAGTTGGAATTGAAGGAGAAGATTTGACACGGCACGATAAATGGGCATGTATGATTGTTCCTCGACTAAGGTTGATAGAACGCCTTATGTCAAGAAATGCATCATTAGTGATAAGCATTAGTTACCATGAATTACATACACTGTTATGCATTTGCCGTGAGATATTTTCTAACAAACAAGTCATTCCCGTTACAGTTCAAACGTCAGGTGGGAAACCCTCCGGTGGATTCAATTATCTCCACGAATATTTGGTTTTTATCGTAAATAAAGACTTTGAGCCAAACTTATTGGATTTTTGTGGCGGAACCCCTCGGAGACCTTTTGAGGGACTCACGCTTAGTACTTTCAATAAGATCAATCGTCCCAACCAAGCCTACCCCATTTTTATTGACCCAATTTCCGAATCTCTTGTTGGTGTGGGGAAGTCCTTACAGGATTTAATAGATGAGGGTATTTATAAAGGCAAAAAAGAAGATTTCGTATACGATTATTCTATAGCGCCAAAAGGTACTATTGCGGTATGGCCAATCACTAGTAAGGGGAAAGAATGTGTTTGGCGTCAAATACCGAGTCGCGTTAAAAATGATTGGGAAAAAGGTTATATAAAAGTCATAAAGAATAAAGTGGATGGACATCCAAATTCATTCAGTATTCAGTATTTACCAGAGGGTCTAATAAAAAAGATAAATAAAGGATTACTAGAAGCTATTGGACGAGAAGAGGGGAAACCGACCCTTATATTAGGTGATAACGAAACAGAAGGCAGTTCAATACCCACAATTTGGACGGAAAAAGATTTTTATACGGTTAAAGGCACGAATGCGCTTAAAGAAATTTTGCCCGAGAGTGATAAGAAATTTGATTACCCAAAGGCTCCAGAGTTAATTGTTTCAGTACTGCAAGCCATTAGTAAAGAAGACGATATCATCTTAGACTCTTTTGCCGGTTCTGGTACAACAGGTCAAGCGGTTTTAATGTTAAACAATCAAGATGAAGGAAATAGAAAATTCATCCTGGTTGAAATGATGAATTATGCAGATACAATTACCGCGGAAAGAGTAAAACGCGTAATAGGTGGTTATTCGTATGACGGAGAAATAAAAGAAGAAATCTTTTCCAAGAAACTAACATTTAAGAATATTGCACAAGGAGCGAGCTTAATTGAACAAGCAGAAAAAACAATAGAAGAGAACAGAAATAAGTATGATAAAATAAGTAAGCCACAGATTACTGATAATTGCTTAAAGGTAATAGGCACAAAAGTCTATAAGGAACGAATGGAAGGATTAGGTGGCGCTTTTGACTATTACGAACTTGGAGAGCCATTGTTCAAAACGGATGGAAATATAAATGAGAGCGTAGGTGTAGAAAAGATGCGAGAATATATCTATTATACCGAGACTCATGAACATCTAACACGCAAGCAAGAGAAAGACTACCCTTATTTATTGGAGTATCTCAATGGCACAGGTTATTTCTTCTACTACAAGCCTAACGAGATGACCACATTATCGCACGACACGCTAAATATTGTTCCCAAGAAAGCCGACCATTATGTAATCTATGCGGACGTGTGTTCTATCAGTAGTGAGCAGTTGGCACAAATGAATATTACGTTTAAGAAGATTCCTCGTGATATCAATAGGTTTTGAAGTATGCAGCTAAAAGAATATCAACAACAGACGCTCCGTGATTTGGAGCAATATATCGAGACTTTGAACAAAAGTAACAGCCTTGCTGTTGCCTATTCTAAATATTGGGCAGAAAGGGGAATTTCTGTCAATAGCTTTTCGAACAACTATCTTCATCCCTATATCAATAGTGTGAATGGGGTGCCCCGTGTTACGCTGAAAGTGCCGACGGCGGGAGGTAAGACCTTTATCGCCTGCAACGCAATCAAACGGATTATGGATAAGTTGCAGACGGATGCTCTCAATAAAGTTGTAGCTTGGTTTGTACCCAGTGATACGATATTAAAACAGACCTTGGAGAAACTACAAGACGTTTCTCACCCCTACAGGCAGACAATCGATGCATTGTTTGCACATCGTGTTGTGGTGGTTGACAAAGAAGCCGCTTTGATGGGACAGGGGATTAGTCCTGTTCAGATGCACGACAATCTGACAATATTTGTTTTGAGTGCACAGTCTTTCATTGAATCAATTCGTGTTAAGAAAAACAAGGGTGCCGAGCAGCTGAAGCCACGAGCTTTCCGTGAAAACGGAAACTTCTTGGAGCATACACACCATTACACCCATCCCGAACAATTGATTGACGGTGCAGACCCTACGGCATTAATTCAAGTAATTGCTCAACAGAATCCCTTGGTAATAGTTGATGAAAGCCACAACTTCAAAGCCGATTTGAGGGTGGAATTGCTCAATAACCTCAGCCCTCGGTTTATTCTGGAGCTCACAGCCACACCTCGCGACAATAGCAACATTATTTCTTTCGTCGATGCTATGCAGCTTAAGCGTGAGAATATGGTGAAATTGCCTGTCATAGTGGAAAACCGCAACACTCCGAAGGATGTACTTGTGAATGCCATCCGTATGCGTAACAGCCTGGAGCAACATTCCATTGCGATGGAAAAGCAAGGCGGTCGGTATATCCGTCCAATTGTCTTGTTTCAGGCACAACCGAAAACCGATAACGATAACATCACCTTTGACAAGATAAAGGCCAATCTTATCAGCTTTGGTATCCCAGAAAATCAAATCAAAATCAAGACAGCCAATAAAGATGAGTTGAAAGGTGTTGATTTGATGAGCCGGAACTGTGAGGTAAGGTATATCATAACCGTGAACGCTTTGAAAGAGGGATGGGATTGTCCGTTCGCTTACATATTGGCCACTTTGGCAAACAAAACAAGCCGTGTGGATGTGGAACAGATATTGGGACGCATCCTTCGCCAACCCTATACAACACAACACCAAAACCAATTGCTGAATCTTTCTTACGTGTTTACAAGTAGCAATGACTTCAGGGAGACGGTAGAGAAAATAATAATGTCTTTGCAAAAAGCAGGTTTTAGCAAAAAAGATTTTCGGGAAGCAAGCCCTACTACCACGCAAGAGACTGCCAAGGCACCTGTAACCATACCAGGACTGTTCGACGCTCCCAAACAGACAAATGAAGAGGATGCAACGGATAACGGCATCGACTTGACAGCTGAAGAGACGTCTGCAATCAAGGAACAATTAGAGAGTCCTTCACAGAGCTTGGATATCCAGAACTTGCAGAAACAGGCAGAGCAAATAAGCGAGGAATACAACAAACAAATCGAGGAACAGACCAATAGTGGAGAACTTGATCCTCTTGCGGCAATAACACCGAAAGAAATGTACTACCCTATCAACGAAGATTACAAGGAGGTTGCAGCAGGAATAAACCTTCCTATCTTTTATACAAGGACGGCAGCATCTATTTTCTCTGATGATGAATGGATACCTTTGGAGAAATCGATGCTAACCCAAGGATTTGATTTGCCCTCTAAGGATGCAACAATAGATTTTACTATTCTCCGCCCTCAAGGTGTAACTATTGATGTCGCAGCTTCGGGCGATGACTATGTTCCTGTTCGTCGAGGTAATCAGCAAGCAATTGACTTTATCCGTCAACAATATATGGATAAATCGGCAACAGTACAAAAAGACATGCTTAGCAGACAGATAGCCAGCATGATAAAAATGGACAATATTTCGGAACCGGCAATCAAAAAATATGTAGAAAAAGCAATCGCAAATCTTAACGAGGACGAAATATCTAGCCTTGTAGACAACATTCATTTAACGCGTGATACGATACAAGATAAGATAGAGAATCTGTTAAAAGACTATCAGAAGCAAGTGTTCCTGCAGTGGTTGAATACTGGGAGGATAATTCTTGACAGCAATTATACTTTCTTGGATACAATTGCTTTGACAAAAGGTGAGCTGGTAGGAATTGACAAGGGGTTATATGTTGCCGAAGAGACTGTCAATGACTTTGAGTATGATGTCATTTCTGCCATTGCAGACAATCCTAATGTTCTTTTCTGGCATCGTAACCGAGAGAAGAAAGAGTTTTGCATCAATGGATTCATCAACCACTATCCAGACTTTATCGTTAGCATGAAGTCGGGAAATATTATTTTGGTTGAAACAAAGGGCGACCATTTGGTGAACGAAGATTCAAAGAACAAAATCTGGCTCGGCAACAAATGGGCTGACCTCGCCGGAAAGAGATACCACTATTTTATGGTATTCCAAACAAAGGAGGTTGAAGGTGCCATCACCGTGAAGCAGCTACTACAATATCTGAATGAGTTGTAAAATAATAGGAAAAAAAGAAAGGATAACTTATGGCAAATAACGAATTTCCAAGGTTTATTCAAAATAGACCTAATGGGTTAGACAAGTTCGAGGGGGCATCCCAGACAAAACTGGCAAAGGCAATCGCCCAACAGATTGTCAATAATGATGCATTGCCAAAAGAGGTGGCTTTGCCAAAGATTATTGGAATTCAAGGAGAATGGGGTGCAGGGAAAACAAATGTGGTTAGGTTGTTAGAAAAAGAGTTATCGGGAAAATACTATTTCTTTGAATACGACGCATGGGGACACCAGGAAGACTTGCAACGGCGTTCTATTCTGGAATTGCTAACGGATAAATTGATAGAAGATGGTTTCCTGGAGGGAATGACTACGATAAAAGTAAAAGGAGGAGGTAAGAAATCTGTTTCTTGGCCCGATAAACTAAAACTGCTATTAGCCAGAAAAACGGAAACGGTTACTGAGAAGTACCCTAAAATCAATAATGGTATGGCTGCTGCAGCTTTAGTGGCAATACTGACACCTATTTTTACTTACATCGCATATACAATTAGGCCAATTTGTAGTGGTTTTTGGTTGTCATTTTTATCCATTTTGATTTCTGCTCTCCCGGTTATTGTAGGATTAAGTGTATGGGGTTGCGCATACAGGAAAAACCATAAATATGGGTTAAGTTACCTTCTGGCAATATATAATGATAAGATTGAAAATGATATTTGTTATGAAACATTAAGCGAGGAAGAACCTACAGTCACAGAATTCAAGGCTTGGATGGGTGATATATCAGATTATATCGGGAAAGAGAAGAAACCTCGGTTAGTGCTTGTATTTGATAATATGGATCGCTTGCCGGCGGGAAAAGTAAAAGAGTTATGGTCTTCTATTCATACCTTCTTTGCTGATGATGGATTTGAAAACATTTGGGCAATAATACCTTTCGACAAAAAACATTTGGCCTGTGCATTCGGAAATGAAGGTTCACCAGAAGCAACAGAATTAACGAAATTATTTATTAACAAGACTTTCCCCATTGTATATAGGGTTGCACCACCGGTCATTACAGATTATCGTATTATATTTGACAAACTGTTTGTTGAGGCATTTGGAAATACGGCTGATGATTCCAAAGAATCAATAAATAGACTCTTCAGAATGGTAAAAGCCGATGCGAATGTCCGGGAAACAATCATGTTTATTAATGCGCTGGTGGCTTTGAAACAAGAGCGTGGCAATGATGTTTCTCTTATTAATATGGCTGTCTATTTGTTGTTCCAAGATGAGATATTAGATAACCCAATAAAGCAAATATTGTCTGGAGAGTATCTTGAAAAAATAAAATCAATCATCGATAATGACATTCTGATGCAACGGGAAATTTCGGCACTTGTATATGGCGTTGATGTAAAACTTGCAAGCCAAATTCCTTTAACAAAGTATATTGAGAATTGTATCGCCGGGAATGAAGGATATGATATAAACATATACTCGGAATCCAATATCTCTTTTGATACAGTATTGGAGGAAGTGGCACTCAATCGAGATGACATTCCTGTTGACAATATAATCAATTGTTTAGGTTCTCTCGACAAAGACAATGCTCAAATACAGAAGATTTGGAGAAAAGTCGCCCAAAAAAAGTTGCAGCTTCCTCTAAACGAACAAGATTTTACCAAAGAATACCAAATCCTTCTTTCTAAAATAAAAGACCTATCTTTCATTAACAACATTGTCAATACTTTCTACCAAAAGATTTACAACCATACAGAAATCAAAGGAGACAAGTATTATATTTCATTAAGTAAGCTAGAGGCATTTTTGCGCAACAATAATATTTCATGTCAGCTAACAATACAAAACAAGACTGTCACTCCCGAATTCTTTGTTGACTACTTGAGGGCAGCCAATGAACAATATGGGAAATATCAGGTTATTACTGATTCTGATGCGTTAGATATATACTTGTCAGAGAAATTGAACAGTGACGGGTTTTCATGTTCCGATATTATTGCCATAATTAACGAAGATACACATTATAAGTTCCCCAAACTATTAAATGAAATAGAAGAATGTGTTGAAAAAAATGATATTGATGAGTTAAATGTTGGCGAAGTGTTCTCAATTTACAAAACTTTATCAAAAGACACTCCATTGAAGAAAAGCCTCGCACCCCAAACGATAGCTTCAATAATACAAAAAATAGATCCAAAACAGAATGGATATACAGATGTTGTTGCTATGAGATTGGTTCAAGGGCAACAGGTTCCATCTGTAGACAAATCTTATATTCCAGACATTGCTGAAAATATAGACTACTATGCAAAATACGATGAGCTTCTCATAAATAATATAAGTTGGGGCGACCCTCTACTGAACTCTGTATTGAAATATATGGTTCAACATGGGCTAGGCGAGCACCTTTCAATAGAATCAATCCTCCCTCATTATTTTCAAATAAGAGATAAAATAGGTGTGACTGACGAAGAGTTAATAAATCATCTTTCAGGCTGGAGTGATTTTGTTGATGGTGCAATAACTAAAGAAAACATCCATAGTATTATTAAAGATGCATCATTCTATGAATTATCGGTTCGCTATAAGAATTCATTGACTGATAAAATAAATATAATTGCGGTTGAAGCCATCTCCATGATTAAAGCTGATGATTTGTATGCACAACGAAATGCACATGCCACTAATTATTGGCACAAGGCTATCAATGCTTTGGCTGGAACAGGGTATATGCATCCTCAACCAGAAAACGTCTCGGATTTTGCAAAAAAGATACTTTCTGATGTTGGCAAAAATGAACAATCGTTACCTCTACCCGACGAATTTTCCAAGATCATCGATTTCCTTGACAATAGTAATATATATTCCACTATTTCAGACGTTCGAAATGACATTTGCAATGGTAAAATGAACATTACAGTAGAGAGGTTTAAGTTTTTTGAAAAATGGTTTAGAACTCAGGGTAGACTTGAAGATCGGGCCAGTGATGCAGTCGATAAGATATTGAAACCAATTATCAACAACGAAGAATGCCAAGCACTTTTGATAGAAAATCAAGATTACTACATATCGTTAATCAATAGTGCAGGTGATGCTTCAAATGATTTTAAACAAGCATTAAAGAATATTGTAAATGTAAAAGACAATCCAAATTTGAAACAATTTGCATTATCAGTAGGCGTAAGATTTGAAAGTACAAAGGAGAAAGAATAATTGCATAATAATACCTTTCTAATCTATTGTGTCAAACTGGACACAGAATTAGTTTCACGCCAATAACAGGTAGATAGTAAGCGACTCATCCCCAGTTTTTGGACTTCAAGCAATAAGGGATAAAACAAGATGGTATGAGAATTAAAAATCGCATAAGGACAATATGTTAATGTACTAATTCGTAAATACGCAAATGCGTTAGTCTGTAATTTTGACATTTGAAATAAAACCCGTATCTTTGCACCCCGGAAACAATTATTGAGATATGACATAAGATGAAATAAATGATATAATCCATTCTGACGAGAGTTATCGCGTTGAACTGACAACTTCAACAGGCAATATAGATAAGTTTCAGGAAGCGATATGCGCTTTTGCCAATGATATGCCAGGCTCTCTGAAAAAGGATAGCACTCAAGGTGGCACTCAAGGTGGCACTCAAGAAGAAAACCTTGATGCTTGGATTGAATGTCAGATACGACAGAATTCTAAAATAACAACAGAGGAACTATCGGAAAAAAGTGGGAAGGGCCTTAGAACCATCAAACGCCATATTGCCAAAATGCCACATATCCGCTATGTTGGCAGCGGTTACAGCGGTCACTGGGAAATAACAAATTTAACCAAGGATACACAAATGGGAGAATGTGTGAATACGTAAATGCGGGAAATTGTTAATATGAGATATGGGGCGGGGTGGATGCTAACATTTCCCGTTCGTGCTGCAATATTTTTTGCAAACTTTCGTTAAAAAGGACGTCACTGATAAAGAATAACAACGACAAACACCAGAATATGGATAATACACCTACCCCACACATCGGCGCACGGAAAGGCGAAATCGCCGACACCGTCATCATGGCGGGCGACCCGCTGCGCGTCAAGTTCATGGCCGAGAACTACCTCGATAACCCCGTGCTTTTCAACCAGGTGCGCGGCATGCTGGGCTACACCGGCACGCACGACGGCCGCCGCATCAGCGTCATGGGCCACGGCATGGGCGGCCCCTCCATCGGCATCTACACCTACGAGCTGTTCAACTTCTACGACGTGCAGACCATCGTCCGCGTGGGCTCCGCCGGCGCCATCCAGGAGGACCTCCATGTGGGCGACCTCGTCATCGCCACCGGCGCCTGCACCAACTCCAACTATGCCGCGCAGTACGAGCTGACCGGCACCTTCGCCCCTGTCGCCGACTTCGGGCTCGCGCGCCGCGCCGTCGAGGCCTGCGAGCGCCTGGGCTACCGCCACCAGGTGGGCAACGTGCTCTCGTCCGACTTCTTCTACGACGCCAACGCCCACAACGATCGCTGGCAGCGCATGGGAGTCCTCGCCATCGAGATGGAGATCGCGCAGCTCTACATGAATGCCGCTTATGCCAGCACTCAAAGGTCAGAATTCAGCAATCGGAGTACAAAACGCGCCCTGGGCATCTGCACCGTCTCCGATCATCTCCTCACCGGCGAAGCCACCACCGCCGAAGAGCGGCAGACCACCTTCACCAAGATGATGGACGTGGCCTTCGCCATCACTTGCGGCAAATAAAAAGTTGCAGCTGCGTACAATATTTAAGTTAATATTTCGTTAAGCCGGCATAATATTAATTTCAAAAACACTCATATTATGAAGATTACCAACAAGTTGTTTGCCGAATGTCTGGGTACATTCGTGCTGGTGCTGGGCGGCTGCGGTACTGCGCTGTTCGGGCACGTCGGTTTCCTCGGTGTGGCCATTGCCTTCGGTCTCACCGTCGTCGCCATGGCCTACGGCGTGGGCCACATCAGCGGCGCCCACCTCAACCCCGCCGTCTCGTTCGGCGTGTGGGCCAACGGCCGTATGAGCCTCAAAGACATGCTCCTCTACTGGGTGGCCCAGTGTGTCGGCGCCGTCATCGCCGGTGCTGTGCTGCTCTGCATCTGGAACGCCGCCGGCCTCGGTGCCACCGGCGTCTTCGCCGCCAACGGCTACGGTGCCGAGTTCGCTGCCGCCACAGGCAATAGCGACTACCTGAGCGTCTCCATGGGTGGTGCCTTCCTGGTCGAGGCCCTGCTGACCTTCGTCTTCCTGATGGTCATTCTCGGCGTGACCGACAGCAGCCACCAGAACGGCAAGTTCGGCGGCCTGGCCATCGGTCTCACCCTGGTGCTCATCCACCTCATCTCCATCCCCCTGACCAACACCAGCGTCAACCCCGCCCGTTCGCTGAGCCAGGCCCTGTTCAGCAACGCCGAAGGCTGGAGCGCCTGCGGCCAGCTGTGGCTCTTCATCGTGGCCCCGCTCGTCGGTGCCGGCCTGGCCGGCCTGGCCTACAAGTGCCTCGCCTGCTGCAAGAGCTGCAAGGAGTAGCCTCCCGTTCCATACCTAAAAGAAGAGGTGCAACCCATATCGGCTGCACCTCTTCTTTTTTCTGTTGCCCGTCTGCCTACTCTTTCCTCACGGGTTCGCTGGTGAGGCCGATGCCGAGCTTCTTGAAGATTTTGCGGTCCACTTCGCTGGTCATCACTGTTGTGTGCACCTGGCAGCCGTCGAGCATCGGCAGGCAGTCCAGCGCGCGGCGGCAGTTGTCGTCCAGCAGGCTCAAAATCGACAGTGTGACGAGCACCTCGTCGGTGTGCAGGCGGGGATTGCTGCCGTGGAGCATGGAGACCTTGGTGTGCTGGATGGGCTCGATCATCTTCTGCGAGATGAGCTTCACCTCGTGGTCGATGCCCGCCAGGTGCTTCAGCGCGTTGAGCAGCAGGGCGGCGCAGGCGCCGAGGAGGTCGCTCGTCTTGGCGGTGATGAGGGTGCCGTCCTGCAGCTCGATGGCGGCGGCATGCACACCCGTTTGGTCGCGCCGCTCCTTGGCGGCTAGGGTCGTGCGGCGGTCGTCGGTCGAGATTTTGGCCTGCTTCATCAGCAGCGCTATCTTGTTCACCTCGTTCTGGCTCGATTTGCCTTCAGCGTAGCTGCAGAGGGCGGTGTAGTAGCGGCGGATGATTTCATCCTTCGACGCCTGGCAGCACACCTCGTCGTCCGAGATGCAGAATCCCGCCATGTTGACACCCATGTCCGTGGGCGACTTGTAGGGATTTTCGCCATAGATGCCCTCGAACAACGCGTTCAGCACGGGATAGATTTCGATGTCGCGGTTGTAGTTGACTGCCGTCTCGCCGTAGGCTTCGAGGTGGAAGGGGTCGATCATGTTCACGTCGTTGAGGTCGGCAGTGGCGGCTTCGTAGGCGATGTTGACGGGGTGTTTGAGCGGGATGCTCCAGATGGGGAAGGTCTCGAACTTGGCGTAGCCGGCCTTCACCCCGCGCCGGTTCTCCTGGTAGAGCTGGCTGAGGCACACCGCCATCTTGCCGCTCCCGGGCCCCGGGGCGGTGATGACCACCAGCGGCCGCGTGGTCTCCACGTAGTCGTTCTTCCCAAACCCCTCGTCCGAGGCGATGAGCTCCACGTTGGTGGGGTACCCCTCTATTATATAATGATAGTATACATTTATACCCAGCCGCTCCAGCCGCTCGCGGTAGGCCGTGGCGCTGGGCTGGCCGCTGTAGTGGGTGATGACAACGCTGTTCACCACAAAACCCCGCTGCACGAAGGCGTCGCGCAGGCGCAGCACATCGACGTCGTAGGTGATGCCCAGGTCGCCGCGCACCTTGTTGGTCTCGATGTCGTGGGAACTGATAACAATCACAATTTCAGCGTCGTCCTTCAGCTGCGTCAGCATCTTCAGCTTGCTGTCGGGCTCGAACCCGGGCAGCACGCGGCTGGCGTGGTAGTCGTCGAAAAGCTTGCCTCCGAATTCCAGATACAGCTTGTTGCCGAACTTGCCGATGCGTTCTTTGATGTGCTCGGATTGTATCCGCAGATACTTCTCGTTGTCAAAACCTTGTTTCATAAATACACACTTTTCTGGCCAAATCGCTTGTTGTTCAACCAGTTGTTGATAATATAATGATGTCTTGTTTCACGGCAAAGGTAAGATTTTTTTTCCGATGTGCAGAAAAAAAGTTCGCCCTGTGGAAAAAAAGTCGTACTTTTGCAGCCTTAAAACCCAGTGCGCCATGTTCGATGTAAAAATCACCGCCCTGCGCAAGGCGGACTATAAGGACCTGCAGCTTCTCCTCGAGAACCCCCTCGAGCAGCCCTGCTGCGTCGCCGAGGGGCAGGAGTGGCTCAGCCGCGGTGGCGCGATGCCCGAGGGCATGTGCGACAGCGCGTGGGAGAGCATGCGCTGGTTTGTCGAGGAGTTGGCGGCCGGCCGCGGCAACTTCTACGACGGCTGGATGCGCAACCCCCACAGCGCCCTCGTCAGCTGCAACGACGGCTTCCGACCCGTCAGTTTCCTCCTCGAGCGCGTGGAGTGATATTTTTTTGTTGCCGATTGCAAAAAAAGTTGTACTTTTGCAGCGCTATATTTCATTGCACAAAAACAAAAAAACATACTTATGTCAAAGAATAACAAGCTTGTTTCCAAAAGTGGCTATCAGTGGAAGTTCAGCATGGTCGGCGGTGTGGCACGCGTCAACATCGAGACCGCTGCCGACATAGCCCACCTCCACGAGCTGGACCAGAAGCTCTGGACCGTCCTCAGCTGCCCCGTCAAAGGGCTCGAGTTCGACGAGAAGACCCTCGCCATGCTCGACTCCGACAAGGACGGCCGCATCCGCGTCAACGAAATCATCGCCGCCGCCGAGTGGCTCAAGAAGGTGCTCCGCGACCTCAACTACCTCCTCCAGGGCCGCGACCACATCGCTTTCGCCGACATCCAGCCCGACACCGACGAGGGCAAGCAGGTGCTCGACTCCGCTCGCCTCATCCTCAAGGCTTTGGGGCTGGAGAAGGAGGACATCTCGCTCGCCGAGGTGGTGGAATACATGGCCATCTTCGAAGAGAAATGCCGCGCCGAGTACACGGCCCAGAATGCCGAGCCCTTCGAGCCCCCCTTCGGCGACAAGAGCGACGACGCCGAGGCCGCCGTGAACGCCGTCCGCGCCAAGGTGGCCGACTATTTCATGCGCTGCAAGCTCGTCCAGTTCGACGCCGACGCCGCCGAGGCGCTCGACGTGCAGGTGGAGCGCATCGCCGCCATCAGCGCCAACAACCTGAGCGACAACATCGAAGAGATTTCCGCCTACCCCCTGGCGCGCCCCAACAAGGAGGCCCTCCTGCCCCTCGTGGACGGGCTCAACCCCGCTTGGAAAGCCGCCGTCGCCTCGGTCAAGGAGCTCGCCGCCCTCGAGGGCGACAGCATCAACGAGGACGACTGGAACGCCCTCGTCTCCAAGGTCGACGCCTACACCGCCTGGAAGGCCGCCGGCGAGACCGCCATGAACGAGGCCGTCGCCGCCCGCCTCGAGGAGCATAGCGCCGCCTTCGCACCCGTGGAGAAGCTGCTGCGACTCTGCCGCGACTACTTCACGCTGCTCCACAACTACGTGGTCTTCAAAGATTTCTATAATCGCGCCGTCGGCTCCGAGGCCGTCTTCCAAGCTGGCAAACTCTATATCGACCAGCGCTGCTGCGAGCTCTGCGTCAAAGTGACCGACATGGGCAAGCAGCTCGCTTCGGCCGGCCTGAGCGGCATGTATATCCTCTACTGCCACTGCGTCTCCAAAGCCGGCCTGGGCGAGATGGACATCGCCGCCGTTGTCACCGCCGGCGACATCCGCAACTTCCGCGAGGGCAAGAACGGCGTCTTCTACGACCGCCACGGCCAGGACTGGGACGCCACCGTCACCAAAATCATCGACAACCCCATCTCCGTCGGACAGGCCTTCTGGAGCCCCTACCGCAAGTTCGGCAACTGGGTGACCGACAAAATCAACAAGAGCGCCGAGGAGAAGGAGAGCAAGCAGTTTGACAACATGACCGCCAAGGCCGACACCACCACCACCGACCTGGCCGCCAAGGCCGCCGACGGCAAGCCCGCCGACCCCGCCGCCGCCCCCAAGCCCGCCTTCGACATCGCCAAGTTCGCCGGCATCTTCGCCGCCATCGGCCTCGCCGTCGGCGCCGTCGGCATGGCGCTGGCCGCCGTGGCCAAGTTCCTCGTCTCGGCATGGTACAACCCGCTGATTGCCATCGCTTTGGTGGTCATCGTCATCAGCGGTCCCTCCATGCTCCTGGCTTGGCTCAAGCTCCGCAAGCGCAACCTCGGCCCCGTCCTCAACGCCAACGGCTGGGCCATCAACTCGATGGTGAAGGTCAACACCACCTTCGGCTCCATGCTCACCCAGGTGGCCAAATATCCCAAGGCTGTGGGCAAGGACCCGTTGGCCGACAAGAAGATGGCCTGGTGGAAGAAGTGCCTGCTGTGGCTCATCGTGCTGGCTGCCATCGCCTTGGCTGTCTTCAAGCTGACGCAGCACCGCTGGCCCTGGCAGCCCAAACCCCTGCCGGTGGAAGAACTGGTAGTTGGAATCGAAGAGCCCGCACCCGTCGAGGCCGCCCCGGTATTCGAAGACCTCGCTTCCGAAGAGGCTCCCGTCGAAGAGCCCGCTGTCGAATGAGGCCTCTCATCCTTCCGCTTCTGCTCCTGATGACCACCCTCTCGGTTCAAAGTCAATCAACTGGGTTCTCCTCTTTCACCGCCGCATGGTGGAACGTGGAGAACCTCTTCGACACGCGCGACGACCCCCGCACCGCCGACGACGACTTCACCCCACGCGGCGACTACCACTGGACTCGCCGCAAGCTGAACGACAAAATCCAAGGGCTCTACAAAACCCTCCTCGAAATGGAGCTGCCCGACGTCGTGGGCCTGGCCGAGGTGGAGAACGCCTACGTCCTGCGCGAGCTCTGCAACGGCACACCCCTGCGCGAGGCCGGCTACCGCTATGTCCACTACGACTCGCCCGACCGCCGCGGCATCGACTGCGCTCTCCTCTACCGCCGCGACCGCTTCCGCGTCATCTACAGCCGTCCGCTACGCGTATCCGACTCGGCGTCAGGGTTCTACACGCGCGACATCCTACAGGTCGAAGGCCTCACGCCCGAAGGCGACACCGTGGTCCTTTTCCTCAACCACTGGCCCTCCAAGCGGGGTGGGGAAGAGGCCGACCGGCACCGCATGCGCATCGCCCAGAAGCTTCGCAGCCAAATGCTTCGGCTGCACAAACGCTACCCCCAGGCCGCCGTCATCGCCATGGGCGACATGAACTCCACCGCCGACGAGCCCGCCATCGCCCACGGCATGGGCTTCCGCGGCGATACCGTCAGCCCCGACGGCATCCGCAACCTCGACTACCGACTGCCCGACGACTGGGGCAGCCACAAGTTCCAGGGCGAGTGGCGCTACATCGACGCTGTCTTTTTCCTCTCCGACGACAGCTGGAATGTGCGCAAGCTCAAGCTGATACGCTTCGGCCACCTGCTCACCCCCGAAGAGCGCCGCCCCGGCGTCCGGCCCCTCCGCACCAACCAGGGTCCCCGCTACGAAGGCGGCCTCAGCGACCACCTGCCCCTGCTGCTCAAAATTTCCAGAAATCAAAATTAACCACCTATGAAAAAGACCTTCAAACTATTGGCCCTGGTGGCCATGGGCGCCGCGCTGGCGCTGACCGCCTGCGACAGAGACGAAACTGTTGACCCCGCTGTATGCTGGGTGGACCTGGGCTTGCCCAGCGGCCTGCTGTGGGCCGACTGCAACCTCGGAGCCTCCAAGCCGGAGGAGTACGGCAACCTCTACGCCTGGGGCGAGATTTCGTCCAAGGATAGCTATGCTTGGGAGACCTATAGGTACTGCACCGTCGATGCCGAGGGCAGCCTATTGGCCCTGACCAAGTACAACAACGACAGCGACTACGGCATGCCTGACAGCTTAATCACCCTGCTGCCCGCCGACGATGCCGCTACGGCCCAGTTCGGCGGCGGAGCACGCATGCCGACTGCCGACGAATGGCGCGAGCTCCGTGACAACACCGATATCGAGTGGACGCAGCTGAACGACGTCTACGGCTGCAGGCTGACCAGCAGAACCAACGGCAAAACCCTCTTCCTGCCCGCCGCCGGCCGCCGCGCCGGTTCCGAGTTGCTCGCCGCGGGCAAGGTCGGTGGCTACTGGTCCTCGTCGCTTTTCGAAGACCACCCGGACTACGCGTGGTACTTCGACATCTATTCGGCCAACCAGTTCATGTTCTGTAGCTACCGCTACGTTGGTCGCTCTGTGCGCCCGGTGTGCTCCGCGCGCTGAGAACCTTGCTCTTGCGGGCACCGTGCCCTTTCCTCTGCAGGCATTCCGTGTGCAGCTGCTGCGGTGCAGGCATCGGGTGCGGCCTCTTCGTTGGGGGTGTGGGGCGTTGTCGCTGCATCCCCGGTGGCCGGAGCTCCGTAGACGGTAGGGGAGACCATCCCGTCGGCAGCGGCAGCGAAAGCCCATAGGTGCAGCTCCTCCCCGACAAAGTCCTGTGGCAGAAGGGCCTGCAGTCCGTGCCGTCCGCGCTCGCCCTCCAGGGCGATGCCCGTCATGGCCGCCGGGCAGTAGACGTAGATATGTATGCGGTCCGCCAGCCGACCGTCCCCGGCGCTCCACCGCACCGCGAGCACACCGCCCTCGTCCACAGCATATTGCAGCGCCTGCGGCGCCGCCAGCGAGCCCCGCGAGAACTGCAGGCTGGGATAGTCAATGGCTCTAGAATTTCTAGATTCTCTAGGAAAACACTCCTTGTTGATTTTCAGGAAAGCATTCCCCTCGGTAATCTGACAGTCGGCGGCCACCTGCCGCAGCCCCACGCGCAGCACCGGCGTGGCCGGCGAGGCGAATTGGATCATCGCCTTGAACCTCGACCGCTGCTCCAGCTGCGCCGCTGATTTCCTGTCGTTTATATGCGGCTGATAGGCACGCACGAACCAGGCCCCGCGGCGGTAGTAACCCACCACCGTCCCCACGCGGCCACTGAAGCCGCCCAAAATGCCCATTTCTATTTTTGCCATGCTCTGTTCATAATTAGGGATTAGGAATTAGGGATTAGGAATTATATTGCCTTTCATTGTTTTGGCTATATTTGTTGTTTTTCGTTATTTTTCATTGTATTTGTTGTTAAATCACGCGCCAGCCAATCCCTAATTCCTAATTCCTAATTCCTCACTCCTAAAAAAGCTAACGCCGTTTCCGCCTAAATATTGCATTCGTCCTCCTACCATTCAATAAGAGGAGCAAAATCTATAGCCTGCCACTCGCTGGCTGTCAGCCACTTGTCTCGCTCGAAAATGTCCGGTTTTTTTATTTTTTTTCAAAAGATTTCCGCCGTTTTCCAAAAAGTTCGTATCTTTGCATTTCCTTTTGATAAGTAAAATTAATCTAAAATAGTATGACACAAAACGCTATCACAACCCTGCGCGACAGCGCCGCCATGCGCTGGATTGCGCTGCTGCTCCTGGCCCTGGCCATGTTCTGCAGCTACATCTTCATGGACATCCTGTCCCCCATCAAGGACCTCATGCAGGAAACCCGCGGCTGGGACAGCCTCGCCTTCGGCACCATGCAGGGAGCCGAGACGTTCCTCAACGTCTTCGTCTTCTTCCTCATCTTCGCCGGCATCATCCTCGACAAGATGGGCGTCCGCTTCACCGCCGTCCTCTCCGGCGCCGTGATGCTCGTCGGTGGCATCATCAAGTACTATGCCGTCAGCGAAAGCTTCTACGGCAGCAGCCTTGAGACCTGGTTCACCAACAACCTCAACTACATCCCCCTCTTCGACGAGCTCGGCGTCTCGCCCTTCTACCGCGGCATGCCCGCCTCGGCCAAGCTCGCCGCCGTGGGCTTCATGATCTTCGGTTGCGGCTGCGAGATGGCAGGCATCACCGTCTCCCGCGGTATCGTCAAATGGTTCAAGGGCCGCGAGACCGCCCTCGCCATGGGTTCCGAGATGGCCCTGGCACGCCTCGGTGTGGCCACCTGCATGATTTTCAGCCCCTACTTCGCCAAGCTCGGCGGCCAGGTCGAGGTCTCCCGCTCCGTAGCCTTCGGCGTCGTCCTCCTCTGCATCGCCCTGATGATGCTCATCGTCTACTTCTTCATGGACAAGAAGCTCGACGCCCAGACCGGCGAAGCCGAAGAAAAGGACGACCCCTTCAAAATCTCCGACATCGGCAAGATCCTCTCCTCGCTCGGCTTCTGGCTCGTCGCCCTGCTCTGCGTGCTCTACTACAGCGCCATCTTCCCCTTCCAGAAATATGCCGTCAACATGCTCCAGTGCAACCTCACGCTGACCGAGGCCGACCCCAACACCTTCTGGGGCGGCGAGTCCGTCACCTGGGTCCAGTACATCCTCATGCTCGTCGTCGCCATCGCCTCCTTCACCAGCAACTTCATGAAGCAAAACAAAGGCCTTAAGTACGGCCTCATGGGTCTCGCTGTCGTCGCCCTCGTCGTCTACTGCTACATGGGCTACATGCGCGGCACCGCCGAGACCATCTTCGCCGTCTTCCCCCTCCTCGCCGTCGCCATCACCCCCATCCTCGGCAACTACGTCGACCACAAGGGCAAGGCTGCCTCCATGCTCATGATTGGCTCCATATTGCTGGTTCTCTGCCACCTCACCTTCGCCTTCATCCTCCCGATGTTCAAAGGCTCCGCCGTCGGCGGCACCATCGTCGCCTACGTCACCATCCTCGTCCTCGGCGCCTCCTTCTCCCTCGTCCCCGCTGCCCTCTGGCCCTCCGTGCCCAAGCTCGTCGACGAGAAGATCATCGGCTCCGCCTACGCCCTCATCTTCTGGATTCAGAACATCGGCCTCTGGCTCTTCCCCCTGCTCATCGGCAAAGTGCTCAACAGCACCAACCCCGAAGGCACCGCCGCCACCGAGCTCGACTACACCTGGGCCCTCGTCATGCTCGCCGCCCTCGGTATCGCCGCCCTCCTCATCGGCATCTACCTCAAGGCTGTCGACAAGAAGAAAGGCCTCGGCCTCGAAGAGCCCAACATCAAGTAAAAAAGTAAGCTTGTTTTCATAATGCGGAGCCCGGGCTGCAACGGCCTGGGTTCCGTTTTTTAGGGTCGAAATGTTAAAAAATACACTTTTTAACATCTTTTAACAAAGGAAATTTGGTCTGTGTGTACTAATGGTTGTACTTTTGCACTGCGATTAATATTCATTTAAATAACTTGCACCATGAAAAATCTAGCCCTCGCAGCCATCGTGACTGCCGCAGCATTCGCCTCGTGCGCTTGCTCCAAACCCGAAAAGCGGGTCATCGAGTTTACCGCCCTGCCCCAGGCAGCGCAGACCTTCGTCCAGACGCACTTCGCCGACAAGCAGGTCGCCATCGTCTACCGCGACCGCGAACTGTTCGACAAAGACTATGAAGTCATCTTCATGGATGGCTCCAATGTCGACTTCAACGGCAGCGGCACTTGGACCGAAGTTGAGGACCGCGACGCCAACGGCGTCCCCACCGCCATCATCCCTGCCGCCATCCAGGAGTATGTGACTGCCCGCCACCCCGGCCAGTACATCGTCGAAATCAGCAAGGACACCTACGGCTACGACGTCGAACTCAACACCACCATCGAGCTCGAATTCAACAAGTCCGGCCAGCTCCGCCGCTACGACGACTAAACGCCGCCGGCAAAAAAAAGAAGCGGGCGCCCCGTCGGGGCGCCCGCTCTCTTTCTCTGTGATGCTTTACATGGCGGCTTCGGCCACGGCGAGCATCTTGTCGGTGTCGGGGCTCTGGGCCTCGGTGCTCTCGGGATACTTCTGGCGGATCTGCTTCAGGCAGTCGGCGGCCTTCTTGTTGTCGCCCAGCATGATGTAAGCCACGCCAGCTTTGAAGAGGGCGGCGGGGGCGGTGACGGCGTTGTCGCCGGCCTTGGCGGCGTCGACATACTGCTTGGCGGCGTCGGCGGTGTTGCCCTGCTCCATGGCGGCGTCGGCCTGGCCCATGAGGGCTATGGCCTTGGTGAAGAGGTCTTTGCCACTGTATTTACCCAGCCACTTGTCGGCCTCGGCATAGTTGCCCAGCTGCAGGTTGGCCACGCCGGCATAGTACTTGGCCAGGTTGCCGGCCTTGGTGGAGCCATAGCTGTCGATGACCGCGAGCAGGCCGCGGTGGTTGTCGTCGCCGTCAAGGGCTTTCTGGTACTCGCCATTGAGGAAGTACTGCTCGGCGGCGAAGAGCTCGGCGGAGGCGCGCTGCTCGCGCGGCTGCTTGTACCATTTGTAGTAGCCAAAGATGGCCAGCGCCACAAGCAGTATGCCCACCACCACGCCGATGATGATTTTCTGGTTCTTCTGGATGAATTCTTCGGTGCGGGTAATCACGTTACCCATCTCGGTGTTTTTCTCTTCGATTTGCTCTTTCATTATTTTATGCTGTTTTTTCGTTTCAAAAGGGTGTGAAATTTGAAATGCAAAAGTACGAAAAAATTAAAAAACAGAGGCTGGAAATTGAAAAATATTTTCCCACAGCCCTGTTTATGAAAAAAAAAGAAAAAAGTTTCCGCTTGATTGTTAGTGGTTTATGTGTGCATGGCCATGTGCGTGTGCAGATTTTTTTTTTTCATAAATATATTTTACATATCTTTGCAGTGTCAAAAAATATACTGCTATGGACACTAAAACTAAATATTTGGGCCTCGAACTGAAGAGTCCGATCATGGTGGGAAGTTGCGGTTTGACCGCCGATGTGGACAAGATGGTCGAAATGGAGCGCGCCGGCGCTGGCGCCGTGGTGCTCAAGAGCGTCTTCGAGGAGCAAATCATCTATGATATCAAGCGCAACACCCATATCGTGGCCCCCACAGACAACTATGGCGACAGCTACGAATACATTGCCCAGCACGTGGCCGACGACTCGCTGAACCGCCACTTCCAGATGATCCGCGACGCCAAGCAGCGCCTCACCATCCCCGTCATCGGCAGCATCAACTGCTTCTCCTACGAGAACTGGATCACCTACGCCTCCAAGTTCCAGGAGGCCGGCTGCGACGCCCTCGAGCTCAACATGGCCATCCTGCCCTACGAGACCTCCCTCTCGGCCGACGACGTGGAACGCACCTTCAACCAGGTCATCACCGCCCTCAAGAAGTCCATCTCCATCCCCATCAGCATCAAGGTGGGCACCTACTTCACCGACATGGCCAAGCAGATGCAGCAACTCAGCTGGATGGGCATCCAGGGCGTCACCATGTTCAATAAAAATGTGCAGGTGGATATCGACACCGAGAGCGAGACGATGAAGAATGCCTCCTGGCTCTCGAACCCCGGCGAAATCTACAATACGCTGCGTTGGGTGGCCATCCTCAGCAAGAAGATGCGCTGCGACATCTCCGCCTCCACAGGCGTCTACAGCGCCGACGACGTGGTGAAAATGCTCCTCGCCGGCGCCGACACCGTCCAGGTCGTCAGCTGCCTCTACAAGAACGGTATCGACACCCTCCGCCAGCTCGACGAAGGCCTCCGCCAGTGGATGCAAAAGAAAGGCTACGACAGCGTCCACCAGTTCCGCGGCAAACTCGCCGTGCAGCCCAACGACAAAGCCTCCGTCGCCATGCGCACCCAGTTCATGAAATACTTCGCTGAAATTGTATAATATTTAATAAATCTTTCATTAACACTAAATTACAGTACCATGGAACAAAACGACACCTTGACCCCTGCCCCCGCACAGCAGCAACTCAACGTCAGCTTCTTCCGCTTCGAAGACCTCCGCGTCTACGGCAAAGCCACCGACTACGCCACCTGGGTTTCCAACCAGCTGACCAACCCCCGCAACGAGGCCGAACGCGCCCTCGTCAGCTCCTTCTGCCGCTCGGCTTTCGACATCGCCCTCAACATCGCCGAAGGCTCCAGTCGCAGCAAAAGCCAGTTCGACCACAACCTCAAGGTCTCCAAGACCGCCATCCGCGAATGCGTCGTCTTCACCGAGGTGGCCCACAACCTCGGCCTCTTCAGCGACGAGGTCTTCGACCAGTCGCGCGAGTACCTCATGGAGCTCACCCGCATGATCGGCGCCCTCATCATCTCCCTCCAGCGCTCCGGCGAACGCCGCCACGACGACTCCTCCGACAACTACCCCTCCACCAGCGACGAGATGGCCTACTAATATCATTTAATGGAACTCAACCTCACTAAACCCCTCATCTTCTTCGACCTCGAGACAACCGGCGTCCAAGTCGGCCATGACCACATAGTGGAAATCTGCCTCCTCAAGGTGCTGCCCGGCGGGCAGAGCGACACGCGCGTGGAACGCATCCGCCCCGTCGATGCCAACGGGCAGACCGTCCGCATCCCCGAGCAGACCACCGCCGTCCATGGCATCACTGATGCCGATGTGGCCGACAAGCCCTCCTTCCCCGAGCTGGCCCAGAGCCTGCTCGAATATATCGGCGACGCCGACCTGGCGGGCTACAACAGCAACAAGTTCGACGTCCCGCTCCTGGTCGAGGAATTCCTCCGCGCCGGCATCGACTTCGACCTCTCCTGCCGCCGCTGTGTCGACGTGCAGAACATCTTCCACCAGATGGAGCAGCGCACCCTCGTGGCTGCCTACCGCTTCTACTGCAACAAGGAACTCGAGCACGCCCACTCCGCCGCCGCCGACACCGAGGCCACCTACGAGGTACTCAAGGCGCAGCTCGACCGCTACCAGGGCGTCGACTACAAAGACCGCTCCGGCCGCGTCAGCCAGCCCGTGGTCAACGACATCGCCGCCCTCAGCGCCTTCACCGCCAACAGCCAGTGGGCCGACCTCGTCGGACACATCGGCTTCGACCCCCAGCGCCGCGAAGTGTTCAACTTCGGCAAGCACAAAGGCAAAACCGTCGAGCAGGTCTTCGAGCAGGAACCCTCCTACTACGACTGGATGATGAAGTCAGACTTCCCCCTCTCCACCAAACGCCTCATCACCGCCATCTGGGAACGCCGCAAACAAAAGAAAATCAATGCCCTGAAAGAGCATTTCGGCAGCAGGAATTAGACGTTCGGTTAAAGACAACAGACAACGGACAGCCCCAGGGACACCCCAAGGGCTGTCCTTGCATATATCCAGTGTGCATTCGAAAATATTTTTCGTCGGGGCTTGCAAATGTCCGCCGGAATTCGTATCTTTGCATTTCGGATGGAAGGGTGGGAGAGTGGCGCAAGGCGCTGCGGACGTGTGGGTTGATGGGTTTTCCATTTGTTTTCAGTTGCAGAAATTTGTCCCGACAGACGAAGAACAGACGAAAAACAACCGAAGAACAACCGAAGAACAGCCCTAGGGAGTGCCTGGGGCTGTCTTGGTGTTTGCCTGCTGTTCGGGGCTTCGGGACTAGAAGGTGTAGCTCAGGCCCATCATGCGTGTCTGCGGCGCCCCGGCGCTGGAGCGGAAGGTGGGCAGGAGGTCGATGTGGAATTCCAGCCGCCCCACCCCTCGCAGGGTGGTGCCCAGCCCTATAGCGGCGCGCACGTTGAAGGGGCGCAGCACCCCCACCTTCTCGTGCTCGCGGCTCCGCCGGTGGTCCTCGCCCAGCGTGCTCGTGGCCAGGCGTTGGCTGAAGGTGTAGGTGGGGGTGAGCGAGGCGTAGAGGAAATAGGACGAGCGTTTGTCGAGGCCGAATGTCAGCATCAGCGGCACCCCCACGCTCCACGAGTAGAGGTCCTGCCGCGGCGGTGTGGCGCCATGGCTCGCGTCGAGCACCAGCCGGTCCTCCTCCACCTTGACGACGTTGTCCAGCTCCATCCACCGCGCACCCACGCTCAACCCGAACTGCCAGCTCAGGCGGTGGACAATCTTCATTTGGTTGCTGACGAGGTTGAAGTTGAGGCCGAGCGCATGGTTGGTGTTGTAGGGCGAGCCGTGGCGGTTGCCCTCCAGCCAGGCGGGTTTGGCCAGGTCGAGGTTGATGTAGAGGTTGAGGGACATCTGCTTGCGCTCGCGGTCGTAGCTTTTCGCTGTCTCCACGTACACGTGGCGTGCCGAGTCGGTTGCGGCGATGCTGGTCGAGGCCTGTTCGCCGCGGTGGATCCACTGCCGGTGCCACTCCACGTCGCCCTCGGTCACCGTGCTCGCCTTGCGGGCATAGATGTGCAGGAGCCGTGTGCGCATATATCGCAGGTCCACCGTGGCGTCGGTCGCCGTGATGCTTGTGGTGCCGGGGTTCACGAGCGAGTCGACCACCAGCCTGCCGGCGCTGTCCGCCTCGATTTCCAGCCGGGTCGAGTCCGATGCCCACTGCCGTATCGTCAGGCGCGCACCCGGGTAGACATGGATTTCGCGGATGGGCTGCGCGGTGTAGATGTCCACGACGGTCTTGTGCGGCATGCCTTTGTTCTCCACCACGGTATACCACTCTTTGTACACCTCCATCACCTGCGGCTCGGCCCCCTCCTCGAAGTAGTCGGCGCACGCCGTGGTGACCACCACCCGTGTGCTGCTTCCGGCAGGCGTCTGCGTCAGGCGCACGTCCCACCCGCGGTGGATCTCCAGGCGTTTGACGGTCTGCTCATGGGTGATGGGTTGCTCGATTTGGTACAGGTCCTGCGCCTGCACGCTGCTGGCGGCGAAAAGGGTGGTGGCGACGATGCCCAGCAGAAGGGCGACCTTGACGATGTCGCCCAGGGTGTTTATGATGCGTTTCATAGTGGATGGTGTTTTTTATGACAATTCAAATTCTTTCAGCGAGAGCGGCTCGCTCTCTTGCGCGCCTAGCATGCCGGCCAGCAGCTGGCTTGCCGCGCCGCCCTCCTTGCGCCGTGCCGACTGCACGCTGACCATGCGGGTGCTGGTGCGGCGGTGGATGCGTGGCTTCGATGCCTCGGCAGGTGTGGGCGCTGCAGAGGGTGCTTCGGTAGGCGTATCGACAGTGGCAGGTGCCACCTCCGCCTCGGCGGGCGCTTCTTCCTCCACAACGGGCGCTTCAGCGGCGGCCGGTTGGGTGCGTGCCACCCTCGCCAGTTCTACCTTCGGGGCGGGGGAGGGCGGAGGTTGGAGGTCGGAGGTTGGAGGTTGGAGGTCGGAGGGTGCGGGGGGGGCATCCATCGCGGGCACCTCGGCTTGCGCTACCAGCACAGGCTCCGCCGCCTCGCTGCGCATCAGGAGGGGCAGCGTGACCAGCAGCAGCGCCACGCTGGCCGCCGCCGCTCCGGCCCACACAGGCCACATACGGCGGCTCTTCGGCGCCCCTTGCGCCTCGATCAGCCGGGCCAGCTCCGCCTGCCGCCGCCGGTTGGCCTCGGCGGTGCGCTTGGCTTCGAACATCTGTTGCAGTTCTTTCTCTTCCATAGTCGTTCAGTGTTTTACCATTGATTTCAGTGTGCTCATGGCGCGCGAGAGGGTGGCGTAGACGTTGGTGCTCGTCATGCCCAGCCGACGCTGCATCTCCTCGTGGCTCATTCCGTCGATGTATTTCATCCTCACCGCCTCGCGTTGCCGCTCGGGCAGGCGTGCCATCATGCCGTCGAGCCGTGCGGCGCGCTCTTCCATCAGGCCTGCTTCGGCCTCCGCCGCCTCGTCGCTTATCTCGGCTGCGCTCTCCAGCGGCACCCATGTGCGCCGTTTGCGCAGCTGGCTCACGCAGTGGTGCTTCAGCGTCTGCATGGCGTAGCCGCCTGGGTTTTGGGCCCGCTCCAGCTCGCCTTGGCGTTGCCACAGGGCGAGGAACGTCTCCTGCACCGCATCCTCGGCCTCGGTCGCGCCGCCCAGCAGCCGCTCGGCCACGAGCTGCATCCGGGGCTGCATCGGCAGCATGAGGTCCAGGAATTGTTTCTGCGTCATATCGCTGTGTGAGGTTCTTTTACAACAATATGACGCAGAAGGGTGCGGAATCTTACAAAAAAAATGCTAGAAGCCCATCAGTTCGCGCAGGCGCATGGCCTGCTGCATGCCGAAGTAGGGGAAGGTGGGGTGGGGGTGGAGCTGCAGCAGGTAGACGACGATGACCGCCGCCAGCAGCAGGTGGCGCCTGAAGTAGTCGTACATGTCCATCAGTGCCTCGCGCATGGCCTTGTCGCCCCGCGAGGCCACCGCCAGCGGCAGTGCGAAGAGGGTGAAGCACAGCGCCGTCCACCATCGGCCGTAGTCGGTGGCCATGACGAACATCGGCAGCGTCATCGCCACGTCGGCCGCCAGCACGCCCCAGTAGCGCCAGCGTCCGCTGCCGGCCTTGCGTCCCGCCGCCACCCATGGCCATGCCAGCACTGCCAGCGCCGGCAGCAGCATCGCGAGCGTCAGCACGAACTCCATCGGCAGACGCATGACACCTGTTTCCCATTCGGTGAAGCCAGCCCGATTATATCCGTCGCCAGTGGATAGGTAGAAGTAGTCTTTGATCATGCTTCCACGGCAGTAAGCATCCTCGGATGTGCGAGCCACAATACTGTTGTGCAGTTCGTCATAGTTGATGTTCATGTGACTGCAAAACCAGATGATGGCCAGCAGTGCGCCCAGCGTCGCGCAGATGAGGCCGTAGGGCACGGCGCGCCGCCAGTCGATGCGCCCTTCGGGCAGGCTGTCGTAGAGCATCAGCGCCGCCATCAGGGGGAAGAAGGTGCAGCAGAAGGTGTGGTGGATGAGGCAGGCGGTGACGGCGATAATGGCCGTCAGCACATAGTACCACCAGCGGCGCGGGCAGGCCACATAGAGCATCAGCCACGCGAGGGTGAGCGTCAGGGTGTAGGTCTCGGTGAAGTAGATCGACATCGTGCTCCCCACCCAGCCGAGGATGGAGAAGGGGCTGGCCAGGTAGACGGCCAGCAGCGGGATGGCGAGCCTGTCGTCGGCCATGCGGTGCAATGCCTGGCAGGCGAAGCCTGCGAACAGCAGCAGCATGGCGATGTTGATGCCCATGATGTAGGGACGCAGGTGGGTCCAGCGCACCTGCTCGGGCAGCACGAGTCCATAGAGGGTGCCCAGCAGCTTGCGTCCGCCGAAGCCCGTTTCGTAGCCCACGAAGTAGTAGGCGCTAGTGCCCATGCTGCCGTTGTTGAGGCTGTAGGCATAGTCGACGACCGCGAAAAAGGCCGGCACCAGCGCTGCCAGCAGCAGCAGGGGGAGGCGGTAGTTGACAATCAGTTGTTTGGTTTTGTCGAGTGTCATAGTGTTGTAGTGTTTATCTGATTTCACATGAGAGTATCTCTATCCTGCGAGCCAGCGCGGCGGGGAGGCCGTAGACGGGGTCGGTGGACCGGCTCTCGGTCGTCGGCGCCACGGCGCCGTGGGGTTTTTGGTCGATGAACAGTTTGCCGTCGGTCAGCGCATCCTGGAACACGCCGTTGTGCCACGCGCGTATCATATTCATGAAGCTCCCGATGCGGCGGCGCGAGAGGTTCTGGTTGTAGTCGCTCTTGTAGACCGGCGAGGCGTAGCCGGCGATGGTGATGGTGATGCTGTGGCCGGCGTCGAGGAGGCTCTCCACATACTCGAACAGCTGCTCCACGCGCTCGTAGTTGCCCACCACGCAGGTGTCGAAGAAGAGGGCCATCATGGCCGAGTCGTCGGTGTTCTGCTGGCGGCCGATGTACTCGCTGCGCATGGCGGCATAGTTGCGCTGGCAGTCGGGGTAGGTGGTCTCGGTCACCACCTCGCGGCTCTTCGGGTCGGGCTCGTCGTTGTGGAAATAGAGGAAGAGGGGGAACATGAAGCGCTGCACGCGGTGGACGATGGTGTCGATGTTGGTTTCCACGGTGTCCAAGACCACCGTCTGCTGCAGCATCAGCGAGTCGATGCCCCAGCGGTAGAGGTCGTTGCAGCAGGTGGAGTCGGTGAGGAAGTAGCTGTCCGAGCGGTTGGAGGAGAGGTAGCCCGCCACCGGCATGGTGGTGAGGCTGTCGTATTGGGTGATGGTGAAGTAGAGGTCGTTCTGCTCGCTGTTGAGGCACCCGCAGACGGGTTCGGCCTTCTGCCATGTGTTGCGCTGCCCCTGGGCGCAGTAGATGTCGAAGCCACCGAGGCCGCCCTCGCGGTCGCTGCTGAAGTAGAGCACGCCGTTGCGCTGGTCGTAGAAGGGAGTGTACTCGTCGGCTGCAGAGTTGACCATGGGTCCCAGGTTGACGCATTCGCCGGCCTTGCCGTTCTTGATGAGGGTGTACCAGATGTCCATGCCGCCGAGGCCGCCGGGGCGGTCGCTGACGAAGTAGAGTATCACCGTGCTGTCGGCCAGCCGCCCCACGGTGGGGTGTGTGGCGGTGTAGGTGGATTGGTTGACGGGGCCTTTCAGCTTGGCCGGCTTCTCCCAGCCGCGGCGTTTTTTCTTCTTGGCCACATATATCTCGCTGCGCAGGCTTTCCACGTCGCCGCGGGTGAAGTAGAGGTCCTGCGTCAGCGGGTCGAGAGCCAGGTTGCCGGTGTGGTCGCGCTTGGAGTTGATGCCCCAGCGGTCGAGGCGCGGGCGGCTGATTTTGCCGTTCTTGGCGATGCGGGCCTGGTAGACCTGCATCACGCCGCCGCCCATGTCGAAGTGCTTGTTGCGTCCTTCGGGCTGCTGCATCGAGGCGTAGGCCAGCACCGTGTCGCCCACCACCAGCGCGCCGGTCTCGCTGCCAGGCGTGTTGAAGGGTTTTTCTAGGTGCACCACCTTGTATTGCGCGAAAAGCCTCACCCCCAGCCCCTCTCCAGGGAGGAGAGGGGAGTGGATTGCCACAGCAATCAGGAGTAGTCTTATGATTTTTTTGTTTATCATTTTCATCTATCTACGCCCCTTTCCTCCCAGGAGAGGGGCTGGGGGTGAGGCTCTTATATAATCGGGCACGGCAGCGCCTTGTGCCGCCGGTCATGTTTCACTAGTTTGTAGATGATACCTATCTCGAAGGCGCCGAGCGTGCGGCTGGCCTCGGCCAGGCGCGAGAGGTTGGCGTCGTAGCTGAAGGCGAATATCCAGGCCGTCCACTCGACCGCCAGGTTTACCGCCGCCGCATCGCCGTGGCGCCCCAGCACTCCGGCACTCATGGCCAGGTATTTGCGCGGGGTCTCGTTGAGGTACCACTTCACATCGCACCCGTACACCAGTTCGGAGAACCCCTTCTGGTACTGGAATCCCACCACGGGTAGCAGGCTCACCTCGGGCCATCCGCGCCATTCGGCGCGGCCGTAGAGGTTGTAGCGGCGGCTGAGGCGTGTGTCCTCCATGCCGAGGTAGGAAATATCGGGTTCGTTGATGTTGCGCACCGCGGCGCCGAGTTTGGTGTACAGGTTGTCGTTCACTTGGTGGAACCAGGCCACGCCCGCACCCAGGGTGGGGTAGAGGGCTTTCTCGCGGACGAAGGTTTCGGTGCCGTCTTGCAGGTCGATGCGCTCGGGGTTGAAGCCCGACTGTCCGACGCCCACTTCGGCGGCCACGGAGATGAGGTTGTCGTTGTTCACCACCCGCTGGAAGTAGGAGAGGATGGCGCTGGCCGAGGTGGAGCCGTAGTCGAGCGTGCCCGCGCGGTCGGCCGACACCCACAGGCCGAGGTTCCACCCGTTGTGGCTCCGCTGGCTGCGTGCCAGGTTCCATTCCGCCGTCGCGCTGAGGGTCTGGAACGGCGTGGAGACCGACGCCCACTGGTTGCGGTAGATGACGCCGAAGCGTCCTTCGCCCTCGAAGAAGCCGCTATAGGCCGGGTTGAACAGCAGCGGGTCGAGGTCGAGCATCGAGAAGTGGATGTCCTGCGCCCAAAGCCTCACCCCCAGCCCCTCTCCTTGCAGGAGAGGGGAGTGGATGGCCAGCGCCATCAGCAGCAGTTTTATGAGCTTGTTACCTTTCAATTTGCATGTTCTCTTTTCGCTATCTACTCCCCTCTCCTGCAAGGAGAGGGGCCGGGGGTGAGGCTATCTCGTGTACGGCGGCAGGCTGATGTCGGCCAGCTCGCCGCGCAGGTACTTGTAGTAGCCCGCGATGCCCACCATGGCGGCATTGTCGGTGCAGAACTTCATCGGCGGGATGAAGGCCGTCCAGCGGTGCTTGTCGCAAATCCGCTGCAACTCGCTGCGCAGTAGCGAGTTGGCGCTCACGCCGCCGGCGATGGCCAGCTGCGTCACCTTGTGGTCCAGCGCCGCCCGCTCCAGCTTCTTCAGCAGGAAGCCGACGATGGTTTTCTGTATGCTCGCGCAGAGGTCGGCCTGGTGCTTCTCGATGAAGTCGGGGTCCTCCTTGAGCCTGTCGCGCAGGAAGTAGAGGAACGACGTCTTGATGCCGCTGAACGAGTAGTCGTAGCCTGCGATGTGCGGTGTGGCGAAGCGGTAGGCATCGGCGTTGCCCTCGCGTGCCAGGCGGTCGATGATGGGGCCGCCCGGGTAGCCAAGGTCCATGATTTTGGCCGCCTTGTCGATGGCCTCGCCCGCCGCGTCGTCGATGGTCTGCCCCAGCACCTCCATGTCGAAGTGGTCGCGCAGCAGCAGTATCTGCGTGTGTCCGCCGGAAACCAAGAGGCAGAGGAAGGGGAAGGTGGGGAGTGGGGGAGAGTGAGGAGTGAGGAGTGTGGAATGAGGGGTGGGAATGGCAGAGAGGGCTGCCGCGTCGGTCAACTCCTCCTTCCTCCTTCCTCCTTCCTCACTGACAATGAAGTGGCTCAGCACATGCGCCTGCAGGTGGTTCACCTCGATCAGGGGCTTGCCCAGCGCCTGTGCGAAACTCTTGGCGAAACTCACGCCGACCATGAGGCTTCCCATCAGACCGGGGCCGCGCGTGAAAGCCACGGCGTCGATGTCCGCTTTCCCGATGCCGGCCTCGCGGATGGCGGCGTCCACCACGGGTATGATGTTCTGCTGGTGGGCGCGGCTGGCCAGCTCGGGCACTACGCCACCATACTGCTCGTGAACCTTCTGGCCCGCAATCACATTGCTCAGCAGCACATTGTCCCGCAGCACCGCCGCCGACGTGTCGTCGCAGCTCGATTCTATAGCTAATATTGTAACCATAATTTCAAAGTGCAAAATTACACATTTTGCACGACATGGCAAAATTTATTTTTTTGCCCACTGTCCGCGATTGTCCGCCCCTCCCCCTCATATGCGGACAATCGCGGACAATGCCCTACTATTACCCTAGAGATCCCCTACCGCTACACCACCCTTCCTCCCCGATTTTAACATAAAAATTCAAAAAAACGTTGCCCATTTCACAAAAAGTTGTATATTTGCACTATTAAAACACAGCGAATTAATTTATTAACCAATTAAAAATCAAGCACAAAATGAAGAAAATCGTACTCGCAATCATCGCCGTTTTCGCCTTGAGCACCGCGGCCAACGCACAACTTGAGAACATCGGTGTCCGCCTCGGCGCAGGCAACGCCTTCGGTGGCGAAATCAGTGGCCAGTGGGGCATGGGCAGCAACCGCCTCGAGACCGACCTCGGCATCGACGCTGGCAAGGACTGGACCTACCTCGGCCTCTCCGCCGTCTACCAGTGGAAGGGCGACATCGCCGGTGAATTCGGCTGGTTCGCCGGCCCCGGCGCCAACCTCGGCCTCTTCTTCGGCGACAATGTCAACGACTCCTTCGGCCTTGCCCTCTGCCTCCAGGGTGGCGTCGAGTGGAATCCCAGCGCCATCCCCTTCCAGTTCAGCCTCGATGTGCGTCCCGCCTGGCGCTTCATCGGTGAAGGCACTGGCTTCGGCTGGGGTCTCGCCCTCGGTGTCCGCTACCGTCTGGGCAAATAACACCGTTTCAACACACAAACCCCTGTTGCCTCCGCCCTGCGGGGGCAACTTTTTTTTTGCTATGTCGCGAAAGTTTTGTAATTTTGCACCCTCAAACAATATGCACACATTATGAAATATTCCATTGGAGTGGACCTCGGTGGCACCAACACCGACCTCGGACTGGTCACCGAGAACGGCAACATCGTTCAGCGTCGCAACATGGCGACCAACGCCTATACCGACTTCGCGCTCTACATCCGCGACTTCATGCGCGAGGTGGATCTCATGCTCGCCGACCAGCAGGCCATCGACGGCCAGGCTGTCCAGCTCGAAGGCATCGGCGTCGGCGCACCCAACGGCAACTTCTATACCGGCTGCGTCGACAACGCCCCCAACCTCACCATGAAGGGTGTCCTCGACTTCGCCAAGGAAATCCACCGCTATCGCGACACCCCCGTCGTCCTCTCCAACGACGCCAACGCCGCCGCCTACGGCGAATACATCTACGGCGGCGCCAAGGGCATGCGCCATTTCATCATGTTCACCCTCGGCACTGGCGTCGGCAGCGGCATCGTCGTCGACGGACGTCTCGTCCACGGCTCCACCGGTGCCGCCGGCGAGCTCGGCCATGCCATCCTCTACCAGCACGGGCGCAAGTGCACCTGCGGCCGCGAGGGTTGCCTCGAGACCTACACCTCGGCTCGCGGCATCGTGCAGACCTACTGCGAGTTGAAGGGAATTCCCGTCTCGCCCGAGGTCACCAGCAAGTTGATTGGTGAGCTGGCCCACCAAGGCGACCCCATCGCACTCAAGACGTGGGAGACTGTCGGCGACCAGCTCGGCCTCGCCATGGCCAACGCCGTCACCTTCTCCGCCCCCGAGGCCATCTTCCTCATGGGTGGCCCCGCACAGGTCGGCGAGCCCTTGCTGAAGCCCCTCCGCGAGGCCTTCGACCGCTATCTGCTCAACATCTTCGCCGGCTCGTGCCAAATCCGCATGTCCGAACTCAAGGCCAACGAGGTGGCCATCCTCGGCGCCGCAGCTCTTTTGAAAATGAAATAAATGTAGGGACGCGGCGCGCCGCGTCCGCAGTAGTTCGATATGAAATCACACACCACACAACCCTGTCGCTTGCGGACATGGCACGCCATGTCCCTACTGGTTGCGTTTCTTGCAGTCTCCTGCGCCGACAAGCCCTTGACCTCCTACGTCAATCCCCTTGTTGGCACCGACGGCCACGGCCACACCTTCCCCGGCGCCATCGTCCCCTTCGGCCAAATTCAACCCTCGCCGGACACCCGCCTCGAGGGCTGGGACGGCTGCAGCGGCTACCACTACAGCGACGACACCATCTATGGTTTCTCCCACACCCACCTCTCCGGCACCGGCTGCGAGGACTACGGCGATGTGTTGCTGATGCCGGTCAGTGGCCAGTGGTCGGTGGCCAGTGGTCAGTGGCGCGAGGCCTACAAGAGCCACTTCAGCCACAAGAACGAGACGGCCAAGGCCGGCTACTACAAGGTGCTCCTCTCCCGCACGAACACCACCGTCGAGCTCACGGCCGACCGCCGCGTGGCCTATCACCGCTATACCTATGAGGGAAGCGAAAATGCCATCGTACTCGACCTGCACCACCGCGATGTGCTGCTCAGCGGCAAGATTATGGAACGCGACGGCCTGATTGTCGGCTGGCGCGAGAGCAATGCGTGGAACCCAGACCAGCACCTGTACTATGCCATCCGCAGCAGCGTGCCTTTCGAGAAGGTGCGTTACAACCGTGATTCAACACAGGCCATCCTCCAGTTGCCCGGCGGCACCAAGGAGGTGGAGCTGCAGGTGGCCATCAGCGGCGTGGACATCGAGGGGGCCATCGGCAACCTGAACGCTGCTGAATATCAGGATTTCGACGCCGCACGCCGTGGCGCCGACAGCACCTGGGAGGCTGCACTCGCCAAACTCAAGGTCGAAGGCGGCACCAAGGAGCAGCGCCGCTGCTTCTACACCGCACTCTACCACTGCATGACCGCCCCCTACCTGTGGAGCGACGTGGACGGCCGCTACCGTGGCACCGACAAGCAAATCCACACCGTCGACCCCGGTCGCGAGGTCTACACCGTCTTCTCCCTCTGGGACACCTACCGCGCACTGCACCCCCTGCTCACCCAGATTGAGCCCGAGCGCACCGTCGACTTCGTCTACACCGCCATGAAGAACTTCGAGCAGGGCGGCGAGCTGCCCATGTGGGAACTGGCCAGCCACGAAACCCACTGCATGATCGGCTACCACGCCGTACCCATGATGCTCGAGGCTTACAGATACCTGGCCAGCGAGGACGGCACCTTGGCCGGCTACACGCCGCAGCAGCTGCTCGAGGCCATGGTGGCCACCAGCAACCGCACCCCCGAGCACCGCGCCTATGCCAAGCAGGGCTACCTCTCCTCCGAGATTGACAACGAGTCGGTCAGCAAGACCCTCGAATACGCCTACGATGACTGGTGCATCGCCCAGATGGCCCGCATCGCCGGCGACACCGCCCGCGAGCGCGAATACTGGATTCGCAGCCAGTCGTGGCAGAACGTGATGGACACCAACGGCTTCATGCACCCGCGCCGCAACGGTGCCTTCCTCACACCCTTCGACCCCACCGAGGTCAACAACCACTACACCGAGGCCAACTCGTGGCAGTACAGCACCTATGTGCCGCACGACATCGACGCCTGGGTGGAACGCCTCGGCGGTGCCGACCGTGCCGAAGCCTTCCTCGACAGCCTCTTCGAGGGGCGCAACAGCCTCTCCGGCCGCGACCAGGCCGACGTTACCGGCCTCATCGGCATGTACGCCCACGGCAACGAGCCCTCGCACCACGCCGCATGGCTCTACTCCCTCCTCGGCCAGCCCGAGAAGACCGAGCGCTATGTGCACAAGATACTTAACGAGCTCTACACCAGCGCCCCCGACGGCCTCTGCGGCAACGAGGACTGCGGGCAGATGAGCGCCTGGTATGTGCTCGCCGCCCTGGGCCGCTACCCTGTCTGCCCCGGCAGCGGCCAGTGGGTAAATACCACGCCGCTTCTGACCGCTGTAGGGACGTGGCGTGCCACGTCCGCAGCACCGCGGACACAGCACGCTGTGTCCCTACAATGCCCGGACTCCCTCCGCATCACCCCCTGCCCGGTCTTCGACGACTGGCGCATGCAGAGCGACCGCGACCGCGTCAGCGACACCACCGCCCAGCGCCCCGGACGCCTCCGTTCGCAGGCGGTGCGCCACGTGGAAGTGAAAACCTCCACCGACAAAAAAGTCACCTACCTCACCCAGCCCGCCCCGCAGTACACCGAGAACGGCCCCGAGGGCATGGTCGACAACATCCTGGCCAGCACCAACTACCGCATCGGCGGCTGGCAGGGTTGGCAGCAGGACATGGTGGCCGTGGTCGAGCTCGACAACGTGCAGTCCCTCCGCCACATCGGCCTCGACTGCCTCGAGCACATGCGCTCCTGGATTTTCTTCCCCGCCAGCGTCCGCTTCGAGGTCAGCCTCGACGGGCAGCAGTGGCAACCCTTCGGCGAAGCCCGCGCCGCACAGTTCCCCGCCGTCCACGCCCGACAGGAGGAGATGCTCCGCCACGAGTTCGCCGTCCGCGGCAGCGCACGCGCCAAATTCGTCAGGGTCACCGCCCGCAACTTCGGCCCCCTGCCCGCTTGGCACGTCTCCGCCGGCCAGCAGGCCTGGCTCTTCGCCGACGAGATAATAATAAAATAAAAAACATTAAATATATGAAAAAGACAGTCAAAACCCTGACCGCCCTCGGCTGCCTCGCGGCCGCCTGTGCCCTGACTGCGTGCGACAGCAAGCTATGCTACTGCTACGAGACCACCGCCTCCGGCGTCTACGAGCAGGAAGCCTACACCAACACCGACACCCCCTGCCTCTCCCTCTCCAACTCGCGCCGCACCTGCGTCGAGAGCAACGAACGCATGGACCCCGGGCAGATCGCCTACAAGTAACCGTCGCTTCCACCCAGAGAAAAAGTATCCCTATTTTCCCATCCATGGGTAATAATGGGAAAGGGCCGAACTATTACCCTAGAGAACCCCTACCGTTCCCCTACCGTCCCCCTGGAAAACCTCCCCTTCACAGCACCAAAATGGCGTTGCTCACCGGGCGCTCGCCCTGGCGGTCGTAGCGACCGTTGTCGGAGGGGTGGTTCACCACGCCGCCGCGGTCGCGCACATAGAGGGTCGTGCTGCCGCCGCCGTCGAGGTTGATGGCCTCCACGCAGCCCAGCCACCGCATCACCATCGTCAGCTCCTCCAGCGTCAGCCCGTCGGCCTTGCCCTTGTGGCGCCCGTCGGCCACCAGCAGCAGGGTGGTCCCGTCGCGCTTCAGCCCCAGGGCCGTGCGGTTGTGGCGCTGGGTGACGAAGGTGCGGTCGCCGCGTTGCTCCACGGCCTGTCCGCCGCGCAGCAGCATCGGGCCGGCGGTCATGATATTGCTGTCAGGCAGGTGCTCCTCCCAGATGCGGCTGCTGTCGGGCACCGTCAGGCGGGCACGTCCGCCGCGCAGCAGGAGGGTGGCGTGCTGGTAGTATTTCCGGAGGGTGGCGGTGTCGCCCGCCGGTTTGTTCTCGCCGCGCTGCCGCCCGTCGACGCGCAGGTAGCACACCGGCCATCCGCCCTGCATGTCGAAGAAGCTGCCGTTCACTGCCGCCTGGGCGTCCTGCCGTGCGGCCAGGGCCGAGGTGGGGGTGAGCACACTGTCGTAGGCCAGCGCCAGCCGCCGCGGCGAGTGCGGGGGTATCTCGATGATGCCCAGGTATTGCGCCGAGCAGAAGAGGGTGCCGATGCCGAAGGCATAGCGTTTCACCGTGAAGCCGTCCAGCGAGTCCACCCGCCATTCGGCCTCCACCACCCGCATCGAGTCCACCGTGCGGTCCACCTGCCCCCGTACCCATCCGCAAAAGCAGACCGAAAACAAGAATATAATAGTAGTCTTCATCATCTCATCATTTGTCTTAATTCCTCATTCCTCACTCCTCTTTCCTCACTCCTCACTTCCCCTTCTTGCTCCTCCTCTTGAACAGTTCTCCCCAGCGGTCGAAGTCCTTGGTCAGCTTCACCCCGGCGCCCTGCTTGTAGGGCAGGTCGATGCGGGTGTAGTCGTTGGTGTTGGTGCGGTTGTAGGCGAAGAGGTGCACCAGCGGGCTGATGCGGTAGCCGATGAGTGCGTCGATGACGGCGCCGCTCACGTTCGAGGCCTCCAGCTCGCGGCTGTCGCCGCCGTAGCCCAGCGTGCTCTCCAGGTACCAGCGGCCCCAGTCCTTGCTGATGTTCACGTCGAACTGCTCGTTGGTCATCTCGGTGGCCGACTTGTAGCTCACGTCCACGTCGACGAACTGCACCATGTCTGTCAGCGAGTTGCCCACGAAGGAGGTCACTATGTCCAGCGGGCTGCCGCCGGGCATGTTGTTGTTGCTCACGTTGTAGAAGCTGCCGCCCAGCAGCAGCGACACCGTCTGGTTCAGCATGTCGCGCTCGCTGTTGCGGTCGATATAGGCGAATACCTCCTCCTCCACGCTCTGGTCGGCGCCCGGCAGGCGTATGTCGAACCCGATGGTGGGGTCCTGCAGGGTGCCGTTGATGGCGATGACGTTCTCCACCTGGAGGTATTTCTGTGTGTTGTCCACGGTGGAGAGGCTGCCGGTGAGGGTGGACATATTGACGCGCTGCGAGTATACGGCACGCAGGTCGAAGCGCGCGTCCGGCACGTTGCCCTGGAAGTTGAGGTTGCTTCCGCTCTCGATGGTGAAGTTCTTCTCGTAGACCGAGAGCAGTCCCACCTTCATCGTGCCGGAGGTGATCTCGTAGGCACCCATCATCTGCGGCGTGCCCGTGCCGCTGATGCCCACATGCAGGTCGCCCGAGCCGCGGGCACCCACGCCGACGGTCACCTCGTTGAAGTCCATCGGCAGGTTGAGCTTCACGTCCGGCGTGATGTTGAGGTCCAGCTCCAGGTCGAGGTTCGACTGCCGGCGCTGCTCCTCTTCTTCGCTTTCGTATTGCGGCTGGTCGGTGACGAAGGAGATGTAGTTCTGCGACTTCACCTGCTGCTGGTAGCTCACCGGGATGGTCAGCTCGCAACCCGGGTTGGTGCGGGCGCGCACGGCGATTTCGAGGCGGCTGGGCGTGCCGCTCACCCGTCCGTCGGCCGAGGCCAGCAGCATGCCGTAGAACTGGTCGCCATGCTTCTTGTCGAGCACTAACAGGTTGTCGGTCCGCACTCCGAGGTCGATCTCCAGCTGTTGCGACTCGCTGTATTCGATGGTGCCCAGCGCCGTGGCGGTGTTGCCCAGCGCGTCGCGGATGCGGAACCCGTTGAGGGTTACGGTGTTGCCATGGAAACTGAGGCTGTCGTCGAAGTAGTAGGTCACCTCCGTGAGGTCCACCTTCATTGCCCCGCCGTCCACGCGGGCCTCGCCCCTCACGTCGGGCTTCTTCAGCGTGCCGTGGATGTCGAGGTTGCCGTGCAGCTGCCCTTTGAGGTGGCTGGAGAACGTCTTCATCAGGGGCTCGGCCAGCGCCAGCTGGAAGTCGCTGAAGGCCACGTTGAAGTTCACGTCGGGGTTCTCGCGCCCCAGGCCCATCCATCCCAGGGCCTTGACATGCCGGTTGTCGACTTCGAGGTTGACTATGTTCAGCTCGGCATTCCAGTTGCTCTTGAGGTTCACGTGCCCCAGCGGCTGGCGGTTCACCACGCAGCTGTCCACCTGCAGGTTGGCGTTGAAATAGGGGGTGGCCGTGAGGCCGTAGAGGGTGAAGCGGCCGCTGATGTCGCCCTCCACGTCGAAGGGCGTCTCCTGCAGCAGCACCTCGCCCAGCAGGTCGAGGCTGAAGCGGTCGAACGTCAGCTCCACGCAGTCGTTCTCTTTCCCGTTCAGCGCCAGGCGTCCGGCGATGAGCTGCTGTTCGCTGGCGGCGCTGATGCCTTGTCCGTTGATGCAGAGGCGGTTGCCATCGCCGTGGCTGAGCCGCAGGCTGTCGGCGCTGAGTTCCCACTGTGTGCTGCCCACGTAGAACCACGGGCGGAACACGCGGATGTCGTTCCCCTCGAGCCCCAGCATCAGGTCGCCGTGGGTGGTGCTCTCCTCGTCGCCCCACTTCAGGCCCAGCGTGGCCAGCTCGGGCTTGCTGCCGATGCTGGCTTCCACGTTCTCCATCAGCTCTATGCGCCCGATGCCCAGGCTCTGGGCTTCGATGTCGAGCAGGTAGCTGTCGCCCAGCGTGTGTCCGCTCGCGCCCATGCCGGACAGCGACACCGAACCCACGCGCACCGAGTCGCTTCGCATCACCAGCTTCAGCTGCTCGCCGCTGTTGTAGGTTGCGTCCACGCGCGTGCCGCGCGCCACTCCGATGCTCTCCGTCAGCGCCCGCAGGCGTTGCCCGTCGTCCTTCCAGTGCAGGTGGAAGGCCAGCGTCTGGTCGGCCACGCGCTCCAGCGTCGCCGAGTCCACGCGTGGCGTCGTGTTGAACATCTGCGGCAGGTACAGGCTAGCCATGTGGCGCACCAGCAGCCCCAGGTCGCCGTATTGGAACGTGCCGCCGAGCGTGGCATCGGCCATGTCGCTCCGCAGCTGCACATTTTTCATCCCTTCGTCCGACGCCATGTCCACCCGCACCTGGTCCAGCTTCAGCGCGCCGTAGCGCAGACCCGTGATGCCGATGTTGGCGCCCATCGTCTCGATGTCGTTGCCCGTGGCCTGCGCCTCGATGCGGGCGGCAATAGGGTGGGGGAGGAGCCCAAGGTCCAGATTGCCCACCTCGGCCTTCACCAGGTATTTGTTCGTGCTGTCGCGCATGTCGCCAACGGCCGTAAGGTCCAGCGTCGCCAGGCTGTCGTCCGACGCCACGTGCGCCGTCAGCAACCCCTCCTGCACCGCCGCGTTCAGGCTCGCCGATGTCAGCTGCCTCCCCTTCACCATGCTGTTCACTAGGTGGCCCTCCACCTCGGCGTTCAGCCGCCGCACCAGCCGCTCGCCCTTGTGGCGCGCCTCCTTCAGCGTCCCGTGGGCGCTGAGGTCGAAGCCGCTCCGCGTAATCCATTCCGTCCCAAGCATCTCCAGCCCCATGCCCGGACTGCTGGCGTCGAGCGCAAAACTGTGTCCGCCGGCGGTATTCGTCAGCCGCGCGTCGGCTTTCATCTGGCCCGGGGCGCAGGCCAGCGCGAGGTTCACCGTCGCCTCGTCGCGCCAGCCGCCATGCACGCTCGCCACCATGTCCACCTGCCCCAGCGAGCCTATCGCATCCCTCAGTCGTTCAGGGAGTTTCAGCCACTCCATCCACTCCTCCACATCCTCGCGGTTGGTGTTCAGGTGGTCTATCTCGAGGTCGAATTCAGTCGTGTCCACACGCGGCAACCCCACAATCGAGCCCGCCACCTGCGCGCCCGACTGCCGGCCCCAGCGCACATTCAGGTCCGCCACCATCGAATCGATGGTGCCATACGCCCAACCCTCGGCCGAAGCCTCCATGTCGATGCCCCAAAGCACTGGCGCCCAGTAGGCCACGTCGCTCATCGCCACATGCGTCCCCTCCTTCAGGTTCACCCGGTGGTCCACCGTCGACACATAACCCTTCATCCCCTTCCACGTGTCGTAGTGCAGCTCGCCGTCGAACAGTATGGCGCTCTTCGGCGTGTACACCTCGAAGTTCTTGGCCACAATCTCATACCGGCTCACGTGCACCTCGCCATGCATGTCCGTCACCTCGAAACCGCTCCTTTCGCGAGTCTTCAGGTGCACAATGCGGCAGGTGATATCGTCGTTCACCACCTTGATATTCTTGAACTTGCCGTTGATGCCGAGGTATTCCATGTGCGGAATCTGCACCCCGTAGGGATACACCGTTTCGCGGTTGTCAGGCAAATCCATCTTGTAGTCCACGTTCACCAGCTCCAGCGAGCGCGCCGTCACCGTGAACGGACGCTTCGGCCCGTCATCGTCCTCCTTCGGCTCCTTGGGCTTGAAATAGTCGATGATGAACTGCAGGTTGATTTTCTTCCCGCCGCCGGTCACCAAGTGGTAGTAGGCATTGCGCATATACACGTGGTCCAGCTCCAGCCCGTGGTCGCGGTAGGGGAACCGCTTGAAGCCCACCCTCAGCGTCTCTCCGCGGTACACCGTGTCACCCTCGGGGTCCACCAGCAGTATATCGTCCAGAATCAAGTGGTCGAAAGGCATCGCATGCAGCGCACCGATCCGCACCTCCGCGCCCCACTCCTTCGAGAAGTAGTGCCCCACCGCCGCACCAAGATACGACTGCACCACCGAATAATTCACCAAGGCCACCGCCACATACAGCAGCAGCCCCAGCGCCAGCAGCGCCCTCGACGTTATCTTCCATGCCTTCTTCAAAATTCCTCCCCATAACGCGCCCGCGCGCCTTTTATTATGTTGTTCGCGAAAAAAAAAGTATCCACCATTACCCACCGATGGGTAATAATGGGAAAAGGCCTAGCTATTCCCCTAGAGAACCCCTACCGTTCCCCTACCGACCCCCCTCCGTCCCCCGCCCGCTCATTCCCGGCTGCTCCCC
>CACWPQ010000001.1 GCA_902762805.1 uncultured Bacteroidota bacterium | reverse complement strand
AAACCGCCGTCCGAGAGAAAAATTGAACTTCGATGCTCCGAAAAACGTTTTTTTTGTATATTTGCAATGACGTGTTGCATTCACATGTTGAACCTAAGGGGGGGGCACCTTAAGAAATATTTTGCCATGTCGCGTAACTTTTGTAATTTTGCAAAAATTTTTTTGAAGTAAGAGGAAATAATAAGTATTTGGTTATGAATAAGTTGTATGCTTATTTCCTGTTGGCTGTGCTGTTGCTGGCCGAGCTGCCGCTGAAGGCTGCGCCGGTGAGCGAGGACTCGGCGCGCACCGTGGCGGCGAATGTGCTGGGCACCACCCAGCTGGTGAACCGCACGGCGGAGTTGCCTTCCGATATCGGTCAATATATGTATTTGTTCTCGCCGGAGGGCGGCGTGGGATTTGTGTTGATATCGGCTGACGACTGCGCGCTGCCGGTGCTGGGCTATTCCACCACGTCGACCATGAATTTCGCTGTCGCGGGTTTCTCCTCGTGGCTTTCCCATAGCAAGACCCAGATTGCCAACATCCGTAGCCAGGGACTTGCCGCCTCGGCCAGGGTGGCCGCCTTGTGGACGCAGCTGATGGATGGCGGTCCCGTGCTTACGGGCGCGTCCGTGGCGCCGATGCTGACCACCGCCTGGGGTGTGGATGTACTGTATCGTCGCTTCTCCCCGGTGACCTCGTCGGGTTACGAATGCCACCCGGGGCAGATTGCCGTTGCAATGGCGCAGATTATGAAATATTGGAACTATCCTCCCAGAGGGCTGGGCAGCGTTTCGTACACCAACACGGGCGATGTCGCGGCGCAGGTGACGGCCGATTTCAGCACGGCCTATGACTGGGACAATATGCCCGATGTGTTGACCGATGCCAGCTCCGATGCCGAGAAGGATGCCGTCAACGAGATAATCTTCCATGCAGGCGCGGCAATCTGGACGATATACCGCGTCAATAACAGCCCTATGCAAGGTGGCAACATCTATGCGGCTTTCAGGAACAATTTCAGATACAATACCCAAACTGTCCGCACTATAAATACAAGTAGTTTCACACACGCGGCCTATGATGAAATGATGATGGCCGAAATCACTTCGGGCAGGCCGTTTCTCTACAGAAATGGGAATGTCTACTATTGTTTCGTCGTCGACGGCTGCGACGGCTGGGGGCAGTACCACGTCAACTGGGGCAATGCCGGCAGCAACAACGGCTACTTCGCGTTGGGGTCGCTCAATCCTGAGGTTTACACCTATCCCTGGTCGGTTATATCCGTAGTGGGTATTGAACCGCTGACGCTCTACGCCATATCTGTCCAGTCCAACAACGATGAATGGGGCAGCGTCAGCGGAGGCGGTTATCATGAGATGGGCAACATGGTAACTCTGACGGCCACCCCCATTGTCGGAGCCCGTTTTGTACAATGGAACGACGGCGGCACCGACAATCCGCGCACCTTCGTCGCCAATGGGGACCGTAGTGATGTCGCGGAGTTTGAATATGTCGGCATCGCCAACGTCAGTGCGACGGTCAACGATGCGGAGCGGGGCAGTGTCAGCGGCGCCGGCACCTATACGATTGGCGACAATGTGGTGCTGACAGCCATGCCGGCGTCCGGCTGGATATTCGAGCGGTGGAATGACGGCAGCACCGAGGCCACGCGGCGATTCACTGCCACCGAGGACGTCTCCTTCTCAGCCTATTTTATCCGGCCTGGCGCGGGCGACCCGCAGTTCCACCTCGTCGAGCTGGACGACCGCGAGAACCACGCCTGGAGCTACTACAGCGACCCAGAATGTCTGGTCCGCAGCCTCAACCCGATAGATGTGCGCATCCGCTACTTCGGCTATGGCCAGAACACGATGTACAGCAGCGACGCCCTGCAGCCCGAGGGAGATCCCGACGTGGATGTGTCGCACTATATGGTGGGCATCGGCATCGACGCCCCATGGAAGAACACCTACGTGTACCTCAAGACCCTGGAGCGCGTCAACGGCGAGCAGGCCGAGTCCATGGCCGCTGCCGACGGCCCCGCCTTATACCGCCTCATCCCTAACCCCTACTCGCGCCGCCCCACCCACGGCACGGGCGACACCCGCTGGCGGGGCTTCTACAAGTGGCGCCTCAAAACATTGACCGGTGGCAGTGTCTATAGGGACACGGCCATGACGCAGCCCGTAACCGTAGGCACAATGCTGGATGCCGAGGACACGGTCTTCTTCATGCCCGTCGCCGAGTACGGCATGGAGGTGGACTTCGAGGCCATCTGGGCGCGGGCGGTGGTGTTCCCCAATATTAACGGATTCTACGACACGCCGGCAGGTGAGTATGTGGTGGGTTCCAATGCCTACGAACGCAATATTATAGTGCACAACTGCGACACCTGTTTCTGGAGGCGAAATTACAATCCCCCAGCCAGGGAGTATACCTTTACCTTTGTCCATCCCGATGGCACCAACGGTATCAATTCAGAACTGCTTACTGAAGTACCAAGATATAGCATAAGCGGAAATAGGATAGTGCACTCTCGGAGCAATCCGGCATCTTCTTGTAAAAGTTTAACGCCGCCGACAAGCTTTCCTATCGCTCCATCGGAAGGTAAATTGAACTTTTATGCAGGAGGACTGCATCCTGCATTTACGACGTCGGGTCTCATGTCTCCGTTTGGCGAGACGGCCAAACTTGAATATGTCAGGTTCTCACCTCACCAAACAGAGGTTCATCATTGTTTTATCCACCGCGACTGCGCCATTCCAGAGACCGATACCACTTGGATGTGTGTGCTCACGAATATAGGGCAACGCAACCTTTTTGGCGATACCCTTAAGGGGTTGAAGGTATACAATGGGGATACGTTGTATACTAAAGCAACCTTAATAGTGGGGCTGAAAAATTTTCATTGGAGTAATGGTGGCGGGTATTTGATTTGCGGCCGAATGTGCCTGTCCGAAGATGGTTGCAACTTTTTCCTTGCACCAAGGACGATGGTTGGTTTACATAATTCTGAGGTTCAGCGTTATCCCAGAGACAACTACCAGATACGCTGGCGTTTGGAAAGTGGCGGTTTTCTTTCTGCTATCAAACCAGGTGGCAAAGACAATAATGAATTGTATTTTATGGCGCAGAGTATTACTACTCTTCGGGGGCTGGTATCTGTAGATGTGGTCATCGGGAACGACTATGATCGCAGTTTGGGCGACAACAGCAAGTTGCTTATCAGGGCGGCCAAGACAGGAAGAAGAATCGATGTGAGCGATTCTGTTGGCAACCATAATACTCGCATGGTCAACTATGTGTTTAAGTCAGGAACTTTCACTGAGAAATATAGTGGGGACTCGAATGAGGATGATCCTTACGTGATGTATTTCGGTCCGTGGTACCCAACAGGATTCCACGGTTCAACGACGGCACTCTTCGAAGGCGGGGAATTTACCGGCATTGCCGGAGGTGCAGACAATATTAACTCTACAGGTCTGGGTGTCGATTATAATAAAGAGATTAACAATTCTTTAGTGAAACGTCGCTTTTATTTCAAAGGTGGGCATGTCAAGCATGCTGTATGGGGTGCTGCCGACTATGGTGGAGCTGGCGGCGGTCGCCGGATGGTATTCACCGGCGGCAAGATTTCCGGATGGATAGCGGGAGGAACCAATGGGACCAAACTGCAAACTGCCGGGGCGCTTACAGGAGACGTCAATATCTACTTCGGCGGCACCGCCACGCTGCAGCACGACACGGTGGAGGATGCCCCCTACTTCCATTCGCACGGAGGAAATCTTTATGGTGCCGGTGTGGGTAGACCTGATGCCATGAGCCAAGGTTGGGTATACTCTTCCCATGTCGTTGTGGCCGATAGTGCCTATATCTCGCGCAACGTCTACGGCGGTGGCAACTACGGATTCGTTTCCGGATTTTCTGAAAATCGCCGCGGAAGCGACATCCAGATTCTAGGCGGCACCGTGAAGGGCAGCGTATTCGGCGGTGCCAACCGAGCCCGTGGTAATAGGGTGAATGTTACCATGCGCGGTGGCCATGTACATGGCAGCGTATATGGAGGAAGCAATGTGAAAGGTGATGTTACGGGGCCGGTAACTGTCCGCGTCGAAGGCGGCACGGTGGGTACCTTGGATTGCGACGACTCAGTGGGCAATGTCTTCGGCAGCGGCTATGGCGTCGAGTCGAGTGTCAGCGGCGACGTGCAAGTGGTTATTGGCCGCACGGATGCCAGACGCCCACATGTCAACAACCCCCTTATCCATGGCGACGTCTACGGCGGCGGTTTCGCCGCACCCTACATCTCCAAAGCGAGAACCTTCAGCGTAACCACATGGAATGGCCGAATCATGAAGTCCGTCTACGGCGGCGGCCTCGGCTCCAACGCCACCATCACAGGCAACACCAACGTCAACGTCTTGGGTACCACCCACGTCGAGGGCAACGTCTACGGCGGCGGCAACATGGGCAAGGTTACCGGCGACACCCGCGTCGTCATAGGCGAAGACACAGGCAGCTACACGCTTGCCGTGGTATCCAATAATGATGCCATGGGGACCGTGTCGGGCGGTGGTGTATTTCAGGCAATCACGGATGTCCGCATCAGTGCAATCCCTACCGCAAGCCACCGATTCAAACAATGGAATGATGGCAACACACAGAATCCCCGCACCGTTACTGTAGAGGGCGATGCCACCTATACCGCCGAGTTTGAGCCAATCCCCGTCTACACCATCACCGTGGCGGTGGCCGACGGCCAGGGAACGATGGGAATCGTGTCGGGCGGCGGCGACTACATGGAAGGCCAGGCCGTCAGCATCAAGGCAACCCCCATTGCGGGATACAGATTTATACAGTGGAACGATGGAAACACCGAAAATCCCCGCTCCATCACTGTGGTTGGCGATGCTAGCTACACCGCGGAGTTCGAGGAGATTCCTGTCGTTTGGGTGGATTTGGGGTTTCCCAGTGGTTTGCTGTGGGCCGCCTCCAACGTGGGGGCTGACAATCCCGAGGAGTACGGCGACTACTATGCATGGGGTGAAACCGCCATAAAGAGACAATTTGCTTGGTACACATACATCTACTGCCACCGTTTAGAGAGCAATATGTTAAAGTATTGCTTTAGCGCCAGTTATGGATACAACGGCTATACCGACAACCTCACCACCCTGCAACCCGAGGACGATGCCGCCACGGCAATCCTAGGTGGCGGTGCCCGCATACCGACCAAGGCAGAATGGCTGGAGTTGATTAGCAACACCACCCAGGCGAATGCGACCGTGAATGGTGTGGCTGGGCGCAGGTTTACCAGTAAAAAAAATGGCAACTCTATCTTTTTCCCCTTTGCCGGCTATGCTACTGGTACAAATGTTGTGCCATCGTCTAGTTATATCTGGACCTCGACTCTTGGCACGAGTAATGCTAACTACGCGGTCTCCATTTACATCAATAACTCTTCTAGTTCCATTCGTGATGGTAGCCGTTTCTGTGGATACAGTATCCGAGCGGTGCGCAGTGGTAACTAGGCGCCCTCGCCAACGCCCAACCGTTATTGCAAAATAAAACACCCAACCGGCAGCGCCTGCGTGGTCATCGACCACCGGCGGGCTGCCGGTTGGGCTCTTTTTTACCCCGGAATGGTAGGGGGACGGTAGGGGAATGGTAGGGGAATGGTAGGGGAATACTAGGGCACTGGAAGGATATGGAAGCTTATGGTACCATATTGTGGTAGGGAGGTGTGTAAGTATGTGTGTTTTAGCGTGTTGTGTTTTGTTGAAAAGAATATTTGGCCATGTCGGTCAAGTTTTGTATTTTTGCAGGCTGAAAAAGATAAAAAAAATAAATCTAAAAAACAGAATAACAATGAGTAAATTTGACCCTGCAACTGCAATTCAGCGCGTCGACGGACGCGATGCCAACCGCGGTGTGAACCCCGCCATCTGCGACAGCGCCACCTTCACCTTCCCCGAGGCCCACCTGATGACCGACACCTTCCACGGCGAGACCGAGGGCTTCTTCCTCTACAGCCGCCACTGGAATCCCTCGAACCTGGCCCTCTGCCAGAACCTGGCCGCCATGGAAGGCACCGAGGCCGCCTGGGTTACCGGCTCGGGTCTGGGCGCCATCACCAGCGCGCTGCTGCATGAGGTGAAGTGCGGCGACCATATCGTGGCCTCGATGACCACCTACGGCGGCACCTTCGCATTCCTCAACAACTGGATCAAGCGCTACGGCGTCGGCGTTACCTTCGTCAACATGCAGAACCTCGACGAGGTGAAGAAGGCCCTCGCCGAGCACCCCAACACCAAGGTGGTCTACACCGAGACGATGAACAACCCCCTGCTCCGTATCGCCAACATCCCCGAGCTGAGCAAGATGGCCCATGCCGCCGGCGCCAAGCTGCTGGTCGACAACACCTTCACCCCGATGATCTTCAGCCCCTGCCGTCTGGGCGCCGATGTTACCATCTACTCGATGACCAAGTACATCAACGGCACCAACGACTGCGTGGCCGGTGCCATCTGCGGCAGCGCCGAATATATCAACAGCCTCATCGACGTCAACGACGGCACCTGCATGCTGCTCGGCCCGGTGCTCGACCCGATGCGTTCGGCCTCCATCAACAAGAACCTCCACACGCTGCACATCCGCATGAAGAAGCACGGCGAGAACGCCATGTACCTGGCCAAGCGCTTCAAAGAGGTGGGCTTCAAGTACAACTATCCCGGCCTGCCCGAGCATCCCGACTACGAGCTCTTCTGCTCGATGATGAACGAGGGCTACGGCTTCGGCGGCATGATCAGCATCGACATGGGCACTGCCGACAGCGCCAGCAAGATCATGGAAATCATGCAGCAGAAGGGCGTGGGCTACCTGGCCGTCTCGCTGGGCTACTTCAAGACCCTCTTCAGCAACAGCGGCAAGTCGACCTCTTCCGAGGTGCCCGAAGACATCCAGAAGGAGATGGGCATGAGCGAAGGCCTGATCCGCTTCTCCATGGGTCTGGACAACGACATCGAGGCCACCTTCCAGCTCATCAAGGAGAGCGTGGACGAGAGCCGCAAGTAAACAGACAGTATCGCAGGAAGACAAGAAAGACAAGGCTCCGCGACGCTTGTCTTTCTTGTCTTTGAATAAAAAAAAAGAATGGATATGAAGAAAATAGCAGTCATACTCAGCGGTTGCGGCAACCGCGACGGCAGCGAGCTGCAGGAGAGCCTGGGCCTGCTGCTGGCCATCGACCGCCGCGGCTGGCAGTACCAATGCTTCGCGCCCGAAGGCATGTTCGAGGTGGTGCCCCACATCGACGTCGTGGACGACGAGGAGGACGAGGGCAAGCTGGTCGACATCGAGCAGCGCGACATCTTCGTCGAGAGCGCCCGCATCGCCCGCGGCAACCTGCTCCCCCTGGAGCAGTACCGCCCCGAGGACTACGACGCCCTGGCCCTGCCGGGCGGCATGGGTGCCGCGCGCAACCTGAGCACCTTCGCCTTCGACGGCCCCCGCATGGAGGTGGTCGACCTGGTAACCGACGCCATCCTCGAAACCTACCGCGCCAAGAAGCCCGTCGTGGCCATGTGCATCGCTCCCATGGTGCTGGCCAAGGTGCTGGGCCGCTACGAGGTGCGCCTCACCCTCGGCCCCGACGACAACCAGGCCTCCGAGGTGGCACGCGGCTTCGGCGCACAGGTGCAGGCCTGCGGCCCCACCGACGTCTGCGTCGACACCGAGCACAAGGTCCTCACCACCCCCGCCTACATGGCCGCCTCGCGCATCAGCGAAATCTTCGCCGGCGCCGAGAACATGGTGGCCGAGCTGGAGCAAATGCTGGGATAGTCTGTCGGCAATAGCAAACACCATGTCCACCGTCTTCGCGCAGGTGGTATGGCGTTCTTCTTCGCCGGCATACCCGGGCGCACAATAATTACGCCCTTGGTGCGTTATGCCCATACATAAACGAAAGTACCATGATTAGAAAACTACGCCTCTCGCTACTCTTTCTCGCGGCCTTCGTGGCCGCCGGATGCAGCGTCTACCATCCCCAGGCGGTCAACATCCCGCTCGTCAACCACCGCGGCGACGCCCAGGTCGACCTCTCCGCCGGCCTCTCCACGTGGGTCCTGCCCGACGTCGTCACCCTCAACGCCACCGCCTCCTACGGCATCACCGACTGGCTCGCCGCACAGGCCCACGCCAACTACGGCTTCGAGAACGCCTACGGACAACTCGCCCTCGGCGCCTACCGGCGGCTCGGCGCGCATGGCGTTGTCGAGGGCTACCTCGGCTTCGGCCTCGGCGGCGCTTGGCGCGAAGGCGTCAGCACCTCGTCCGACGACGCTGACGACCAGGCCGCCGGCGTCAAGAAATACGACTACAGCGGACACTTCCTCCTCCCATTCCTCCAGGGCAACATAGGCTGGCGCGACCTCACCGGCGCCCACATCGACCTCGCCTTCGGTTTCAAAGTAGGCTCCTATAGGCCTGATTTCGACTACCGTTCCTACGACTCCGACGGCACCCTCGTCGCCAGCCGCTCCCACCCCTACACCTCCCCCTCTCTCCTCCTCGAACCCCAGCTCCAGTTCCGCATCGGCGGCGAACGCCTCAAGTGGAACCTCCGCCTCGGCTTCGCCATCCTCCCCGACTTCGAGACCTCCGCCCACAACCTCACCTACGACTGGTTCACACTCTCTTCAGGCCTCACGTTCTTTCTTTGATTTCTGATTATCAGCCATACTTATTTAATAATTATATATGAAGCGACTGATACCTCTCCTCCTCCTCGCCCTCGGCCTCCAAGCCTCGGCCCAGCATGTGGAGACCCACCCCTTCGTCCAGCGCGACTCAACCCTCTTCCTCGACGTCCATCGCCCCGCCTCCCCACGCCCCGACCGCGCATGCGTCATCTCCCTCTTCGGCGGCGGCTTCGTCAGCGGCGGCCGCGCCGACGAGCTTCAGATACCCATCGCACAGCTCCTCACCGAGCGCGGCTTCACCGTGGTCTGCATCGACTACCGCCTCGGCCTCAAGGACAGCGCCATGGTGGCCCGCTACAGCGGCCTCCTGCACATGCAGGACCTCTTCCAATACTGCATCGACATCGCCGTCGAAGACTGCGCCGCCGCCTGCGCCTGGGTCGTCGACCACGCCGACCAGCTCGGCATCGACCCCTCACGCATCATCCTCACCGGCTCGTCGGCCGGCGCCATCACCGTCCTCATGACCGACTTCTGCCGCGCCAACGCCATGCCCCAGGCCGCCGCACTCCCCAGGCACTGGAGGCCCGCCGCCGTCGTGCCCTACGCCGGCGCTCTCCTCTGCCGACGCGGCGAGCTGGCCTACAACACGCCCCCCGCCCCAACCATGCTCCTCCACGGTATGAAGGATAAGGTGGTGGCCTACAAGAAGATGGCCCCCATCATCAGCCGCAACCTCTACGGCTCCCACCGCGTCGCCAAGGTGATGGCCAAGCAGTCCATACCCCACTGGATCATACGCTTCCCCGGCATCGGCCACGAAGTGGCCACCTGGCTCCCCGGCTCGGTCGACCTCTTCTGCGCCTTCGTCAACCAAGCCCTCGACGGACGCATCACCACCCTCGACGCCACCATGACCGACTCCAAGCTCCTCCCCACCCGATGGACCACCATGACGCTGAAAGATCTGTATAACTAATTCTCGACTCTAGGCCTTGAAAAATATTGTTAATAAATGTTAAGCATGCCCCATGTTTAACATCCATTAACAAATCCACTTTTTATCCCCCTACTGTCCCCCTACCATGGCCGAACCATTACCCTACCAGATGGCTTAAAATGCTGAAAATGTGCTTGTTGAATTTAATGTTTTGAACATCAGTGCATTGCGCGGATTTTCTCCACCTCTTTTCTCCCCTCCCCACGCCTTTCGGGTCGATTTTTTACCCTCCGTTAAAGGTTCTTCAATTTTCCTAATAAATGTTAAAGTGTTATTTTTTAACATTTGTTCACGGACTAAAGCTGCAAAACCAATGCCTTTTGCTGAACCAGCCTGGGTTTGGGGGCTGATGGGCGGAATATTTTTTATGTAGTACAATATTCGTGGGATGGGGTACGTTAAAGGCAACATGGAAAAAGTGGAGATAATGAGCCCTGTGGGCTCCTACGCCAGCCTGCACGCCGCCATCCAGGGCGGTGCCGACGCCGTCTACTTCGGCGTGGGCAACCTCAACATGCGCTCCCGCTCCGCCGCCAACTTCACCGTCGACGACCTCCGCGAGATATGCCGCATCGCCCACGCCGCCGGCGTGCGCACCTACCTCACCCTCAACACCATCATCTACAACCACGAGCTTGCCGAGATGCGCGCCCTCCTCGAGGCCGCACGCCAGGCCGGCGTCTCCGCCGTCATCGCCTCCGACCTCGCCGTCATCACCGCCGCTCGCGCCCTCGGCATCGAGGTTCACATCTCTACCCAGTGCAACGTCTCCAACATCGAGGCCGTCCGCTTCTATGCCCAATGGGCCGACGTCATCGTCACCGCCCGCGAGCTGCCCCTCGAGCAGGTGGCCGAAATCACACGCTATATCGCCGACACCGACCTCCGCGGCCCCGGCGGCGACCTCGTCCAGATCGAAGTCTTCGCCCACGGCGCCCTCTGCATGTCCGTCTCCGGCAAGTGCTACCTCTCGCTCGACAACGCCGGCTTCTCCGCCAACCGCGGCGCATGCCTCCAGCTCTGCCGACGCGGCTACATAGTGAAGGACAAAGAGTCCGACCTCGAGCTCGAGATCGACAACGAGTATATCATGTCGCCCAAGGACCTCTGCACCATAGGCTTCCTGGACCGCATCCTCGCCGCCGGCGTGCATGTGCTCAAGATTGAGGGGCGCGGCCGCTCGGCCGACTATGTGCGCACCGTCACCGAATGCTACCGCCAGGCCGTCGATGCCATCGCCCAAGGCACCTACACCCCCGAGCGCATCGCCGAATGGACCGCCCGACTGGCCACCGTGTTCAACCGCGGCTTCTGGGACGGCTACTACCTCGGCCGTCGCCTCGGCGAGTGGAGCGACCGCTACGGCAGCCAGGCCACCGAGCAGAAGGTGTTCCTCGGCCCGGTACGCAACTACTTCCACCGCATCGGCGTCGCCGAGGTGCACCTCCAGACCGCCGAGACGCTCCGCGTGGGCGACGAGGTGGTCGTCATCGGCGACACCACCGGCGCCTTCCGCACCACCGTCGCCGAGCTCCGCCTCGACCGCGACCCCGTGCCCGAAGTCCGCCAGGGCGACCGCTTCAGTTTCGCTACTAGCGAGCCGTTGCGTCGTGGCGACAAGGTATATCGCATTGATAAAGTGACAGATGAAAAGTAATAACATACGCATAATTACCCTGCTGGCACTGGTTGTGGTGCTGGTGCCACTGCTGGGCAAGGTGGTGGCGGTGGCCATGAGTTCGGCCTGCTTCGGATGGCCCTCGCTCAACTACCATATCGGCTACGAGACCGGATTCGGCGGACGCAAATTCATCGGCACCCTCTGCCATCTGCTGCTGCCTGCCTACGTGCAAGCCACGCATATACGAGTCTTGGTCATCGCAGCCAACGCCCTGCTGCTGGCGGGCGTGGCATGGCTCTTTACAAGGCTGGTAAGTATGGCATCCGACGCGAAGCTGTCGGGCATGATGTTGCTGGCCTACTTCGTGGGTCCTTTCTCGCTGCTGGCGTGGTTTGACACCGGTATGTCGGTCATCTTTATGGAAACCTATCAACTGCTGTTCGTTGTAGGCTGGCTGCTGGTCTACCTACGATGGCATGGGCGCTCTGAATTCTATGTGTTTACGCTGATACTGAGTGTGGTATGCGGATTGATACACCATACCTTCTGCTGCACCCTGATGCCCTTGGTGGCGGCGTTGCTGCTCTACGACTTGTGGGACGGCGGTCGTTTCCAGCCTAGGCGTTTGGTATGGACGGCTGTAATAGGTGTCGCCATGGGTATGTTGCTGGCCAGTATATGGCTCTTCAGCGAGATGAACCTGCCGCGCGAGGAGCTCTCGGCCCGACTGGCTGCCACCGTGGCACCCAACGCCTACGAGGCCGACCCCTATGTGCTCGAAGTGCTCTACTATCAGAGCAATAGTGGCAACCGCGACGCCTCGCTCGACGTGCTCACTCGCTGCCGCCTGCCCGAGCTGGTGCTCTCGCTGCTCATGTTGCTGCCCCTGCTGGCGGTGCTCTACTGGCCATGGATACGGGCGGCACGCAAGGCTAGCGGAACCGCACAGGCTTGGCGCTACCGTCTGGTCTATTTCACCGTAACCCTCCTCACCCTACCCATCTTCTTCATGGCCACCGACTACGGGCGCTGGTTTGTGTGTTGGTGCTTCGGATTGGTGGTGCTGACGCTGATGGCATTGGCGTTGCATGACAAACTGGTAGAGGCGGCAGTGGGGGAGATGTATGCCTTTGTACGCAGCCACTGGTGGGCAGCCCTGCTGCTGGTGGTCTACCTGCTGGGGCTGCATGCCCAAAGTTTCGAAGGCCTCAAAGAGGCTATCAACATACGTGAATTCCTTATCCCTAATTCCTGATTATGCAAAAGCAAAAGTACACCCTTTTGGTGCTGCTCCTGCTGGCCATGATGCCCTCGGCAGCCACGGCAGTCTACTATGCCTTCCACGACCACTGGTGCGACTACTGGCCCACGTTCAACTACTTCATCGGCTATGAGTACGGCTTCGGCGGCCGCAAGCTCATCGGCACCCTGCTGGGTCCGCTGATGCCCGATATGGTGACCGCCAAGCATATACGCCTCTTCATTCTGCCGGCCAACCTGCTGATGCTCTTCGGTGCGGCATGGGTGGTGTGGAGGAGTTTTACAGGGGGCAAGGAGCAAGGAGCCGGGGAGGTAAGGAGTGAAGGGGTGGCGGTGGCGATGCTGCTGGCACTCTATGCGGCCAATCCGTTCTCGCTCTTCGCCTATGTGCACACCCACCTCTCGATGTGCTTCATGGAGACCTACCAGCTGGTGCTGGTACTGCTGTGGCTGGCGCTTTTCGTGCGGCACCGCGGTACGTGGTACTACTATGCAGCCACCTTCCTTGTGCCCATTCTCGGCACCCTTGTCCATCACACGTTCTGCTGTACGCTGCTGCCACTGATGCTGAGCCTGATGCTGTTCGACGCCTTCGAGGAGGGACGCCTGCAAAAGGGGCGTGCCATCGCCTACGGAGGCCTGGCCGTGGTGCTGCTAGGCTTGTTCGTGGCCCTGTGGCAATGGAGCGGCATGACCATCGACGAAGAGACCCTCTACGAGCGCATCGCCGCCCGCGCCAACCAGGACGTGCTGCCCGACCGCGACGGGCTGCACATGCTCTACTTCCTCACCAACGCCGAGAACTCGAGCGGCTCGCTGACTGGGGGGCGCATGTTGCAGTTCGGCACCGAGCTGCTGCTGCTCATGCCCCTGCTGCTGTTGTTGGCCAGCCCATGGGTGATAGCCGCACGGCAGGCCGAGGGACGAGGCAACCGTCTGCGCTACTGGCTGCCGCTGGCGGCACAGTTGTTGGTGGTGCCGGTGTTCTTCATGGCCACTGACTACAGCCGCTGGTGGGTGTGCTGGACCTTCGGGGCGGCCATGCTTTCCCTGGCGACCTACGCCACAGGCGACAAGGCTTTTCTCGACGCTCTGCAGACCCTTTGGGCATGGGCCAAGCGGCGCTGGTATATCCCGCTGCTGGTGGGCATCTACCTGCTGCAGCTCCACAACTCCAACCGCCAGTTCTTCGATGGCATGAAGGAGTCGGTCGATATCATAGAGTTCATCGGATCATTCTTCAAGTAGACGGTTTATGGCAAAGGCTAAGACTTATTATTTCTGTCAGGAGTGCGGATACCAGTCCTCGAGCTGGCTGGGCCGCTGCCCGGAGTGCGGCCGTTTCGGCACCTTCGCCGAGGAAGTGGTGGCTGCATCCTCCACTCAGAAATCAAAAATCAAAAGTCAGCAATCCTCCGTTCCCAAGCGCATCGAGGAGGTGACCTACGACGAGACGCGGAGGATTGAGACCCACTGCGGCGAGTTCGACCGTGTGCTCGGCGGCGGCATCGTGCCCGGCAGCCTGCTGCTGCTCGGCGGCGAGCCGGGCATCGGCAAGAGCACCCTCCTGCTGCAGACCGCCATGGCCATCCACGACCGCCGCCTGCTCTACGTCAGCGGCGAGGAGAGCGAGCAGCAGATCAAGATGCGCGCCGACCGAATTCAAAATACGAAATCGGGAAGTTCCGACCTGTACGTCGTCTCCGAGACTGTCACCCAGCGCATCTTCGAGCATATCGAGGCGGTGCAGCCGGATATGCTGATAGTGGACTCGATACAGACCATCTCGACCGAGGATGTGGACTCGCCGGCCGGCAGCGTGAGCCAGATACGCCAGTGCACCAGCGAGTTCCAGCACTACGCCAAGTCGACCGGCGTGCCGGTGCTGCTCATCGGGCACATCACCAAGGACGGCACCCTGGCCGGTCCCAAGGTGATGGAGCACATTGTGGACGCGGTGCTGCAGTTCGAGGGCGACCGCAACTACGGCTACCGCATCCTGCGTGCGCTGAAGAACCGCTTCGGCAGCACCGCGGAGCTGGGCATCTTCGAGATGGAGGGCAGCGGGTTGCGCGAGGTGCCCAACCCGAGCGAGTTCCTCCTCTCGCAGCGCGACGAGACGCTCTCCGGCGCCGCTGTGGCCGCCACGCTCGAGGGCGCAAGGCCGATGTTCATCGAGGTGCAGAGCCTGGTCAGCAGCGCCGTCTACGGCACTCCGCAGCGCAATGCCAACGGCTTCGACATGAGGCGCTTGAGCATGCTCTTGGCGGTGCTCGAGAAGCGCTGCGGTTTCAAGCTCGGCGCCAAGGACGTCTTCCTCAACATTGCCGGCGGCCTGCGCGTGAGCGACCCGGCTATCGACCTGGCCGTGGCCTGCGCGGTGCTGAGTTCGAATGTGGACATACCCATTTCGCCGCGTGTCTGCTTTGCCGCCGAGCTGGGCTTGAGCGGCGAGGTGCGCCCGGTGAGCCGCCTGGAGCAGCGCATCGCCGAGGCCGACCGCCTGGGGTTCGAGAGGATATTCATATCCAAGTACAACCTCCGCGGGCTGGACCGCAAGCGCTTCGGCATCGAGGTGGTGCCGGTGAGCGTCATCGAGGAGGCCTTCCGGGGTTGGACGAGGGGCGCCGCGATGGAAAGCCGGTAGGGGAATGGTAGGGGTTCTCTAGGGTAATAGATAGGCCTTTTCGCATTATTACCCCTATTTTCCCATCACTTCTATTTAACATATTTTAATATTGTATTTTTTGGTGTTTTTGGGAAAAGTGTACTTTTGCCGAAACATTAGATTCTAAAAATAAACGTAATTAATTGATAAACAGCATTATAGTAGGGGGACACGTTGGATGATGCCCCTGAAATCCCGTGAAGGTGCGTTGGTTGCACCTGTGTGGTGTATAAATATAGTGGAACGAAAAAAAAGGAAAAACAAGATATGAAACAGAACAGACTACGTCTTTTTTCATCGCACCGCAGGTGCCCAATGAAATGGGTAGTGGCGGCCGTGGCCGCTCTGCTGTGCAGTGCGCACGCCGAGGCGCAAGAGAGAATCTTCTTCGAGGACTTTGAAGGTGCAGATGACTTGCCCGCGGTTGCCAGTCCTACAAATGGTGGTACATCATTGTTATCATCAAGCGGGCAGCGCATCATCTGGTAATACGATGTATTCCCAAGGGTGGCGTTCCTATTACGGACACACTCAAGCACCCACCAACACAAACAGACGAACCGCCCCGCACTTGGTTACCGGCAGCAACACCGGCGTCTTCCGCTACTCGGGCAACAGGAGCCTCAGTATAGCCTGTCGTGCCGGTAATCCCAATTCTCACTCAACCAATCCCGCTCCGAGCATTGTGCTTCTGCCAGAGCTGAGCGAACCCGTCAACAAACTCGTGATAAAATTCTGATTTGCCACAAACACCAGTGCTGCGTCGGAAGTGAAGCTGTATGTCGGTTATGTGGAAGGCACCGACTACACCTATAACTCGATCGGTTCGGATGTCATCAATGAATTCCAATCCCTGCAGGAAATCCCCATCTCGTCAGACTACTATAGCTCTTCGACAGGTTTGGTGCCGGCCAAAGGCAAGTTCGTGGAGGTGGAACTCAGGAATGCCCCTCTCATCGCCAAGCGCATTGCCATCAAATGTGATGTTCCCGCAAGCTCTCTAAAGTATTGCTGCATCGACGATGTGGAAGTGTCGATTGCCGAAACCTGCAAGAAAGTGTCGAACCTTGCGGCATCGAGCATCACCAACACGTCGGCCACCCTCACGTGGACCGAGGCTGGCGAGTCGACGCAGTGGCAGGTGCGCCTGGACGGCGGCACGGAGCAGACGGTCAATGCGCCCACCTACGCCCTGACGGGCCTCAGCGCCGGCACGGCCTACACGGCCGAGGTGCGCGCGGTGTGCGACGGCGGCGAGTATTCCGACTGGACCCCCGTCACCTTCCGCACCCAGTGCAACCCCATCAGCACGTTGCCCTACACGGAGACCTTCGAGAGCTACACCACCGGCGTGGGCGAGGACATCGACCTGTGCTGGCACACGGCCACTGTCGGCAGCGCCACCACCTACGTCTACCCCAACACGCGCGGCGCGAACGGCAGCAGCAAGTCGCTCTTCATGCAGGCCGGCACCTCCTACTACAGCCTCGCCGTCCTCCCCCAGATCTCCGTCCCGCTCAGCCAGCTGATGATTGAGTTCGACCTCAAGCGCGATGCCACGCTCAGCAACCTGAGCAACGTCCAGGTGGGCATTATCACCGACCCCTCCGACATCTCCACCTTCACCCCCCTGCGCAGCATCAACCTCACCGGCGCCGCCGCCAACGCCGAGAGCCACTACCGCCTCTCGCTGGCCTCCCTCACCGGCAGCGGCCGCCTGGCCTTCTACGTCCCCACAGCGTCGAGCACCTCCTGCATCGACATCGACAACGTCACCGTCGACTACCTGCCCGCCTGCCCCTGGATCGAGGACTTCGCCATGCAGAGCCTCACCGAGGGGACGCTGACCGTCACATGGAGCGGCTCGGCCTCGCAGTACGAGGCGCAGCTCGCCACGGCGAGCGACTTTACGTCCGGCATCGTCACCAACACCCTCTCCGTCACCCGCGCCACTTTCTCCGGACTGGAGACTGGACAGTATTATTATGTTCGCGTACGCGCGAAGTGCGGCAGCGACTACGGCGAGTGGAGCGACGCGCTTGAAGCCTATGCCACCGACTTCTCCGCCGCCGGTGCCACGGGTCTCTATCCCGCCACCGGCACGGTGGTGCTCAACGACCTCGAGCCCCACGACTGGAGCCTCTACACCACCGACGTCGACGCGCCGATGCGCTCGCTGAACCCGCTGGATGTGAAAATCATCTATCGCGGCTACGGCACCAACAACATGTCGAGCAACACCACCTACAACACCAACAGCCAGGATGTGAATGGCTACGTCGGCGTGCGCCCCTCCGACTTCTCGGCCAGCACCACCGAGGACGACGTCAGCGTCGGCATCTCGAGCGACGAACGCATGTACCACACCTTCGAGTACTACAAGGCCCTCGAGCGTGTGAACAAGCTTGAAGGCACGGGCCGCGCGGAGTATCAGACCATCTTCAACCCCTTCTCGCGCCGCCCCACCTACGGCAGCCCCGCCGACTACACCTGGGACGTGCTCTCGTCGCTCAACGGCGCACCCTGCTGGCGCGGATTCTACAAATGGCGCATCGACCGCATTGTCGGCGGCAGCGTCTATACCGAGGCCACGGGCGGCACCGCGCTGACGGTGGGCGACATGGTGATGGCCGACCAAAAGCTCTACATCGAGGGCTCCACGGGTGTGGAAATCGAGTTCACCGCCATGTGGGCACCGGCCATTGTGCGCTTCCACACCGGCGGTGACCAGTCGAATGTGCCCGCCCGCGCCCACGGCGCCTATGCCATCAGGGATACGGTGGGCGTGGAACGCAACTTCCTGATCTGCGACGGCGAGATGTTTATCCGTTCTGGGTATTCCGTCAGCCCCTATCTCCCGCTCGACCACGGCGCAACCACCTCCAATTCGGGCGCCAACGGCATCTTCGCCTGCACCTATACTTCGGTCTTCCCCAACGGCACGGTCGACGGTGTCGCGCCCGCCTACGGCCCTGTGAAGGAGGCGGTCACCACCTCGCTCGTCTCCCGCAAAGCCACCTATATCAACCTCTGCAGGGACTTGTCCAAGGCTGAGAACTCGGTGAAGGGTTTCAACTCCGACACCCGCTTCGAATACCTGGCCTTCAGCCGTCTGCGTGGCGAACGCAACGGCTTCCACCTCGACAGCAGCCATGCCGCCCTCTGGGGCACCATCGGCGGCACCGGCCGCGCCAACCTCACCCTCGGCCGCGGCGTCGAGTCCATGTTCGACGACAACAAGGGCACCTTCAACTACATCTGGGGTGTGGGGCCCGTCAGCACGAACAAAACCGACTGGGGCGCCCGACGCAACGCAGACAACTATGCCTGCAACGACAATGGCGATGTGATATGGTACGGCACGTCCTATCACCTACTCACAAAATACGAACCCAACTACAACACCAATTTCACCATCCGCTTGGAGAGCGGCTATGTGGGGTGCGTGATGACCCTCTCGGGTTGGAATTCCGCCTATCAGGACATTGTGGGCAAAAACCTGCATGGCAACAACGGCACCCCCGCCAACCGACTGAACGGCTCCTCGAACTACTCACGCTTCATCATGGGCACCGACTTCGACCGCGCCGACGAGCTGCAGCGCGTGCGCGCCCTGGGCACCGACTATGCTTCGAGGATAAGCCCACGCACCGGACGCCCCTACGAGAGCCTCGACTCGATGCTCTACCACGAGGTCTATAAGAATGCGAAGGTGAAAATCTACCGCCCCTTCCGCGTCTCGAGCTTCAACACGCAGATGAACAATCAAGACCGGAACCTGGTATACAGCGACATATTCATCAAGAGCGGCTTTGTGGGCCAGGAGAGCATCGACCGCCAGAAGTGGGGCCACGGCGACGGCGCCACCGGCCAGAGCGTCGACCTGCGCGGCAAAGTGATGGTCGACGGCTTCGAGCGTGGCGGCTGGATGGTGCACTCCATCTATAACGTGGCCTCCAACAACAACGCCCACGTCGGCAAGCGCCGCATGCGCATCGAGGGCGGCTTCATCAACAGCAGCGTCTCGCTCGGCGCCTGGGACCGCTCCAACGACCTCACCCGCTGGAAGAAAGAAGGCCAAAGCACCTCGTGGGGCCCCAATGTTGACGGCACCGTCACCCCCCAACGACGTCTCGACCCTCCGCATGACGGGCGGCCACATCACAGGATCGGTCTTCGGCGGCGGCAACACTTACACCGCCTCCGGTGGCGGCCGCCAAATCATCATCACCGGCGGCACGGTGCGCCCCTGGATTGCCGGCGGCGTCAACGGCTCCGACGCCCGTCCCGACCAGTGGGAGGGTATCCACTTCGGCAACGCCTGGATCTACGCTGGCGGCACGCTCCACGTGGGCAGCGGCGACACCACCCACCGCACGGTGGGCGACACCGTGTGGCACGACTCGTTCAGCGGAGTCAACGGCACAACCGACGGCCAGATCTTCGGTGCCGGCTGCGGCATGAAGCCCTTCTACTTCCGCGCCGACAGCGTCGAGGTGGACCACCAGTGGAACATGAACGCCTGGAAGCACCACCGCATTGGACGTGTGGACAGCTCGTTTGTCTACATCGCCGACCAGGCCGAGGTGGAGGGCGACGTCTACGGCGGCGGCAACTACGGCTACAACAACACCGAGGACGGCGACGACTACAGCACTCGCTGGCCGAGCGGCAGCCAAGGCGACCCCACCTATCCCGCCAAAGGCAAGGCCACCCTCCGCATCCTGGGCGGCACCGTGGGAGGACGCGTCTTCGGCGGCGCCAACCGCAAGATGGGCCCCGAGGTGGACATCCTGATGAAGGGCGGCCACGTGAAGCGCGGCATCTTCGGCGGCTCCAACACCTGGGGCTATATCAAGCGTGATGTCACCATCAACCTCCTCGGCGGCACCGTCGGCACCGACGAGCTGCCCGGTGTAGTCTACGGCGGCGGCCTCGGCAAGGAGACGGCCGTCTTCGGCAACATCACACTCAACATCGGTGCCCCCGGCACCCCCGGCCCCGTCATCAAAGGCGACGTCTACGGCGGCAGCATGAAGGGCTCGGTCAACTCCGGCTCCACCACCAAGACCTCGCTGGGTGTCTTCAACGACGTACCCAACCACGGCACCAACCATCAATACGACATTTACTCCGTATCGCTCGACACCGCCCTCGCCCAGGGCTACGGCTACAACCCCGACAAGCACACCTCGGTCAACATGTACTCCGGCGTGGTCGAAGGTAACCTCTTCGGCGGCGGCTCGGGTCCAGACAATGCCAACCCACCCGTCTACGGCGACATCACGGTCAACTTCCTCGGCGGCGAGGTGATGCGGAATATCTTCGGCGCCAACGACATCAGCGGCAAGCCCATGGGCAAGGTGAAGGTCAACATCGGCACCCCCGACTCGGTGGCGGCCAGCGTGGCCGACGGCGACCGCAGCCACCGCAACCGCCCCGTGGTGCACGGCAGCGTGTTCGGCGGCGGCCGCAATGCCGCCTACGGCACCGCGCCGGACAACTACACCCCCGTGGTCGAGATGTTCTCCGGCACCGTGCGGCAGAACGTCTTCGGCGGCGGACTGGGTACCCCCGCGGTCATCAGCATCCCTGAAGAGGAATATGCCACCAAGGTGCTCATCCGCAACGGCTCGGTGCAGGGCAACGTCTACGGCGGCGGCAACGACGCCCGCGTCATCGGCAACACCCGCGTCGTCATCGGCCACGACGGCACCCTCTTCACCCTCACCGTCGCCTCCGACAACCCCTCGCAGGGCACCGCCACCGGCGGCGGCACCTACAGCCAGGACGAGGACGTGGTGCTCACCGCCACCCCCGCCTCCGGCTACAGTTTTGCACAGTGGAGCGACGGCAACACGAACAACCCCCGCACGGTCACCGTGAAGGGCGACCAGACCTACACGGCCCAGTTCGAGACCACCCCCAGCTACACCATCACGACCGTGGCCGACCCCTCGACGCTCGGCTCAGCCAGCGGCGACGGCACCTATGAAAAAGGCGCACGCGTGGTGCTCACCGCCACGCCCAACGACGCGGGCAGCCGCTTCACGCAGTGGAGCGACGGCGTGACCTACAACCCACGCACCCTCAGCCTCACCTCCAACCTCACCCTCACCGCCATCTTCGAACCCATCCCCACCTGGACCCTCACCCTGCTGGTCAGCCCCGCCGGTGCGGGTACTGTCGACGGCGCAGGCACCTACCTGGAGACCGCGACGGCCTCCTTCATCACCACCCCCAACACGGGCTACCGCTTCTTGAACTGGAGCGACGGCAGCACCGACCTCAGCCGCAGCATGCGCCTGACCGCCAACACCACCTTCACCGCCATCTACGAGGCCATCCCCACCTACGTGATCACCGCCAACGTGGCCACTGGCCAGGGTACCTACGGTACGGTCACCGGCGGCGGCACCTACTATGAGAATACCACCGCTACCCTCCGCGCCCAGCCCAATGCGGGCTACCGCTTCACGCGCTGGAGCGACGGCGTGACCACTAACCCACGCAACGTCCCCGTCACCGCCGATTCCACCTTCACTGCCGAGTTCGAGGAATTCAACATCTACTATGTCGACCTCGGGTTGCCCAGCGGCACCCTCTGGGCCGAGGTGAACGTCGGCGCCATCAACCCCTATGACTACGGCGACTACTTTGCCTGGGGCGAGACGGCAGCCAAGTCCAACTACAACTGGGTCACCTACGCCCACGGCTCCGGTACCAGCGCCCTGACCAAGTACTGCACCAATTCGTCCTACGGCACGGTCGACAACAAGACCACCCTCGAGGCCGCCGACGACGCCGCCACCGCCATCCTCGGCAACATCGCCCGCCCCCCCACCGCCGACGAATGGAGAGAGCTCATCGACAATACCACCTCTGTCTCGACCACTCAGAACGGCATCCAAGGTATGCTTTTCACCGGCCCCAATGGCAACAGTATCTTCCTGCCAGCCGCAGGCTACAAGAACGGCACGGGAACCAGCAACATAGGGTCGTATGGCTACTATTGGACAGCCTCGCTCAATTCAAGTACCAACAGTTCCTATTGCGCAATACGCCTACCATAATCTCAACGGCAATTCGCGGAATGTCACTACTTTGCAACGCAGCTATGGTGCGCCGGTGCGCGCTGTGCGCAGCGGCTGCAGCGGGCTGAGCCAGTACACCATCACGGCCAACGTGGCCGCCGGCCAGTCGGCCATGGGCAGCGTCAGCGGCGGCGGCACTCACTGCCAGTACACAAGGACGACATTGCGTGCCACCCCCAACTCCGGCTACCGCTTCACGCAGTGGAGCGACGGCAACACCGACAACCCCCGCACCGTCAACGTAACCGGAAATACTGCCTATACTGCCGAATTCGTCTCCACACCTCTCGTATACTCCACGGGCTTCGAAGGCGGCCAGGATGTCGCTTGGGAGTTCAACAACGCTGCTACCAACAAGTGGTACATCGGCTCTGGCGCCTACCAAAGTGGTTCGAAAGGATTGTACATTTCCGACAACAACGGTACTTCCAATACATACTATATAAGCACTACTAATTATTCTTTCGCCTACCGCACCTTGGATTTCGAAGCTGGAAACTACACAGTTGAATTCAACTGGAAGTGTGTGGGTGAAACCTGTTGTGACTATGTAGTGGTCTATCTTTGCCCCGACAGCCAAGTGCCTAGTTCGGGCTACACTTCAAGTTCCAGCACCATCCCCACGGGCTGGCAGAGATTGACATCAGAACGCCTCAATGGTCAGTCCTCTTGGCAGACTTTCACCCAGACCTTCAACGTTTCTACGGCAGGCGCCTACAAACTGGTCTTCTTCTGGCGTAACGACGGTTCAGTGGGCTCTGCGCCGCCGGCAGCCATCGACAACGTGAACATCTACAAGCACTAAGGCTAGAAGCCTGCGGAAAATGACAGGGGCGGCCCCGCGCATTGCGCGGGGCCGCTCCCATTTTCTATTTTTTATTTTCCCATTTTGGAAAGTTTTTGTATATTTGCAGTCGGAAACAACACCTGGATAGATATGTATACGGTTCTGTTATTGGATGAGGCTGAGCGGTTTATATTTGATTTGACGCCCAAGGCGAGGCTTAAAATTGTTCGCACACTTGACTTGGTGGAGGGTGGATGTATGGATGCGAAACTCTTCAAAAAACTAAAAGGCACCGAAATATGGGAGTTCAGAACAGAATATGAGGGGAATGCATACAGGCTGCTTTCGTTTTGGGATACACGAAGAAAAGCCCTGATTGTGGCAACCCACGGTTTCGTCAAGAAGAGCCAAAAAACACCCCGGAAAGAGATTGAGCATGCAGAACGGATAAGAGCAGAATATTTAAAAAAATAAAAGATATGAAAAGCTACACCTTAAAAGAGATTAAAGATCGCTATATTGGAGCGATAGGCACTCCCGAGAGGGATCAATATGAAATGGAGCTGAGAGCCGAACTCGATGCCTACCGCCTCGGCGAGGCGGTGCGCGAGGCGCGCAAAAAGCAAAACCTCACGCAAAAGCAACTCGGCGAGCGTGTGGGGGTGGGCGAGGCCCAAATCTCGAAAATCGAGAACGGCAAAGCTTCCACGCTTGGCACCATCAACCGCGTGTTCCGCGCCCTCGGCGCCACCAGCGGCACCCTCGACCTCGGCTCCCTCGGCCGCATCGCCCTCTGGTAGTCAAGAAAGTATACATCTATATAGATTAGACCATGTTTGAGAACCTTAGTAGCAAGATAGAGAAAGCGTTACACACCCTGCGTGGCAAGGGTAGCATTACCGACATTAACGTAGCCGAGACCGTCAAGGAGGTGCGCAAGGCACTGCTCGACGCCGACGTGAGCTACCCCATAGCCAAGGAATTCACCGACCGTGTGAAGGCCGAGGCCATGGGCCGCAACGTTATTCAGAGCATCGAGCCCGGCCAGCTGATGGTGAAGATTGTGCACGAGGAGCTGACCAAACTGATGGGCTCCGAGACGGTGGACATCAACATCAAGGGCTCGCCGGCCGTCGTCCTCATCGCCGGCCTGCAGGGCTCGGGCAAGACCACCTTCTCGGCCAAGCTGGCCAACTACCTGAAGAGCAAGAAGGGGCGCACGGTGATGCTGGTGGCGGGCGACGTCTATCGCCCCGCGGCCATCAGCCAGCTCCAGACCCTCGGCGGGCAGATCGGCGTGCCGGTCTACACCGAGGAGGGCAACAAGAACCCCGTCCAGATAGCCCAGAACGCCATCCGCGAGGCCAAGGCCAAAGGCGCCAGCGTTGTCATCGTCGACACCGCCGGCCGTCTGGCGGTCGACGAGCAGATGATGGACGAAATCGCCGCCCTCAAGCGCGAACTGCAGCCGCAGGAGACCCTCTTCGTGGTCGACTCGATGACCGGCCAGGACGCTGTCAACACCGCCAAGGCCTTCAACGACCGCATCGACTTCGACGGCGTGGTGCTCACCAAGCTCGACGGCGACACCCGCGGCGGCGCCGCTCTCACCATCCGCTACACGGTGCAGAAACCCATCAAGTTCGTCGGCATCGGCGAGAAGATGGAGGCCCTCGACGTCTTCCACCCCGACCGCATGGCCAACCGCATCCTCGGCATGGGCGACGTGGTGAGCCTCGTCGAGCGCGCACAGGAGCAATACGACGAGGCCGAGGCCCGCAAGATACAGAAGAAGTTGATGCACGACGAGTACAACTTCGAAGACTTCCTCTCGCAGGTGGGCCAAATCAAGAAGATGGGTTCGATGAAGGAACTCATCGGCATGATCCCCGGCATGGACAAGCTGACCAAGAACGTGGAAATCAGCGACGACGCCTTCAAGCCCATCGAGGCCATGATCGGCAGCATGACGCCCTACGAGCGCCGCCACCCCGCCTGCCTCAACGGCAGCCGCAAGCAGCGCATCGCCGCCGGCAGCGGCTGCTCCATCCAGGACCTCAACCGCTTCCTCAAGCAGTTCGACGACACACGCAAGATGATGAAGATGGTGAGCAAGAGCGGCGGCAAGATGCCCCTGCGCAGACGCAGATAGTGGCCTCGCCACCCACGGCCCCTCAGGGGAATGGATGGTGCAGGCTGACATAAATAATAGTATAATATAGAAAGAAAGTAATATGGGAGACAATCATGTATCAACTCCCCTCTCCTCCCAGGACAGGGGCGAAGGGGTGAGGCTGTTGGACGGCAAGACGATGGCCTTGCAAATCAAGGATGAGATTGCCAACGAGGTGCGCGCGCTGACCAGCGCCGGCCACCGTGCGCCCCACCTGGCGGCGGTCATCGTGGGCGAGGACGGCGCCAGCCAGACCTATGTGGCCAACAAGGAGAAGTCCTCGCACGAGGTGGGCTTCACCTCCAGCGTCTACCGCATGAGCGAGCAAACCACCGAGCGCCAGCTGCTGGAGACCATCGAGTTCCTCAACACCGACCCCGACATCGACGGCTTCATCGTGCAGCTCCCCCTGCCCAAGCACATCGACGAGCAGAAGGTCATCAACGCCATCTCGCCCGACAAGGACGTCGACGGCTTCACGCCCGTCAACGTGGGCCGCATGGTGCTGGGCGAGGAGTGCTACGTGCCCGCCACGCCGATGGGCATCTGCACCCTCCTCAAACGCTACGGCATAGAGACCGTCGGCAAGCACTGCGTCGTGCTCGGCCGCTCCAATATCGTCGGCACACCCGTCGCCAACTTGCTCAGCCGCAAGGGCTTCGACTGCACCGTCACCATGTGCCACAGCCGCACGCAGAACCTCAAGGACCTCTGCCGGCAGGCTGACATCCTGGTGGTGGCCATCGGCAAGCCCGAGTTCGTCACGGCCGACATGGTGAAGCCCGGCGCCGTGGTGGTCGACGTCGGCATCCACCGCGTCCCCGACGCCACCAAGAAGACCGGCTACCGCATCATCGGCGACGTGAAGCACTCCGAGGTCGACCCCCTCTGCAGCTGGGTCACCCCCGTGCCCGGCGGCGTGGGTCCGCTCACCATCGTCAGCCTCCTGCAAAACACGCTCGCCGCCTACAAGCGGCAGAAGTGATTTCGGGGTAAGGATCAAAGGTTATAGAGCTGGCGCGGTCCGTGAATTCGGTGCGCCAGCTCTATAACCTTTAACCTATAACCTTTGTTACTGCTCCAGCTCGTAGTACACCGGGTAGGTGCACACGGCGCGGAAGCGCATCGTCTTCAGCGTCACAGGGTTGGTCAGGAACTCGCCGCAGTCGGTGATGATGAAGCTGATGATGCCCTCCTCGAGGTCGAAGCGCACGTTGAGCGGGCGCACAAACTCGTTGCCGGCGTCATCGACAAAGGTGACCGGGTAGACGTAGGGCAGCGGCACCTGGCGCGCGCCCTCGTAGAGGTACGCCTGCACGTTGCCGCTAGTGAGGATACCCGTCGAGATGAGGTCCCACTGCAGCGACGCCACGCGGTCCTCGTTCTCGTCCAGTTCCCACATGTCGTTGGTGACGGTGAACTCGGCATACTTGGTGTGCATGCTCTGAATCATGACCGTGTCGCGCGTGCAGGAGGCTGCGGTCAGCGCCATGACCACGGCGGCAAGGGCCGGAAAGATGAATCGTTTCATAGTCGTATTCTGTTTTTTTGTTTGTTTCACATTGGTTTTTCCGACTGCAAAAGTACACAAAAAAACGTTAGGAAAAATCATATTTTTCAACGTAAAATTCCCATGCTGCCATTTCTGTTTGTAAATCAGTGTGTTGCAAAAATTCCCTCCGCCCTCATGCCACCCCTCCGCGGCTGCAAAAATGTTAAAAAACGCACTTTCGCCAAAAAAAAACACTACCGACGTAACATTTCGGAACATTTTGCGTTATAGCCTGTAGTTAAATAGGAGTAAAAACCAAAGGAGCAGAGTATGAGACAACTGAAGATTACCCACTCGATCACTAACCGCGACATCAAGTCGCTCGACAAATACCTGCAGGACATCTGCAGCGAGGAACTGCTGACCCCCGAGCAGGAGGTCCAGCTCGCCCAGCGCATCAAGCAGGGCGACCAGGCCGCCCTCGAGCGCCTCACCAAGGCCAACCTCCGCTTCGTCGTCTCCGTCGCCAAGCAGTACCAGAACCAAGGTCTCTCCCTGCCCGACCTCATCAACGAGGGCAACCTCGGCCTCATCAAAGCCGCCAAGCGCTTCGACGAAACCCGCGGCTTCAAATTCATCTCCTACGCCGTCTGGTGGATTCGCCAAAGCATCCTTCAGGCCATCGCCGAGAACAGCCGCATCGTCCGCCTCCCCAGCAACCAGCTCGGCGCGCTCAACAAACTCAAAAAAGAAATCGCCAAGCTGGAGCAGCAGCTCGAGCGCCCGCCATCGGAAGAGGAACTCGCCGAAATACTCGACATCCCCGAAGACAAAATCAAAGCCATCATGGGCATCAGCGGTCGCCACGTCAGCATCGACGCCCCTCTGGCCTCCGACGAGGATGTCAACTTCGTCGACGTCCTCCCCAACGAGGACACACCCCCGACCGACGACAAACTGATGCAAGAGTCCCTCTCGCAGGAAATCGAGCGCTCCCTCTCCACCCTCACCCCCTACGAGCGCGAGGTCATCAAGATGTACTACGGCATCGGCATGCCCCACCCCCTCAGCCTCGACGAAATCGCCATGAAGTTCAACCTCACACGCGAGCGCGTCCGCCAAATCAAGGAAAAAGGCATCAAACGCCTCAAAACCAGCAGCAAAAGCAAACATTTGAAAGCATATCTCTAATGGATATCATCCTCAAATATTTCCCCAACCTAACAGAGCGGCAGCGCGAACAGTTTGCCGCTCTGTTGCCTTTGTACGAGGAGTGGAACGCCCAAATCAACGTCATCTCACGCCGCGACATGGAGCACTTCTACGAGCACCACGTCCTCCACTCGCTGGCCATAGCCAAGGTCATGCCCTTCGCACCCATGACCGAGGTCCTCGACGTCGGCACCGGCGGCGGCTTCCCAGGCATCCCCCTCGCCATCCTCTTCCCCGACGCCCGCTTCACCCTCATCGACTCCATCGGCAAAAAAATCAAAGTCGTCTCCGACGTCATCTCACGCCTCGGCCTCGACAACGCCAAGGCCCTCCAAATCCGCGCCGAAAAACTCGACGGCGAATTCGACTTCGTCGTCTCCCGCGCCGTCACCACCCTCCCCGAATTCGTCCCCTGGGTCAAAAACAAAATCTCCCGGAGCCACTACAACAAGCTCCGCAACGGCATCCTCTACCTCAAAGGCGGCGACCTAGCCGGCGAGCTCTTCACCTTCCGCCACAAGGTAAAAGTCTGGGACATAGCCGACTTCTACGCCGAACCCTTCTTCCAAACCAAAAAAGTCATCCACCTCCCCCTGTAATAGTGCTACTTCCTCTCCGGAGGGCAAAAAGTATCCATTATTACCCATCGATGGGTAATAATGCGAAAGGGCCTAACTATTCCCCTACCATCCCCCTACCATCCCCCTACAGCCCCCCTGCCGTTCTGAAAAAAAAATTAATGCACAATACATTGAATATCAGTAGTCTTCTAAACCCTTCGCCTCACGTCAACCCTCGAAGCGTGACCCCACCGGGGTCACGCTTTAGTTATTTGGTGTACAGCTCGTTCAGCGTCCGCACCTTCACCTTTACCCCCCTGACGTCCGCCTTTGGGTCCGCCGGGACTAGCACCGTGCGCACCTTCTCGCCCGCGCGCAGGTCCACGAAATTCCGCGTGAAGTGCCCGTCCACGTGCGGCTCCGTGTCGATATACACGTCGTATAGGTCGCTCCTGGCCTGCAGCGTGACCACCAGGCTGCCGTCGCTCTGCCACGCCTGCCCCACCGTGTAGCGCGCCTCCGGATAGCTGCGGTCCTTCGGGTACACGCCGTAGTACTCCTTCCATCTTGCCAATACCTCCTTCCTCATTCCCCCTTCCTCATTCAGGCCATACAGTGCCTGCGCCCTGTAGTGCAGCGCCTTCCAGTTGCCGTAGTAGTCAATCGAACTCCACGACGCCACCGGCCAGCAGTCGTTCAGCTGCCAGTAGAGCGTCCCCATGCAGTGCGGCTGCTGCGCCATGTGCTGCATGATGCCGTAGCCCACGCCCCAGGCCTGCAGCAGCTGGCTCACGTAGGCGTAGTCCTCCAGGCCCAGCGTCTTGCTGTCGAAGCCGTAGTACTGCCGCATCGCCTTGTCTATGATCTCCACCCCGCGGCCGTGCTTCTGGTGGCTCCGCAGGGTGGGGGAGTCGATGCTCAGCTGCCCTTCCGGCGCAAAGTGGCGCAGGGTGCTCATCAGCGGGTAGCTCTGGAACCCGTATTCGGTCATGAAGCGGCCCGTCTTCTCCTTGTACATTTCAAACGGCAGCTCGCCCCACCACACGCCCCAATAGTGGCTGTTGCCGTGCGTGACGCACTCCGGGTGCCCCCAGCCGTAGAGCGGCGAGGTGGTGATATAGGGGCGCCCCATGGGGTCGCACTCCTTCACCGCCCTCGCCAGAATACTAGTCGAACTAGTATTACTAGATATACTAGAATCTCTAGAGTTTCTAGAATTTCTAGAATAGCCGAAGATAGTGTCCATGGCCTTCTCCAGACGTGCGCGCTGTTCGGGGGTCCAGTTGAACTGGCCCTGCCAGCCCCAGTCTTCCCAGCCGTTCTTCACCTCGTTGTTGCCGCACCAGACGACGATGCAGCGATGCTGCGCCAGGCGCCGCACCTGCTGCCGCGCCTCCTCGCGGATCGAGGCCAGCATCTCGGGGCTGTCGGGGTACACCGTGCCGGCGAAGATGAAGTCCTGCCACACCATCAGCCCCAGCGAGTCGCAGAGGTCGTAGAAGTAGTCGTGCTCGTAAATGCCGCCGCCCCACACACGTATCATGTTGAACCCCGCCTCCTTGGCCGAGCAAAGCAGGTGGCGGTAGCGGGCTCGGTTGGCGCTGTCCAGCACGGGGAAGCTGTGCACCGGTATCCAGTTGGCCCCCTTGATGAAGAGGGGCTTGCCATCGCGGTAGAATGTAAAGCTTTGCCCGATGCTGTCCTGCTCTTGCCGCAACTCCACATTTGTCCTTTCACTCCCTTTCACTCCCTTCTCACTCCCTTTCACTCCCTTGCTGCTGATATACACCCTCTTCCATATCCCGCAGGTCGCTAGCCGCGGCCCCCAGTCCCAGCCCTGCTGGTAGGGCGCTATGCGCCAAAACGCGCGCCGCTCCGGCAGCGTGATGCCGTATTGGACCTCTCGCAGCGAGTCCGACATCGGTATGCCGTCCATCGTGATGGCGTTGGTGTCGTGGGTAGCCGCCGGCAGGGGCCAGAGGGTCAGTGCTATGTTCATCGTGTCGCCAGGGAAGTCGTGCACAAACGGCACCTCATACGGCGCAAACATGTTCTCGATGTAGCCCACCAACTCGCCGTTGATGGTCAGCTCGGCCATGCCTGCCACCCCCTCGAACACCAGGTAATGCATCTCGTCCTTTGGCAGGTCTTTCTTGAGCACACGCGTCGTGTACACCCACGGCCTTTGGCTCACCCACTGCACACTGTCCTCGTTGATGCCGTAGTAGGGGTCGGGGATGAGCCCGTGGGCCATCAGGTCGGTGTGGATGAATCCTGGCACCGTGGCGGAATACCGTTGGTTGTGCCACGAGAATTCCCATTCGGTCAGTTCTATCGTGTCGGGCTTTGAACTGCACGCTGCCAGCAGCGGCAGAAGAATATAGACTATACGTTTCATTTGTCTTAACTCCATAACTACTGTCTCCTTAACTTCTTCTATTTTGTTTTCCAGAAAGCGAACACCACCGCCAGCAATATAAACACGAAGCTGACGAGGTGGTTCCAACGGATGGGCTCGCCTTTGAACACGGTGGCCACGATGACCGTGAAGACGATGAGCGACACGGCCTCCTGTATAATCTTCAGCTGCATCAGCGAGAAGGGGCCGCCGTTGATTTGGCTGCCTATGCGGTTGGCCGGTATCATGAAGGTGTACTCGAAGAAGGCCAGCCCCCACGAGGTGAGGATGATGAGTATCAGCGGCCAGTCGGTGTTGATCTTCATCTGGGTGAGCTTCAGGTTGCCGTACCAGGCAAAGGTCATGAAGACATTGCTCACCACAAGCAGCAGTATGGATAATAGTCCCTTGGGCATTTTTGTTTTATTTTGAGTAGTGTCCTTTCACTCCATCTCACTCCCTTTCACTTCCCTTCACTCCTTACTGTTTTCATCAGCATGGCGAATCCCTGGTTCACTGTGCATTCGACGTTCTGTTGGCGCCGGCGGCCAGGGAAGCTGAGCAGTACGGCCTCGGTGCCGGAGGGTGTGGCCACGGCAATCCAAATGGTGCCCACGGGCTTCTCCGTGGTGCCGCCGCCGGGCCCGGCGATGCCGGAGGTGGCGATGGCCAGGTCGGCGCCGAGGCGTTGGCGCGCCCCTTCGGCCATCTCGCGCACCGTCGCTTCGCTCACGGCCCCGTGGGCTTCCAGCGTGCTGTGCTTCACGCCGAGGGCACTCTCTTTCACCTCGTTGCTGTAGGCCACCACGCCGCCTTTGAAGTAGGCCGACGAGCCGGCTTGGGCCGTCAAGGCGCTGGCGATGCTGCCGCCGGTGCAGCTCTCGGCCGTGGCCAGGGTGAGACCCCGCTCCGTGAGGGTCTTGTGCACCAGTTCTGAGAGGGTCTCGCAGTCTTCGCCCACGATGTATTGGCCGGCGAGGGCGTAGAGCCCTTCAAGGAGTGGTGAATGAGGAGTGAGGAGTGAGGAGTTTTTTTCTCCACGGCAGGTCAGGCGCAGTTTCAGCATGCCGGCGGCGGGCAGGTAGGCCAGCCGTATGTTCTCCGGCAGCGCCAGCTCCCACGGCTCGATGAGGTCGCTCAGGAAACTCTCCCCGATGCCCTGCACAAGGATGTTCTTGTTGACGATGACGTCGGTCCGGAAATGCTCCCGCAGGCGCGGTATGACGCGGTTCTCCATCAGCCACTCCATCTCGAAGGGCACGCCGGGCAGTGACACTAGTAATGAATTTTGAATTTTGGATTTTGAATTTTGAAGGGTATCTCCTTTTTCAAAATTCAACTTTTGAAATTCAGAATTAAAAAGCATGCAGGGTGCCGTCCCCAGGTCGTTGTTCAGCACCTCGCAGCATTTGGGTACCAGGGCCTGGGCGCGGTTGACGGGCGTCAGCTCGAAGCCGCGCACGGCGAAGATGCGGCGCACGTTCTCCAGCGCCACGGGGCTTTCCACCAGCTCGGAGTGGAAGTAGTCGCAGAGCAGCTTCTTGGTGATGTCGTCCTTGGTGGGGCCGAGGCCGCCGGTGACCAGCACGGCGTCCGACGAGTGTATCGCCTCGTCCACCGCCTGCCAGATGTCGTCGTACACATCGCCCACCACCACCGTCCGCTTCACCTCCATGCCCGCCTCGACGAGCATCCTGCCCATGGTGGCGGCGTTGGTGTTCACCACCTGCCCCAGCAGCAGCTCGTCGCCGATGTTGATGATGCTAACGTCCATATTTGCGGTCGTATTCTTTATATGCGTAGTCAAGGCCGCTGGCGTCGTCGTGGAGGCGGACGCTTTGGCGGACGAGGGTGAAGGTGCTGAGGTCGATCATGGGGAAGTAGACGTCGGCGTCGTAGTCGCGGTATACTTCGGTGACATACAGCCGGTTGCAGAAGGGCAGCAGCGCCTCGTATATCTTGGCGCCGCCCATGACGAACACCTCCTCGTCGCACCCTTTCAGTGCGCGGAAGAGGCCATTGATTGAGTGTACCACCTCGGCCCCCTCGGCTGCGAAGTCGGGGTTCTCGGTCATGACGATGTTGCGCCTTCCCGGCAGGGGGCGCTTGGGGAGGCTCTCCCAGGTGCGCCGCCCCATGACGACGGGGTGGCCGGTGGTGATCTGCTTGAACCGCTTCAGGTCGCCCGAGAGGTGCCACAGCAGGTCGTTGTCCTTGCCGATGGCGCGGTTCTGTGCCTGCGCCACGATGATGCTGAGGTTGGGTTGGGGATTGGGGTTTATCATTGGTTTTTATTCTTTAAATTGTTGGAGAGTGAGGGGGAGTGAAGGGGAGTGAGAGGGAGTGAAAGGACAAATGTTTCAGCGTGCAGTATCGTCCTTTCACTCCCCTTCACTCCCTCTCACTCCCTTTCACTCCCATTATTATCAAATATCTCCGTCGCCCGCTCGAAGATGCCGCCGCACCAGGCCAGAGCCAGGCCATAGTTGCTCACCGGCACGCCGGCCTCCAGCGCCGGCAGCAGGCGCGCGCGCACCTGCTGCGCCGTGATGACGCAGCCGCCGCACTGGATGACGAGTTTGTAATTTTGAATTTTGAATTTTGAATTTTGAAGGGAGTCGCTTCCGGCCAGGATGTCGAATTCCAGCCGCTTGCCGGTCGCCTTGCGGAGGGCCGCCGGCAGCTTGACGCGCCCGATGTCCTCGCAGGTGACGTTGTGGGTGCAGCTCTCGAGCAGCAGCACGCGGTCGCCGTCCTGCAGTTGGCCGATGGTGCGCGTGCCCGCAAGGTACTCGCGGAAGAGCCCTTTCTGCCGTGCCAGCACGATGCTGAAGCTCGTCAGCGGCACCTCCCGCGGCACCGCCTCGGCCACACGCTGGAACACCTGGCTGTCCGTGATGACTAATTTTGAATTTTGAATTTTGAATTTTGATTTTTGAGTGTCCTCTGTATTTTCAAAATTCAACTTTCGAAATTCAAAATTGGTCAGCTCCTCCGGCTGGCAGAAAGTGGCCACGGCGTGCAGGTCCATCAGGTCGCGCAGCACCTGCACCTGCGGCAGGATCATCCGCCCCTCGGGGGCCGAACTGTCGATCGGGGTGACGAGCACCACGTGGTCGCCCGCCCGCACGATGTCGCCCAGCAGGCTGCGCCCGCGGTAGGCACTCTCCGGCAGCGCGCGGCGGATCAGCTCCACCAGCGCCGGATGCAGCGTGCTGTCGTGAGCCGAGAACGCCAAGTCTGTAGGGACGCGGCGTGCCGCGTCCGCGGTGGAGGCTTCACTCTCGGCTGCGGACGCGGCACGCCGCGTCCCTACATCGGCTTTGGTGCGTATGTGCAGCACCGCCGTGCCGTGCTCGCGGCACCAGCGGTCCACCCGCTCCTCGGGCTCGCCCCATTCGGTGTAGAGCAGCAGCGCCAGGTCCACCTCGGCCAGCGCCCCCATCGATTTCTCCACTCGCTGCATGCCCAGCGCGCCCTCGTCGTCGATGCCGGCGGTGTCGATGAGCACCACCGGACCGATGCCGCCGATCTCCATGCTCTTGCGCACCGGGTCGGTCGTCGTGCCCGCCGTGTCGCTCACGATGGCTGTCTGCTGGCCCGTCAGGTAGTTCACCATGGTGCTCTTGCCCACGTTCCTCCTGCCAAACAGGCCTATCCTGGGTTTCAGTTCGTTGCCTTTTCTCATGCCTTTAATTACGAAAATCGCATGAAAATATTGTACAATAATAAAAAATAGTTGCCCCTCAGCAAAACCGTCCCCAGCCAGAGCCCCAGTCCGCGAGCTACGATTTGATACTGATCAGACCACAGGAGGCATCACCTGCTACCCTTGCCGAATTCAACCTCGGAATTCAGTCTGTCCGATAGTGTTCAGGATTCAGTGTTGTATTTGTCTAATAAAACTTGCATTTTTTTTCGTCTCGCTTCCTCTTCGCGCTTCAAGTTTGCTTCGATTATTTGACGTTGACTATTGGATACATTCACAATCTTCACGCCCTGCTGTGCGTCCGGCACAAATGGAACTGAACTCTCCTGTGTGGACGATGATGACAGGATGCTCACCACTTCGTCGAGAGATAATCCGGCCTCTCCAAGTATTTGCAACAACCTCCCTCGCTCCTTGTTTTTTGCAAGTTTGCCGAGTCTTTCGTGAATGCCGTCTTTATCCACAAAGTGCTCATACATGCACTCATCAATTTTCAATATGGCTTGCAAGAGATCCACCTCTTCCATTGTTTCCAAGTTGTATACCATCTTTATGCGTGTGTTTAATTGTCAATTCCCACAGTCCATCCTAAATTGAGGGTAGAACTGATATGTTCAAGAATTCGTTGCTTGTCTTGATTGCTAAAATTGATGATAAGACGATACTCGTCGTTACCAATGGGATATAATCTTTTTAGATAGTGCGGATTTTGAATATTCACCTCCGACTTTTTCATAATTAGATCCGATCCCAGTCGTTTGATGTGCATATTGTAGACTCGTTCGACACCGGCTTCTACGATTGCATCATAAAAAGTCTTGGAATCTTTGGTACATTGAATTCTTTTACCGTCGTGTGTGATGACGTACAACCCCTTGGGTTGGCTTGGTGTATTGGATGTGTTATGCGGAGGGTTGTCGGGGAGTGGTTCTTGTACTTGCCCATTTTTGTAAACACCGATAATCCAGCCTAGTCCTAATCGATTATTAACCTCCTCTAATTTTTTGCATTTACGAGTTGTGAGCATATCGGTGTTAATATAATACTCTCCCACTTTATGTTGTGCATGATGGTACCGTGGATTGGGGTGCAATTCGGTTGATACCAGCAAATTGTTGACATGCGGAATTCGGAGGCTATACACTCTTTCAACGCCCGCTTGTTTGATTGCTTCCACCATCGTGGCAGCATCTGTTCGCCCCTGAATGATATTACCGCTAGAGGTTCTTACATACAACCCCTCGCGGGCCGGAGTTGTTTTTGCCTGACGGGCTATTTGATTCTGTTGCTCACGGAGAAGTGCAAGGGCAAGTTCGTCGGAAAACCCATTTGCCGATAGCACCGCCATTATTTTCTGTCTTTTCAATGACAGCTCACTATGCTCGATATACCGTCTTAATCTTTCATCGTCTATCCACCCGGTATGTCTTATGTCTTCGATCAAAAGGAGCAATTTTGCAAGCTTGTTTTGGTCGGTACCTCTGACCGGATACTTGACAGCTTTGTATTGTATGATAGTTTCGTTGTCCATATCTGATAATGCAGCTTCTTCAGCCACTTCTCTGTTTTCTGAATTTTCTGTTTCGAGTCCTGTGTCATTGTCGGACATCGAGGTATATACCATCTGTATCTCTTCGTTTCCTTCGCTGAGGTCTCGTGGGATATACTCGTGCTCCTCAAGCATATTATCATTGGAGGAGGCATCTTCTACCCAATCCTCCTTACCCTCAAAGTGGTGCCTCCAATGTCGGCGAGCCGATGGAAGACCAAAGCGATTGTATAGCCCAACGTTGTCGAGGAAGAGCACTTTCTCTTTCCCATCGTTGATTCTGAACCCTCGCCCCACCTGCTGCAGGTACATCGACAGCGATTTGGTGGGACGGGCCAGTTGGATGAACTCCACATCGGGGCAGTCAAACCCCTCGCTGAAAATGTTCACATTGAATATGATGTCAAGCCCTCCGTTTTTAAATTCTTTTACGGTATGCGAACGCTCCTCTTTGGGAGTTTGCGAGTCGATGTAAGCTACACGATAGCCGTGTTGCGCAAATAGCGTAGCCAACATTTGATTATGGAGCCGGTTGATGGTGTATACAATTCCCTTTTTTCCTTTGGCAAATCGTTCGTAGGTGTCTAGGATACCGGCGCGGATACGATCCTGATTGAGCAGCTGCTCCATGGCGTGCTCGTCATAATCGCCGCTAAAATCCGTCTTCAGGTGGTCGATGCGATATTGCATCTGTGAATCAGGACGAATGGAAAAATATTCATAATTGCACAAGTATCCCTGCTCAATGAATCGATACACCGGTTGACTGAGGATGAGGTGGTCATAGGTGTCTGTAAAGGGTTGGTGATTTAGCCGATACGGAGTTGCAGTCACCCCAAGCAATCGGGCGCATGGCCAGGCTTTTCGTATCCGTTGGTAGCTGTCGGCTGGCGAATGGTGAGCCTCGTCAATGATAATAAAGTCGAAGTCCGTTTCTTGCTCCCATTTTGTTAGTCTTGCATGCCGACTCATCGTCTGCACCGATGCCACGATGACATTACGACCGCTGCCGAATACTTTCCCTCCCGTCACCGTCCCACATACATGTTTGTATCTGTTGGTCAGGGTTTCTTCTATTTGCTCCACCAGTTCTACTCGATGCACCAAAACCAATATTTTGGGCATCCTCCAATAATATCGATCATCGTAATCCCCTTTGGGGCACTTTTCTAGGTGGTCATAGAAATAATCCTGCAGGTCCTTGATGATTGATGCAAAAAGATGCGTCTTGCCTGTCCCTGTAGGCATTTGCAGCATTATGTTCATATGCCCTTCTCCCCAAGCTCTGTATATGGCAGCTTTGTTTTCTTGTTGGTATGGACGGAGGGCTCTGTGATACGACTTTCTGCGTGAATACGCATCCACTTCGCCAAAATCTATTTCTCGAACAGTGTCATTGGTTGTCTCTGACATATTTGTAGACTCCTTTTTTGCGCATTGCCATCAATCACCGCTGGACACAAGAAAGGTGCAGACCCTTCTATCACATTCACGAGGAGCCTCGCATGAACCCCGTATGTACCCTTAGACAAGCCTACACCTATTGGTGCAAGCATTCTTTTACAGGGTACGACAAGACATGTCCACTCTCACCGTGAACTATTATCCAAAATGAAATCTCCAGTTTGCGAGGCTTTTGATTTGAATGTGAATAATAGTAATGCTGTTAATAATCTGTTTTCTCATGCCCCTTCCTCTCGAAGCATTTCCGGCTGCAAAAATACAACTTTTTTTCGACACGACAAAAAAAAATATTCAGCCGCGCGGTTTTCCCTCACGCGGCCGAAAAGGACGAGTCTTGCATCTTATTGCGCCAGCCGCTCCATGAAGTCAGCCATGGTAAGCACATTGATATAGGGGAATGGCGACCGACTCAAAGCATCGAAATGCGAATCTTCGGTCACTATGATGTCAGCGCCGGCGGCAAAAGCGCAATCGACGAACTTGTCGTCGTCAGGGTCGGCTGCAATCATGCGCAGGCGGAAATGCGGGTCTACGTAGCGAACATTGCGCTGGTTGAAGATGAGCAAGATGACATTCTCCGCAATCTCGGGTGTGGTCTGCATCTCGATAATCTCTTGATACTCTTCAAGGATTTCGTTGGACACGCACAGGGTGAAATTTTGGGCAAGAAAGGCATCCCATATCGGACGGTAGGGGCACCGCCGGGATAGTATCTGCACGAGGCAGTTGGTGTCTATGACAACGGGCCGCATAACCTATTGTTTATACGGCGTGCGGTGGTGGGCATGCCTCAGCGCCTCCAATTTCTGCTCATCCCATTCGCCCGAATCCCACAGCTCGTCCATCTCCTGGTCAATCAATTCGGCTAGAAATTTGGCCAACTGGTCGCGTAGCCGTTCCAGGCTGCGCTCGGTCTTGATGTGCGAGGCCATGTTCAGCACGTGTATTTGGGCGGGTGTGAACGTCACAGTATTCATATCGTTGCTTTTATTGGCTAGTCGTGTAATATTTTTATATGATTTTGCAAAAATACAAACTTTTTCCGACACGGCAAAAAATATTTTCTCCCACGCTTGCAGGTGTCCGTTTTTTTGCGTATCTTTGCATTTGCAATTTTCTCGATGATTTATTTGCAATGCGCTGTGGTTTCGGTGGTTGGGCCTGCTGATGGCTGATGGAACCGCCCCGCACGGGGTCGACAACCGAAGAACAACCGAAGAACAGACGAAGAACAGACGAAGAACAACCGAAGAACAACCGAAGAACAGCCCTAAGGAGTACCTGCCATTGGCCTAGGGTGTGCCTGCCGTTCAGCGCAGTTCCACCACGGTCACCCCGGCGCCGCCCAGCTCCACCTTCTCGGGGTGGTAGGTGCGCACCTCGCGCATGGCGCGCAGCTCCTGCCCGATGACCTGCATCAGTATGCCGTAGCCCTTGCCGTGCAGTATGCGCACCTCCTTCTCGTTCAGCAGCAGCGCCTCGTCGATGAAGCGGTGCAGCATGTCGATGGCCTCCTCGGCGCGGTGGCCGCGCAGGTCGAGGGTGGGGTTGAAGCGGGCGCGCTTCTCGTTCATGTCGTCGTAGATGGAGCCGAACCGCGAGGCGCCCGTCTGTTTTTGTACGGGTATCTTCTGCTTCGCCGTGCTGCTGAGGCGTTCCAGCGGGATGGTCATGCGCATCGAGTTGCTCTCCACCACGGCCTTCTTGCCTTTGATTTCTACCACCTCGCCGTAGGTCTCCTGCCCGTCGATGCGCACGATGGTGCCCACCCGAACAGGCGCAGCCTGTACGGGTGAGGAGTGAGGAGTGAGGAGTGAGGAGTGAGAGGACGCTTTGCGCAACTCCTCATTCCTCATTCCTAATTCCTCATTTTCCTTCCGCGCCTCTTCCAGCTTCGCGCGCGCCATTCGGGTGGCCTCCTTCTCGGCCTGTGCGCTCTTGATGTCGCTGATGGTGCGCTCCACGGTGCGGTTGGCGTTCTCCAGTATCTGCTGCGCCTCGCGTCGCGCCTGTCCTATGAGGTCGCGCCGCCGCCCCTCGAGCTGCTCGTTCAGGCGCTGGTACTTGGTCGTCACCTCGTTCAGGAACTCGTCGGCCACCCGCAGCTCCTCCCGTTGGCGCGCCACCTCCTGCTTGTCCAGCTCCAGCTGTTGCAGTTGGTGTTCGAAGTTCAGCTGTTCGCGCCCCACCATCTCGCCCGCGCGGTCGAGCACCTCCTTCGGGAAGCCGATGCTCTCCGCAATCTCGAAGGCGAAGCTCGAGCCCGGGTGCCCCACGCTCAGGCGGTAGAGCGGGCGCATCTGCTCTGTGTCGTACATCATGGCGCCGTTCACCGTGCCCGGCAGGCGGTCGGCCATCAGCTTGAGGTCGGCGAAGTGGGTTGTCACCACGCCGTAGGCTCCCCGTCCGTGCAGCGCCTCGAGCACCGCCTCGGCAATGGCGCAGCCGCTGCGGGGCTCGGTGCCGCCGCCCAGCTCGTCGAGCAGGAACAGGGTCCGCCCGTCGGCTTCGGCCAGCAGCTGCTTCATATTCTGTAGGTGCGAGGTGTAGGTCGAGAGGTCGTTGTCGATGCTTTGCTGGTCGCCGATGTCGATGAATATGTTGCCGAAGAGGCCGCATTCCGACGTCGGCCGCAGCGGCACCGCCATGCCGCACTGCAGCATGTACTGTATCAGCCCCACCGCCTTGAGCAGCACCGACTTGCCGCCCGCATTGGGACCGGAGATGATAAGGATCCTGGCGGCCTCACCCCCGGCCCCTCTCCTCGAAGGAGAGGGGAGTGAAGTGTGGAGTGTCAGGTCGAAGGGTACCACCTCGTTGGCGGTATCTGCTCCCCTCTCCTTCGAGGAGAGGGGTTGGGGGTGAGGCCGGAGCAGCAGCAATGGGTGCCGCGCCTCGAGCCATTCGATGCGGGGCTCGGCGTGCAGGGTGGGCACGCTGGCGTTCAGCTCCACGGCCACGCGCGCCTTGGCACGCAGGAAGTCCACCCGCGCCAGGAAGCGGTAGGCCTCCTCCAGCTGCGGCAGCAGGGGGCGCAGGCGCTCGCTGAAGGCCAACAATATGCGCTGCACCTCGTGCCGCTCGTCGAAGTCCAGCTCGCGCAGGTCGTTGCCCAGCTCCACCACCTCCTGCGGCTCCACGAAGGCCGTCTGGCGCGTGGCGCTCTCGTCCTGTATCAGGCCCTTCATGCGGCGCCGGTGGGTGGTCAGCAGGGGTATGACGGGGCGGCCGTCGCGTATGGTCACCTCGGCCCCCTCGGGGGCCCACCCCTCGCGCTTGGCGCGCACCAGGGCGCTGGCCACCTGCGCCTCCACCTCGGCCGCTTTGCGCGCCTTGGTGCGCCGTATCTCGGCCAGCGCCGGCGAGGCGTTGTCGTGCAGCTCGCCGTGGTCGTTGATCAGCTGGCCCAGCAGGCTGTTGATGACGTTCAGCTGCGAGCTCTTGCCGCCGTAGCCCAGCTCCACCTCCACGGCCATCGCCGCCAGGGTGGGGTAGGGACTCTCCGGCTGCGCCAGGAACTGGTAGCACTCGCGGATGGTCCTCAGCGACAGCTTCAGCTCGAACATCGCCTCCAGCGGGATGAAGGTGTTGCCCACGTGCAGGTGCGTCAGCACGGGCGTGAGGTCGATAAAGTCCTGCTGCGGGAATTCGCTCTCCATCAGCACTATCTGGCGCATCTCCTCCATCAGCCGCAGCTCGTGGCCGAGGCGCTCGTAGTCGGTCTCGAAGGCCATTTCCTCGGCCATGCGGGCGGCCAGCTCGTTGCTCGTCTGCTCCACCACCAGCTGCCGTATGCGGTCGAAGCCCAGTTTCTGTTCTATATTTTCATTCATAAAAGGAGTGAGGAGTAAGGTAGTAAGGAGTTATGACAAATGTTGGTCGAAGTCGAGGTGGAACGGCCACCGCTGGCGGAAGCCCTCGAGCCGCTCGCGGTCCAGCGTGGCGCTGATGCACTGCTCGCCCGTGGCCTCGGCCAAGGGCAGCCCCTTGTAGTCCACGATGGCGCTGTCGCCCGTGTAGGGTATCTCCGCCCCGTCTGCGCCGCTGCGGTTGCAGCCCACGGCGTAGCACATATTCTCTATCGCCCGCGCCCGCAGCAGGGTGGTCCATGCCTCGCGCCGGCTCCCCGGCCAGTTGGCGCAGACCAACAGAAGGTCGTAGTCTAATTTTGAATTTTGATTTTTGAATTTTGAATTATGAGTGTTCTCGTCGTTTTCAAAATTCAACTTTCGAAATTCGACATTGTTCCGCAGCCATTTGGGGAACCGCAGGTCGTAGCACACCGCAGGCCGTATGCGCCAGCCTTGGTATTCGAAGGTCACCCGCCCGGTACCGCGGCTGATTTGGTCGGCCTCGCCGCTGACGCGGAAGGTGTGGCCCTTGTCGTAGTGGCCGTGCCTGCCGTCGGGGTACACCCAGTGCAGGCGGTTGTAGCAGTGGCTGCCGTCGCGCACAATCCAGGTGCCGATGAACAATATGTTGTGCCTCGCCGCCATGCGCCGCGCCCATTGCAGGGTGGGTCCGTCGGGCGCTTCGGCCAGGGCGGCCATGTGGTCGCCGAAGCCCGTGGTGAACGTCTCGGGCACCACGAAGAGGTCGCACTTCGCCGTCTCCAGCTCGCGCTCCACGCGCTGCCGGTTCTCTGCGGGGGCGGCCCAAAGGATGTCTTGTTGATAGAGGGTTATGACCATTGGCGTGTCTGTTCGAGGTCGAGGGTGAGCTGCCGCTGCAGCGCCTCCTGGCTGTCGAAGCGGCGTATGTCGCGCAGGCGGTGCAGGAATTCCACGAGCACCGTCTGCCCGTAGAGGTCGCCGCTGTAGTCCAGCAGGTGCACCTCCAGCAGGCGCTGCTCCACTCCGTAGGTCGGCGCCGTGCCGAGGTTGGCCATGCCGATGTGCCGCACGCGCTCCTCGGGGTTGCCCAGGCGCACCACATAGACCCCTTCGCACGGCAGCGTCTTGCGGCTGCCGCCGAGATCGATGTTGGCCGTGGGGAAGCCCAGCGTGTGGCCCACGCCGCGCCCGTGTGCCACGGTGCCGCCGATGCCGTAGGGGCGTCCCAGCAGGGTGGCCGCCTCCTCCACGTTGCCCTCGCCCAGTGCGCGGCGTATGCGCGACGAGCTCACCGGCTCGCCCTCCAGCAGGTAGGGGGTGCCGTGCTTGAGCATGATGCCCAGCTCGTCAGCCAGCTGCGGCAGGCGGTCGAAGTCGTCGCACGCCCCCTCAAGGGTGTCGTTCAATCCCTTTGGTCGTGTTCGGCATCCGAAGCGGCCGTCGTAGCCCAGCAGCAGGGTCTGCATGCGCAGCTCGTCGTGCATCAGGCGCACCAGTTGGCAGGCCGTCATGCGCGCCACCTCCTCGGTGAAGGGCATCACGGCCACATATTTCACCCCCGCCTGCAGCAGCAGCCGGATATGCTCGTCGGCCTCGTCGAGCCAGTCTTCGCTTCCGCGCCGTCCGAGCACGAAGGAGGGGTGGCTGGTGAGCGTCACCGCCGTCGGCGCGCCGCCTTCCAGCTGGCGCAGCAGGGCGCGGTGGCCGCGGTGCACGCCGTCGAACACACCCAGCGTGACGGCGGTGTCTTCCTTGATGCGGCGCAGCGGCCCTTCGTGGGTGTAGAGGCTGAAGAGGCTCATCGCAGCAGGGTGATGGAGGGGTTGAGTTTCACGTGGATGCCGAAGCCGTACAGGGTTCGCCCGTCGCGCTCCAACTTGCCGTAGCCCGTGCGGTCGCCCGTCCAGGGGAAGTAGTGGAGCAGCTCGCCCTCGAAGGTCACCTCGCAGGCTTTGAAGCGTCGCCAGCGGTAGTCGAGGCGCAGGGTGAGCAGTCGGTTGCGGTCGATGGTGAGGCTCTCGGTGTTGGCCGAAGCGTTGGAGAAGAGGGGGGGTCCGAGGATGGGGATGAAGCCTTCGCCATGCCAATAGCTCAATCGCAGGCCCGCCTCGCGGTAGCGGAAGGAGAGGGTGGGGTAGAGGCCCCAGCCGTTGTCGTAGGGGTGGATGCTGCCCTTCCGTTGGATATATCCGAGGGCGAGCACCTCCAGCCCTGCGCCGAGGTCGCCCTGTGTCCAATCGGCGCCGAGGCCGCCGGCATAGTTGGCCTGGTGGTGGTTGCGCAGGTAGACCGTCAGCGACTCGCCCCCGTAGTGGGTGGCGATGGCGTAGAGCGGCAGGTAGAAGGTGAGCGAGGAGTGAGGAGTGGGGAGTGAGGAGTTTTTGATTTCCCATTTGAGGCGACTGCTGAGGCCGATATAGAGGCGCTCCTGGTGGTCGCTTTGGGCAAAGATGAATTCGTGCCAGTTGACCCACAGGTCGAGGTCCATCCAGGGCCGCTGCACCAGCAGCTGTGCGCCTGCCTCGGGGTCGGCGGCGTAGCGCAGTTCGGGCTCGAAGAGCGGCTGCGGCAGGCCGTGGCCGTCACGGCTCTCCAGGCTGCCCAGGATGAGGCTCACCGTGGGGTTGAAGTCCACCCGCGCCTGCATCCACGGCAGCAGGTGGACGGCTGTGGTGGTGTCGCTGTGGACGGGGAGAGGACGGTCGGCATAGCTGCGGTTCGAGGGGTAGCGGTGGGCGCCCCAGTAGTGGAGCCAGTGCATGCCGGCCGAAAGGCGCACGCGCGACTCCACCTGCCACTGCAGCTGCGGCCTCAGGTAGAAGCCCGGCAGTGTGTAGCCGTCCACATGCTCGCCGGCATACTCGTTGTTGCGGAAGAAGTGGTGGTTCTCCACCGTCAGCCGCAGTCGGCTGCTGTCGGCCTCTTGGGCATGGGAATTGAAAATTGAAAATTGAAAATTGAAAACCAGTGCGCATATCAGTATGCGCAACCTCCTATTGCCCGGCATAAAATTCCCAATTTTCAATTCCCAATTTTCAATTTTCAATTCTTCAGCGCTTCCACAATCGCCTTCTCGATGGCCTCGCCGCGCAGGTCGCGGGCCAGGATGGTGCCGTCTCGGTCGATGAGCAGGATTTGCGGTATGCCGCGCACGCCGTAGGTGTCGGTGGCGGTGCGGGTGCTGTCCACCAGCTGGGGATAGGTGATGCTGAGCTGCTCCATGGCCTTTTGGTGGGCGGCTTCGCGCTCCTCGCGCGTGCCACGCTCCCACACGTTGAGGCCCACGATGACCAGCCCTTTGTCCTTGTATTTGGCCCAGAGGGGCACCAGGTTGTCCTTGATTTCGGCACGGCAGGGTCCGCACCACGAGGCCCAGAAATCCACCAGCGCCACCTTGCCGGCGATCAGGTCGCTCAGCTTGCCGTCCACGCCCTGCACATCGGTGTACTGCTTGCCGGCCGACGTGGCCTCCACGGCCTTCAGCTGCGCCAGCTTCTTCTCCACCGGCGCGTAGCTCTTCACCACGGGGGCGGCGGTGGCCAGGATGCTGTCCAGCTGGCTGTAGGTGTAGTCGCCCAGCTGGCTAATCTGCTCCATCGCCATGGCGCCCACCATATTGTCCTTGTTCTCGTTGTAGAGGCCCCAGGCGGCATCCATCATCCGCTTGTTGGCGATGGCCTCGAGGCTGTCGTACTTTTTCTCGGCCTCGGCGCGCAGCTCGGCGCTCGGGGCGGCGTAGTAGGCCTCCATGTAGGTCTGCATCTCGGCCGAGATGTCGCTCATGTCGTTGGCCTTGGCGAAGGCGTCCAGCTTGTCGTTCATCGGGGAGCCTTTCACGGTCTCGACGTCCACGAAGATGACGCCCGGCTCCACAATCAGCTGCTGCTGCATGCCCACCGCGCGGCCGCCGATCATGGCCACCCACGGCTCCGCGGCCTCGCCGCTGAACACGAAGCGCCCTTCGGCCCCCACGGCGGCGCTGTCAAGCGTCCCTTCGGGGTCGGCCACATTGTACATGTACACCATCGTCCCTTCGGGCACCGAGGCGTCCACCTGGCCGTTGATTGTGTAATAATTCTTGTTTCCGCAGCTGGCCACAGCGGCCATAACTGCCATAGAACAAACAACTTGTGCTAGTTTTTTCATTTTTTGTACATTGTTATTTAGGCTGCAAAGATACAAAAAATATTTCAACCGCCGCGATGAATTCAATTTTGAATTATGAGATTTGAATTTTGAATTATGAATTTTAAATTTTGAATCACTTCCCCAATCAATAACCAATAACCTCAAACCTTCCTATCCCCCTAGAGAGTAAAAAGAGGAGCAAAACCTATACCTAATTATATGCTGATATTCAGCTCGTTGTGTTTGTATAAAAAGACACCTTTTCTCGAAAATATGCTTAACTATAGCCTCGTCCTCCGTCGTTTTTTTTCGTTCTGATAATCAATGGATAATGGTAATTGTTGATAATTTTTCCCTCCATGTCGGAAAAAAGTTGTATTTTTGCAAATTAATTTACTTGTAAAAATTGCGCAATTATGTATACAGACACCACCAAATTCGTCGGCGAAGGCCTCACGTATGACGACGTGCTGCTCGTGCCCGCCTACTCCGAAATCCTGCCCCGCGAGGTCACCGTGGCCTCCCGTTTTTCCAAGAACATAGCCCTCAACACGCCGCTCGTCTCGGCTGCCATGGACACCGTCACCGAGGCTGCCATGGCCATCGGCATGGCTCAAGAAGGCGGCATCGGTGTGCTGCACAAAAACATGTCCATCGAACGCCAGGCCAATGAAGTGCGCAAAGTGAAACGTGCCGAGAACGGCATGATTATCGACCCCATCACCCTCTCCAAGGACGCCAAGGTGAAAGACGCCATGCAGCTCATGAACGAGTACGGCATCGGCGGCATCCCCATCGTCGACGGCAAGAAAAAACTTATCGGCATGGTCACCAACCGCGACCTCCGCTTCGAGCGCGACCCCGAGCGTCCGCTGAGCGAGATAATGATCACCGACCTTATCACCACCCGCGAAGGCACCACCTTCGCCGAGGCCACCGAAATCCTCCAGCAGCACAAGATCGAGAAGCTGCCCGTGGTCAACGCCAAAGGCCAGTTCGTGGGCCTGATCACCTACCGCGACATCATCAAGACCAAGGAGCGCCCCGACGCCTGCAAGGATCACAACGGCCGCCTGCGTGTGGCCGCCGGCGTCGGCATCACACCCGACATGATGGAGCGCGTCGCCGCACTGGTCAAGGCCGGCGCCGACGCCATCGTCATCGACACCGCCCACGGCCACTCCGTCCGCGTCGTCGAAGCCCTCCGCGAGGTCAAAGCCAAGTTCAAAACCGTCGATGTCGTCGTCGGCAACATCGCCACCGGCGAGGCCGCCCTCATGCTGGCCGAGGCCGGCGCCGACGCCATCAAGGTGGGCATTGGACCGGGCTCCATCTGCTCCACCCGCATCGTGGCCGGCATCGGCGTGCCCCAACTCACCGCCATCTGCGAAGTCTGCGGCGCCCTCAAGCAGCACGGCTACGACGTGCCCGTCATCGCCGACGGCGGCGTCCGCTACAGCGGCGACATCGTCAAGGCCCTCGCCGCCGGCGCCAGTTCGGTCATGGTCGGCTCGCTTGTGGCCGGCGTCGAAGAGGCCCCCGGCGAGACCATCATCTTCGAAGGCCGCAAGTTCAAGTCCTACCGCGGCATGGGCTCGCTCGAAGCCATGCAGAGCGGCTCCAAGGACCGCTACTTCCAGGACAAGGAGACCGACATCAAGAAGCTCGTCCCCGAAGGCGTCGTCGGCCGCGTGCCCTACAAAGGCACCCTCGCCGAGGTGCTCTACCAGATGGTGGGCGGCCTGAAGGCCGGCATGGGCTACACCGGCTCGCGCACCATCGGAGACCTGCAGAAGGCCAAGTTCATCCGCATCACCGATGCCGGCCGCACCGAAAGCCACCCCCACGACATCGCCATCACCCGCGAAGCACCCAACTACAGCCGTTAAACCACACATCCACACCATGAAAAAAACACTCCTCACCCTCGCCACCCTCATCCTGGCGTCGCTCCCCCTGCGCCTCGCTGCCCAGTCGGACCCCGTCGTCATCGAAGTCGGGGGGCAGGAAATACGCCAGTCCGAATTCATACATAACTTCATGGAATCGGTCGGCAACAAGCTCCTCGCCACCCCCAACGTCACCGCGCAGGAGAAACGCCAGGCCCTCGACGAGTATGTGGAACTCTACGCCAACTTCCGCGCCAAGGTGCTTGACGCTCGTGCGATGGGTCTTGACACCACCCCCTCGCTCCAGAAGGAGCTGGCTCAATATCGCAAGGAGTTGGCTACGCCCTATCTTATCGATTCAGCCATGTTCACTGGCATCATGCGCGAAGCCTACGAGCGCAACCGTTACGCACTCCATGCTGCGCACATCCTCGTGAAGGTAGCTCCCGACGCCTCGCCGAAGGATACCGCGCAAGCCTATGGACGAGCCCTCTTCCTGCAGCGTCGCGCCCTTGATGGCGAAAACTTTTTCGATTTGGCTCACGAGCAAGTGCTCCGCGATAATCCCAAGGCAGAACCCAACTCCTATGAAGGTGAATTGGCCTATTTCTCCACTTTCAGCATGGTTTATCCCTTTGAGAACGCTGCCTACGCCCTTCAGCCGGGACAGATAAGTATGCCTATCCGTTCGCGCTATGGTTATCATGTCATCAAACTCATCGATCGGGCAGAAATATATGGCAAGGTAACCTTCCAGCACATTTGGCTGCGTAATCCGCAGAGCCAAGGCGCCATAGCCCTGGCCTATGAGCAGCTCCAACAGGGAACACCGTTTGAGATTGTGGCCCGTACAAGCGATGACCGTTCAACGTCCGAAACGGGTGGCTACATCGTCGATGCCTCCATCGGACAGCTCCCCCACGAGTATGTCAAGATGCTCAGCACGCTACAGCCCGGCGAGGTGTCATCGCCGTTCCTTACCCGCTACGGTTGGCATATCATCCGCCTCATCAAGAAAGACACGCTGCCCCCCTTCCAGTCGATGATTCCTTACTATCGCCAGAAGCTGGCACGTGACCCCCGTGGTGCCGATTCGCGCAAGTCGTTCGCGGTGAGTGCGCGTAAGAAGTATGGCATTGTGGACTACACCACCACCCCTGTCCCGCAAACAAAAAAGAAAGGCCGCAAGAAGCAGCCCGAAGTTATGATGGCTTCGCTCGACGAGATGATATCGCTCATGAACGACTCTATCTTCCGCGACCTTTGGCGCTTCAAGAAGGACAGCATCCACGACCTCCGTCCGCTGGTTCACACGCCATCGCAGGACTACACCAACTTGGACTTTGCCCGCTTTATCCGCCGCAACCAGTATCCTTCGCGCCCTGAACCCTATGACAAGGTGGTCCATCGCTACTATGAGCGTTTCCTCGACAGTGTAACCATCGCATACGCTGACTCCCAGATAGAAATCGAAAATCCCGACTTTGCTGCTCTGGTTGATGACTACCGCAACGGTCTTATGATTTTCGACTACAACGACAAGATGATTTGGTCGAAGGCCATCTATGATACGGTTGGCTTCGCCGACTTCTATGCTCGCGAGAGCCGCACCAAGCGTATGGACCGCCCAGACGACTCCATTTTCTTCTGGCGCACGCGTGCGCGTGTAACATATCTCGACGTGGCCGACGCAGCCTGCCTCGATGCCTCGAAGGCACAGAAGGTGGTGCAGAAGGCTGTCAAGAAGAATAAATCGTCGCTCCAGATTAAGCAAGACCTTTTGGATAAGGTCAGTGCCAAGAAGTGCAACGTTTCCGACCCCGTTACCCATGCCATCGAGGTGGTGGAACAGGGGCGCCAGCAGCTGCTCACGCCCGAGCAGTGGCAGCCCGGCGTCTACTGCGTGGCTCAGAGCAAAGGCTACCGCATCCTCGTGGTCGAGGAGGTGATGCCGCCCATGCTCAAGGAGCAGATGGAAGCCCGTGGCTACTACCTCAACGCCTGGCAGAACGAGGTGGAGCAGGACCTTATGAAGGAACTCCGTAGCAAATACAATGTCTCAATCAACTACGATGCCGTTCGCAAGATTGACTTCTAGTCTTTTGCTGCTGCTTGCCTTCGTGGCATGCTCGCGTCAGCCGGAGGTGTCGCCCGTGGTGGCCAGCGCCTACGACCGCGAGTTGCACCTCTCCGACCTCGCCGGCCTCGTGCCCGAAGGCATGGCGCCGGAGGACAGTGCGCTGGTGGTGGCCAACTACGTCGACCAGTGGCTCCGACAGGCTGTCCTGCTCACCAAGGCCGAGAAAAATGTCGAGGCCGACTTCTCCCGCGAGATGCAGCAGTACCACGACAACCTCCTCGCCTACGCCTACGAGCGCCAGATTGTCGACCAGCTGCTTGACACCCATATCACCGCCGCCCAAATCCGCCAGTACTACGACGAACACCGCTCTGACTTCCGTCTCAAGACCAGCATCGTCAAGGCTGTCTACGTCTCCGTGCCACGCAAGTCTGCCGCCCTCGCCAAACTCAAGTCCATCATCTCCCGTCCCTCCTTCGCCGAGCGTGACATTGTGGAACTGGAGGAGACCGCTTCGCGCCACGGCCTGACCGGCTACTATGACGCCGCCACTTGGATGCCCTTCTACGCCCTCCAGCGCGCCGTCCCCATCACCACCTACAACGAGCGACTCTTCCTCCGTCAGAATCGCACTATCACCCTCGCCGACGACTCCCTCAACTACTGCGTACGCATCCTCGACTACAAGGTCTCCGACGACGAGTCGCCCCTCGAACTCCAACACGACAACATTCGCTCCATCCTCCTCAACCACCGCAAGAACGAAATCATCGACCGCCTCCACGCCGACCTCCTCGCTGAGGCCGAGCGTGGCGGACATGTGAAAAAGAACATCTAGCCTTATGAAGAAATCATTCCTCGCCATGCTCCTCCTCGCCGCCTCGCTCGGCGCCACCGCCCAAGAGGGCACCCTCGTCGACGGCGTGGCCGCCATCGTCGGGCGCAACATCATCAAGCATTCCGACATCGACCGCACCATTGCGCAGATGCGTGTCAAACAGTCCGTCGGCGACGAAGCCACCACCCGGTGCGCCATCCTCGAGAACCTTGTCCTCGCCCAGCTGATGGTCCACAAGGGCGAGGTGGACAGCGTCGAAGTCTCCGACGACGACGTGAAGCAATACGTCGACTACTACCTCAAGAACGACCTCCGCCAGTATGGCTCCAAGGAAGGGCTCCGCGATGCCACAGGCTTCACCTACGACGAGCTCAAAGAGCAGTACGAGCGTATGATACGCAACAACCTCCTCAGCCGTCGCGTCGAGTACCAACTCACCGAGAACGTGAAAGTAACACCCGCCGAGGTGACCGAGTTTTTCAACACCCTGCCCGCCGACAGCCTCCCCATGATGCCCGAGCGCTACGAGCTCTCCGAAATCGTCATCGAACCCACCGTCACCGAGGCCGAGCGCGACCGCGTGCGCGCCGAGCTCGCCACCCTCCGCGAGCGCGTCATCAAGGGCGAGAAATTCTCCATGCTCGCCACCCTCTATTCCCAGGATCCCGCCTCCGCCAAGCAGGGCGGCGAACTGGGCTTCTTCTCCCGTGGTGACATGGTGGGCGAGTTCGAGGCCGCTGCCTTCGCCCTCAAGCCCGGCGAGGTGTCGCCCATCGTCGAGACCAAGTTCGGCTTCCACATCATCCAGCTCATCGAGCGCCGCGGCAACATGCTCAACGCTCGCCATATCCTCCTCATCCCCAAGGTCTCCTCCGATGACCTCCTCCGCGCCCGCATCAGGCTCGACAGCCTGGCCGCAGCAATCCGCGACGGTAAAATCACCTTTGAGGACGCCGCACGACAGTTCAGCACCGCCCCCAACGCCCGACAGGGCGGCTCCGTCACCAACCCCGCCGACGGCAGCGGTCGCCTCGACAAGCCCTTCGTAGACGAGCACTACTACAACGTCGGCGTCTCGGGCATGGACGAAGGCCGCATCAGCAACGCCCTCCCCACCAAGACCGACGAGCAGCGCGACGCCTACCGCATCGTCCGCCTCAACAAGAAATACCCCGCCCATCGCGCCAACCTCACCGACGACTACGACAACATCTACAACGCCGCCCTCACCACTGCCAAGCAGCGCTACATCCGCAAGTGGGCTCAGCGACAACTCAAAAACACCTACACCCGTTTCGACGCCCCCTACCAAGGCTGCGTCTTCCAAAACCTGCAGTAAACACATGTCAGACAAACAGCAACTTGACCTCCTCGCCGAGCGCTACGACGCTCTGCGCAACGAAATCGCCAAAGTCATCGTCGGACAGCACGAGGCCGTCGACTCCCTCCTCCTCTCCGTCTTTTCCGGCGGCCACTGCCTCCTCCTCGGCGTCCCGGGCCTGGCCAAAACCCTCATGGTCAACACCCTCGCCCAAACCCTCGGCCTCTCCTTCAGCCGCATCCAGTTCACGCCCGACCTCATGCCTTCAGACATCACTGGCTCCGAAATCCTCGACCGCGAGCGCAACTTCAAGTTCATCCAGGGCCCCGTCTTCGCCGGCATCGTCCTCGCCGACGAAATCAACCGCACCCCCCCCAAGACCCAGGCCGCCCTGCTCGAAGCCATGCAGGAACGCCGCGTCACCGTCGGCGGCACCTCCTACCCCCTCCCCAACCCCTTCTTCGTCCTCGCCACGCAGAACCCCATCGAGCAGGAAGGCACCTACCCACTCCCCGAGGCGCAGCTCGACCGCTTCATGTTCAACGTCCGCCTCGACTACCCCTCCTTCGAAGAGGAGGTCTCCATCGTCAAGCAGACCACCGTCGCACCCACCGCCCAAGTGCAGCGCATCCTCTCGGCCGACGAGATTATCGCCTTCCAAGAGGCCATACGCCGCATGCCCGTGGCCGACAACGTGGTCGAATACGCCGTCCGCCTCGTCGCCTCCACACGCCCCGTGCAGGTCGATGGACAAGAAATTCAAAATTCAAAATTCAAAATTCAAAATTCCCAAAAGTATATCTCATGGGGTGCCGGCCCGCGCGCCTCGCAGTACCTCATCGTTGGCGCGCGCACCTACGCCGCCCTCCACGGCAAGTACTCGCCCGACGCCGAAGACGTCCGCGCCGTCGCCCACAACGTCCTCCGCCACCGCCTTGTCCGCAACTACTTCGCCGAAGCCGAAGGCATCACCACCGACCAAATCATCTCCGACCTCCTCCGCGACTGACGCATGCTAATTGGCAGCAAAAAACGTGAAAATTTTTCTCCCGTGTCATTTTTTTTGCTTACTTTTGCATTTCAATATTAGTACGCGTATCTATGTATAGCATACTGTGCAAGATGGTGAATGCCAGAGGTTTGCGTCGTGTTCTAGCGCTGACGGCTTTCTGTTTTGCAGCCGCAATCGGCCTGCAGGCCCAGTCCGGACTCTACATCCCCAGCGCCAAACCCATCAAAAACATCCAGAAAGCCCTCGTCAACCCCGAGCGTTTCTGCCTCCTCCTCACCTTCGACGGCGACCAGCCCACCTTCCGCGAGGCCGACCTCGACCTCCTCGACTCCGCCTACCGCATCGCCTTCGACCTCGAAAACCCGCGCTACTACACCATGCTCGTCGAGTCCTATGCCGACGGCGACCTCGAGCTCGGCCGCCTTCGCGCCGCCTCCGTCATGCGCTACTTCGCCGACCGCTCCCGCGCCCCCTTCCCCATACGCTTCGCACGCAACCCCATCCACTGCTCATGCCACGGCGACACCACCGAAATCCTCCGCTTCGAAGTCCCCGCCGCCACCGAGGTCTACGACTGCAGCCAGCTCCCCGAGGCCCGTATGTTGCTCAACAAGAGCATCCAGCTCCGCGGCACCGTCCTCGTCACCTTCCGCCACGACCCCGACGAGTGCCTCGGCTCCGCCCGCGGTTGCTTCACCCCCGCCGAGGACAGCCTCGTCCGCGGCTACTACGCCCAGCTCTTCCTCGCTCGCGGCTCCGTCTACACCCTCGAAGGGACCAAGGACACCTGCCCCGAAGACATACAGATAAAAATCGACGACCACCTCGGCTACCGCGAAATCATCGAGAACTACAGCCTCATCCCGCACCCCAAGCAGGTCCTCGTCAACGCCGGCTATATCGTCATCACCAGCAACTTCAGCCGCCAGCCTGGCGAGTGCGAGGTGCCCCTCAAGGACTCCATCCTCATCCGCATCCCCGCCACTCAGGAGCAGGTCGACGCCAAGCTCCGCTTCTTCGCCAAGGTCAAAACCTCGCGCGGCATCGAGTACAAGGCCCTCCCCACGCGCAAAATGCCCGGCAAAGGCGCGCTGATGCTCCAGGCACCCCTCAACGTCTCCCAGCTCGACACCATCTTCCTCGGCAAGCGCATCCAGGAGGACGAGCTCAAGAAATACTTCTACCCCGTCGACAGCCCCACCGAGGCCTCCGCCTTCACCGTCGGCCGCCGCCACTACGTCCCCTACCGCGTGGGCCGGCAGGGCGACTACGAACTCAAGAACCCCCTCCGCGCACTCTTCCGCATCGCCCCCGAGCAGGAGGAAGACCTCAACCCCGCCTCCGACCGCCGCCCCTCCGACAACCCCGAAGAAATCATCGATTGACCCGAAATTTCTAATTCCTAATCCCTAATTCCTAATTCAAGCATGGGTTACCTCCAGACCGACGTGACCAAGGTCACCACCAAAGTGCTCCAGAATATGAAGGTGAACGGCAAGAAGATTGCCATGATCACCGCCTACGACTACTCGATGGCCTCGCTCGTCGAAGCCGCCAAAATCGACGTCGTCCTCGTCGGCGACTCCGCCGCCAACGTCATGCAGGGCCACAAAACCACCCTCCCCATCACCCTCGACGAAATCATCATCTACGCCACCTCCGTCGTCCGTGCCGTCAGCCGCGCACTCGTTGTCGTCGACATGCCCTTCGGCACCTACCAGGGCAACTCCAAGCAGGCCCTCGCCTCCGCCATACGCATCATGAAAGAGACCGGTGCCGACGCCATCAAGATGGAGGGCGGCGAGGAAATCCTCGAGTCCATCCAGCGCATCCTCTCCGCCGGCATACCCGTCATGGGCCACCTAGGCCTCACCCCGCAGAGCATCAACAAGTTCGGCACCTACGCCGTCCGCGCCACCGAAGACGAGGAAGCCGAGCGCCTCCAGCGCGACGCCCTCATCCTGCAGGAAGCCGGATGCTTCTCCATCGTGCTCGAAAAAATACCCGCCAAGCTGGCCGCCGAAGTCACCGCCGAGCTCAAAATCCCCACCATCGGCATCGGCGCAGGCCCCAGCACCGACGGACAGGTCCTCGTCCTTCAGGATATGCTCGGCATCACACAGCAGTTCAAACCCCGCTACCTCCGCACCTACGGCACCTTCGGCGAGGACATCTCCAACGCCATCCGCCACTACATCGCCGACGTCAAGTCTGGCGACTTCCCCAACGAAAAGGAGCAGTACTGACTCTGTTAATAGATGTTAAGCACAGGGTGTCATTAACATGTATTAACACAAATGTTAAATTCACCTACCAAGGCCGAACTATTACCCTACCATTCCCCTAGAAAACCCCTCTGGACCCAGTCTGGAGGCCGATTTCACGAAATTACGTTTGCAAGTCATTGTGTTTCAATCTGCTGCAAGGGTGCTGTTTCTTCACTTTCGTCGTTTTGACAAAATTTAACCTTTTTCTATATGGTTTTCTGATTTTCCTAACAAAAGTTAATTTAACTCTTTTTATGGAAACAACCAGCCCCCGAATGCCGCTAGGCATTCGGGGGCTGGATTTCGCACGGAATACTGTGCCGATCGGCTACTTGCCAACGGGTTTCTCGCCCGCCTTGGGCTGGCCCGCGGGGGTGGCGAGGCTGCTGCGCATGTCGGTGTCGGCCTGGATGTTCTTCATGCGGTAGTAGTCCATGATGCCCAGGTTGCCGCTGCGGAACGCTTCGGCCATGGCCAGCGGCACCTCGGCCTCGGCCTCGATCACCTTGGCGCGGGCTTCCTGCGCCTTGGCCTTCATCTCCTGCTCCTGGGCCACGGCCATGGCGCGGCGCTCTTCGGCCTTGGCCTGCGCGATGTTCTTGTCGGCGTTGGCCTGGTCCATCTGCAGCTGCGCGCCGATGTTCTTACCCACGTCGATGTCGGCGATGTCGATCGAAAGTATCTCGAATGCCGTGCCGCTGTCGAGGCCTTTGGTGAGCACCAGCTTGGAGATGCTGTCGGGGTTCTCGAGCACCTGCTTGTGGCTCACGGCCGAGCCGATGCTGGTGACGATGCCTTCGCCCACGCGGGCCAGGATGGTCTCCTCGCCGGCGCCGCCGACAAGCTGTTTGATGTTGGTGCGCACCGTGACGCGAGCCTTGGCGATGAGCTGGATGCCGTCCTTGGCCACGGCGGCCACCGGCGGCGTGTCGATCACTTTGGGGTTGACCGAGGTCTGCACGGCTTTCAGCACGTCGCGCCCTGCCAGGTCGATGGCTGTGGCGGTGTTGAAGTCGAGGTTCATGTTGGCCTTGTCGGCGCTGATAAGTGCGTTCACCACGCTGCCCACGTGGCCGCCGGCCAGGTAGTGCGCCTCCAGGTCGTTCTGCTTGATCTTCAGGCCTGCCTTGCTGGCCGAAATCAGGTTGCCCACGATGACCGAGGGGGGCACCTTGCGGAAGCGCATGAAGATGAGCTGCACCAGCGAGGTGTAGACCCCGCTGACCAGCGCCTGGAACCAGATGCCGATAGGCACCAGATAGAGGAACAGAATGAGTGCGATGACGCACACGACGATGATGATAATGGTCTCCATATTGTTTAAGTTTAAATTTTAAAGAATTCAAAATTCATAATTCAACATTCAACTTTCGAACCGGTTGTCCGATGTTTCCACCACGTCGATGCGGTAGCCCTCGATGGCCACCACCTCGATGGGGCGGTCGGGGTCGATGAACTTGTTGACGGCGTGCACCTCGGTGGGCTGCCCGTCGATGAGGGCTTTGCCCGTGGGGGCCAGGCGCGAGATGGTGGTGCCGCGCGAGCCCACCTGCACGGTGTGCTCCAGCTGGTTCACCTTGCTGTCGCTCTCCTCCTCCAGGCTGAAGCGTTTCCACGTCTTGGTCTTCATGAACCACACCAGCATCAGTGTGCAGAGCGCGATGGCGCATAGCAGCACGATGGTGCCCACCGTGTCGCCGAACATCAGGTAGGTCTCCCACACGCCGAACACAATCAGCCCCACGCCGAACACGCCGGCCACGCCGCCCGGAAGGGCCACTATCTCCAGCGCCAGCAGTATGACGCCCAGCAGCAGTACGATAATCAGAAGTGTAGTATTCATATCATTCTTGTATTTCGGATGTCAGTTGTTTGTCCAGCAGCGCGCTGTGCATCGGCAGCAGGTCGCTGTAGGCGCCTTGCTTCACGGTGCATTTGCCATGGCAGTGGACCAGTATGGCGCACTGCTCGGCCTGCTCCACCGTGTGGCGGCAGATGTCCACGAGGGCCTTGATGACGTAGTCGAAGGTGTGCACGTCGTCGTTGTAGAGCACCAGGCTGCAGCCGCTGTCTTCCAGCACTGCGGCCTCGTCGTCGGGCAGGGGGGAGGTATAGGGCTTCTCGTTCATCTTTCGGAATTCATCTTTCAAAATTCAAAATTACGACTGCCTGCGCGCTGATGCCCTCCTCGCGCCCCTCGAAGCCGAGGCGCTCGGTGGTGGTGGCCTTCACCGACACTTGTCCCACCTCGATGCCCAGCGTGTCGGCTATGGTCTGCCGCATCTGGTCTATGTAGGGGGCGAGTTGCGGGCGCTGGGCGGCCACCGTGGCGTCGATGTTGCCGACGGTGTATCCCTGCTTGCGCAGCAGGGTGCCCACGTGGGCCAGCAACTTGGTGCTGGCGATGCCCTTGTATTGCGGGTCGGTGTCGGGGAAGTGCTTGCCGATGTCGCCCAAGGCGGCGGCGCCGAGCAGGGCGTCGCTGATGGCGTGCAGCAGCACGTCGGCGTCGCTGTGCCCCACCAGCCCGTGCGTATGGGGTACCAAAACACCGCCTATCCACAAGGGCAGTCCCTCCTGGAGGCGGTGCACGTCGTATCCGGTTCCTATGCGCATGCTATTTGGTGGGTTTGAGGTCGAGCCCGATGCTGATGCGCATGGTGTTGGACAGCGGGTTGGTCGAGATGGTGGTGGTGGGGATGAGGTACGAGAAGTCGCCGGAGAAGTAGCTGTAGCGCACTCCGACGCCGATGCTGGCATACTGGCGGCCGCCCTTGTTCTCGTGCTCGTAGAAGTAGCCGGCGCGGACGGCGAAGGTCTCGGCGTACCAGTATTCGGCACCCACCGAGAGCTGTATCTCCTGCAGCTCCTCGCTCATGCCGCCAGGGGCGTCCATGAACGACTGGAAGGCACCCTGCACCACTCCGATGCTGTTGTACTCGCTCCAGTTGTTGGCGTAGCGCGAGGGGTAGTCCACGCCGTCTTTCGTGTAGGGCGGTGTGGGGACGAGGAGCTTGTTGGCGTCCAGCATGACGGATATCTTGTTGTAGTCGTCAAGCCGGTTGGTGTAGCGGCCGCCGAGGCGCAGGTTGGCGGGTATGAACTCCTTATCGTTGTCGTCGTCGGAATAGGAGAGCTTGGCGCCGAGGTTGGATATGAAGGCACCGAGGGCGAACTCCTGCTGCTTGTCGATGGTCTTTTGGTAGTATAGGCCGATGTCGGCGGCAAGCGAGTTGGCAGCCTTGGTGGCGGTGTTGCCGCTGCCGTCGCTGATGGTCTGTCCGTTGGTGAGGTCCGAGCGCATGAAGCGGCCGGTGGCGCCGAGCGAAAGGTTGTCGTTCAGCTTCAGCGCGTAGGTGGCGTCGAAGGCGAACTCGTTGGGGTGGAGGTTGCCCACCAGGTTGCCGTCCTCGTCGCGGTGGTCGATGTCGCCGAGGGTGAAGTAGGTGAGGCTGGCGGCGGCGGTGGAGCGGTCGTTGATGCGGTAGTAGCCGCCGAGGTAGAGCAGGTTCATATCGCCCACGTTGAGGTTGCGCAGCCAGGGGGTGTAGGTGGTGCTGATGCCGGCGGAGTTCTCGATGAAGGCGAATTTGGCGTTGTTCCAGTGGGCCGAGTAGGCGTCGGGCATGGTGGCCACGCCCACGTCGCCCATACCGCTCGAGATGCCGTCGGGCGAGATGATGAGGATGGGCATGCCGGTGGAGATGTAGTTTTTGTTCTGACCGGTCTCGGAATATTGTGCGTGGGCTGCGGTGCCCAGCAGGGCAAGGGTGGTCAGGAGGGTGAGTTTCTTCATTCTATGGTGTGTGTTTTTAGTGCTAATAACGCGGGTGTACTTCTTTTATTGTGTCAGCGGACGATACATTTTGCAGTTGCTTGGTGGGTGTCGCCGCTTTGGTCGGTCATGAGCATGCGTGCCAGGTAGAGCCCGGGGGGTACCTGCGAGACGTCCCAATGCACAGGGCCCAGTATATGGCCTTGGGCAGAGACGGTGGGGGTGATGCTGAATACCATCTGGCCGCGGGCATTATATATCTGCAGCTCGGCGGTGGCTATGCGGTCGGGCTGGTTGGTGCGGAGCGAGATGTGGGCCGTGGTGGTGGCCGGATTGGGGATGCAGACGAGGTCGGAGAAAGTCAGGGTGTCGGCTCCGCGCACGGTGAAGTGGGTGGTGGCGGTGGCGGAGAGGCCGAAGATGTTCCATGCCTTGAGGGTCAGCGTGTGGCGGCCGGGGGCGAGGTCGCGCAGGGTGTAGCTGACGGTGCCGCGGCGGCTGTCGGCGATGTCGGGCTGGTAGAGGTCGTTCAAGACGAGGAGCGAGCCTGGATTATCGTCGAGCACGGCGGTGAGGTCGTGGCCGAGGCCAGTGCCGACGTTGATGCCGGCCGAGTCGAAGAGGTGGGCCACGAGGGTGGGGCTGCTACCGGTGATGCCGCCCGGGCGGAAGTTGGTGTCGCCGAGGTAGAGACGTATCTGGGGCGGAGTGGCTGCAGTGTGGGTACTGTCGCTCATGCCGCCAAACATCAGGCGGAGGTATGAGCCGCTGGCGTGGTCCGTGGCCGACTTGGCATAGTGGGCCAGCTTGGCGTAGTCATAGCGGTAGGATACATCGCGCGGAACGATAAACGAGTACTCGAAGCGGCCGCCGCTCACTGCGTGGCTGCCCTTGTAGAGCACGCTTTTCTGCTGCATGAAGCTGACTTCGGTGCCGGGGTTGTCGTTGGCCAGGGTGGTGGCACGCACTGGGCGGTCGTAGACCACGGGATAGATCGTTCCGTCGAAGTCGGTAATCACCATGCCGGCAGTATCCACAATCTCGCCCGTGACGGTGACGCGCGAGAGCACTGCGGCCTGCACGTCAGCTGTGTCACTGACCTCCTGGGCGTTGATGTGGGTGATGCGGATGCGGTTGGTGGGTTGCGAGAGGCGCAGGGCGGGGTCGCCGGTGATGCCGATGCAGAGCGGGGCCGAGTAGCGGTTCTTGGCCAGGCGCAGGGCGTCGCCGATGGTGTTGGCGGGGTTGAGGGCATTGATCACCACCTCGTTGTTGAATCGTTCCACATGACTGATGGGGCGCGAGGCGCTGATGACGGCTATCATGCCCGCCGGGGCAAGCACTGCCGCTTCGGCGCCGCAGAGACTCTCCGTGTGGTCGAAGTGGCCGTAGGAGCAGGTGCTGGTTACGAGCAGGGGCAGACGGTCGTGGTTGCTGTAGGCGCTGAGGTCGGCGGGCTCGATGTAGCGCTCGGTGCCGATATACTCGGTCGAGCCGTGACCGATGTAGTTCAGCAGCAGACATCCGTAGTTGATGCGCTGGCGGAGGGCGTTGTTGAGGTCGGGGTAGTAAGAGCCGATGGCACCGGAGGTCTGGTGGTAGGCGTCAGCGTAGAGGCGGTCGATGTGCAGCTGCGGGTAGCGCTGCAGGATGTTGCGGGCCACCACCTCCGACGAGTGGGCGAAAATGCTGTCGTGCGGCGACCCGGGGTCGGCGTCGTCGGCCAGCAGGGCCACGTAGTTGCGCCAGTCGCCACGCTGTTGCGGGTCGAGCAGGTCGCGGCGGGTGATGTAGGCTTCGAGCTTGTCCACCAGGAGGCGGGCTTCGGCGGTGTCGCGGGCGGGCAGGCGGCCCACGCTGGCGTCGAGACGCTCGGACGAGGAGCCCGTGGCGCCGTCGGCAAGGAAGCCCAGTATGTCGTCGCTGCAGTAGGAGCGTCCGTCGTCGTCGAAAGCCTGCTGGGTTTCGTAGGTGGCCAGGGTGGGAATGGAGGAACCTGCGAGGTTGCGATTGTCGAAAGTGCCTTTGCCGAAGAGGATGAGGTAGCGGGGCGGCTGCTGGGGGTGTTGCTGCCGCAGCCAGCGGAGGTAGGAGCGGAAGGCCAGAGGGTCCTGCTGGCCGGAGGAGAATTCGTTGAAGACCTGCCGGTCGGTGACCACCGTGGCGTCGAGGCCGTCGAAGACCTCGTGCAGTGTGGCCAGGCGCCGGGCCTGGTCGAGGTATTGCGGGAGGGTGATAATGACCAGGTCGGCGGCGGCGCTGCCGTGGAGGTCTTGGTTGGGGAGGGGGGTGATGGCGTCGGGCACGAGATAGTGCGAGCCGTCGAAGAGTACGTATTGACGCGGCCGGTCGGTGCTGTCAATCCAACTGTAATCGTTGACAGTCAGTTCTCGCTCGGAGCCAGCCTCGGTAATGTCCCACACGCGAAAAGCATTCCCTCCCGAGGCGGTGGCGACGAAAGCTGTGGGCACATGCAACACTTGACTGTTACGCGCGGTGAGTTGGCCACCACGGAAGATGAGCGGCACCGTGGCGGTAAGCTCGAGGAAGTCGAGATAGCCCGTGGCCGAGGCCTCGGCAGGGCGATAGGTGAGTGCGACGGTATAGTTCTGCGCGCGCGAGTCAATGGGAGCAGTGGAGGAGATGTAGCGGGTGGTGCGGATGAGGGATGGGGTGAGGTTCAAGCCGCTGGTGGTCAGCGAGAAAGAGGTCGTGTGGGTGGAGAAGCTGGCCAGGGCGTAGCGCAGCGTAGGGTTGGCGGTGGGGAGGTCGGGCAGCGTGAGGTTGAAGCTGCGGCTGGAGGTGGCGGTGTTGAATCGTTCGCCGAGCCATATCTGACCCGTCTGGAAGGGCGAGGCGAGGTCGTTCTCGTGGAGCACCGTGGCTGTGTAGTTGTTGATGGTGGCACGTGGAGTGGCATCGGTGCCATCGGTGGCGATGCGCAGAGGGGTGGGGCAGGAGGTGGTGAGGTAGTAGGAGTGGGTGCGGGCGTAGCCGTGGCGACGGAAAGTCCAGAGGTGCAGAGTGTTGTCGTAGCGCCACTGGCTGGGGCCCTCGGCGTAGAAGAGCAACTCGTCGCCGGCATCGAAGGTGCCGTTGCCGTTGCGGTCTATGACTTGGGTGGCCACCTGCTGCAGGTCGTCGATGGGGGTGCGGCTGTTCTGCAGCTCGAGCATGCCGCCATGCGAGCCGTAGACGGCCAGGGTGGAGCAGGGCTGTCCGGCAAGGTCGGGCAGCTGGGCCGTGGTGAGGCGGTGGATGCCGTCGGTGGCGATGTCCATCTTCCACCACTGCCCCTGTGCGAGCACGGAGGGCGTCTGCGCCGCCAGCGGCAGGGTCGCCACGAGGGATACTATATATATGAAAAGGTGTTTCATTCGCTCCCATTAACTCGCAACTTGTCATTTTATTGTATCCAGCTCGGAATAAAGTTGTATCTTTGCAGTCCGAATTGCAATCGGCAAGTAAGTATGGAAGTCTCTCTGTCAGGACATTATGGCTACCGGCGCATCATGCGGACGGTGTTGCCCAGCATCGCGATGGTGCTGGTGACGTCGGTCTATTCCATCGTGGACGGCTTCTTTGTATCGAACTATGCCGGCAAGAGCGGCTTTGCGGCGGTCAACCTGATGTGGCCGGCGATGATGCTGCTGAGCTCGCTGGGTCTGATGGTGGGCACGGGCGGCGCCGCCCTGGTGGCCAAAATCAAGGGCGAGGGCTATCCGGAGAAGGCCAACCGCGTCTTCTCCATGCTGGTGCAGTTCGCCCTGCTCTCGGGGCTGGTCATGGGCCTCTTGATGGCGCTGCTGGCGCGGCCGCTGGCGCTCCTGCTGGGGGCCGACGAGGGGATGCTGGCCGAGTGCGTCCTCTACACGCGCCTCTGCATGCTCGGCATGCCCGGCTTTGTGCTCCAGATGGCCTTCCAGTCGTTCTACATGGCCGGCGAGCGGCCGCAGCTGGGGACGCTGATGGCCGTGGTGGGCGGTGTGGTGAATATCGTGCTCGATGCCGCGCTGGTGTGGCAACTGGAGATGGGGGTGGCCGGCGCGGCGGTGGCCACGGCGGCGTCGCAACTGGTGGCAGGCTTCTATCCGCTCTACTATTTCTCCTCGCGGCGCAACCGCTCCAGCCTGCGCTTGGTGCGCACGCGCTGGATGGGGGTCTACATCCGCAAGGCCTGCAGCAACGGCCTGTCGGAGTACGTCGGCAACATCGCCATGAGTGTGGTGAGCATCGTCTACAACCTGCAGCTGATGCACTACCTGGGCGAGGACGGCGTGGCGGCCTACGGCATCACCATGTACCTGGCATTCATCTTCGCCGCCCTGCTGATAGGCTACAACCTGGGCCTGACGCCCGTCATCGGCTACCACTACGGCGCGGGCGACCTCGCCGAGCAGCGGTCGCTGGTGCGCAAGTCGCTGGTGCTGCTGGGCGTGATGGGGCTGGGGGTGACGGCGATAGCCCAGCTGCTGGCCGGGCCGCTGGCACACCTCTTCGTGGGCTACGATGCAGCCCTCACTGCCCTGACCACGCGCGCGATACGCATCTATATGCTCTGCTTCCTCCTGGCGGGGGGGAACATGTTCGTCTCGGCACTCTTCACGGGACTTAACAACGGGGTGGTGAGCGCGGTGGCGAGTTTCGCGCGTGCGCTGGTGTTCGAGCTCGGCGCCGTGATAGCCCTGCCGGGGCTGGTGGGCATCGACGGCATCTGGTGGGCGGTGGACTTGGCCGAGGTGCTCACCCTGCTGCTCTGCGCCTGGCTCCTCTGGCGCTTCGCCCCGCAGCTCGTCCGCCGCCACACAAAATAATTTTGGCCGGTTGCAAAAAAAAAGTGTACTTTTGCAACTCGAAAACATCATCTGCCATAGTATGAGTACAGACATGATAACCAAGACCATTGCCGATTATTTCAAGACCCAGCCGGTCTTGAAGGCATGGCTGTTCGGCTCTTTTGCCCGTGGGGAGGAGACGCCGAGAAGCGACGTGGACATCCTTTTCGTGCCCGACCGTTCGGGTAAACCATTTACATTGTTTACCCATGGAGGTATGCTGATGGATTTGCAGGAATTGCTCGGTCGCGAGGTGGATTTGGTGGAGGAGGGCTCACTCCGCCCTTATGCCGCCGAAACCGCCAACCGTGATAAAATACTTATCTATGAGAGAAAGAGCTAGAGATAAAGGACGGCTGGAGGATATTCTCGAATATTCCGACAATGTGGCGATGCTCATCGAGGGGCATACACTCGAGACGATGGCCGCCGACAAGCGTACTTACTATTCCATAATGAAGAATGTGGAAATCGTTGGAGAAGCGGCATATATGTTGAGCAAGGCATTTAAGAGGGCTCACCCTGCCACACCGTGGAAAACGGTACAAGGAATGCGCCATGTATTGGTGCACGACTATGCACACATTATTTCAGAAACGCTGTATGACACCGCCGTCAATGGAATCCCCGAGCTGCGCAAGCAAGTGGAGGGCTATCTGTCCGAGACCGATTGGGAGGTTTGGGCATCGCTCCCCGATGAGTTTGGCGTCAATGCCGGCGAGGATATAGTGAAAATTGCCCGCCGCATGAAAAACGACGGCATGCCTGCCGGGCAGATAGTGCGCTACACTGGCTTGCTGGAAGAGGAAGTCGAAAAACTGTAAAACAGTAAATGAAGAAGTCGCGACATAAACATATTAGTGTGAAGGTTTACCAGAACCTGTTGAGTCAATAAGTTTGCGCACACGAAGAATCGCACCTTTCTTCATGTCTGCACTTAAAAACATCGGCCTTCGGCTCGCAGCAAAAACATGCAGGGTCGCCGAAAACTGCATCAAAGAGTAGGCACAAAGAAATTATTATTTTGGAGATGAATCCTTATGTACAGGCATTTACTCTGGGAGTAATGCTATCTGTGGCGGTCTTGGTGGTGGCTTTGTCGGTATGGATGATTGTTACCAAACGCAAGAAAGCGTTGCTGATAATGTGGGGCTCGTTGGCTATAGCAGGACTCGGTGTATTGGGTATCACCAGCTTGGCAACACGCGACCCTGAGGTGGCGGCACTGAAACGACAGGCCAAGAACGGAGATCCCGATGCCATGTATTGGCTGGCCAAGCGGTATATGCGTGGGCAAGGGGTCTCAAAAAATGGTAAGAAAGCCAACCGCTGGTACGAAAAGGCCGCCGAGGCTGGAGATGCCAGGGCCGCATACGAACTATACGACAACTATTCCAATGGTTGGGGTGTGCCAATAGACCAAGAAAAAGCCGGTTATTGGCTGCAGCGTTCCGAGGATATGGGATATGCTAGGTCGCGATGGGCATCCACGGATTTGAAAGCCGAGGTCCGCACAGAAAGTGCCGACCAGCGGCTGTATCGAATAGCCCGCGAGGGCGACAACGATGCCGCCGAGCGCATAGGAATGAGATTCTTGTATGGACAAGGTGTCGAGAGGAACGGCGATTCGGCACGTTATTGGTTGAAGATGGCCGCAGACCGTGGCGACGAGTTGGCCAAGCAGCGCCTTGAAAACATGAATTTCGACCCGCCAGCCCCCAAGACAACTCCAAAGCCGAAGCCAGAATCTGTCCGGCAACCAGAGCAACTTGCTTCCAAACCATCTAAACCCCAAAGCGAATTGGTTGCAACAAACACTCGAATGAGTAAGCCTGCGAAGGATCAAGTACATACCAATGTGAAAGACGTGAGTTTCCACAAGTATTGGATAGAGCATAATGTTATGGAGAATAATGTTAAGGGAATGGTACTTCATGCCAATTTTGATGTCAACAATCACAAGGGTGAAAAACTACAAGTGGCAGCTTATTTCAAATACGCGAATGGCAGAGTTGTAAAAGATATAAACAAAAGATACAACACTGTCGATGGTCAGGCGGCAACTCATGTAAATATTACTCCGGGATATGATAATGCAACCTATTCTGATTGCAAAATGTTTTTCCCATATGATGAATTGCACTTGGCTAAAGGGAAACACGATTTGCAGGTGCAATGGGAAATTCATGATATGAAAGGAAAAATAATCCCAGGTGGGAGTAGTGGCAGTGTGGGCTTTTATGTAACCCAGCAGGTGGATAACAGCATGCAGAATAATCGCCAATCATCCACTCCGCAAGTGGCTAGAGTGGACACACGGAAAAATTTAAATGGTGCAATATTAAGTACACTGGCTCCTTCGGGTAATATGGGATATCCAGAGGGGAAGTATGTCTATGTTGATTTGGGGACGATGGGATACCAAGAGATGTGGATGAATGATGATGGTAGTAGTTGGGGCAAAAATGTATGGAGATGCTATAGTTGCCAAGGAACCAAGCAATGTAGCCATTGTTTCGGAACAGGTAATGGTTATGCAATGATAGGCAGATATATGCCATGCGTCATTTGCTTTGCTAGTGGAAGGTGTGGAACATGCAAAGGTGAAGGGTTCACTTTGTTTGTCAAGTATATGATGCCAGGCGAGGCGGAGGCTTATATGGAGACAAAACGGCAGGAGCGGAGAAGCTCTTCGAGTTCGTCAAATAGTCGCTCCACATACAGCAGTCGGTCTACATGCAGTCGTTGCGGAGGCAGAAGGTGGAATACTGAAAGATATAGCAATTGCGCTGCAAGCACATCTGGAGCTATGCAACCATACAAGAATTATGCAGGAACAACCTGTTCTGTCTGTGGATATTCGTCAGAACACTGTCACTATCCTTGCTCTGAATGTTGGGGACATGGCACTGTGAAGAATTATTAACCCTCCTTATGTTGGGGATTAAGTTCCATTGCATGCTGTACCCGGATATGTGAGGGGCGGTTGGCGCCTACAAGTCGACATATTTGAGGTTTTCCACCAGATCGCTGGCGATCAGCGAGGCCTCGCTTTGTATGCTGAATTTTTATTTTTTTTTCAGTTCATTTTTTTTTTGTATCTTTGCATTTTGAATTTAACTATAAAAACAATAAACAAACAATATAGACAACAATGCAAAAAAGTAAAGTAGGACTTGATTTTGTGCAGGTTGAGCACGCGCGCGACGTGGCTCGCCGCATCGCCGGCCAGGTGCAGGATTTCGTCGAAGACTACACCACCGTGGCCGTCGAGCGCACACTGTGCCGCTTCCTCGGCATCGACGGCGTCGACGAGAACGAGGTCCCCATGCCCAACGTGGTGGTCGAGGAGCTCAAGAGCAAAGGCGCCCTCGGCCAGGGCGTGATGTTCTATGTCGGCAACGCCATGGCCGAAACCGGCAAGACGCCCCAGCAGATCGCCGAGGCCATCGCCGAAGGCAAACTCGACATCACGCAGCTCCCTATCCACACCAAGGCGGAAATCGACCGCGCCCTCCAGCCCGTCATCGAAGCCACCGTCACCAAAGTGCGCAGCAACCGCCTGCGCCGCGAGAAGTACATCGAGACGATAGGGGAGGGCAGCAAGCCCTACCTCTACATCATCGTCGCCACGGGCAACATCTACGAGGACGTCGTCCAGGCCCAGGCCGGCGCGCGCCAGGGAGCCGACATCATCGCCGTCATCCGCACCACCGGCCAGTCGCTGCTCGACTATGTGCCCTACGGCGCCACCACCGAGGGCTTCGGCGGCACCTTCGCCACCCAGGAGAACTTCCGCATCATGCGCAAGGCGCTCGACGAGGTGGGCGAAGAGGTGGGCCGCTACATCCGCCTCTGCAACTACTGCTCCGGCCTCTGCATGCCCGAAATCGCCGCCATGGGCGCCCTCGAGGGCCTCGACGTCATGCTCAACGACGCCCTCTACGGCATCCTCTTCCGCGACATCAACATGCAGCGCACCCTCATCGACCAGTACTTCTCACGCATCATCAACGGCTTCGCCGGCGTCATCATCAACACCGGTGAGGACAACTACCTCACCACCGCCGACGCCTACGACGAAGCCCACACCGTCCTCGCCTCCGACCTCATCAACGAGCAGCTCGCCCTCATGGCCGGCCTGCCCGAGGAGCAGATGGGCCTCGGCCACGCCTTCGAGATGGACCCCGAACTCACCAACGGCTTCCTCTTCGAACTGGCCCAGGCTCAGATGATCCGCGAAATCTTCCCCAAGGCGCCCCTCAAATACATGCCCCCCACCAAGTTCATGACCGGCAACATCTTCCGCGGCCACATCCAGGACGCCCTCTTCAACGTCATCGGCCAGTGGACCCACCAGGGCCTCCAGCTCCTCGGCATGCCCACCGAAGCCATCCACACACCCTTCATGTCCGACCGCTACCTCTCCATCGAGAACGCCAAATACATCTTCAACAACATGCGCGACATCGGCGAGGAGGTCGAATTCAAGGAAGGCGGCATCATCAAGCGCCGCGCACAGGAAGTGCTCCACAACGCCACCCACCTCCTCGAGACCATGGAGAACGAAGGCCTCTTCACCGCCCTCGAAAAGGGCATCTTCGGCAACGTCAAGCGCCCGAAGAACGGCGGCAAGGGCCTCGACGGCGTCACCCTCAAGGGCGAGCACTACTTCAACCCGTTTGTCGAACTTATGAAAGGTAAAAAGTAATCCCAAATACAAAATGATATGAGCGAAGGACTATACAGCATGGAGGCGAAGGACTACGACAAAACCCTCGACCTCACCAAAATAAAACCCTACGGCGACACGATGAACGACGGCAAGGTGCAGCTCAGCTTCACCCTCCCCGTCCCCGCCGGCGCCGAGGCCGAAGAGGCCGCCAAGCAGCTCCTCAAGAAAATGGGCTTCGAGAACCCACTCGTCGTCTACCAGAAAGAGCTCACCGAAGGCTTCTGCTTCATGAACTGCTACGGCAGCCTCACCCACACCGTCGACTACACCACCATCCATGTCCCCAAGGTGGAATCCACCACCATGGACATGCACGCCTGCGACGAATACATCCGCGAAAACATCGGCCGCAAAATCGTCTGCGTCGGCGCCTCCACCGGCACCGACGCCCACACCGTCGGCATCGACGCCATCATGAACATGAAAGGCTACGCCGGACACTACGGCCTCGAGCGCTACGACATGATCGACGCCTACAACCTCGGCTCGCAGGTCCCCAACGACGAATTCATCGCCCGCGCCATCGAGCTCAAGGCCGACGCCCTCCTCGTCAGCCAGACCGTCACCCAGAAAGACGTCCACATCAAAAACATGACCGAACTGGTCGAAATGCTCGAAGCCGAAGGCCTGCGCGACAAGATGATCCTCATCTGCGGCGGCCCACGCATCAGCCACGAGCTCGCCAAGGAACTCGGCTACGACGCTGGCTTTGGCGCCAACACCTACGCCGACGACGTCGCCTCATTCGTCGCCCAGGAAATGGTCAACCGCGGATGGAAGTAACCACTATTACCCATCGATGGGTAATAATGTGTAAGGGCCGAACTATTCCCCTAGAGACCCCCTACCATTCCCCTAGAAAACCCCGGCGGAAATCGACCCCAAAACGTTAAAATTAACTTAAAATCCAACATAGAAATGGAAAAAGAACAGATCAAACCCTTTATCGCCAAGCGTGCCGCCCAGGAGCTGCACGACGGCGATGTCGTCAACCTCGGCATCGGCCTCCCCACCCTCATCCCCGACTACCTCCCCGCTGGCGTCAACGTCACGCTCCAGTCCGAGAACGGCATGATCGGCATGGGCCCCACGCCCGAAGCCGGCAAGGAAGACCCCTGGTTCATCAACGCCGGCGGCGGCTTCGTTACCCCCGCCACCGGTGCCTGCACCTTCGACTCCGCCACCTCCTTCGGCATCATCCGCGGTGGCCACGTCGACGTCTCCATCCTCGGCGCACTCCAGGTCGACGAGCAGGGCGACCTCGCCAACTGGATGATCCCCGGCAAGAAAACCCCAGGCATGGGCGGCGCCATGGACCTCCTCGTCGGCGCCAAACGCGTCATCCTCGCCATGGAGCACACCGCCAAGGGCAACCCCAAAATCCTCAAAAAGTGCACCCTCCCGCTCACCGCCAAAGGCCAGGTCAACATGATCATCACCGAGATGGGCGTCATGGAAATCACCCCCAAGGGCATCGTCCTCACCGAAATCAACCCCGAGTTCACCGTCGAACAGGTACAGGCTGCCACCGAGGCCACCCTCATCGTCAGCCCCGACCTCAAGCAAATGAACCAGTAATGAAACGCATCATCCTTGCCGCCGCCATGCTGCTGTGCCTCGCAGGCACAGCAGCTGCCCAGCGGCACATCGAATTCCGCTGGCGCGGCATCTACTTCGTCGCCGACGCCGCCTACGCCTTCAACCTCAACCGCAGCCCCGGCCTCAACGGCATCGCCGACTCGGTCTCCGGCTTCATGCCCTCGCTCATCGGCGGCTTCCAGTTCCGCAAGGAGGCCTCGGTCGGCCTCGGCTTTGCCTACCTCGCCGACCCCACCGGCGCCTTCACACAGCTGCCCCTCTTTGTCGACCTCCGCAGCGCCTTCACCCGCGACCGCCTCACCCCCGTCGTCGCCATCCAGGCTGGCTACTCGCTCCCTGTCGGCGCCTCCAGCGAGCCCCCGGTCACCAAGATCGAAGAGGGCGGTGTCTACCTCGGCCTCGAAGTGGGCGCACGCTACGCCCTCAACCGCGCCACCGCCGTCGGCGCTCACGTCGGCTACCGCCTCCTCCACTCCAACAAGGTCATGCGCAGCGACGACATGAACGACCCCATGCTCACCGAATCCGCCACCCTCCACATGCTCGCCTTCGGCGCCTATTTCACCTTCTGCAACTGGTAGCCCCCATGCGCAAACTGCTGTCCCTCTATCTGCTATCCTCCTTGCTCGCGGCTGCGGTCTCGGCCCAGGCGCCGGCCGTCCCCTCGTCCTTGCCCGCCCGCACCAACGTCGTGGCCTACGACGACGAGAACGCCATCCCCAAGCTCGCCTACCGCGACTCGCCCTATTTCCTCGAGCTTGCAGACGGGTGGCAGAAGCAACAGACCGACAGCTCGCTCATCTACACCCGTCAACTCGACGTCGAAAAGGTATGGCGCGACTTCCGCGTCTACCTCAATGTGCGCGGCTCCGTCGCTGTGCGTGTGAGTCTCAACGGTGCAGTGGTAGGCATTGGCAGCGATTCGCGCCACTGGAATGAGTTCCTCCTCTCGCCACACCTCAAGTATGGCCGCCAGAACACCCTCGCCATCGAAACCGTTACCCAGTCGCGTGATACGCTCCTTGAGCAATACCTCCACCTCTCGGGCCTCGACGGCAACCCCTACATCCTCTTCAAGAACGACCCCGAGATTGCCGACTACACCCTCCTGACCGACTTCGACGCCGCCTCCGCCACCGGCACCCTCACCATCGACGCACGCATCTTCAACGGCAAAAAGAAAGGTCGCTACTACCTCGAGGCCGAGGTGTGGCACCCTAACGGTCGCACCCTCGACCGCATGGGCCGCTGGGTGGTGTTCGACAAAACCACCGACGCCACCGTCGACCTCCAGCGCTCCTGGCCCGGCGTCGCCCCCTGGTCGGCCGAAAACCCCGCCCTCTACACCCTCGTCCTCCGTCTGCGCGACGAGGAGATGGCCGAGGAAGAGGTGGTCGGCGCCCGCTTCGGCTTCCGTCGCATCGAGGTCAAAGAGGGCCAGCTCCTCCTCAACGGCCGCGCCATCACCCTCAAGGGCGTCACCTACACCAACCATGCCTTCACGCGCGACATGATGCGCCAGACGCTGCAGGACATGAAGGCCGCCAACGTCAATGCTGTCCGCTCCGCCCCCTATTCGCAGGTCGACCCCTCGTTCTATGAGCTGTGCGACCAGCTGGGGCTCTACGTCGTCTGCGACGCCAACCTCCACCCCGCCTCCAGCCAGCACCACGCCGTGGCCACCGACAAAGACTTCATCCCCCTCTTCGAGCGCCGGGTGGAGAATCTGCACGGTATATATAAGAATTATACATCTATAATAATGTGGTCGCTCGGCGACTCGCGCGACAACGGTATCTGCATGCAAGCCGCCTACCGACGCCTGAAAGCCCTCGAGCGGCAACGCCCCGTTGTGTTCTCTGGCGCCGACTATAGCGACAATACCGACCTCATCGCCCTCAGCCACCCCTCCGTGCCTGACCTGCGCCAGGCCGCAGCCAAGAGCAGCGACCGCCCGCTGATAATGCTCTCTTCGGTCAAACCCAACAATTTCGCCTCGTTGGAAACCCTCTGGGCTACAGTGGAAAGCAACCGGCAGCTGCAAGGGGGCTTTGTCTCCTATTGGCCGCTGTGGGCTGTCCAGCACTCCGACCTCAAGGGGCTCTACTCCCCCTTCGACGTCCGCCCCGTCCGCCAGACGCCCGACGAGGCCGAGTTCGCCGTCTACAACCGGCAGGACTTCGCCGACTTCAGCGCCTATCGTCTCGAATACACCATCTTCACCAACCTCCGCCCCAACATCACGGCCGGCGACCTCCCCGTGGGCATCGCCGCCGGCGGCGCCGACAAGGTGAAGGTCCCCATACCCCCCGTCGACCTCCAGCCCGGCGAGGAGCTTTTCGTCCGCTTCGACCTTCATCGCCGCAACGCCTCCCGCCTCTCGGCCGACAACCTCCTCGGCACCCTCGTCATCCCCCTCGACAAGGCCGCCCCGCGCCTCGACCCGGCCGACATCCCCAACCCCGAAGCTCCCACCGTCGCCCTTCCCCACCGCCTCCTTTTCCTCGGTCACGAGGACTGGCGCGTCGACACCCTCGGCCGCACCCACCGCACCCCAGCACTCAACACCGTCTGCGACGACTACATGCTCCGCTTCTCCACTGCCGTCGGCGAGGAGATGTGCGATGTCCGCGCCACCTACACCCGCTTCCCCTCGGGCGATATCACCGTCGACTACACCCTCGCCCCCACCGACCGCCTGCGCGGCCCCGCCTTGCGCCCAGCCCTGCGCGTCAGCCATGGCGCCGACAGCCTTGTCTGGTTCGGCCTCGACCGCGAGGTCTGTTTCCTAGACCGCCATTCCGGCATCCTCGGCATCCACCGCGACGCCGCTGCCGACCTCGACCGCCGTCAGGTGCGCTGGTGCGCCGCCTACCGTGGCGACCGCGGCTTGTTTGTAGAAGTACTTGGCATGCAGTGTGATATGCACAACGATGGCGCCAATGTGACCCTCATCCCGCCGGCATCCAACAGCCTGCGCCTCCACCTCGCCCCCTACCGTGGGCGCGACCCACAGCTCATGGCCGGGCGCACCTTCCCCGAAATGAAGGCCGGCAGCGTCGACCCGCCCGTCATCTCCGCCCCCCAGACGCGCTTCACGGCACCGCTCACCGTCACCCTCGCCTCACCCGCCAAAGGCGAGATGCGCTACACCCTCGACGGCACCGAGCCCACCCCCTCCTCCCCCCTCTACTCCAAGCCCTTCACCATCACCGCCACCACCACCGTCAAGGCCCGCGTCTACGCCCCCGGCCTGCCACCCTCCTTCACCGCCACGCGCCGCTTCAACTACGACTATATCGTCGCCGCCACCTTCTCGCGCAAGCCCAACACCCCCTACAACGTCGGCACCGACACCATCCTCTTCGACGGCTTCAAAGGCAACATCGGCGACCTCACCCGCTCGTGGCTCGGCTTCTCAGGCGACGGCGTCACCGTCACCCTCCGCCTCGGCAAACCCATCGCGGTGGACAATGTGTTGCTCCGCTTCGCCCATGCGCCGCAGATGTGGGCTTTCGCGCCGGCGGACATCAGCCTCTCCTTCTCGGCCGACGGCACCACCTACAGCGACCCCCTGCGCGCCTCTGTCGACTTCGACCCCGCCTCGCACGAGGCCGAGGAGCCGCGTGTGGTCGAGCTCCGTGTGCCCGTCGACCGCCCGGAGGTCTCTTACGTCCGCATCACCCTCAACGCCATCCCCTCCATCCCCGCCTGGCACCGCGCCAAAGGCCTCAAGCCCTGGCTACTGATGGATGAAATAGAAATAATTGAAAAATAGCAACTTGTATGAAATACATTTCCCGTCTGCTCCTGGCAGCCCTCCTGCTCCCGCTCTTCACCTCGTGCGAGGTGGAGTTCTCCCCTAACGCCGATTGGAAGAACGTCCCGGTGGTCTACTGTCTCCTCGACCAGGACGACGACACCTCCTGGGTGCGCGTCGAACGCTGCCACCTCAGCAACGAAGGCGTCATGGCCTACGGCCAAAACCCCGACTCCATCAACTACCGCGAGGGCGAAATCTCCGTCGCCATCCTCGCCTACGAGGGCGATCGGTTGGCCGATTCGATTCCCTTCGCCTACACGCTCCGCCAGCGCGACAGCGGCGCCTTCGCTGGCGGCATGCAACCCATCTACTATGCCGAAACCCGTGGTCGCCTGATGGACAACTACGACTACTTCCTCAGCATCCGAAAGGCCGATGGCACCAAGCTCGCCTCCTCGTCGGCAGTGCGCCTTATTCACTATGATAACCGCAACAGACTCTTTTCCTACATGAAAAACGACAAGTTCGGTTTCTATGAAATTTCGGGCAACAGTTCGGCCAACTGCAGGATGACGTGGAACCTGTTGCCCAATGCCCGTCTGTATCAACCCGTAATCCGCTTCTATTATGCGGTCAATGGCGAGCGTCGCTACGTCGACATCCCCTGCCCGCGTAAGACCCCGGACTATAATGCTGCTTCGGCGGAGATCTATTACCCTCGCTCCGTCTTCCTCGCCGACCTCCGCACGGCACTCCTGCCCGATACCGCCAGTCGCAAAGAATACCTCAAACGGGTCGATATCTACCTCACCTGCTGCACCGAGGACCTCAACGCCTACTTGTCGACCGTCAATGCGGTGGCCGATTTGACGCAGGGGCGTGAAAGCTATTGCAACATCGAAGGCGGAGTAGGCCTCTTCGCCGCCCGTCGCACCCACCTGTTTTCCTCCTATCCCGCCGACGAAAGCCAGGTGGAAAACAGTGGGCTCTATTATTTCCTCCAAAACCTTGGCGTCGGCCTCTACCTCCCCTGACCCTCCCGGCGGCCCCTCTTGCAAACCCTCCGGCAGCAGCCCCCTGGCAGCTGCCGGATTTCCATTTTCCCCACCCTCCGCTCCCATCTCCCCTTTCATCCCCCTTGTATGGAAGAACCAAGGAAGAAGAGGGTATGTTCAATATGTTGATAATCATGTATTTGAAAATCGTCCAAAATCCCCGTTTTCTGCACTTTTTTCCAAAAAAATCAAGCGTTTTGTCCTGTCAATCCATCGTGCTGATACATAGTAATTTAAATTAATATCATCCGCGTGGTCAAAAAAAATATCGCCATATCGCAAAAAGTTCGTATCTTTGCACTTTGCTATTTTATATTAAAGATATTAAAAATCAATAAAATAAACAATCAAATGAACATTACGAGAGAGAAATTAAGTGATTTGGAACTCTGTATCAAGATTGATATCGAGGAGAATGACTACGTCGAGTCTGCCAACAAGCAACTCAAAGACTACCAGCACAAGGCCACCGTCCCCGGCTTCCGCAAGGGCATGGCCCCCAAAGCCCTCATCGAGCGCATGTACAAAGGCACCATCGTCGGCGACGCCGTACAGAACATGCTCAACACCAGCCTCTTCAAATACATCGACGATGAGAAGCTCCACATCCTCGGCATGCCCATGAGCAACGACGAGAAAACCGGCGACATCGACTTCAGCAAGCAGAAGGACTTCACATTCTACTTCGACATCGCCGTCGCCCCCGAGTTCAGCATCGACTGGAAATCCATCGACGTCAAGTACAACCAGGTCAAGGTCTCCTCAAAGGATGTCGAGGCCGAGGTGGTCAATATCCAGAACCGCTACGGCAAATTCGAGACTCCCGACACCGTCGGTGCCGGCGACTTCATCTACGGCAAGGTGGTTGAACTCGACAAAAAAGGCACCCCCAAAGAGGGTGGGGTAGAGACCTTCGTCTCCCTCAACCTCCAGAACCTCAAGGACGAGGAACTGCTGCCTCTCTTCGAAGGCAAAAAAGCTGAAGAGAAGATCGTCTTCAATATGTACAAAGCCTTCCCCACGGCCGACATCGAGCGTGCCCTGCACCTCGACACCGACGCCGCCAAGAAGTTCAAGTCCGACGTCGAACTCACCCTCAGCGGCATCTCCCGCATCACCCCCCACAAGATGAACGCCGAGCTCTACAAGACCGTCTTCCCCGAGCAGAAACCCAAGGACGCCGACGCCTTCCGCAAAGCCCTCCAGGCCGAGCTCGAGAAAGCCAACAACGAACAGAGCGACTACCTCTACGTCAACCAGGTGCGCAAAGCTCTCATTGAGCAGTTCTCCGCCCCGCTGCCCGAGGCCTTCCTCAAGCGCTGGTTCGCCTCCCGCGGCAACAAGGACATGACCCCCGAGAGCATCGAGGCCAACTGGGCCGACCAGTACCTCCCCTCGCTCAAGTGGGAACTCATCGAAGCCAAGCTCGAAGAGATACAGCCCGTCGAGCCCACCAGCAACCAAATCGTCGACCACATCAAGGACATCCTCCGCCGCAACGACAAGCGCGAGGAGGGCGAGACCAAGGAACAGGCCGAGGACCGCCTCGAAAAGGCTGCCCGCAGCATCGCCGCCGACCGCCAGAATGTGGCCCAGCTAGTGGATCGCATCTATGCCGACAATCTCGCTCGCCTCTTCAAGGAGCAGGCCAAGCCCACCGTGGAGAAGGTCTCTGCCAAGGAGTTTGCCGAGCGTGCCAAGGAATAATCCCTCTCTGTCGTTATGAAAAAAGCATTGCTGATCACCCTCGCCCTCGCCCTCGCCCATTGTGCGGGTGCGCAGAAAGAGAACTCGTTCAAGGAAAACACATTCCTTTCCTTCAACGGAGGCTTCACCCTCTACAAGAATGAGTCCGGGATGACCACGGGATTCAATGCCAGTGCCGGCATCGGCCACTGGATTGTGCGCCCGTTGGCACTCCGTCTGTCCTACAATGGTGTGCTGGCCCCCAGTTACGCGTTCAGCAATGCGGGCAATGACGGGCTAACCCTCTTCCATTCCGTCAGCGGCGAGATTATGTGGGATCCGCTTGCCACGTTCGAGCGCATGAACCTGCTGGGCGAGCATTTCAACATCTATCCCATGGTCGGATTCGGTTTCCTGTTTCGTGGCAAAGGGAGCAACGGTGAAGATCCGGACCGAGACCTGCATGTTATGCTGGGTCTGCAGGTGGCATGGCACCAGTCGCGCTACCATAACCTCGACGTGGTCTTCGAGCTCAAGAACTTCTTCCTCCCCACGGGCTTCGACCAATCGGCAGGCTACAATGGCTTCCTCAACACCAACCTCGGCATTTCCTACTACCTCGACCGTTCCGCCAACCGCCATCGCACCCCCTTTGAGTCTCGCCGGGTGAGCGAGGACTGGTTCGTTGGCCTGGGGGCGGGAGCCAATTTCTCGTCCTTCGAGTTCGAGTACATGGACCCCAAATACAATATGTGGGGTATTGCCTCGGGCATCATGCTCGGTCGCAATCTCTCCAAGGTCTGGACTATGCGTCTCGGTCTCGACGGCATTTCCGCCCACGAGCGTTTCGACACCACGCAGAAAGCCCCTGGCAAGCGCTATGTATTTTCGAACATCCATTTCGATGTCATGTACAACGTTACACACGCCCTGGGCTTCCGCCACGGTTCGCGTTTCTCCTTGCTTCCCTATGTCGGCGGCGGCCTCATCTGGCGCCATGACAATGTGATATTTGATGTCGCGGCCAACCTTGGTCTTGTCGGACGCTACTACCTCAGCCGCAGGAGCGACCTTTTCTTCGATCTCCGCTACCTCGCCATCTCGCCTTCCACTGGCGGCGGGATGGGTGCCTCGGGTTACTACTATGGTGTCGGCATCCCTTCGTTCACGGTGGGATACATCTACAACCTCGGAACCTCTACCACCCGCTACCGCATGCCGCTCGACTGGAATCCCTGATAGGGTGAAACGATAGTAAAAGCGAGGAGCCTTTCGAAGGCTCCTCGCTTTGTTTCTATGGGGTTGGAGGTCAGAGGCTGCTGTAGCTCACGCTCCAGGTGTCGCCGCCGCGCAGGTCGCCGTTCTGGAGGCCTTTCTTGAGCCAGCGCATACGCTGTGCGGAGGTGCCATGGGTGAAACTCTCGGGGCTTACCGTGCCCTGGGCGCGTTTCTGGAGGTAGTCGTCGCCGATTTTCTGTGCGGCGTTGATGGCCTCCTCGAAGTCGCCGGCCTCGATCGAGCCGAACATCTGCTGCTCGCCGTGGCCCCAGATGCCGGCGTAGTAGTCGGCCTGCAGTTCGATGCGCACGCTCGTCTGGTTCTTGTCCACCTCGTTCTGGCGGCTCATCTGGCTGTGCGCCTTGCCCAGGGTGCCGAGCAGGTTCTGCACGTGGTGACCCACCTCGTGGGCGATGACGTAGGCGCAGGCGAAGTCGCCCTTGGCGCCCAGCGAACGCTCCATCTCGTTGAAGAAGTCCAGGTCCAGGTACACGCATTTGTCGGCCGAGCAATAGAAGGGGCCCATCGCCGACGAGGCGTTGCCGCACGCGCTCTGCACCGCGCCGTGGAAGATGACCAGTTTCGGCGGCTCGTAGGTGAGGCCCACCTCGCGGAACTTCTTCTCCCACACATCCTCGGTCGACGCCAGGATCTGCAGCGCGAAGGTCTTGAACTGCTCCTCCTGAGCCGTGGGCGTGTAGTTCTCGGTCTGTGTGCCGCCTTGCTGCGCGGTGTTGATCACCTGCTGCACCACGTCGCCCGCGTTGCCGCCGCCCAGCAGCGTGAACAGCGCCGCGATGATGATGGCTCCTATGCCGCCTCCGACGGCAATTTTCCCGCCTTTGCCGCGGCGGTCTTCGAAGTTGCTGCTTTCTCTTCTGCCTGTAAGTTTCATGTTTTTTCTGTTGTTGTTTTTAGGTTTATAATCTGCCATAACGCCCCTGCCATTCAAATTATTGTATCCGTCTGAATAAAATTAATCCCCTTGATACAATAAATATATCGCCTACTCGTTTTACACTATATATATTAGTATAAGGCAATGAAAATCAATCCCCAAATGAAGGTGCGCCACGTGGCCGGCGAGGACATCGTCATCACGCAAAGCCCCGAGGCGGCCGACATGACCAAGGTCATCGCCCTCAACGAGAGTGCCTTGCACCTATACAACGCCCTGCAGGAGCGCGACTTCACGATGCAGGACGTGGTCGACACCCTGCTCGAAGCCTACGACGTGGACGCCGACACGGCCCGCCGCGACGCCGAGGCATGGGTGGCCGAGATGCAGCAGAACCTGATGATAACCGACTGACAATGGCCAGCGCCACACTCCAGATAGCCGATCTCGCGGTGCGCTACTCCGGCGCCGAATCGGTGGCGCACGCCATGGGCATTCCCGGCATGCGCGAGTTCCTGGTGCCCGAGGCGGCGGCCGACATCGAGGTGCGCCTCGACGAGCCGCTGTCGCTGCCCGAGTGTCGCTGGATACACCGGTTCGACATCGCCGACGGCAACGCCGAGTGCCGCGTGGGCATCGATGCCGAAGGTGTCTGGCATTACCTCTTCGGCGAACAGAGCCTGCTGCGCTACGACGAGCGCACCCCCAATGTGGTGGCGCTCAACACGATGACCGAGGGTTCGCACCTGCGTTTCGCCCTGTGGGTGGCCTACGCCATGGCCGGCCTGCGACGTGGTCGGGTGCCGGTCCACACCTCGGCGGTAATCCACCAAGGCCGCGCCGTGCTCTGCCTAGGCGAGAGCGGCACCGGCAAGAGCACCCATACGCGCCTGTGGCTCAAGCATATCGAAGGTTGCCACCTGCTCAATGACGACAGCCCCATCGTGGCCCTGCGCGACGGGGTGCCCACGGCCTACGGCTCGCCCTGGAGCGGCAAGACCCACTGCTACCGCCCGGAGCACTACCCCATCGCCGCCCTGCTGCGCCTGGAGCAGCGGCCCGAGAACACCATCCGCCGCCTCGGCACCCTCGAGGCGTTCACCGCCCTGCAGCCCTCCTGCCCGCCCACCTTCGCCAAGGACGAGCGGTCGATGGACCTGCTGTGCGACTTCATTTCCGACATCATCGCGCGCACACCCGCCTACCGCCTCGGCTGCCTGCCCGACGAGGCCGCTGCGCGCCTGAGCCACAATACCATTTTCGAACCATGAACGTAGACAACGCCATATTCTTCGCCACCGTCGAGGAAACCATCGCCGCCGGCCAGCAGGTGAAAATCACCCTCCGCGGCACCAGCATGCTCACCACCCTGCGCGAGGGCGACACGCTCACCCTAGCACCCCTCGACGGCCGCCCCAAGGTGGGCGACGTGGTGCTTTTCCGCCACTACGGCAAGCACCTCTTGCACCGCATTGTCAAAATCCACGGCGGCCGCATCACCCTGCAGGGCGACAACTGCTACAATATGGAACACGCTGTGCGCGAAGACATTGTAGCCCGTCTGGTTCATGTGGACCGCATTGGCGGCACCGACGGTGCGGAATGGGCCGCCATCTCGCGCAAGGCACTGAAACGCAAGCGCATAAAAAACTTCTTTGTCCGTTGGTTCGGCAGCGAAGGCCGTCAGAAGCTGCGCCCGTGGTACCTCTTCGCCCTCTTCTTCCTGATGTGGGCACCGCTCAACGGTGTAGGTCCGGCTTTGAACAACTATGTCTTCGGCATCCGCGCCGACCACCTCCTCCACGCCACGGTATTCATCCCCTGCGCCCTGTTCTTCATGGACCTCTCGCGCTACCGCTGGGTGGTGTGGCTCATGGTGGTGGCGCTGGCCCTGCTCTGCGAGAGCGTCCAGTACCTACTTCCTTTCCGCAAATTCGATGTGAACGACATGGTGGCCAACGTGCTGGGTGTCAGCCTTGGATGGGCGGCTATTCTTGTCGTCCTGCGAGCAATCCGCAAGCAGCGTCAATATCCTGACCCCTCGAGGCCCTGAGGGTGCAGGTTACGCCGTGGCGGTTCAGGTAGTTCTGGAATGCCGCTATGGTCGACGGCATCGAGGTCTTGTACGGTGCCTCATCCGATTCGTGGAAACGGATCAGGTTCACGCGGCATTCCAACCCCTTGAGTGCCTCCACGAGCTTGGCTGCATGGCCCAGGTCGTCGTTCTCGCCGCGGAACATGGTGTACTCGAACGACAGTCGCCGCTGGCCGCTCCAGTCGTACTGCCGCAGCAGCGCCAACACCTGATTCAGCGGATAGGCCTTCTGCACAGGCATCATCGCCAGCCGCTCCTGCGGCACCGCGTTGTGGAGGCTCACCGCGAGGTGGCACGGGCACTCGTCCAGGAAGCGCTTCATGGACGGAATGATGCCTACCGTGCTGACAGTGATGCGCTTGGGGCTCCAGCCGAGGCCCCAGTCCGACGTGAGCACGGCGCAGGCGTCGAGCACGGCGTCTAGGTTGTCCATCGGCTCGCCCATGCCCATAAACACCACATTGGTCAGGCTCTCGAACTCCGGAATGGAGAAAAGCTGGTTCAGTATGTCGCCCGCCGCAAGGTGGCCGTGGAACCCCTGCTGCCCCGTGACGCAAAACTTGCACCCCATCTTGCACCCCCGCTGGCAACTGACGCAGAGCGTCGCGCGGTCGTCGTCGGGAATATAGACGGCCTCGACGCCCAGGCCGAAGAGATACTTCTTCGTCCCGTCGCGCGACACCTGGCACCGCACCGGCGCCTCGCGCCCGATATAGGCCACCTCGGACAGCCGCGCACGCTGCGCGAGCGATAGGTTCGTCATCGTCTCGATGCTCTCGGCGCGCTTCTTGTACAGCCAGTCGCACACCTGCTTCGCCGTGAACTTCGGAAAGCCCTCGGCGGCACACAGCTCCTGCAGCTGCATTAGTGTCATTCCCAGTAGGTTAATCATATTCTTCCGTTTTTGTTTGATGGGGGCATGGGTAATAATGTGTAATAATGGGTAATGGCCTATGTATTACCCTAGAGAGTCCCTACCGTTCCCCTACCATTCCTGTGTCAAAAATCCCACTCGAAGTCCTCGCGCTCGATCTCCTGCTGGAAGTTCGAGCAGTCCATCTCGATCGGCTCGTTGGGACGGTCGAAGTCGCCGCGGTAGAACTTGATGGATGGGTCCTCGTAGATGCGTTTCATATAGTGGCCGAAGATGGGCAGGGCCATGGCGGCGCCCTGGCCGTAGGTCATGTTGCGGAAGTGGATGCTGCGCAGCTCCCCGCCCGTCCACACGGCCGTGGCCAGCCGCGGCGTGATGCCCACAAACCAGCAGTCCGAGTTGTTCTGCGTCGTGCCCGTCTTGCCGGCGATGTTGGTGCTGTACTTGTTCAGCCCGTATTTGTAATTCAGCCTCACGCCCGTGCCGCTCTGCACCACGCCCTTCATCAGCTCGAGCATCATGTAGGCTGTGGCCTCGTTCAGCGCCTGGTTGCGTTTGGGGGTGAAGCGCTCCAGCACCATCCCCTTGTTGTCCTCGATGCGGCTCACAAAGATGGGCTCCACATATTCGCCCTTGTTGGCATAGGTGGCCATGGCGCCAGCCATCTCGTAGACAGTGATTTCCGGCGTTCCCACGCAGATGGCAGGCACCACGTCGATCGGGCTGCGCACGCCCATCTTGCGCGCTATGTTCACCACCTGCTCCGGCGACCCCTGCTTCATCAGGTAGGCCGACACCCAGTTGATTGAGTGCGCCAAGGCCCACTTCAGGGTCACCATCTCGCCCTCGCGCTCGTGGCTCGAGTTCTTCGGGCACCAGTCCGGCTGCCCCCACACCTCGAAGCACACCTCCGAGTTCGGCACCTCCGTGCAGGGGTACATGCCCAGGTCCTGCAACGCCATCGTGTAGACGAAGGGCTTGAACGTCGACCCCACCTGGCGGTGGCTCTGCACGTTGTCATACTTGAAATAGCGGTAGTTGATGCCGCCCACATAGGCGCGCACGTAGCCCGTGCCGGGCTCCACCGACATCAGGCCCGCGTTGAGGAACCGCTTGCAATAGATGAGCGAATCCCACGGCGACATCGTCGTGTCCTTGAGGCCCTTCCAGCTGAACACCCGCATGCTCACCTTCTCGTCGAAGGCGGCGCGGATCTCCTTCTGGCTCATGCCGTCGGCCTTCAGCGCGCGGTAGCGGTCGCTTTGCCGCATGGCCTGCGTGAGGAACTTCTCCTCCTGCTCCTTGCTGATGTCGCAGAAGGGGTTCCCCTTGCGGCTCTTCAGCTCGCGGTCGAAGGCAGGCTGGATCTCCTTGCTGAAGTGTTCCTCCACCGCCTGCTCGGCATAGCGCTGCATGCGGCTGTCGATGGTGGTGTAGATCTTCAGGCCGTCCTTGTGCACGTTGTAATACTCCCCGTTGGGCTTGCGGTGGTGCTTGCACCAGTCCTTCATATAGGTGCGCAGGTACTCGCGCAGGTAGGTGGCCAGACCGTCGTTGTGGCTCTGCGGCGAGTAGTGGCTCATGTCGATAGGCTTCTCCTGGTATTTGGCCATATCCTCGTCGCTTAGGTAGTCGTAGCGGTTCATCTGCGAGAGGACAGTGTTGCGGCGTGCGAGGGCATTGTCAGGGTGACGCACGGGGCTGTAAGTCGACGGCGCCTTGAGTAGGCCGACGAGGATGGCCGCCTCGTCCACGTCGAGTTCCGACGGCAGCTTGTCAAAGAATGTCCTGCTGGCGGTCTTGATGCCGTATGAGTTGCTGCCGAAGTCCACGGTGTTGAAGTACATGGCCAGGATTTCCTGCTTCGAGTAGTTGTGTTCCAGCTTCACCGCCACCACCCATTCCTTGAACTTCGAGAACACAGTGCCCAGCTTGCTCTTGTGCTCGCGGGGGAAAAGGTTCTTGGCCAGCTGCTGCGTGATGGTGGAGCCGCCGCCCGACGAGCGGTTGCGCCCCACGAGGGTCTTGAAGAGCACGCGCGCAAGGCTGCGGGCGTCGATGCCGGAATGGCGGTAGAAGCGTGCGTCCTCCGTAGCGATGAGGGCGTTGATCAGGTTGGGCGATATCTGGTCGTAGGTGACATTGGAGCGGTTCTCCAAGCCGATGTAGCCCAGCGTCTGCCCGTCGTCGCTCAGCACCTCGGAGGCCTGCAGGCTGCGCGGGTTCTCCAACTCCTCGAACGAGGGCATGAATCCCAGCCACCCCAGCGAGAGCAGTGTGAAGAAAAGGAATATGGCCGCCCACAGGCCGCCGAAGGTCCACCACAGAACCTTGACGTAGCGCGGGCGCTCTTTCTTTGTGTTTTTCTTGGCCATGTTATCGTGTTTTGCAATATTCGATGCGCAGTCCTATGCTGCGGATGTCGGTGATGGCGCTGTCGCGCATGCCGTTGGCGACAGCAAAACGGTACGCCCCCGGCATGGGGAAGCGGGCGTTGCGGCGGAAATAGTAGCGGGTGTCGACGTAGCGCCCTGTGCGCTTGCCGTACCATTGGCCCGAGGGGTCGGCCAGGGGGAACTCGAGGGTGTCCTGAGCATGGCTTCCTTCGGGAAAGGTGGTGCCGAGGAAGAGGAAGGTGTTGCTGTAGGGGTACTCGACGCCGTTGCGCACCTCGATGAGGAAGTTGAAGGGCTGCAGGGTGTCGTCGACCTGCACTGTGAAGGCAGCGCTGTCGGCCGGCAGCCAGCCATGCTCGTCGACCTGGGCGTATTCGGAGTAGAACACGTCGCCGCCGCACGAGGCAGTCAGCAGTGATAGCAGCAGGGCTGCGAGGTATGGGCGTGTCTGTTTCAAGGCTAGTTCCTCCTGTCGCGACCGCCACCGCTGCGGCGGGGCTGGTCGCCCGTTTTGGGTTTGTTGTTGCGACGCTCGCGGTTCTCCTGCCGTTCGCCCTGGGGTTTGCCCTGCCGTTTTTCGCGGGGCTTGCCGCCATCCTTGCGGGGTTCGCGGCGCTCGGGAGCCCTGCGGGGAGCCTCGTCGCCCACCACGCCGTTGTCGCCCTCGGCCAGGCGGCGCATCTCGCGCTCCACTTCCTCGTCCGTGCTCTCCTGGGCCAGGGCCGAGGTGGACATAAGCTCCACTTGGTAGTCCTCCAGCCGCTCGGGATACTGCTGCTGGCGGTTCATGTCAATGATGGCCTTCACGTCCGAGGCTTTGACGGCAATGAGGTCGTTCTCGCCCTCATAGGCATACCACATGATGCCGCGGAAGACGTCGGTCTTCTTGTACAGCGCGAGGCCTTTCTTGAAGCGGATGGCTGTTCCTGCGGGCGGGAACTGCTTGAGGGCGTCGGCATAGACCTCGTACTCGAAGTTGAGGCAGCATTTGAGCTTGCCGCACTGGCCGGCCAGCTTCTGCGGGTTGGGCAGTATCTGCTGGGTTTTGGCCGAGGAGGTGGTTACGGACTTGAAGTTGGTGAGCCAGGTGCTGCAGCACAGCTCGCGGCCACAGGTGCCGATGCCACCCACCTTGCCGGCCTCCTGGCGCACACCTATCTGCTTCATCTCCACCCGCATGCGGAACTCTTCGGCCAGCACTTTGATGAGCTGGCGGAAGTCCACGCGCGCGTCGGCGGTGTAGTAGAAGATGGCTTTGGAGTGGTCGCCCTGGAATTCGATGTCGTTCACCTTCATGTCGAGGCCGAGGTCGGCCACGATGCGGCGGGTGCGCAGCAGGGCGGTGCTCTCGTCGCGCAGGGCTTCGGCCCAGCGGTCGATGTCGGCCTCCTTGGCGCGGCGGAAGAGTTTCTTGATGGATTCGGACTCGGGGTTTACGCGGTGCTTGCGCATCTGGAGGCGGCACAGCTCGCCGGTGAGGCTGACGATGCCCACGTCGTGCCCCGGCTGTCCCTCGACGGCCACCACCTCGCCCTCGCCGACCGAGAGGCCGTCGGGCAGACGGTAGAACTCCTTGTGGTTGTTTTTGAAACGCACCTCGACGCAGTCGAAGGGTTTGTCGGTGGGCTGGCGGATGCCCTCCATCCAGTTGGTGGAGGTGACCTTGGAGCAGCTCTGGCGTTCGCAGCGGCAGACGGCCTTGTAGCATTCCGGCTTGCGGCGGCAACCGCGCGAGAGGTAGATGGGCTCCTCGTACTTGGGCCACGGGATGTCGGGGTCGGGGTCCAGGTAGGGGTCTATCTGGTTCTCCTCGCTCATGTACTCTTCGACCTCGGGGTTGGGTTTCTCTTCGCGCTGCTTTTCCATGCGGGCCTTGCGGCGGTCGCGCATAAAGGCCTCGATATCGGCGGCGGTGGCCACCTCTTCCACGTTGTCGGGTATCTGGTCGTCCGCAATCTTGCGTCCGGTGACGGGTTCGTTTTCGGGTTGTTTCTTCTGTTCTTCCATGGGGAGTGTAATTACCTTTTTTTGAGTGCTTTGCTCATGCGGAACGAAAGTTCCATGAGCGTTATTTTGGCGTTGGCGTTGCGTTCGATGGCGAACATGGCCTCGTCTAGCGCCGCTTCGATAAGTGCTATGTTGTTGACGGTGATCATTTTGGGGAACTGCGAGTCGAACTTCTCGTCGCCCGAGCCGAGGGTGCAGGGCAGTGCGGCGGCGGAGTTGAGGAAGCAGTCGCGCATGAGGGTGGAGGTGTAGGCGATCATCTGCTTCTGCTGCTGGCGGTTGAGGGCGGCCATCTTGTCCACCTGCGCTGCCAACTCTCTCATCTTTAGCTTGAAGAGCATGCGCAGCCAGCCGACGATGAGGGGTGCGAAGAGGGCGTTTTCCTCCGCCGTGCGGTCGATGCCAGTGGGCTTCAGCTTGACGATTTGCACGCGGCTCTTGATGGTCGGAAGGAGGCCCTCGTCGGTGTCGTCGACGAGCAGGATGATGGTCTGGGGCATGGGCTCCTCGAGGGTTTTGAGGAGCTCGTTGGCGGCGGCGGAGTTCATGCTGGTGGGTTTCCAGATGATGAGCATGCGCCAGCCGCCCTCGTAGGGTTTGAGGCTCAGCACCTCGACGATGTGGGCGGCGTCGCGCTCACGTATCATCGACGTTTTTACGTCGGTGCCGACGAAGGCGTGCCACTCCTCGAGCGTGCCTGCGCCATGCTTCTCGAGCAGGAAGTCGCGGTATTGCGTCTGGTAGTCGGCGCAGCTGACGCTGGTCGACCCGTTGGGTGGGTTGGGGAAGATGAGGTGGAGGTCGGGGTGCTGCAGCTGGCTGATTTTCTTGCAGCTGGGGCACTGGCCGCAGGGCTCTCCTCCCTGTTTGTTTTCACAGCACAAATATTGCAGGTAGGCCAGCGCCATCGGCATGGCCACCGAGAGGTCGCCCAGCAGCATTTGGGCGTGGCTGACGCGTCCGCTGTCGATGGCGGAGACCAAGCGGCGGGCTATATCTTCCTGTCCTACAATGTCTTTGAACTGCATATTTGTCTGCTTTAAATCTGCAAAGTTACGTATTTTTTTTGATACAATAGTAAAAAGTTGTCTAAATTAATGTAAGGTGTTGGTAATCAGTGGTAAGTGTGTTTATGGAAATGGTGTGTAAAAACTGCGGAAAAGGGCCTGAAAACAGCCCAAAATTGCTCGGAGATAATGGCCTGATAGTCAGTGAATAATACCGCTCCCCTTTTTCTCCTCTTTTTACCCTCTTTTTACATGGTTGGGGATGGAGGGTGGAAGGGGGAGGGGAGGAGGGTGCGGAGGGGGGAGGTGGAAGGGGTAAAAAAAAAGTCGCCGCTCGGATTGGAGCGGCGACTTTGGGGTGGGTGTGGGTAGGGGTTATTTGAGCAGTTGGCGGACCTGCTCGATGAGTTCCTCTTCGCCACCGTCTTGGTAGCCTTTGTGTTGCCAGACGATTTCGCCCTGGCCGTTGAGGATGAAGGTGTGGGGTACGTCGGCGCCGACGTTGAGGGCGCGGGCGAGGTCTTTGTTTTGGTCGAGGAAGACTTCGTAGGGCCAGTCTTTGCCGTTGACCCATGGGCGGACGCGTGCGGCGGAGCGGGCGTCGTCGATGGAGACGGCGACCAGTTTCACGCCGGTTTCTTCCTGCCACTCGTCGTAGACCTCTTTGATGGCGTCGAGCTCGCGGTTGCAGGGTTTGCACCACGTGGCCCAGAAGGAGAGGATGATGGGTTTGCCTCCATTCTGGATGACAGAGGATTGGACGCTCTGCCCGTCGATGTCCTTGAGGGCGATGTTTTCGGGCAGTTTGGCGTTTTGGGCGGCCAGGCCGCAGGTGGCGGCGAGGGCAGCGAGGAAAAGGAACAGTTTTTTCATTGTGTTACTATGTTTTTAGATTGGTATCGGAAATGGGTGTTTTATTGCAGCCAGGGCTTGTTCTTCTTCGGCGATGAGGGTGGCGGTGAAGGAGTTGTCTTCGTGGTCGGCGATGTCGTCGCGGAGCTGGAACAGGCGTCCGTAGTGGAGTCCAAAGTTTTCGTACAGAGGGTTTCCCAGTGCGCAGGCGGTGGCGAAGAGGCGTGCGGTTTTGCCGTCGATGATGCGGAGGTAGTCGTCGTGGGTGAGGGTGCGTCCGGCGAGGATTTCCTGTTGGAGGAGTTCGCTTTCGACCATGGCGAGGACGGTGTCGTTGATGCGCCGTGCGGCGTCAGGGTCGTCCACTTCGTCGAGCAGGCGCATGAGTTGGGCCAGGTGGTAGTCGCCGACGAGCACTGCGATGCGGCTGTTCCAGCGTGCGTTGACGGAGGGTTGTCCGCGGCGGGAGTCGGCGCGGTCGATGACGTCGTCGTGGAGCAGCGAGGCGTTGTGGAGCATTTCGACGGCGGTGGCGAGGAGCAGTGTGCGGTGCGAGGCGAGGGTGTCTGGGCCGAGGGTGTCGGCGGCGAGCAGTGTGAGCCGAGGGCGCAGCATTTTGCCCTGGCGCGCAGTGACGTAGGCTTCCACTTGCTGCAGGAGGTCGCCGCGGCCGTGGGTGAGGCGGCGCAGGTATTCGGTTCGGACTTCGTCAAGCCTGGTTTCGATAGTCATTGTAGAGGGTGGTGAGTTTGTTGGCGAGAGGTTTGGTGGCTTTGACCAGTGGGAGTCGCAGCACGTTGTGGATCATGCCTTGGGTTTCAAGGAGTGCTTTGATGCCTGTGGGGTTGCCTTCGTCGAAGATGGCGTTCATCAGGGGCAGCATGCGGAAGTGTAGGGGGAGGGCTTTTTTGAGGTCGCCTTTGAGGGCCAGGCGCACCATTTGCGACATGGTGTCGGGCAGGGCGTTGGCGATGACGGAGATGACGCCGTCGGCGCCGAGGGCGAGCATGGGGTAGGTGAGTGCGTCGTCGCCGGAGATGACGCGGAAGCCGTCGGGGCGATGGCGCAGGATGTCCATCACCTGCTGCAGGTTGCCGGAGGCTTCTTTGATGCCGATGATGTTGGGGCATTCGTTGGCGAGGGTGAGGGTGGTTTCGGCGGTGAGGTTGACGCCGGTGCGGCCGGGCACATTGTAGATGATTACGGGCACGGGCGATGCTTCGGCCACGGAGCGGTAGTGCTGGAGGAGGCCGCGCTGGTTGGGTTTGTTGTAGTAGGGTGTGACGCTGAGGATGGCGCTGATGCCGTCGAAGTTGGTGCGGGCGAGGGTGTCGGTGATGTTGAGGGTGTTGTTGCCGCCGAGGCCGAGCATGACGGGCTTGCGGCCGGCGACGGTTTCGACGATGAAGCTCTGCACAGCCGAGCGCTCGCTTTCGGTCATGGTAGCGGCTTCGCTGGTGGTGCCGAGGGCGACGATGTAGTCGACGCCTTGGGCTATGACGTTTTCGATGAGCGACTCGAGCTTGGTGAAGTCGACGGTGTCCTGCTGTTTGCGGAAGGGGGTGACCAGCGCCACGCCGGTGCCGGAGAAGGTGGGTTGTTTCATTTTTTAATCATGCTGAGATATTCGACAATGTTGTTGAAGAAGCCTTTGAGTTCGACGCGTCCGTCGCCGCGGATGATGAGGTCGAAGACCTCGGTGGGGTCCTCGCTCGGGGTGGCGTAGACCACCTTGAGGCTGGCGTCGGTGCGGAGGGCTATGTATTGCGAGAAGAAGTTTTCTTCGCCGATGGTGTCGATGAGGAGGTCGTAGTGGTTGGAGGTGAAGGGTTTGAGGGAGTCGGCCGAGGGGAGGCCCCAGAAGTTGATGTCGTTTTTGGTGCGGCAGATGTAGGTGTCGCGATGGGTTACGACGAAGTTGATTTCCTGTTCTTGCAACGCTATGATATACACCTTTTTACCTTGGTTCTCCATCACCTTGGCGAAGTGGTAGAGCACGTTCCAGTTGGGCTCGTTGTCGAGTCGGCAGATGAGGCCGATGGTTTTCACTTCGTCGATGTTTTCGATGCGCTTGTCGCGTTGCACGCGCTTGAGGTCGCGTATGATCTGCTTGCGGCGTATTTCTTTAACAAAGTCTAGCATATAATGTTGATATGTTGATACGTTGGTGTGTTTATTCGAAGAGGGTGTGTTGGCGGTAGAGGTTGAAGGAGCGGCGGTGGTGGGGTGTGATGCCGTGCTGCTCGATGGCGCGGTAGTGTTCGGCCGTGGGGTAGCCTTTGTTGCGGTCCCAGCCGTAGAGGGGGTACTGGGTGTGGAGCTGCTCCATGAGCTTGTCGCGGTGGGTCTTGGCGAGGATGCTGGCGGCGGCGATGGACATGTAGCGGGCGTCGCCTTTGACGAAGCACTGGAAGGGGATGTCGGTCTCGTTGTAGAAGCGGTTGCCGTCGATGAGGAGGAAGTCGGGTTTTGCAGGCAGGGATTGGACGGCGAGGCACATGGCATGGGTGGAGGCGTGGAGTATGTTGAGGCGGTCGATGTCGGCTGGTTCCACCACGGCTACCGCCCAGATTGTGTCACGTTCTATATCAATGCGCAGGCGTTCGCGCTGTTTGGCGGTGAGCTGCTTGGAGTCGTTGAGCAGAGGGTTGGAGTAGCCTTCGGGCAGCACCACGGCTGCGGCCACGACGGGGCCTGCCAGTGGGCCGCGGCCCGCCTCGTCGCATCCCGCCTCGCGGCGGCCGGCTATGAGGTAGGGTGTCAGCATACGATGGCGGCTATCACGATGAGTATCAAAATGGTGTCGTTGACCCATACGGTCCACTGGCGGCGCTGGCGAAGGTGGGAACGCTGGGGGGTGGAGAGCATGCGTGTGCCGCAGAGTGCGAATGGGGCGGCGAAGAGCTGAAGGTTGGCGGGCATCAGGGTGGAGTAGAAGAGCATGACCAATCCCGATACCGCAGCGAGCATCACGGTGACGGCGTTTTTCTGCCATGCCACGGGGTGTTCGCCCAGGCGGTTCCAGAGGGAGAAGATGCTCCATGCCGCCACGGCCACGAGCAACAGGTTGGCCAGCATGACGGGGGTGGAGGTGTGGGAGATGCGGATGTCGAGGTCGGCGAGTCCCTGCCCGATGGCGGCGAAGCAGTCGGCGAGGGTGCCGGTGGCGAAATGGTAGCCCCAGAGCAGGATGTAGGGTGCCAGGAGACCGAGCAGCAGGATGGCCCATTCGCGCCAGCTGTAGAGGCGGTAGTTGATGGCTACAAGCAGGTAGGCAATCAGTAGGGAGAGCATGGGCAGGTAGACCATCGAGGCGATGGCAATCAGTGCCGCCACGCCGAAAATCTTGTCGGACGAGACGGTGAGCAGAGTGCCACGCAGGAGGAGCAGGTTCAAGATGGGCAATATCAGGAGGTTGGCCAGCAGGGTGGGGGAGAGGGTGGTGGCGGTGGCGCTCATGAAGAGGCAGTAGAGGAAGGTGGGGAGGAGACTGTTCTGCCGGGTGAGGTTGGTGCGGACGAGGAGTACGTTGAGATAGAATCCACCGAAAAGGATGAGCAGAATGGCCAGGATGATGGCCAGGGTGGAGGGGATGTGGAGGTTGAGGAGTGCAGTGTAGAGCGGGGCATAGCCATCGGCAGCAGCCATGGGAGCGGCCTGGGCCAGCGGACGAGCCCAGAGCATGGCCATGACGGCCAGCAGGGTGACGACCTGCACGATGGTGTTTTGTCCGAACAGTCTCTGCATGAGTATGATTTATTGCACGATGAGTTTTGCGGTACGGCTGCCCAGGCGGAGGATATAGACGCCGCTTTGCCAGCCGCTGAGGTCGAGGGTGGACTCGGTGGCAACCGGGGTGCGCATCACTTGGCGGCCGTCGATGGAATAGACCTCGAGCATTTGCTGCTGGCCGCATCCGGTGTGGACTGTTACGCGGTCGGCGGCAGGATTGGGGAAGATGCGAATGGGCAGGCGGTGCTGCTCGGCTTGCTCGATGCTGACCATGGAGAGGGCTTTGTTGACAGCGGCGAGGGCGTTGATCTTGCCCCAGCCCCAGCGGAGGTCGGTGCTGTCGTTGGCCACGAGGGGGCCGGTCTTCTCGTCGTTGCGGGCGGTGGTGAATACGATGTCGCGTATTTCGTCGACTGTCAGGTCGGGATTGGCTTGCAGCAGGAGTGCCATAATGCCTGCCACCGAGGGGCTCGACATAGAGGTGCCACTCATGGTGCTCCAGATGTACTTCTTGTCGAATATCCAGTGGTAGGCTGTCTCGTCGTAGTGGTCGGTGGTCCAATAGGAGATAGAGGAGTTGATGTCGACGCCAGGGGCGGAGATTTCGGGCTTTTGGCGGCCGTCGATTGTGGGGCCGGAGCTGCTGAAGGGTGCCAAGCCGCCGATGGTGGTCTGGTGGGTGGCGGAATTGTAGCGGTCGGCTGCATGGGCTGCTATGCTGAGCGTCTTGCGTGAGCAGGCGGGTTCGCCGATGCCGTAGAGGTTGTCGCCAGAGGTGAAGCCGTGATGACCGGCCGAGGAGAAGGAGCATCCTTCGTTGCCGGCATGGTTTTCCTTGTTGGCTATATTCCAGGCATGGACGGTTCCGGTGGCGGCTGTGATGAACAACTGTAGTTCGCCTGCGGTCTTGTTGACGTCGAGCTGCATGTGGGGGCGACGGTCGAAGGGGTTGGCGTGCTCGATCATGGCACGGTAGGCGATGGGAGTTTCGCCAACGAGGATGGTGTCGTAGATAACGGTGTCGCCGCTGGCGGTGGAGAGGATGGGCGAGGTGTAGACCTGGCCGCCAGAGGCGATGCGCACGAGGGCTTGGAAGTCATGATTCTCCTCTCCCCAGAGGACGAGGGCTTGACCCGTCTCGCGGATGGAGTATATCTCGCTGGCCTTGACGGCAACGGTGCGAAGGGTGTCGGGAGTGGAGGCGAAGTTGCGGCTGATGTGGAAGGGCACGGTGGAGTAGCCGTTGTTGCCACCGCTGGTGACGAAGACGGTGCCTTCGTTGGCCCAGCTGTCGATAGCCTGGCTCAGGAGCGAGGTGCCGTCGAGGGTGCTGAAGGTGTACATGCCCCAGCTGCTGTTGACCACGAGGCGGCGGGCGCTGTCGGCTGCCACTTGGCGCATCCATGCCACGCCGTCCATCCACTCGGCCTCGCCGAGGCGGAAGGTGCAGAAAAGGAGGTTGGCACGTGGCGCCTGCCCGGCGAAAATGGTATCGCTACCCTTGCCGGCGGCGATGCCGGCCACATGGGTGCCATGGGTGCCATAGCCGTAGATGTTCGAGGTGTCGCCGCGAGCATTTTTGAGGTTCTGATAGCCGGAGATGAGGGTGCCGTAGTCGAAGCCATCGGGGGCGGGGCCCGCCTTGCGAAACTGGTCCCAGGCCATCAGCAGTCGGCGGTTGGCAACGCCGGCGGCGTTGTAGTTGGGGTGGGTGTAGTCGAAGCCCCAGTCGGTGATGCCGATGTAGACGCCTTCGCCGTTGTAGGGCAGGCCGGAGGCGGTGCCGAGGCCGTTGTGGACGCTGTCGGTGCGGGTGTCCCGGCGGGCGCGGTCCATCATGGGGGCGGCGATGCGGTGGGAGATGCTGTATTGGAGTACTTCCTTGTGGCTTTCGAGCAGCGGCAGGGCTTCCACCGGCACGGTGAGGGTTACGATCTGGCCTGCCTGGGCACCGATGGTGATGCCGGCCTTCTCCAGGGGACCGCGGTCGTAGCCGGGTGCCATTTTGGCCAGCATGCGAATCGTGGTGGCGCCGGTGGCCACCTCTTCGGCCACGAGGGCGCGCGTGTCGATGCCGCATTTGGACGTTTGGGCGGCGGCGGTGATTAATGTGCTAAGGCACAGGGCGATAAGGAGTGTTCGTTTCATGATATGCGCGGTATATATTTAGTGCAAAGATAGGATTTTTCCGCCACATGGCAAAAAATATTTCCCACCACCACCCTAATGCACACTGTATTAGCAGATTAAACCATCCGTGGGAAAGCGGGCAAAAAAACGAAAATTTTCCGAAAAAACACCAAAAATCGCCCCTGTACAATTGGCTGATTTATAGGTAATAAGAACCACCCTCTTCTTCCCCTCTTCTTCCCCTCTTCGGCCTTGGTTGGGGAGCCGTCCAAATGACCCCTCTAAGCTAGAGGGGGTGGATGCACGGAGGGCAGACGGGGGCGTGTGTTGTGGGGTGCGGCGGGGCGTGTGTGGCGGGTGGTGTGGCGGCCGTACACACTCCTCCACCCCCGCTTCGCGGCGGTCCCCCTCCCCTAGCTTAGGGGAGGAGTGGGTTGCCAACGCTCAAACTCCCCCTCTAGGTTAAGGGGAGGAGCGTCCGGGTGGGGGCGTGTGTTGGAGTGAAAATGAAAAGGGGCCGGGAGCCTTGGCTCCAGACCCCTTTCGGGTAGACAGATAACTGGATTTACTGCGCGTAGCGCACCAGGCGGACGGCGCTGCCGTGCGTTCGCACATCTTCATTGAGAAACACGGCAGTTGGAACCATGAACAATGCATAGGCATTATAGCCTCCGGAGTTCGGGTCGCTGGTCCAGTAGGTGCTCGGGGCCGATTCCGGGGTGCGGGTAACGGTGGTGCCCGAGCGCATGCCGGCGGCGGGCAGGAAGACGGCGCCGTCAGCCTCCATGCCGGCCCATTCAGCGTCGGAGTAGCTTGCTTGGAAAGAGAATCCTGTGAGGTCCCAGTCGTCGGGCAGCAGGAGGAGGCCGGGCACGTTGTTCACCGTGGCCAGCGTGTGTCTGCCGCTGCGCTCGGGGGTGTCCCCCAGCAGGTAGGCCCACTGCGCCCGGCTGAGGGTGAACCAGCCGCTGCTCGCCGTGTTGCCGCCGTTGGCGATGGCGTTGCAGCCCCAGTCGCTTTGACCGGTGCAGGAGAGGACGCTGCTGCCGGGGCCGTAGGTGCCGGTGGTAGAGGTGCTCCAGGGCTGGTAGTTGTCGGGGCCGTAGTCGTGCCCGCTGGTGCCCCAGCCGAAGAGGCTGACGATGTCCTGGTCGGCGTAGTTCTCGCCCACATTCTGCCCGTGGGTCTCCACGGTGCTCCACTGGTGCTCCATGAAGCTCCAGGTGTAGGTAGCCTTGTTGTACTGCAGGTTGCCCTTCGAGAAGAGCACCTTGTTGCCGGCGTCGATGGAGAAGGCTGGGGCGGTGGAGGTTACGCGCGGGCTGGCGGGATCCATCTTGATTTGGATGGTCTTCATCTTGTTGCGGGCGAGGCTTCCGGTCATCTCCACCGTGTGCTGGAAGGTGAGCTGTCGGCTGCCGACGACGCCCGGGGCGCTTTCGTTGCGGCCCTCCACACGGACGGTGAGGTTGTCGGTACGCGAAACGCTTTCTCTGCCTCCGTAAGGTCCCAGCGGCAGTACCGGCACCTGCACGGGCAAGGTGTCGCCCGGCGCCACCACGACGGGCACGGGGAAGACCACCTCCACCTGCTTCTCGTCGTCGTTGGAGGCAATCCCAGGGGCTACGCCGACTGCCCTGAAGATGTACGAAGGGGTGAATGCCCTCCCCCCCAGCGACTCCACACTTATCTCGGTTTCGACCGGGCCACTCAAGCGGTAGTATGTGCTGGTCAGCGACACGCGGTCCAGCAGCAGGGGTTCGCCCGAGTCGTTGCGCACCTTCACCAGCACTGCCGCCGTCAGGTGCTGGAAATGCAGCACCTCGCGCCCCAAAAAGACATCCTCTCTGGTGGAGTTAATATAGCCATTGGCGTAGAAGTAGGTCCCCACCATGGGCAGGTCTATCTGCTGCCTGCCGCCGGCGAAGCCGGACTCATAGCGCGACGGCAGGGTGAGTGTCAGAATGGGAGGGTTTTCGAAATCATGGTTGAGAGTGCGGTATCGGTAGGCGGATGCGGGGTCGTATTCCACATCGTAGTTGGCAATGCTCGAAGGGAAATAGGCGTTGAAGGCGATTCCGGTGCCAGAATATTCATTCCCGTAGAAGGCGCATGCGTATCCGACACCAAGGTTGGGATGAATGTAGACATCCACGCCGGCATAGCCTTCGCTGATGTTGATGGGGTAGTCCTGCCGCTTGATGCCCACCCGGTCGCCGGTGCTCCAGTGCACCTGCAGGCCTTCGGTCTCCATCTTGCTGCCACCGGTGCCTGGGTTCTCCACCTCGATGCGCAGGGTCTTCAGCTCGCCGCCGGGGGTGTCGCTTGTGTTCTCTTCTTTCTGGCAGGCGCCCAGCGCCACGGCCAGCGCCACGGCCGCCAGCGCGAGGCGGCACGCAAAGGTTATTCTTCTTTTCATCTTGCAGTCTTTTTTTATAGGGTTAGAACCAGCCGTCGTTGTCGGCTCCGTTGGTGATGAGTCCGCCGTCGGTGCGGTTCTCGGTGTTGTTGCTGCTCTGGCCCGGAGAGGAGGCGAAGCCGCGCTCCGTCGCGAATTCAACTACGGTCAGCTGCGGCGCCCCGTAGGGCTGTTTCTCTTTGTTGTCTTTCATGTTCTGTGTGTTTAGGGATTAAAAAAACAAAAAAGAGCGGGCACCCCGCAAAAGGGTGTCCGCTCCGTGGATTCGGTCAATAAGGCATGGCGCCACCGCCGCCGCGCTGCACAGCGTCCCTATTGAGTGGTGGGGGGGGGGGGGCAATGTGCTGATTTGCATGTATTTATGTTAGTGTATTGCATTGTGTTCTGTATGTTTAGTAGGTGCAAAGATACAAAAATTTTCCGATATGGAAAGAAAAAGATGAATTTTTGGTGTCTTTTTTCAACTAATACACACTCCTCCACCCCCGCTGCGCGGCGGTCCCCCTCCCCTAGCTTAGGGGAGGAGCGGGTTGGTGTCTAAACTCCCCCTCTAAGCTAGAGGGGGTGGCTGCGCGGAGCGCAGACGGGGGCGTGTGTTGGGTAGTGTGGCGGTGGTGGCGCGTGTCGTGGGGAGTACGTTGGCAGTACACACTCCTCCACCACCGCTGCGCGGCGGTACCCCTCCCCTAGCTTAGGGGAGGAGTGTGTTACAGGATGGTGAAAAAAAGCCGGAAGACCCACGGTGCGGGGTCTCCCGGCGGGATTGATTCCGGGCAATCGATGGAGGGGGGTTAGACCTCCCAGGTGTCGCCGCTGTTGAGGAGGTCGTCCATGCAGCGGTACTTGCCGTGCTCCATCTGCTCTTCCATCTGGGCTTCGTAGAGCTGGGTGTAGCTGACCTTCTTGACGTTGCGGATGACGCCGAGGGCCACGGGCAGGTCGCCGCCCATGCGGGCGAGCATCATGTGGATGCCCACGTCCTCGGTGTCTTCGTGGTGGACGAGGATGTCGTCGACGGTGATGCCGTTCTCGCCGATGACAACGGCTTCGAGCTGGCGGCCGTTGAAGCGGATGCCCTTCTCCTTGTTCTTGCCGAAGAGCATGGGCTTGCCGTGCTCGAGGACGATGGTGCGGTCGTCGCGCACAGCGCGGTCGGTGATGGCCTGGTGGGTCTTGTCGTTGAAGATGACGCAGTTCTGAAGCACTTCGACCACGGAGGCGCCGTCATGCTCGGCGGCGCGGGTCATGACCTCGGTGGTGAGGGGAGGCATGACGTCGAGCGAGCGGGCGAAGAAGGTGCCCTGGGAGCCCATGACGAGCTCGCCGGGGTTGAAGGGGTAGTCGATGGTGCCGTAGGGCGAGGTCTTGGTAACCTGGCCGAACTTGGTCGTCGGGCTGTACTGGCCCTTGGTGAGGCCGTAGATCTCGTTGTTGAAGATGGTGATGTTGAGGTCCTGGTTGCGGCGGATGGCGTGGATGAGGTGGTTGCCGCCGATGGCCATCGAGTCGCCGTCGCCCATGTTGACCCACACGCTCAGGGCGGGGTTGGCCAGCTTGACGCCGGTGGCGATGGCGCAGGCGCGGCCGTGGATGCTGTGGAAGCCGTAGGTGTCCACATAATAGGGGATACGGCTGGAGCAGCCGATGCCGGAGACCATGCAGATGTTCTCTTTCTTGTCGTGCAGCAAGGGGAAGGCGTTGAGCAGGGCCGAGAGGATGGCGTGGTCGCCGCAGCCGGGGCACCATTTGACCATCTGGTCGCTGGTGAAGTCCTTTTTGGTGTATTCTGCGTCCGTTTTGGGGACAAAATGTTTCTCTGTCATGGCGTTTATTCTCCCAATATTTTGTTAAACTCTGCTTTGAGCTCGCCCACTTCGAAGGGCAGGCCCATGATTTTGTTGTACTGGTGCATGGGGCACTCGGGGAACTGGGTGCGCAGGTAGCCGGCGAACTGGCCGTTGTTGAGCTCGCAGACGACGATTTTCTTGTACTTGCGCAGGATGTCGCCGGTGTTCTTGGGCAGGGGGCAGATATAGTTGAAGTGGGTGTAGGCCACTTTCTTGCCCTCTTTGTTCATCTCTTCGACGGCGAGGGTGAGGGCGCCGGAGGTGCCGCCCCAGCCGACCACGAGGAGGTCGCCGTCGGGGTTGCCTTGCACTTCCTGCTCGGGGATGTAGTTGGCCACGCGGTCCACCTTCTCCTGGCGGTTGCGGCACATGAGGGCGTGGTTCTCGGGGTCGGTGCTGAGGTTGCCCTCGGGGGCTTTCTCGAGGCCGCCGACGCGGTGGCGCAGGCCTTCCATGCCGGGCAGGGCCCACTGGCGGGCGTAGGTCTCCGGGTCGCGGTAGAAGGGTTTGTAGTTGGGGTCGTTGGGGGTGGCCAGGCGGGGTTTGATGGTGGGCAGGTCAGCCATCTTGGGGATGCGGAACAGCTGCGAGCCGTTGCCGAGGTAGCCGTCGGTGAGCAGGATGACGGGGGTCATGTGCTCGAGGGCGATGCGGGCGGCTTCGAAGGCCCAATAGAAGCAGTTGGCCGAGCTCGAGGCGGCGACGACCACCAGTGGCGCTTCGCCGTTGCGGCCGTAGAGGGCCTGGGCCAGGTCGCTCTGCTCGGTCTTGGTGGGCAGGCCGGTGGAGGGACCGCCGCGCTGCACGTCGACCACCACCAGCGGCAGCTCGGTCATCACGGCCAGACCCAGTGCCTCGCTCTTCAGCGAGAGGCCGGGGCCGGAGGTGGAGGTGCAGGCCAGGGCGCCGGCGTAGGAGGCACCGATGGCGGAGCAGATGCCGGCAATCTCGTCTTCGGCCTGGAAAACGCGGGCGCCGAGGCTCTTGTGCTTGGCCAGTTCGACCATGACGTCGGTGGCCGGGGTGATGGGGTAGGAGCCGAGGAAGAGGCGGCGGCCGCTCTTCTCCGAGGCGGCCAGCAGGCCCCAGGCGGTGGCCACGTTGCCGGTGATGTTGCGGTAGCGGCCTTTGGGCATCTCGGCGGTGGCCACCGAGACGATGTGCGAGTGGATGGCCTCCAGCTTGTCGGCATATTCATAGCCTTCGCTCAGGACGGCCTTGTTGAGCTTCACGATTTCGGGCTTCTTGGCAAACTTGCGCTCCAGATAGGCGTTGGTCTGCTCGAGGCTCTTGTTGGTGAGGAAGAAGATGATGCCGAGGGCGAACATGTTGCGGCACTTCTCGGTGGTCTTCTTGTCGATGCCCTGCTCCTCGCCGATGCGTGCGGTGAAGGAGGTAACGGGGGCTTTGATGATGGTATAGTCGCGCTCGAATTCCTCAGTGAAGGGGTCGGCGGTGTAGCCGGCCTTCTCCAGGCCCTCGGTGGTGAAGGTGTCGATATCGACGATGACGGTGGCGCCCTTCTTGGCCCATTTGAGGTTCGATTTGAACGAGGCGGGGTTCATCGCCACCAGGATGTCGCACTTGTCGCCGCTGGAGTAGATGCTCTTGCCGACGTGCACCTGATAGCCGCTCACGCCGGCTATGGTGTTGTGCGGGGCGCGGATTTCGGCCGGATAATCGGGGAAGGTGGCAATGTCGTTGCCGGTCAGTGCCGAGGCGTCGGAGAAGAGCGTGCCGCTGAGCTGCATGCCGTCTCCCGAATCGCCAGCAAATCGGACTACGATGTCCTCTTTATTAACTATCTGATTTTGAGACATGTTATTGTGTTGTTTAAACTTGTTCAACTGTTTTTTGACGGTGCAAATGTACAAAATAAAAACAATCCGACAAAAATAATTTATCCACTATGGACGGTTGATTACGGTTTCGGTGACTGCGCGCCGTAGAGCATCCCCACGGTCTGCAGCGTGGAGATACAAATAAATAAATATCCCGCACCGTTCGCGGCGTGGCAGTATATGCATTGTCCACATTGGAAATGATGGGAGCAGTGATTTGAAGTTGGTGTATTCTGTTGTCAGGTGGCCATGGCGGTCGAAGACTTGGCGGTAGCGCGGCCTGCCGCCCTCATATTCTTCGCGGATGCTGCTGTCGGCGGTGAACTGGTAGCGGAAGTAGATGGTGTCTTTCTCTTGGCCGTTGTCGAGAGTCTGCACCAACAGGTTGCCCACACGGTCGTACCAGTTGTGGCGGCGGACGGTCAACAAGGTGTCGCCCTTCTCGTCGAGCATGATGGTGAGCGTACTGGTGCCGTGTTTGTCAAAGAAGTGGAAACCGTGTCGGACAGTGATGGAATCATTGTTTCTGTATTGAAGCTTTTCGCCTTTCATCTCGGTCTTCTGATGTTGTGTCTGCTCCATGCTTCGCACGGGTCCTCGGAGGTTGTGCTTCTCGAGGTCGGTGGTTATGGGCAGCCTGACGGGGTCGGCCAGGTAGTAGCCCATCCGGCCAGGGTCGGCGGGAGGGAATGCATCGCCTGTGGTGCCGGTGACCTCGACGCCGCGCGCGGCACTGTAGCGCAGCGCCACGTCGATCCAGCAAGTGCCCATAGGGTGCCCGTTTTCATCGCGGGCGGGATTCCATCGTGGCAGCGCTCTCATCGCGCTGTCGATGGCTTCCTTCCAGCTGTAATCATAGTCTCTTTATTTAACGTTAATATCCGTTAATTACCCGTCAATTATTAGGAATTAAAACCCATGCAAAAATACAACTTTTCATCGAAATGACAAAATAAATTTGGCCACGTCGGAAAAAGTGTGTACTTTTGCACCGTCAATGCCGCGAGATTGTGCATTGACGGTAGAAGAACTCAATTGCCTTACAAATCACCACCTTGAAGATAATTCGAGCTGCTTTTACTACATTGGGACTTTGTGCTTTTTATAGGTGCAAGCGTCCGTTGTAGTAAAATGGTTGTGGTGAACCAGTAAGGCAGATGGATAGGCTTGTACCTTTTTATTTGACGGCAATAATGCACAAAACCTTATAAAAATCACCACAAAATGAAAAAACACAGATTATTGATGCTTATGTTTGCATCGGCAACACTGCTCTTCGCGAGCTGCGGAAAAGAGGCGGAAAACTCTCCGAGTTATGATCCGCCAGGAACGGTATATGTACATATTCAAAACGATTATAAAACAAAAGTTAAGCTGTGGCCTGACACAGAAAAAGATGCTCCGAAATTATGTATTGATGATGCAAATAATTTTATTTCTAGTTCATATTATACTTCAGGTGGCAGGAGTTGGTATACCATTAATTTTTGTGATGTTGGGGATGTTAGAGGGCTGGGTGATATAGGTGTGAACAGTTATAGCGGCAGGACAGATAGGGCTGCAGTGATTCCTGGACATGGCTATATTGCAGATTGTGTAGATGGGTATAATACCGGGCTATTAGCTAGATTATATGTAGTTGATTATATCAAGAATGCGCTAGGAGAAATAATAGGTGCCGAAGTTAAATACCAAAGTCCATGGGAATGGGAGTCAGAAAACATATGATGGCGTAAGCTAATCGTGTATTTATGTGCGGCATATCTAACACCCACACCTCTGCGACGCAGAGGTGTGGGTGTTACTTTGAAGACTTTCTTTGACTATGTTATCGCTGCGACAATATATGTCTCAACACACTGTCGTCGCGTTGGTTGTTCCATAGCATGATTATTACAACCTCCGTTTCTCGCACAATGTATATTATACGTGTGTGTTTTGAGTGCAGGATGCGGACTGGCTTGCCGCGGTAGTGGAGTTCCGTATCGATAGTGCCCAACTCTGGCATGGTCGCCAGCGGCATAATACGTTGGCGTATATCAATGTAAACCTTTTCTTCCGTTCTGACGCCATAGCATTTGCGGACGTAGTCCAGTATTTCATCGAACTCAGACCTGGCCTCGTCTATCACTCGTATTGTTCTCATGCAAACCGAGCTCTCATGTGCTGTTCAACCTCTTCCATGCTCCAAGTTTTAGCGGTGCCTGCATCAAGACGGTCAAGTCTGTCGGTAATAAGACGTCGGGCTTCCTCGTAGGAGTAACTGCATGGCCGATCTTTGGCATCCTTCTTGATTTCCTCGGTCACCACGTCCGCCAAACGCTGAAACCACTTCTGCAGGGCTTCGGTGGTGGAAAGCGAAGGGTCGTATTCTCGGAATGCAGCCTGGTCGACATTTATGGTCAGTGTGCACATAATCTATGTGGTTTTATCGCAATAACGCAATAATGAGTGGTTTATTGTGTGGTTACGCCTTCAGCAGGAAACCCAGGTCGCTCCTCAGGCCGTACTCCTTGGTGTTCTCCATCTTGGTCTTGAACACCTTCATCTTGTTGGGCTGGCCGACGAGCTTTAGCTTGCCGTCCTCGAGCAGCAGAGCCGTGGCCTCGCGGATGGCGGCTACGGTGGCCTTGGGGTTCACCATGATGTACTCCTTCAGGCGGTCGTCGCGCGTCTCGCCGCCGTGCTTGGGGTCGAAAAAGTCGGTATAGTGCGGATTGATCTGGAACGGCACCAGCCCCATGCAGTCAAACGACGCGGGCATCACGATGGGCATGTCGTTGGTGGTGCAGAGGGTGGGGCCCGCCACATTGCTGCCGGCGCTCCAGCCCATATAGGGCATGCCGTCGAAGGCACGCTGGCGGATGGCCTGCATCAGGCCTGTGCGCTGCAGTTCGCGCACCAGGTGGAAGGTGTTGCCGCCGCCCACGGCCACGCAGTCGGTGTCGTATACGGCGTTGACGGGCAGCGCCTTGCGGTGCACGCTGGTCACCTTGACACCGAATTCGGCGTACACCTTGGCCACCTTGGCCTCGTAGGCGTCGTAGCTCTTCTTGAGGCTCTCGCCGAGGCTGACGCCGGCATAGGGCACGAAGAGCACCCGCTTGATGTTGTGCCGACGGCAGAAGTCGGCAATCATGTCCTTGCACCAGCCGAGGTAAGCCTCGCCGCGCATGGTGCTGTTGCTGATAAGGAGAAGGTTGCGTTTATCCATAATATTGTATATTTGTTTTAGTCGTTTTTTTTTTATTAGTTCCATTTCTGTCCGATGTCCCAGTGGTGGGCAGTCTTGACTTCGTAGATGGCAGCGGCGAGGTTGAACTCGTCAACGATGAGCGGCACGGCTTCGGGGTACTGGTGTATCCAGTTGCCGACGGCGATGGTGAAGACCTCGGTGTCGGGGTTGTAGAAGATGCGACCACGCGGTACCATCTCGTAAGCACCCGTGTAGGGGCCGATGCCGTCGTTCTTGTACTTCTGGCGATGGTACTCCTTCTTCCAGACATCCTTATGTATTTCGGAGCAGGAAATGCAGCCATATTCTGCCTTTGTGTAGTCGCTGATACGGTGCGAGCGCACGCCGAACAGCATCTTGCGTTGCGGCGAGTACCAGAAGATGCCCACCATCGGCTCGTCGCCCTTGCCGCGGTTGCTCTGCATTAGGCGCATAGCCTCGTCCAGCTCCTCGGCTCCCATCTCGGTGGTTTCCACCTGGGTGGTCGGCTCCTCGTTGCGCTCTTCGATGCCTTTAACCTCTTTGAGCGCCAACTTGACAGCAGCGGCCACTATGCGTTGCAATTCTTCTTCGGTTACTGTCATCGTCATTCCCTACTTCCTGTATTTTGATAGCTTGTTGTGTTCAGAGTCTTTCCATTCAGACCAACCGTTTGATGAACCTCCAACACAGAATAATGCAGCCCCACTCGGACTTTTGAATTCAATATCAGTTGTTACAATATTTTTCCCATCTACTAATTTTGTGTATTTTATCAACTGAGCCTCTCTTGTCTCTTTCTTTTTCCCAGCTGTATTTGGTAGATGGTTGGGGTTTACGATACTTCCTTTCTGCACAACTAATGTTTGACTTGATATATGAAATATACCATGAGCGTCCGCATTCCTTTTTAAGAAGCAGTGGACGATGTCGTCCTCTTTTGTGGCAGCATCCTCCAATTGTTGCATGACTGAATTAGTTGCGCTTATTTTGTAACCAAGTTTTTTTGCAACATCGATAATATTGTTGATATTGTTCTTGCTCCATTGGGTAGAAACTGCGAATGTGACGCTGTCGCCACAAACAAGAATCTCGTCAGGTCTGTCAAAGAACCTTCGGCCCTTGTATTGTCTCTCCTGAATATATTTTAGTGTTCGAATAGTACCAGGTGAACCTTGTAATTGAGGCGGAAATATTTGTTCAAGCTCGTTGTAGCTGATGCCTGGGTGTTGCTCGAGATATAATTTAACTATTGCGTATGCCAGTTTGTTCGTGTTCAGTCGCGGGCTTCCATTTAGAGTATATTTTGTTGATGTAGTATCAGATGTGTCTTTGGAAGTCTTTTTGTTTGTGCCTGGGTCAGTATCTTTATCTGTGTTTTTGTCGTTTCGTATTATCTCAAACTTTAGTGAACTCAGCATTCCCCGAAGCTCATCTTCAGAGAAGGATTTGCCATATTTGTCAATAAGATATGGAATAAGGCTTTCTGAAATCTGCTGCTGTGCGTCAGCAATCAGGCTGTCTTTTATTTTTTCAAGGTTGGCTTGCCTCTGCTTCTCTTTAATACGTTCTTCGCAGAATGCGAGTATGGCCTCTTTGCTATAATTTTCTTTCGAAAATCTTTCAGCAAATTTAATTCCTTGTCTACTGTCTAACGCCAATGGAGTTTCCAAAACAGATACGGCGTCCTTTTGAGACGGTGTGTCGTAAAAAACCTCGATATGCTCACCGATATATACACCAACTTGAATTTTCAGTTGGCGCATATATGATTGCAGTTGTTGTCTGTCGTGAGCTGATAGTTTGTGATTTGGTCGCTTGACTTCGATTACAAACAAATCTTCGTCATTGCATCTTACTAAAATGTCGGGTTGTATGTGTTTGCCGTTACCTATGGGTACATTGGGTTTATGGCATATTTCATCCGCGTAGGGTTTCCACCCCAAGAACAACAGCTGGTTTTCAATAGATTCTTGGTATCTTGTTTCGTCAACGTCCTTCTTTTGGGATTCAATAAGAGCGTATACGAATGAATTCCACTTTTCCTGCATGATGTAGATGTATAGGTATATTGTTCTATAAAGGTGGATATTTACAAACGTATAAAAGTGCTACGCGTCGATGGTGGCATACGTGGCGTTGGCCTCGATGAAGGCGCGGCGGGGCGGCACGTCGTCGCCCATCAGGAGGGAGAAGATGCGGTCCGCCGAGGCGGCGTTCTCGATGGTCACCTGGCGCAGCTGGCGCCCTTCGGGGTCCATGGTCGTGTCGCGCAGCTGGTCGCTGTTCATCTCGCCCAGACCCTTGTAGCGCTGCACGTGGATGCCCTTGTCGCCGAATTCCATCAGGGCCCGCTCGCGGTCCTCTTCGGTCCAGCAGTAGACCTGCTTGTTGCCCTTCTTGACCATGTAGAGCGGGGGCGTGGCGAGGTAGACGTAGCCGTTCTCGATCAGCTCCGGCATGTAGCGGAAGAAGAAGGTCAGCATCAGGGTGTCGATGTGGGCGCCGTCGACGTCGGCATCGGTCATGACGATCACCTTGTGGTAGCGCAGCTTGCTGAGGTTCAGCGCCTGCGGGTCCTCGGGGGTGCCTACGGTGACGCCCAGCGCGGTGTAGATGTCGCGGATGGCCTCGCTCTCGAACGCGCGGTGTCGCATCACCTTCTCCACGTTGAGGATTTTACCCTTCAGCGGCAGGATGGCCTGGTTGCGGCGGTTGCGGCCGTCCTTGGCCGAGCCGCCGGCCGAGTCGCCCTCGACGAAAAATATCTCGCACTCCGCAGGGTCGTTGCTTTGGCAGTCGGCCAGCTTGCCGGGCATGCCGGCGCTGCTGAAGACGTTGCTGCGCTGCACCATCTCGCGCGCCTTGCGGGCCGCCTGGCGGGCGCGGGCGGCAAGGATGACCTTGTCCACGATGGTGTGCGCCTCGTTGGGATGCTCCTCGAGGTAGTTCTCCAGCATCTCGCTCACGGCCTCGTCCACCGCGCCGCGCACCTCGGTGTTGCCCAGCTTGGTCTTGGTCTGGCCCTCGAACTGCGGCTCGGCCACCTTCACGCTGATGATGGCCGTCAGGCCCTCGCGGAAGTCGTCGCCCGTAATCTCCACCTTCGCCTTCTGCAGCAGGCCGCTGCGGTCGGCGTAGGACTTCAGCGTGCGCGTCAGTCCGCTGCGGAAGCCCGCCAGGTGCGTGCCGCCTTCGTGGGTGTTGATGTTGTTTACATAGCTGTGCAGGTTCTCGCTATAGCCCGTGTTGTACTGCATGGCGATCTCGATCGGGATGCCCTTGCGCTCGCCTTCGATATAGATGGCCTCGGGCATCAGCTTCTCGCGGTTCTCGTCCAGGTAGCCGATGAAGTCGCGCAGACCCTTCTCGCTGAAGAAGTGGTCGGCGCGGACCGGGGTGTCGTCCTCTTTCAGTTCGCGGAGGTCGGTGATGTTGATTTCGATACCCTTGTTCAGGTAGGCCAGCTCGCGCATGCGCTCCAGCAGGGTGTCGTACTTGTATTCCGTCACCGTGAAAATCGTGGCGTCGGGATGGAACTCCACCCGTGTGCCGCGCTTCTCCGTCGGGCCGATTTCCTTGACGGGGTAGAGCGGCTTGCCTTTCGAATACTCCTGTTGGTAGGCCTTGCCGCCGCGGTAGACGTTGACCACCATCCTGTCGCTCAGCGCGTTGACGCAGCTCACGCCCACACCGTGCAGACCGCCGCTGACCTTGTAGCTCCCCTTGTCGAACTTGCCGCCCGCGTGCAGCACCGTCATCACCACCTCCAGGGCCGAGCGGTGCTCCTTCTCGTGCATGTCCACAGGGATACCGCGGCCGTTGTCCTCCACGGTGATCGAGTTGTCGGGATTGATCTGCACGTCAATCTTCGTGCAGTAGCCCGCCAGAGCCTCGTCTATCGAATTGTCAACCACCTCATACACAAGGTGGTGCAACCCGCGCTCGTTCACATCGCCGATATACATGGCAGGGCGCACACGCACCGCCTCCAAGCCTTCGAGCACTGTAATGTTACTCGCACTGTAGTCAATGTTCTGATTTTCGCTCATATAGTTGTCGATTCTTGTTTTCAAATTAAAATGCAAAAGTACGAAATTTTTCTGACATGGCGACAACTATTTTAATAAATGTTTTCAACAAGTAATCAACCGCCCCGCCCGGGCAAAAGTATCCCTATTTTCCCACCGGTGGGAAAATAGGGGAAAGGGCCGAACAATTACCCTAGAGAACCCCTACCGTCCCCCTACCGTCCCCCTCCGAAAAATTATTCCGCCATATCGATTTTTATTCGTATATTTGCAGTGTTTATTATGCGAAAACTGCTCTCCATAGTGCTGATACTCTGTGGTTTCCTCTCTGCACGCAGTCAGGAATTCCGCTGCACCGTCACCGTCAACCCCCAAAAACTCCTCACCACCACCCAGCAGTACGGCTCCGAGAACGACAAAAAAATCTTCGACGCCATGAAACAGGCACTCGAAGACTTCATCAACGGCCGCCGGTGGACCAACATGGACTTCCAGCAGCAGGAGCAGATCGAGTGCTCCTTCTCACTCATCCTCAGCCAGCGCACCTCCGCCACCGACTTCGCCGGCCAGCTCACCATCCAGCTCAAACGCCCCGTCTACAACTCCGCCTACACCACAGGCCTCCTCAACTACCTCGAGCACAACAGCCTCTCCTTCTCCTTCAACGAAAGCCAGCCCCTCGACTTCGACCCCAACAACTTCTCCTCCGTCCTCTCCTCCGTCATCGGCTACTACTGCTACATCATGCTCGGCCTCTACTTCGACTCCTTCGCCCCCGCCGGCGGCGACCCCTTCTACCAGCTCGCCCAGCAGGTCGTCCAGTCAGCCTCCGCCTCCGGCTCCTCCGGCTGGGACTCCAAGCACGCCCGCAACCGCTACTGGTTCATGGAAAACCACACCAATTCCGCCTACGCCTCCCTCCGCAACGCCTACTACCTCTACCACCGCCTCGGCCTCGATATGATGACCCGCGACCAGGAAAAAGCCCGCCAGAACATCATCCAGTCCCTCCAAAACATCCAGCAAGCCGCCAAGACCAACCCCGGCGCGCTGGCCATACAGCAGTTCGTCGACGTCAAAATCCAGGAAATCCTCTCCATCTTCACCCCCGCCCCCCCGGCCGAACAGAAACAGGTCTACGACCTCATCACCGCCATCAGCCCCGTCAGCACCGTCAAAGTCCGCGCCCTCAACCAGAAATAAACCCCTTATCAACATATCAACCCATCAACCTATCAACATTATGACCCAAATACCCATAGCGAAAGAGACCATAGACCGCATCGCGGCCGCCAACAAAATCGCCAACCCCGGCCGTGCCAGCATCCGCGAGATGCGCAAGATGATCCAGGACGTCGAGGCCGAGACCTCCGTCCGCTTCGTCAAAATGGAGATGGGCATCCCCGGCCTCCCCGCCCCGCAGGTCGGCGTCGAAGCCCAGATCGAAGCCCTCCGCAACGGCGTGGCCTCCATCTACCCCGAAATCTACGGCACCGCCGACTTCAAGCAGGAAGCCGCACGCTTCGTAAAGAACTTCCTCGACATCGATGTCACCCCCGACTGCTGCGTCCCCACCGTCGGCTCCATGCAGGCCGGCTTCGCCTCCTTCCTCACCCTCACCCGCTACGACGCCCGCAAAACCAAAGTCCTCTTCATCGACCCCGGCTTCCCCGTCCAAAAACAGCAGTGCCGCGTGCTCGGCATACCCATGAAGACCTTCGACGTCTACGAGTACCGCGGCGACGCCCTCCGCACCAAGCTCGAAGAGGAACTGCGCGACGGCGACGTGGCCTGCCTCATCTACTCCAGCCCCAACAACCCCGCCTGGTTCTGCTTCACCGAGCATGAACTCCAGATTATCGGCGAGATGGCCAACAAGTACGGCGTCGTCGTCCTCGAGGACGATGCCTACTTCCTCATGGACTTCCGCAAGGACTACTCCGTCCCCGGCCAGGCCCCCTTCCAGCCCACCGTCGCCAAATACACCGACAACTACGTCCTCATGATCTCCGGCTCCAAGAGCTTCTCCTACGCCGGCGAGCGCATCGCCATGATGATCTGCTCCCCCAAACTCTTCAACCTCGAGTGCCCCGACCTCGCACGCTACTACAGCCAGACCCAGCTCGGCCGCGCCCTCATCTTCGGCACCCTCTACTGCCTCTCCTCCGGCACCGCCCACAGCGTCCAGTACGCCATGGCAGCCATGCTCAAGGGCGCCAACGACGGCACCTTCAACTTCGTCCAGGATATTAAGGAATACGGCGAGAAGGCTGGCATCATGAAGAAGATGTTTACCGATAACGGCTTCTATATCGTCTACGACAAGGATATGGGCGAGGACATCGGCGACGGCTTCTACTTCACCTTCTGCTACCCCGGCTACGACGGTGTCGAGCTCCTCAACGAGCTTATCCGCTACGGCATCAGCGCCATCAGCCTCGACATCACGGGCAGCCACAAGCAGGGCATCCGCGCCTGCGTGGCCCTCGTGCTCCGCGACCAGTTCCCCGACCTCAAAGCACGTCTGGAGAAATTCCATGCCGACCACCCCACGAAGTAGTAATAGTATAGTACATTTAATCAGTAATAAATCAATATGAAGAGAATGGTTATTTTAACTCTCTCTGTATTAGGTATTTACGGGGGGGGGTACGCACGTGATTTCACGGTTGTAAACGCCGATGGCGTAACACTCAAGTACATTGTATCCTCGGTCGACAACCAGACCCTAAGACTGGCATCCAACGGCTACTCCGGCCGTGTGGAGGTGCCGGAGACGGTTGTCTACAACGACACCACCTGGACAGTTACCAGTGTGGGCACGGCATTCTCCAATTGCCGTGGGCTTACCTATGTCAGCCTTCCGGCCACGGTTACTAGTTTGGAGCAACAGGCGTTCCTTGATTGCGTGCGTCTCGACACGCTGGTCTTCGCCTCCGCCACGCCCATGGGCATTCCCAGGGTAACCACAGGAGTTGTCTATTCCATCTTCAGCAACTCGGTATCCTACAACAACCGCATGGCCATCATCGTCCCCTGCGGAAGTTTGGCCGCCTACCGACGCACGCAGTGGGCCAACTTCCGGGGCCTGCGTTCCGAGTGTGCGGTTCCCCTGACGGTTATTCCCACCGAAGAGGGGGTTGTGCGGGTGGACAGCATTGAAGTTAGTCGCGGCACGCTTCATAATAGCAATGGTTGGTATGAAATAGGCGATACGGCTTTCCTCAGGTACGAATGGGTAATTGGTCATGGCTATCAGTGGGGATGGAGTTGCGGGCTGGACTGGCTGGTTGTTACAGCCCCCGACACAGTCTATTTTCAAGTCTTCAGTATCCATTGGGCTACGCTCAACGCCAACAACATATCCACCCCCATCTCGGTCATCGGTACGATGAGCAACAGGTATGACGGGGCCAACTATGCCGTTGCGCCCGACGGCAAGAGTACCATCTTTTCTTCGGCCTTGTGGATGGGCGGGAAGCGGGACGATGAAGTCTATACTGCTGTCCACAAGTTCTGGGGGTCTGGAACAGATTTTGCACCTGGGCCGTTGCGCATGGACGGTATGGATGGGAACTCCTTCAGCACCGTACTCAAGTACAACCATGTATGGCATCTCACGCGCGAACAAATAGACTATCACATCGCCCACTGTGGAGAAGAGGGGTATGTGGCGATAGAGGACATTCTCTCCTGGCCTGGCAATGGCGACAGTGCCGACGGCTATGCCGCCCAGTTGGCACCCTACTACGATGCCGATGGCGACGGGCGCTACAATCCCTATGCGGGCGACTATCCGCTGATACGCGGCGACGAGGCCACCTTCTCTATCTTCAACGACAACGTTGCCCACAATGCATCGGTCGGCAGCCCTTTGTACGTTGAGGTGCATGTCATGTTCTACGCCTTCAATGAGCCGCAGGACACGGCACTCAGCAATACGGTCTTTGCTCACTACGACATCTTCAACCGTTCCCCCTACTCCTACGACAGTGTCTATCTCGGCTCCTGGATCGATTTTGATATTGGATTTGCCCATGATGATCATGTAGGGTGTCATGTGGGTGAAAGTATGTTCTATGGGTATAATTCCCAGTTGCTTGATAATGGTGGGAGTCAGCATTACGACAGTGAGATAAGCGGTCGTGCTCCAGCTCAGGGATGCATCTTCCTTGAATCGCCTGCTGAAGCCAATCCTATGTCCTCTTTTTTGGCATACAATAACGCTGTAAGCAGCGTCAATGGTGAACCGAGTGGTTTCGAGGATTACTACCATTATCTCCGTGCCGAATGGAGGAATGGTCAGCATCTCACTTTTGGCGGTTACGGAACCAATCCTGATCCCCAGCCTTGCGACTATATGTACCCTGGCCTGTCGATGCCCGAGTTGGACGAGTGGGATATGTTCACGGCAGGCATCCCTGGCCAAGATGTCCGTGGCGTGGGTGCCGCCGGACCCTTTACTTTTGCATCTGGTGCCTCGACTCAGTTGGCTGTGGCGCATCTCACTGCGTGGAATTATCAGTATACCGACGACGTGAATACGTCCCGTAACAACTTGATTGCGCAGGCTTCCGATGTGCGTCGCCAGTGGCGGCGCGACACTACCGACAGCGGAAAGCCGTTCGTCTATCGTCCTTATTCGGCACCTCACGAGGTCGGTATAGCCGAGGCTGTGCAGAGCGAGGTGTCGCTCTATCCCAACCCCACCACGGGTGTTCTCAACGTGCGCCTCGATTCTCAGGGACCTCGGCAGGTGCATTTGATGGACATAATGGGGCGCAAGGTGCTGTCCGCACATGTAATGGGTGGGCGAGCAGTACTCGACCTTTCCTCCCTGTCGCAAGGTGTGTATATCCTCAGCACAGGAGGCACCTCCAAGCGCATAGTGAAGAAATAGAAATGAAAGAGGCCGCTCGAAAGAGCGGCCTCTTCTTTTCTATCTCAGGTACTCGTCGATATGGCCGAAGACGATGTCGGCGCGGGTGGCGAAGCTCTCTTCGGTGGCGAAGGTGTAGTAGCCTGTTATTTGTCGTCATAATGGCCGTAGGCGGCGAGGACGTCGACATAGACCTCGGTCTCGAAGATGCGGTAGACCATGCGGTGCTTCTTCGTAATCTCGCGGCTCCAGCGGTTCTCGGGTTTGCCTTTCAGTGGCTCCGGATGGCCGGTGCCGCTTTTGGGGTGTTCTTCCAGTTCCGAAAGGAATCGCCCAGCTTTGGCGAAGGCTTTGGGTTCGCTTTTGGCTAGTCGTTGCAGGTCGGCAGCGGCTTCGGGAAGGATAAATACCTTATATTTCATAGCCGTTCCTGATAAGGAAGTGCGACAAGTCCTCGCCAGGAAGCATCAGCATTCCCTCGCCCCTGTCGGCCTGCCGCTCGGCGCGCTCCAGCTTGGCGAAGTATTCCTCTTTGGTCATCAGCGTGGGGTCGCTCTGCTGCTCTTGCACCAGGCGGCGGGTGTAGCGGGCCAGGCGGCGCATCAACTCCTCGTTGTCGGCTATGGCCCCGATGTTGCGCCACACCTCGGCGTTCATCGCATTCATCTGTATTGCTGTCATGTCGGTTTCCTCCTGTTTTTCTACCGTAACGCGGAAACCTTCGGTTTATTGTGTATCCTGCCACTCGCCGCGCTCGCGTGCAGGGAACCCGCCTGCGATTATACCGTCGCTCTCCAACTAATTGTTATAAAGATTTTTCAAAAACAACAGCTTCTCTTCCTCCGTCCATTTGTCGGTGCGGTTTACCGAGAAGTTGCTGATGTTTCCATTGCACTTAACTCCGATAAGGAAGTATGTGTTTGCGGTTTCACTGTAAAAGCGATAGATGATGTATTGCTTGGCGGTGTCCGTTTCGATAAACTGGGTCTCATACCCGTGTGATTTGAAGTAGTCGGCTTCCCACTCATAAAAAGCCATCAAGAAATCAAGCCCCTTCAGCGTGCCGTCTTTGTTGAATTCATATTTGTCTGTTCTGCCAAATACGACGGCGACAATAACGCTATCCTCGTTTATGAAGAATTGCTGCCGGGCCGATGGGTTGTATGCCCATTTTTCCCATTTGCCAGGAATGGATACCTGCCCGAAAGGCAACACAAAATAGTCGGTTGCATTTTTCTTCGCATCATAATCGCCACCTACTATCGTTGAGGTATAGCTTGAAACGCATCCGGCCATCATCCCCACGGCGCACAGCAGGGCGATTGCCAGGAGAATTCTTTTCATATTTTTGTGGGTGTTGAATGTCATGCTTTGGCGGCGGTCCGGGCCAGCCACTGGTCGACGTGGCCGAAGACGATGTCGGCGCGGGCGGCGAAGCTCTCTTCGGTGGCGAAGGCCACGTGGGGGGTGACCAGGCAGCGGCCCGAGGAGAGCAGCAGGTGGTCGAGTGGCAGGGGTGGCTCTTGCTCGAAGACGTCGAAGGCGGCGCCGGCGATGCGGCCCTCCGTCAGCGCCTTGGCCACGGCGGCGATGTCGCACACGGGGCCGCGGGCCGTGTTGACGAGCAGGGCCGTGGGCTGCATCAGCGCGAGTTCGCGCTCGCCGATGAGGCCGCGGGTGTCGTCGCAGAGGGGCACGTGGAGGCTCACGATGTCGCTCCGGCGCAGCAGGTCGTCGAGTGGTATATAGGTGATGCCGAGGGCTTTGGCTTCGGGGCGCTCGGTGCGGCTCCAGGCAATGACTTTGGCACCGAAGGCCGCCAGCAGGCGCGCCGTGGCGAGGCCGATGGCGCCGGTGCCGACGATGCCGACGGTCTTGCCTCGCAGCTCGCGGCCGAGGAACTGGCCGCGGCCACCGCCCTGGCGCGTCAGCTCGTGGAGGGTGACGATGTTGCGCAGCAGGTCGAGCATCATGCCCACGGCCAGCTCGCTGACGGCGGTGGTGCTGTAGCCGGCGGCGTTCTGCACCTCGATGCCGTGCTCGCGGCAGTAGGCCAGGTCGATATGGTCCAGGCCGGTGAAGGCCACGCTGAGGTATTTCAGGTTTGGACATTGCGCCAGCACGGCAGCCGGCAGCTTGATGTTGCTGACCACGACCACGTCGGCCTCGCGCATACGCTCCACAAGCGTCGCCTCGTCCTCGCGGCGGTCCAGATAATAGTTGAAGGTGTGGCCCTGGGCGGCGTAGTGCGCGCGGAGGGTCTCGAAGCGGGCTTTTTGTATGCCCAATGATTCTACACAGACGATATTCATTATGCGGTGTTTTCTGTCGCCCCTACGGGGCTCGGTTTGTTTTTTTGTTCGGTTGTCCGTGGGCGATGCCCACGGCTAAATTCTGTTGCCCCTACGGGGCTCTCGCCTCACCATCTGTCGCCCCTACGGGGCTCGCGTCTCACCCCTTGGCGCCCCCCTTGCGCGGCTTCTTCACCGAGAAGCCGAAGCCGCCCAGCTTCTCGCCCAGCGCATAGTATTTGCCGTGCGAGTAGGCTAGGGGAGAGGCGTGGTTGAGTTGGAACTGGCCGGTGGTGTGGTCGATGAGGCTCTCCTCGGCGTCGATGGCCACCACGTCGGCCAGGAACATGTCGTGGGTGCCCAGCGGCCGGATGTCCACCACCCGGCATTCGATGTTGAGCGGGCTCTCGGCGATGAGGGGCGCCTTGACCACCTGCCCCTGCTCGGCGTGGAGGCCCATCTCGCGGAACTTGTTGTAGTCGCGACCGCTGCGCACGCCGCACCAGTCGGCCTGGCGCGCCAGGGCCGCCGTGGTGAGGTTGATGACGAATTCGCCCGTGCGCCGGATCAGGGCGTGGCTGTGACGCTCCGGGCGCACGCTGATATAGCACATGGGCGGGTCACTGCATACTGTGCCCGTCCATGCGATGGTGATGATGTTGTAGTTCTCCGGCTCGTCGCCGCAGCTGACCATGACGGCCGGCAGGGGGTAGAGCAGCGTGCCGGGTTTGAAGGCGGTCTTCATACCCCGTTGAATTTCTTCTCCAGGTCGTCGACCAGGCCGCGGATGAAGCGGTCGGTCTGCCGCAGGTTCTCGATGGTCTTGCACGCGTGCAGCACCGTGGCGTGGTCCTTGTTGCCGCACTGCATGCCAATCACTGCCAGGCTCGACTTGGTAATCTTCTTGGCGAAATACATCGATAGCTGGCGCGCCTGCACAATCTCGCGCTTGCGCGAGGTCTGCTGGATGGCCTCGACGGGCAGGTCCAGCGTGTCGCAGACCACCTTCTGTATGTAGTCGATGGTGATCTCGCGCGACGAGCTCTGCACGTATTTGTCAATCATCTGCTTGGTGAGCTCGAGGGTGATCTGCTTGCGGTTGAGCGAGCTCTGCGCGATGAGCGAGATGAGGGCGCCCTCCAGTTCGCGCACGTTGGCGTTGATGTTGTAGGCGATGTATTCAATCACATCGTCGCCCATCTCGATGCCGTCGTTGTATAGTTTTTGGCGGAGGATGGCCTTGCGGGTCTCCACGTCGGGTGCCTGCAGGTCGGCGCTGAGGCCCCACTTGAGGCGGCTCAGCAGGCGCGGCTCGAGGCCCTGCAGCTCGCCGGGCGCCTTGTCGCTGGTGATGATGAGCTGGCGGTTGCGCTGATGCAGGTGGTTGAAAATGTGGAAGAAGGCGTCCTGCGTCTTGGCTCCGCGGTTCGACCAGAACTGGATGTCGTCCACGATGAGCACATCGATGGTCTCGTAGAAGTGGATGAAGTCGTTGGTGGTGCCTTCGCGGCCCGCCTCGGCGTACTGCTGCATGAACTGCTCGCTGGTGACGTAGAGCACATTCAGGTCGGGGTGCAGCTCCTTGGTTTTCAGTCCGATGGCGTTGGCCAGGTGGGTTTTGCCGAGGCCTACGCCGCTGTGGAGCAGCAGGGGGTTGAACGACGTCGTGCCGGGCTTCTCGGCCACCGCGTAGCCCGCCGAGCGCGCCAGGCGGTTGCAGTCGCCCTCCACGAAGTTCTCCAGCGTGTAGTTCGGGCTCAGCTGCGAGTTGACGCGCACCTTCTTCATCCCCGGGATGACGAAGGGGTTCGGGATCTCGCGTGTGCTGCCGTCGCCGATGTTGACCGGCATGCTCGTCATCGGGTTCTTCGTCGAGCGCGCGTTGTTCTGCGACGGCAGGGTGGTCTTCACCGGCTGCGTGGGGATGGTCTGGTCCATCACGATGCTGTATTTCAGCATCCCGTTCGGGCCCAGCTGCATGCGGATCACGCGCCGCAGGATATCTATATAGTTGTCTTCAATCCATTCATAGAAATAAGGCGTCGGCACCTGCACCGTCAGCGTGCTGCCGTCGAGCTGCAACGGCACGATGGGCACAAACCACGTCTCGAAAGCCTTGCGGTTCTCGGGGCCGAGCGTGTCCTTGATCACCTCCAGGCATTCCGCCCATACTCTCTTGTAGTCGTCCTCAATCATAGTGTTTTTCCAAATGGCTAGTTTCCAATTTTCAATTTCGATTGTCCACATTCGGGTGGCTTTGATTTTTCGCTTGCAAAGTTCAACCTTTTTCTGTGCATAATTTTCAAAAAATAAATTTGCATGTTTCGGATAAAATGCGTAAAGTTTTCACCTCGAATGGTGGGCGTTCTTTCCGCCTCCTTTTTATAAAAGACTAATTTTCAACTAAAAATTTGATTTCCCGCCACCATTCCTCGCTTTCCAATATAATCATTTTTTTGCAGTCCAAAAAATTTTTTTTCATTTTTTGCCCCTCGCGAGGGCGATTTTGTTCATAAATCGGCACCCGGTTGTAAACTAGTCAGTTGCTGGTTAGTAACGTCCGCAAATCGTTGCTGTACAATGGTTTGGTGTAATTCGTTGAAAGTCAGAAATCATCTTCCGCCCCCTTTTTTCTAACTCGCTGTAAATGTGCCGCGAGGTTAGGATATGCACCGATTACGGTTGAAAATTATTTCTCGTCGGCGAGCCGATTTTCTTTTGAAAAAGTGAGCTCCCCCGCCGGCCCCTTTTCCCAGGCGATGGGTAATAGTGTATAATAATGCGAAAAGGCCTATGTATTACCCTAGAGAGTCCCTACCATTCCCCTAGCATCTGCGTGAGGAGTGGAAAACTTTTTTTTGCCGATTGCGAAAATATGCGTACCTTTGCATTTTACTTTGGTACTAAATAAATAATATAAATAGCAATGAACTACGACCTTATCGTCATCGGCAGCGGCCCCGGAGGCTATGTGGCTGCCGTCCGCGGAGCCCAGAAGGGCCTCAAAACCGCCGTCGTCGAACGCGAAAACCTCGGCGGCATCTGCCTCAACTGGGGCTGCATCCCCACCAAAGCCCTCCTCAAGAGCGCCCAGGCCTTCAACTACGCCCGCCACGCCGAAGCCTACGGCGTCCGCGCCGCCGGCGTCGAAGCCGACCTCTCTGCCATGGTCGACCGCTCGCGCGGCGTCTCCGCCACCATGAACAAAGGCGTCGAATTCCTCCTCAAAAAGAACGGCGTCGACGTCATCAACGGCACCGCCACACTCCTCCCGGACCACCGCATCTCCGTCGACGGCACCGAATACCACGCCCCACACATCATCATCGCTACCGGCGCACGCTCACGCGTCATGCCCTCCATGCCCCAGGACGGCCGCCGCATCATCGGCTACCGCGAGGCCATGACCCTCCGCACCCAGCCCCAGCGCATGCTCGTGTGCGGCAGCGGCGCCATCGGCTCCGAATTCGCCTACTTCTACCAGTCCATCGGCACCCAGGTCACCCTCGTCGAATACATGCCCCAAATCCTCCCCAACGAGGACGAAGAGGTGGCCGCCCAGATGAGCCGCTCCTTCCGCAAGATGGGCATGAAGGTCATGCCCTCGGCCAGCGTCGAGCGTGTCGACGTCGAAGGCGACCTCTGCCACGTCACCGTGCGCGACCTCAAGAAGAACACCGAGCAGGTGATCGACGTCGACATCGTCCTCTCCGCCGTCGGCGTGGTCACCAACCTCGAGGGCCTCGGCCTCGACGAGTGCGGCATCAAGCACGAAAAAGGCAAGATTGAAGTCGACGACTGCTACCGCACCTCCCTCCCCGGCTACTACGCCATCGGCGACGTCGTCCACGGCCCCGCCCTCGCCCACGTGGCCAGCAAGGAGGCCATCTGCTGTGTCGACGCCATCGTCCACGGCTCCGCCCCCAAGGTCAACTACGCCAACGTCCCCGGCTGCACCTACACCACCCCCGAGGTGGCCTCCGTCGGCCTCACCGAGAAAAAGGCCCTCGAGGCCGGGCACGAGGTCCGCATCGGCAAGTTCTTCTTCAAAGCCTCCGGCAAAGCCACCGCCGCCGGCAACACCGACGGCTTCGTCAAAGTGGTCGTCGACGCCAAGACCGACCTCATCCTCGGCGCCCACCTCTGTGGCGACAACGTCACCGAGATGATTTCCGAGCTCGTCGCCGCCCGCGAGCAGGGCATCACCGCCCGCCAGCTCGCCGCCGCCATCCACCCCCATCCCACCATGAGCGAGGGCGTCATGGAAGCCCTCGAGGCCGCCCACGGCGAAGCCATCCACGCGTAGCCCATTGTTTAAGGTTTAAAGTTCAAGGTTTAATGAAGATATTACCATTCAAATACGTCAAAGTGACCGAGGGTCTCCACGTGAGAATCTCAAACCACTTCTACTACTCCGACTTCGGCATCCGCGACTCCAGTGAGCACCGCTACAACGGACGCCGCTACGTCATGGAGTTCGGCCCGGGTTCCGGCTTCTTAGAGCGCGAGAGCGAAAGCCACTCCTACAACCAGAACATCCGCAAGCGCCTTGCCCAGCAGAAGCCCAAGTACTGGCGCATGCTCCTCGGACTCGAGCCTGACTTCGGCCGCTCCATCGCCGAGGTCGACACCGCCGTCGCAACCTGCACCGACCCCTACAAGCGCCGCATCCTCGAGCACTACCAGAACGCCCTCTCCGTTGCACGCTCCGAAGAGCGCATCCAGCGCATCATCCGTGGCATCAAAGACCGCATTGGCCACAAAAGCAACAAGTTCCTCGTCTCCGTCATGAGCCACTACAAGTCGAAGATCAGCCAGCTCGAGGGCGACATGCGGGCGGTCGAGCTGCACGTCAAAGACCTCTGCACCCCCGACACCCTGGCCGCCTACGATGCCGCCGTCGACGCCTTCGTCAAGGTCGCCGCTTGTCGCCGCATTTGGCACTACAACGAAAAGGTGCGCGGACGCTTCGCCCAGGTCTACTTCGACCTCGGCACCTTCGACTACATCCAGTCCGAGTCCTACCTCCCCCTCATCCGCGACTCCCGCGGCACCCTCTACTTCCTCCTCCCCGACGCCCTCATCGCCGCCCACAGCAACATCGACTTCGAGGTCATACCCCTCAAGGACCTCACCATCGTCTTCCAGGAACTCTCCATCGAGGAGCCCGTCGAAGCGCTCTCCTCGCGCCTCGGCGACGCCGCCAGCATGATCAAAATCCCCTCCCTCGATCTCACCTTCTACTTCAACCACGTCCGCCCCATTGCCCACTTCGTCGAGTGCATCGACCGCCTGAAGGAGACCCTCTAACCACCCTCGCCGTGAAGAAGCAGCGCCACACTTACCACCTCAACCCTCATACCCTCCGGTACGAGAAGGTCTTCGTGTCGCTGCGCCAGCGTCTGCAAGGCATCGGCTTCAACGTCCTCCTCGGCGTCGTCGTCGGTGTGGCATTGGTCATCATCGGCCTGCAGTTCATGCAATCCCCCAACGAACGCCTCCTGCGCCGCGAGTTGGACCACTATCGCCGCCACACCGCCAGCCTCAACGAGCGCGTCGAACGGGCCGAGAAGGTGCTCCTCAATCTCGAGGAACGCGACGACGCCCTCTACCGCGCCATCTTCGAGAGCGAACCCGTGCCCCGCTCCGAGCGCTATAGTGGCATCGGCGGCGTCGAACGCTATGCCGACTTCGACGGCGACGCCCTGCTCAAGAACACCACCCGCCGCGTCGACAACCTCGACAAACGCCTCTACGTCCAGTCCAAGTCGCTCGACGAGGTCTACGACATGGCCCTCAACAAGAGCCAGCGCCTCGCCTCACTGCCCGCCATCATGCCCGTGCAGAAAGACCTCTGCCAGGTGGTCAGCGGATTCGGCAATCGCTTCCACCCCATCCTCAAGAGCCATCGCCTGCACTCCGGCATCGACCTCGCCGCCCACCCCGGCACACCCGTCTACGCCACCGGCGACGCCGTCGTCCGCGTGGCCAGCCACAACCCCCAGGGCTACACCGGCTACGGCATCGTCGTCATCCTCGACCACGGCTTCGGCATCCAGACCCTCTACGCCCACATGCAGAAGGCCTCCGTCCGCCCCGGCCAGCGCGTCAAACGTGGCGAGCAGATAGGCACCGTCGGCAACTCCGGCATGTCCTCAGGCTCCCACCTCCACTACGAGGTCTCCCTCGGCGACCGCAAGGTCGACCCCGTCTACTACTTCTCCGGCGACCTCTCGCCCGAGGAATACCAGGAGGTGCTCGAGCAGGCCCGCAAGGAAAACCAATGTATGAGCTAAGCCTATGGAGATACTGATTGACGAACAGGCCGGCTATTGCTTCGGTGTGGTCAAAGCCATCGGCGCCGCCGAGGAGGTGCTCTCGCACGAGGGCAGCCTCTACTGCCTCGGCGATATCGTCCACAACAGCGCCGAGGTGGAGCGCCTCAAGGACAAGGGCCTCCGCGTCATCGACCACGCCATGCTCCCCTCCCTCGCCGGCAGCAAGGTGCTCATCCGCGCCCACGGCGAGCCCCCCGAGACCTACCGCACCGCCGACTCGCTCGGCATCCGCCTCGTCGACGCCACCTGCCCCATCGTCCTCGCCCTCCAGCAGCGCATCCGCAAGGGCTACGACGAGATGCGCCCCCTTGGCGGCCAAATCGTAATCTTCGGCAAGCCCGGCCACGCCGAGGTCGTAGGCCTCACTGGCCAGACCGACGGCACGGCCCTCATCGTCAGCCATCCCGACGACATCGCCGCCATCGACTTCGCCCGCCCCATACGCCTCTACTCCCAGACCACCAAGAGCCGCGAGGAATACCGCCAGCTCATCGGCAATATCGAGGCGCACCTCCCCGCCGGCGCCGACTTCGTTGCCTACGACACCGTATGCAACCGCGTCGCCAACCGCGCCCGCGAGCTCGAGGGATTCGCCCGCAGCGTCGACGTGCTGCTCTTCGTCGCCGGCTCCAACAGCAGCAACGGCCGCTATCTCTACGAGTACTGCCGCAAGGTGCAGCCCGCCACCCACCTCATCGCCTCGCCCGCCGACCTGCAGGCCGACTGGTTCGTCGGCGTGCGCTCCGTCGGCATCAGTGGCGCTACCTCCACCCCCCGCTGGCTCATGGAGGAGGTGCGCGAGAGGTTGAAGCTTATAAGGTTATAGTTTATGGTATTGGATAGGTTGATACTCACCAACTTCAAGAATTACGCCGAGGCTGACATCGGGCTCTGCGGCAACATCAACTGCTTTGTCGGCAACAACGGCGCCGGCAAGACCAACCTCCTCGATGCCGTCTACTACCTCGCCTTCTGCAAAAGCTATTTCAACCCCGCCGACAGCCAGAACATACGCCTCGGCGCCGACTTCTTCGCCATCCACGGCCACTGCGGCCCCGACGTCGTCAGCTGCACCCTCCGGCAGGGGCAGGCCAAGCAGATGCGCTGGAACAAGAAACTGTATAAAACCCTCGCCGAGCACATCGGCAAGCTGCCCCTGGTCATGGTCTCGCCCAACGACCAGCAGCTCATCGCCGGCGGCAGCGAGCTCCGCCGCCGCTTCGCCGACAGCGTCATCTCGCAGGTCGACCACGACTACCTCAACCACCTCATCGCCTACAACAAAGCCCTCGACCAGCGCAACCGCCTCCTCAAGCAGATGTGGGACGACCGCCAGTGGGACGCCGCCATGGTGGCCCTCTGGGACGCCCAGCTCGTCCAGCACGGCGAGCCCGTCTACGCCGGCCGCGAGGCTTTCATTGCCGGTTTCCAGCCCCTTTTCGAAGAATACTACCATTGGATTGCCGGCACCGCCGAGCCCGGCGCCATCACCTACCAGCGCGACACGCGCCCCCTGACGCAGCAACTCGAAGCTGCCCAGCAGGCCGACCGCTATGCACAGCACACCACCGTCGGCCCGCACAAGGACGACTTCCTCCTCTCCCTCTCGGCTGAGATGCCCGTCAAACGCTTCGGCTCACAGGGGCAGCAGAAGAGCTTCGCCCTCGCCCTCAAGTTGGCCCAGTTCCAGTACCTCCTCAACCACTCCGGTCAGAAGCCCATCCTCCTGCTCGATGACATCTTCGACAAGCTCGACCTCGACCGCATACGCCAGCTCATCGCCCTCGTCGGCAGCGACCGCTTCGGCCAGGTTCTCCTCACCGACACCCAGCCCGGCCGCGTCCAGGCACTCTTCAACGACCTCCCCCACCTCGAGCACCGCCTCTTCCACGTCGCCCAAGGACATGTATCACTGACCACTGACCACTAACCACTGACCACTGAAATGCAGCCCGACTACACCATAGACCACTTCCTCCAGCGCGCCCTGCGCCGACTCGACCTCGGCGAGGTGGCCGACGAGGCTCGCGTCGAGAAAGTCTACCGCCAGCTGGCCGGCGACCTCATCTCGCGCCTCACCCCCTCGGTCAACTTCTCCCGCGGCATCCTCACCCTCCGCCTCTCCGCTGCCGCCCTGCGCCACGAGATGTCCCTCCGTCGCGAAAACCTCCGCCAAGTCATCAACGACCAGCTCGGTGCCGAAATGGTCCATAAAATTGTAATACGATGAAAAACCTCTGGCGAGCCCTGATGATGGTGCGGCGTTGCAGCCCGCGCTCCTTCTGGCTCCGCGTCTTCTACGTCGCGGTCGAAAGCCTCCTCCCGCTGGTCAACCTCTACATCCTCAAACTCCTCATCGACAGCGTTCAGCAGCCCGACTTTCAATTTTCAATTCTCAATTTTCAATTCTCCACCCTCCAACTCCTCCTCGCCATGTGCGGCGTCTTCCTCCTGAGCCGCATCGTGCAGGCCCTCAGCGGCATCAACAACGACGTGCTCAACCAGCGCCTCATCGACCACGTCAGCGACCTCCTCCAGCGCCAGTCCGCACGGCTCGACATGCAGTACTACGACACACCCTCCTACCACGACACCTTCCACCGCGCCCAGCAGGAAGCCGGCTTCCGCCCCCTCCAGGTCCTCTCCAACTTCATGGCCCTCGGCGGCTCGCTCCTCTCCATCGCAGGCGTCGTCGCCATGCTCGTCTCCGCCTCCTGGTGGGTCATCGTGGTGATGATCGTCGCTGTCCTGCCGGGCTTCGGCGTCCGGCTCTACAAAGCCCGCAGCATCTACCGCTTCCGCCGCGACAACACCCAGCTCTACCGTCGCACCTCCTACTACGGCGCCCTGCTCACCGCGCGCGACTTCGCCAAGGAGCTCCGCTCGCTCCGCCTGGCACCACTCTTCCGCATGCGCTTCGTCGACGCTCGCAAGCAGTTGGTAGGCAAGCTCTTGAGCATATCCCGCCGGCTGGGCATGCTCGACGTCCTCTGCGCCGCCATCGAGGCCGCCGCCATGTTCGCCGTCGTCTGGCTCCTGCTCCAGCAAACACTCGCCGCCGCCATCACCGTCGGCACCTTCGTCATGCTCTTCGAAGCCTTCCGCCGCGGACAGACCTACCTCTCCTCCCTCGTAGGCGGCGTCGCCGGCCTCTACGACAACCGCCTCTTCGTCGGCAACCTCTTCGAATTCCTCGACCTCCGCCCCTCCATCCTCTCGCCGGCCCAGCCCGTCGCCTTCCCCCAGCAGGTGCAGCAGGTGGAATTCCGCGACATCACCTTCCGCTACCCTGACATGAACCGCGACGTGCTCTCACACTTCAACCTCACCGCCCGCCGCGGCGAAATCACACGCATCGACGGCCGCAACGGCTTCGGCAAGAGCACGCTGGTAAAACTCCTCCTCCGCCTCTACGACCCCAACCACGGACAGGTCCTCGTCGACGGCACCGACCTCCGCCGCTTCGCCCTCGACGACCTCCGCTCCCACCTCGGCGTCCTCTTCCAGGACTTCGTCCGCTACAACCTCACCGTCCGCGAAAACATCGCCCCCGCCGACACCCAAAATCCCGAATTTGAAATTCAAAATTCAAAATTCAAAATTCAAAATTCAAATTTATTAGATTTCGTCGACCGCCTGCCGCAAGGCCCCGACACCCAGCTCGGACGCCTCTTCGACGGCGGCAGCGAACTCAGCATGGGCCAGTGGCAGCGCCTCGCCATCGCCCGCGCCGTCGCCTCCGACGCCCCCATCCTCCTCTTCGACGAACCCACCGCCTGGCTCGACCACACCGCCCGCCAGCACTTCCACTCCCTCCTCTCCTCCCTCGCCCCCGACAAAATCATCATCCTCATCACCCATAGTTGATTTTTCACCCTCCCGCTCCGCGCAGTTCAAACATAGCGAGGGGGGGGGGGCACAGAAGCCGCATAGCGGCGGCAGTGAGTAGCCGTGGGCGCAAGCCCACGGTTGGATTTTGCATTCTACAATTAGAGCCCCGTCGGGGCGACACTGATGTTGAGTCCTTCTCCCCCCTCTCCATCCCCCTTCCCCTAGCATGGAAAAAGAGGGTAAGAAGAGGGGAAGAAGAGGATGCCTCTTATCCACTGACAATCACCCGGTTGTGTTCGGGCGATTTTGGCCTCATTTTCGGTTTTTTTTCAAAAAATTCACCGCTTTTTTTCGCCCCGTTCTCCGTCCACCACGCAGCAAAAAAATATTCGCACGCGTACAATATATATATGCTCTCGCCGTTAAATGTGAAAAAATCTTAAACAATGACCTACGAACTCCAAACCATATCCCCGCGCCAATACGAAGGCCACCTCGTCTTCCTCTACGGCGACGAGGGCTCCGAGCGCAACCTGCCGCTCAATAAAAAGGAACTCGCCGCCCTCCACGACCGCCGCGAGCGCGACAAGAACTTCATCCTCTCCTTCGACCGCCTCCCTCACCGTCTCCACCTCCTCTCGTTCGACAGCGAGCGGCCCGCGCCCGAAGTCCAGGAGGAGTTGCGCCGCAGTGCATCGAAACTGCTGGCGCTGCTCGAGCAGGACCGCGTCGAATCCCTCGCCGTCAGCGGCGAAGGCACCCTCCCCGAGGAGGTCATGGCCCTCGTCGAAGGCCTCACACTGGCCGACTACCGCTTCGACCGCTACCTCGCCAAGGAACCCTACCACCTTCAGCACGTGGTGATTGACTCCTCGTTTGTCAATCAGGAGCAGCTCGACGCCTCCATCCGCCTCTGGAACCGCCTCTACTGGTGCCGCGAGTGGGTCAACCTGCCTGTCCAAGACCTCAACGCCGAGCGCTTCGCCGACGAATTGAAGGCCATCGCCGCCGACCTCGAGGGCGTCAGCTGCACCGTCATGGACAAGCGCCAGATCGAGAGCCTCCGCATGGGCGGCCTCCTCGCCGTCAACCGCGGAAGCGTCGACGAGCCCCGCTTCGTAGTGCTGGAATACAACGGAATTCCGGGTAAAACCGCCAAGACTGCCAAAACCGGCAAGTCAAGCCAACCCATCTGCCTCGTCGGCAAGGGCGTCATGTACGACACTGGCGGCCTCAACATCAAGCCCGATGACTACATGTGCGAGATGAAGTCCGACATGGCCGGCGCCGCCACCATGGCCTCGGTCCTCTTCGCCGCCGCCGACAACCGCCTGCCGGTCCACATCGTCGCCCTCCTCCCGCTCACCGACAACCGCCCCGGCTTCAACGCCTATGCCGCCGACGACATCCTCACCATGTACGACGGCACCACCGTCGAAGTGGTCAACACCGACGCCGAAGGCCGCCTCATCCTGGCCGACGCCATCGCCTACGCCGCCAAGAACTACAACCCCAGCCTCATCGTCGATGCCGCCACCCTCACCGGCGCCGCCGTCCGCGCCATCTCCACCTTCGGCATCGCCGCCATGCATACCCATGCCGACAACCAGCTGACGCTCATGAAGTTGGTAGGCGAGCAGGTCTACGAGCGCCTGGTGGAGTTCCCCATGTGGAAGGAATACGACGAGCTGCTTAAGAGCGACTTCGCCGACCTCCGCAACTGCGGCACCACGCCCCAGGCCGGCACCATCACGGCTGGCAAGTTCCTGGCCCACTTCGCTGGCGAGGTGCCCTATATCCACCTCGACATTGCCGGCGTGGCCTACTTCTCCAAAGCCCAGCCGCCCTACCGCGCCGGCGCCTCGGCCTACGGCGTGCGCCTCCTCTATGCCTTCCTCCAAATGCAATACAAAGATTAACATCACGATAGAATGAAAGACGACAAAAAGATAAAACTGGCCATCACCCACGGCGACATCAACGGCGTGGGCTATGAGGTCATCCTCAAAACCTTCGGCGACAGCCGCATGTACGACTTCTGCACCCCCGTGCTCTATGGCTCCACCAAGGTGGCTTCCTACCACAAAAAGCTGCTCAACTCCATGCCGCAGGAGATGCAGTTCAACGGCATCCGCGAAGCGCGCGAGGCCGCTGCCGGCAAGTTCAACGTACTCAACCTGGTGCCCGACGAGGTGAAAATCGACCTCGGCAAGAGCACTGAGGTGGCCGGCCAGCTGGCGCGCGAGAGCCTCAACCGCGCCTGTGCCGACCTCAAGGCGGGCCATGTCGACGCGCTGGTTACCGCGCCCATCAACAAACGCAACATACAGGCCGCCGACTTCGACTTCCCCGGCCACACCGAATACCTCTCCCACCAGTTCGGTGGCGAGAGCCTTATGTTCATGGTCTGCGACCGTATCCGTATCGGTATCGTTACCAACCATCTGGCACTCAAGGATGTGCCCTCGGCACTCACCCCCGAGCTCCTCTCCGAAAAGATACGTCTGATGAACGAAAGCCTCAAGCGCGACTTCGGCATCACCATCCCCAAGATTGCCGTCCTCGCCCTCGACCCCCATGCCGGCGACAACGGCGTCATCGGCGACTTCGACATGCGCGTCATCAAACCTGTCATCGACCAGGCCCAGTCCAAAGGCATCCTCGCCTACGGCCCCTTCCCCTCCGACGGCTTCTTCGGCAGTTCCGAGTTCAACAAGTTCGACGGCGTGCTGGCCCTCTACCACGACCAGGGCCTCATCCCCTTCAAGCTCATGTCCTTCACCGAGGGCGTCAACTACACCGCCGGCCTGCCCTATGTGCGCACCAGCCCCGCCCACGGCACCGGCTATGACATCGCCGGCAAGGACAAGGCCAGCGAGCAGTCGTTCCGTTCGGCGGTCTATCTGGCCTGCAACATACTCCGCAACCGTCAGGAATACGACGAGCTTACAGCCAACCCGCTGAAATGAAGAAGCTGATGCTCATCGACGGCATGGCCGCTGTCTACCGCGCCTACTACGCCCTCAACCGCAATCCCCGCATCAACTCCAAGGGGTTGAACACCTCCTGCATCCTGGGTTTCACCACCACCCTCTACGACCTGCTGCACAGCCAGAAGCCCACCCACGTCGGCGTGGCTTTCGACCTGCAGCAGCCCACCTTCCGCCACGAGATGTACGAGGCCTACAAGGCCAACCGCGACGCCATGCCGGAGGAGATACAGCAGGGGTTGCCCTGGGTGAAACGCATGATCGAGGCCTTCCGCATCCCCATCCTCACCTGCGAGGGCTACGAGGCCGACGACGTCATAGGCACCCTCAGCCATGCCGCCGAGCAGGCAGGCTTCGACGAGGTGGTGATGGTAACGCCTGACAAGGACTTCGCACAGCTGGTAACCCCCCATGTGAAGATGTACCGTTTCGGCCGCATGGGGAAGCCCGATACCTTGATGGGCATACCCGAGGTGCAGGAGAAATTCGACGTGCAGGACTGCCGGCAGGTAATCGACCTGCTGGGCCTCTGGGGCGACTCTTCCGACAATATCCCCGGCATCCCCGGGGTAGGGGAGAAGACCGCCAAGAAGCTCATCCAGCAGTTCGGCTCGATAGAGGAAATGGTGCAACGCCCCGGGGAGATAAAGAACGAAAAACTCCGCGGCTTGGTGCAGCAGTATGCAGACCAGGCCCTCTTCTCAAAGCAGCTGGCCACCATCAGCCTCGACGCGCCCATCGCCTTCGACGAGGAGGCTTTGCGGCTGCAAGCACCTGACTATGACCAGCTGAAGGAGCTGACCGACCACCTGGAGTTCCGTCAGTTTGCCCGCAAGGTGTTCACCGACCTCTCGGTGTCGCAGCCCGAGGCAGCCGTGCAGTGGAAGGCTGCGCAGCCCGCAAAACAGGCGGCCCCGAGCGCAGCCACTCCGCAAGCACCCACGCTTTTCGACATGGCGCCGACGCAGAGCGATGCGCCTCAGGTGCAGCACGAGACGCTGTCGGCCGCGGTGCTGGGCGGCTTGCAAGGCAAGGACGTGGCCATTGTGGTGGCCGGTCCGCAGGTGGTGCTGGCCACCAGCGCCGACCACGTGTGGTGTACCCGTGTGGGCGAACTCGACATACCGCTGCTGAAAGCGGTGTTGGAAGCCCCGAACACCACCAAGCTTTGCTTCGACCTCAAGGCGTTGAAGTACATACTGGCCGAACTCGGCATCGAGGTGCGCGGCGAGGTGTTCGACGCCCAGCTGGCCCACTACCTGCTCGATGCCGAGATGCGGCATACAATAGAGTTCGTAAGCTCGTCGCTTTTGGGCTTCGAGCCGCAGGGGCCCGAGGCACAGTGCGCGGCGCTGTGGCAGCTCTATCCCCTGATGGCGGCGCGGATGAAGGACGCAAGCCTGGAGGGGCTCTACCACGATGTGGAGCTGCCGCTGGTGGATGTGCTGATCGACATGGAGCGCGAGGGCGTGCGCATCGATGTGGAGGCCCTGCGACGCTATTCGCAGCAACTCAACGAGGAGCGCAACCAGATTGAGCAACAGATATATACACTGGCTGGACACCCGTTCAACATCAGCTCGCCCAAGCAGCTGGGCGAGGTGCTGTACGACGAGCTGAAGGTGACCGACAAGCCGCCGCGCACGGCAACCAGGCAGTACAGCACCGCCGAAGATGTATTGGCCAAGCTCTCGGCGGCGCACCCCATCATACCCCTGATATTGGAATTCCGCTCGGTTACCAAGCTGGTGGGCACCTACCTGGACTCGTTCCCGAAGCTGATCAACCCCGCCACCGGCCGGCTGCACACGGTCTACAACCAGACCGTGACCGCCACGGGGCGCCTCTCCTCCTCCAACCCCAACCTGCAAAACATACCCATCCGCACCGAGCGTGGACGCGAAATCAGGCGTGCCTTCGTGGCGCGCGATGGCGAGCACCTCCTCCTGGCAGCCGACTATTCGCAGATCGAGCTCCGCATCATCGCCGCCCTCGCCCGCGACCGCCACATGCTCGAGGCCTTCAACAGCGGCCACGACATCCACGCCGCCACGGCTGCCAAGATCTACCACCTGCCCATCGAGGAGGTCAGCAAAGACCAACGCCGCAACGCCAAGAGCGTAAATTTCGGCATCGTCTACGGCATCTCGGCCTTCGGCCTGAGCGAGCAGCTCGGCATTGCGCGCAAAGAGGCATCGGCGCTGATAGAGGAATACTTTGCGCAGTATCCCGACATACGCCGTTTTATCGACCAAAGCATCGCCACGGCGCGCGAATGCGGCTACGCCAGCACCCTGCTCGGCCGCCGGCGCTACCTGCCGGACATTGGCAGTCGCAATGCGGCGGCACGCTCATTCGCCGAGCGCAACGCCGTCAACATGCCCATACAGGGCACCTCGGCCGACATGATCAAGCTGGCCATGGTGCGCATTCACAAGGCTTTGCGCGAGCAGAACCTGCGCACACGGATGATACTGCAGGTGCACGACGAGCTGGTGTTCGACCTCTACCGCCCCGAAGAGGCGGCGGTGCGCGAACTGGTGGTGCGCGAGATGAAGCAGGCGCTGCCCCTCGACGGGCTCGACATCGAGGTGGGCGTCGACGTGGGCGAGAACTGGCTCGAGGCGCACTGATTGAAAGATTAGGAATCAAGAATTAGGAATTAGGAATTAACCGGATGCTACACTTTGACCATCGACCAATGAAACAGATTGTAATAAGTGCATTTATACTGCTGACATTCGGCTCGCTGCAAGCGCAGCAGCCATGGAACTACACGGCGATGGAGGAGATGCATCTGGACGACGCCTACCTCCTGCCGTTGCCTGACAGTCTGGCACAGCTCACCCAGCAGCGGGCGAAAGCGGAGTTGCGAAGCGGCACGCGCTACCGAATGACGGTGGACCTCTCCAAGCCCAAGCGTCCGACGGTGCGCATGCAGAGCGACAGTTGCGACCTCACCCTGCGGTGGCAGCATGCGGAGCCGTTGGTGCCCTACCTGGTTTCAGACCGCTACTGGCGCGAGCGTTTGGCACAGTTGCAGCATTGGACCTATGTGGATATGCGCACGTCAAGCCCCTTGCGCACCGATACCTCCGACCATCGTTATGCCCACTATAGCCCCATCGCTTGGCTAGGCTACCACTATCAACCCATGGCCGAAGCGCCGGTGGTGTTCACCGTGAGGACCAATTGGCGCGGCACCCAGCAGATGACGCTGCAGCAGGTGGAGCGCCTGGCCGAAAGCGGCGCTTTCACCACCGATGCCGGCATGACGGTCCTCGAGCAGAACCTGCGCGAGCAGCAGCGCATCGAGGCGGCACGCCAGCAAGCTCTGCAACGGCAACTGGACTCGCTACAGGTCGCTTCACGCCAACAGGCACGCCTGACCGACAGTATCGTCACCGCCATCCGCCACGACTCCATCCAGGCTGCCGAGGAGGCACTGCGCACACAGGTGCAGGCCACCAAGGAGCGCATGACGCGCGAGCAGATATTCCTCATGAGTGTCAAGGCGGCACGCAGCGACTATATGTTCGGCCTCGAATTCAACTTCTACAACTGTTTCCCCAAGGTTATCACGAAGATTGAAATAAGTGTGGTGCCGGTGAACGAGAAGGGGCAGGTGCAGGCGGACCAGTTCAAGCGCTCGGTGCGCACGGTGCGCTGCATGGGTCCGGTGCAGCCGGGGGCGCCGGCGCAGTACACCTTCGACGAGCTGTTTTGGGACGACAAGGGGCGCATCAAGTACATGCGGGTGAGCTCGGTGACGTTCCACTTCCCCGACGGCACGCGCAAGACCTTCAGCGGCTACGAGCGCATTCTCAAACACACCCTCAACCGCTAGCCCGAAAAGTCTACATTTTTTGTAAAAAAGACCCAAAAAACGCCATTTTTGCTGTTTTGCAAATGGCTGATATGCTGTGTTTTATTGGTATCCTCTTCTTCCTCTCTTCTTCCTCTCCAGAGGAAGGGAGAAGTGGGGCGGGGGAGGAGGGAGAGGGATGGTTGAAAATTTTTCTTGGCGGATTAAATTTATTTCGTATTTTTGCCGCCGTAACCCCAAAGTCTAATCCAAAAGCCTAACACCTGATGGAGAAGAGAATAGGAACGATAAGCATACTCATCAGCGACCGCCAGGTGGCGGACGAAATCAACCGAATTCTGTCGGAACATGCCGATATCATCCTCTGTCGGCAGGGTTTGCCGTTCAGGGACCGCAGCGTGGCGGTCATCTCGCTCATAGTGGAAGGCTCGGCCGACCGCATCAATGCCCTCACCGGCCGCGTGGGCCGTATGCAGGGCGTTGAGTGCAAGGCTGTGATGGCTAAAGAATTAGGAGTTAGGGATTAGGAATTAGGGATTAGGGATTAGAAATTCAAACAATCAAGCTATAAATCCATTATGAAGCACACCAATTTCATCGACTGCGAGAAGCTCTACGGCATGCTGGAGAACAACACGCCGAGCGAGAGCGAGTTGAACGACATCCTGAACAAGGCACGCCAGCTGAAAGGGCTGAACCTCGGCGACGTGGCCAAACTGCTCTGCGTGGAGGACGAGGCCCAAATCGGCAAAATCCTCGACACGGCGCACTACTGCAAAGAGGAGATCTACGGCAAACGCCTTGTCCTCTTCGCCCCCATCTACACGGGCAACGCCTGCGTGAACAACTGCGTCTACTGCGGTTTCCGGCGCGACAACAAGACGCTCAAGCGCAAAATCCTCACCCTCGACGAAATCGAGAACGAGACGCTGCACCTGCTGCGCATGGGCCACAAGCGCGCCCTGCTCATCTGCGGCGAAAGCCCGAGGAACGACGCCGACTATATGGTCGAGGCCATCCGCCGCACCTATGCCGCCAAGGACGAGAAGGGCTCGCAGATACGCCGCATCAACGTCGAGCTGGCCCCGATGAGCGTAAGCGACTTCGCCAAGCTCAAGGCCGAGCGCATCGGCACCTACGTATGCTTCCAGGAGACCTACGACGAGGTGGAGTATCGCAAATTCCACCCCGCCGGCACCCCGAAGGCCGACTACCTGAACCGCCTCACCGTCATGGACCGCGCCATGGAAGGCGGCATCGACGACGTGGGACTCGGCGTCCTGTTCGGGCTGGTGGACTACCGCTTCGAAATCCTCGCCATCATGGAGCATGCGCGCCACCTGGAGGAAGACTTCGGCTGCGGCCCCCACACCGTGAGCTTCCCCCGCATCGAGCCCGCCGAAGGCACCCCCTTCTCCCTGCCGGAGAACATACCGCACCCGGTCTCCGACAAGGACTTCATGAAGATTGTGGCCATCATCCGCATCGCCATGCCCTACACCGGCATTATAATAAGTACGCGCGAGCAGCCCGCCATGCGCGACCAGCTGATCAAATACGGCGCCAGCCAGCTCAGCGCCGCCAGCGAGACCAACCCCGGCGGCTACGAGGAGGAGAACACCGGCGCACAGTTCACCCTGGGCGACCACCGCTCGCTGGACGAGGTGATCTCCGTCATGATCGACGGCGGCTACATCCCCTCTTTCTGCACTGGATGCTACCGCAAGGGACGCGTTGGGGCCGACTTCATGGACCTGGCCAAGCCCGGCCTCATCAAGGAGTACTGCAAGCCCAACGCCATGTTCACCTTCCGCGAATACCTCGAGGACTACGCCAGCCCCGAAACCAAGGAGAAAGGGCTGCGCCTGCTGAAAGAACTGACGCAGACATTCCCCAAAGAAGAGCTCAAACGGCGCGTCGAAGGCAACCTCTGCAAGATTGGCGAGGGCGAGCGCGACCTCTACTTCTAGTCATTTCAGGTGCAGATTTTTCCGCTTCGGGAAAACCATGGGGACGCGAATGCAAAAAACATAGTACTTTTGCAACCAGAAACAGCACAGCTGCGATAGCAAGGTAATAAAGTTTTCATGGTTTTGATACGGGACAGGGGTTTCCACTTGTGGGGACCTCTTCCTGTTTTTTGTAACGCCCCGTCGTCGCTCGGCAAAGGAGGTAAAAATGCCAAACGAATGTTGCTATTTGTAGCGAGTTGCGCACGTGCGAAATGTTAAAATACGTCAAATTCCAAAAATTTAACATTTTGGTTAAAACTCCTTAAAATACTGCATTTTCGAGGGGTTAAAAGAGGCGTTTCGGGCGGAAAACTAGCCACTTCGGTGAAAAAAAATTGGCCAGTTTCGGAAAAGGTCGTACTTTTGCACCGCCAAATGACAAATGTTTAACCAAAAAAAACACATTAAAATGAAAAAAGCATTAATGACCCTCGCGCTGGCCGCCTTCGCTTTCGCCGCCAACGCACAGTTTGTCCTCGGAGGCAACCTCGGTGCCTTCCACACCAACAACCACACTGATGACTACCTCACCGGTAGCACCACCACCGACATCACCATCATGCCCAAAGTCGGCTACTGGCTGAACGACAAGATGCAGATTGGTATGCAGTTCGGCTGGGGTATGGAGTACAGACGCGACTACCTTGGCGGGGACGACAAGTATAGCTCCACCTCCGACCCGCGCCTGATGTTCACCCCCTACTTCCGCTACAATGTGGCTACCTGGAAGAACTTCACCGTCTTCTGCGAAGCCCAGGCCAACCTCACCCTTGATCTGGAATCGAGTTCCTACAACAAAGTGACCGACGTCACCACTGACAACAAAGATGCAATGACCATGATTGGTCTCCGTGTCGTGCCCGGCATGAACTATGCCTTCAACGAGCACTTCTCCATGGACCTCTACATCAACATCGTCAGCGCCTACTGGGCCATGGCCAGCCGCGATGGTGCCGCTGCCCACCAGTGGGGCCTCGGCGTCAACATGGAAGACCAGACTCTCGACAGCCACCTGAGCAACTTCAGCATCGGCTTCAATTACAGCTTCTAAAACCGCAGACAGAACAACAAAAGATAAAGGCGGCCATCCACATGGATGGCCGCCTTTATCTTGTATGTAGGCTTCGCGCTACGCCAGCGTCTCGAGGAAATGCTTGACGAAGTGGAACGAGCGGTCGCACATGGAGGCGAGGAAGCCGGCCCACTGCTGATGGTGGTCGTCGGTGCGGCCTGGGGTGTCGCTGATAACGCGCAGGCTCAGGAACGGCACCTTCTGTAGGTAGCAGGTCTGGGCGATGGCGGCGGACTCCATGTCGCAGGCGAGGCCGTCGATGAAGTGCTGCTTGATGGCGTTCTGCCGCTCGCGGTCGGTGATGAACTGGTCGCCGGTGCAGATGAGGCCGGTAATCAGTCTCGATTTTAGGGTGTTGGATTCGGCGTTGGCCGTGGCGAAGGCATGGTCAAGCAGGCGCGGGTCGGCGTCGTAGCGCGCGGGGAGACCCTGCACCTGGCCATACTGGCAAGTGCCGTCGGCTGTGATAAGGCCACAATCCACGTCGTGGTAGACGGCCTGCGTGGCAGCCAGCACATCCATGATCCGGACCTGCGGGTCGATGCCGCCGGCGAGGCCGGTGCTGAGGATGGCGTCGGGGTGGTGCTCGTGCACGAGACGCATGGTGCCGACGGCGGCGTTGACTTTGCCCACGCCGCACTGCCAGAGGACTATGTCGTTGGCGCCCAGCCGTCCGCTGTCGCCGCCCAGGGCATCGCGCATCTGGCGGTACTCGATGTCCATGGCAATAATTACACCTATTTTCATGGTGCAAAGATACGGAAAATTTGCGATTTGACACCCCATGGAAAAATATTTTTTCCTAACACGCGTTATCAGAAGAAATTAGAAACAGAATGAAACGTTGGTTCAGGGTTATAATCATATCCGTTTTTGCGGTGGCGGCGGTCAGTTTGGTGCTGATTCAGTTCTACCAGACACGTCGCACGTTTTCAATCAACGACAATATGTTCAACGTGGGGGTGAGCAATGCCATGGAGTCGGTAATCAAGCAGTTGACAGAGGAAACATCACAGACTGCCATCCTTCCGGCAACAGCTTTCAGCTATCATGACCTCGACTCGCTGATAGGCGAGGAGTTGCTTCTCAATGGTATTGATATTCATCCTGTTATAGGTCTCTACGACGGTGGTCAGCGCTCGTTTCTCTATTGCTCGGATGCGCAAATGGAGGAGCGCCTCGAGGAGTCGCCCTATCGCTATTCGTTCCAGCCCGTAGGGGTGTCGCCAGCGGGTCAGCTGTTCATCACACTCTATTTCCCCAGTGCCGAGCTCTTCCTGCAGCGCCACTCGAATATCTACGTATATATGAGCCTGGTGCTTATCTTCGTGGTGGCTGCCATGTTCATTCTCACCCTCCGTGCCTTCGCCCACCAGCGCAAGCTGGACACGATGAAGACCGAGTTTATCAACAATATGACGCACGAGATCAAGACACCGATATCGACCATCAGCCTGGCATGCGAGATGCTGAGCGATGAGAGTGTGGCGCAGGACTCGATGTCGCGCGGCAACTTCATCGAAATCATCAACGACGAGAACCAGCGCATGCGGGTGCTGGTGGAAACGATGCTGCAGAGTGCAAAGATGTCGAACAAGAATTTCAAATTGACGCCCAAGGAGTTGGATGTCAACGAGATTATCAGTCGTGTGGCAGCGAGTTTCCGCCTGACGTTGGCCAATCGTGGCGGCTTCATCGAGACACACCTCGAGGCTGACCCGTCGACCCTCTTTGCCGACGAGCTACACTTGACCAATATGCTTTACAACCTGGTTGATAACGGTATCAAGTACTCCTCCGGTGCGCCCCACATCGTCGTGAGCACGCAGCGCGATGGCAACCGCTTCCTCCTCAAGGTGCAGGACTACGGTGTCGGTATTGCCAAGGAGGACCTCAAGCACATCTTCGACAAGTTCTATCGCGTCTCGACGGGCAATGTGCACGATGTGAAGGGGTTCGGCATAGGGCTCAATTATGTTGCGAGCGTGGCGCGGTTGCACCACGCTCACATCAAGGTAGAGAGCGAACCCGGCGAGGGGTCGACGTTTACGATTACGTTTACTTCACGATAAACTTGCCAGCAGCGCCGCCGAGGCGGTAGATGTAGATGCCGGCAGGCAAATTGTCGACGCGCACCACAGCGTTGCCGCTGCCGGCGGCCAGACGGCGGGTCTCGACCAGGCGGCCGTCCATGCCATAAATCTGCAGGTCGGCAGCTGCATCAAGGGTGTAGGGAAGGGTGACGGCGACCGAAGCGGGGTTGGGGTAGGCTGGGGAAAGGGGAGATTCTTCCACGTTGCGGATACCCAGGATGACGCGGTTGGAGTCTTCCGGGGGGGTGAGACCGAGAAGGACGGCCTGGCGCACGCGGAAGTTGTAGCCCATGGAAGGGATGCGCATGTTGTTGTCTTGCAGGTTGAACCAGCCATTGCCGTAGCGGGTGCCGCCCCAGCCCCAGTTCATGTAGTACTGTTTGAGATTTTCGGTGCGGTAGCCGGTGCAGAGCCAGGCGTGGCCAGCTGCGTCAGCACCAGAGCCCTCGGAGGATGCACCGCTCATATAGACGGGAAAACTCTTGAGCAGATCTTCGCGGATACGCGTGACGAAGTAGGTGTCCTCGGTGCCGTAGGGGTCGTCGTTGGAGACTTCGCGATAGAGCGACTCGGCTTCCTCGTACTTGAAGTTGTTCTTCATGCCGCGGATAGCGTTGTAGCTGTTGGAGCCGCTGCCATCGGGGTTGTAGTCCATCTTGACGGCCACGCCCACAGCGTAACACAACTTGGCAACCTCGCTGATCTCTTCATCCGTCGAGGAGGAGGAGAGGCCGTCGGGCATGAGGTCGTAATTGAACGAGACGGTGTCGAAACGCACACGGATGGTGCTGCCGGCAGCGCTGTAGACCACATATCCTTTAGGTTGGACGGGGTAGCGATAGTAGTGGCATATCTGCGAGAGAGCGGTGGCAACGCAGCCCACAACTGAGGTGCGGCCGTCGACCACGGGGCAGTAGAGGTTGTAGTTGGGGTTACGATCGTCGCCCTGGCTCCAGTATGCATTTATGAGAACCACAGCAGCATCCTTGGTCTCAGGCAGCTTGCCATTGGAGATGGCGAGCCACTCCTGACTGTGGGGCAGGTCCTGCTGGGCATCGTGCTCTTGCACAGCGCTTACGGCTTGGGCATAGTTCCCGAGCCACCACTCGAGATTTTCAGGCAGGTTGGCGGCATCGAGGGTGTTGTCGGCCGAGAAGGCAATGATGGGGTCGAGGACGGTCGAGGCAGCCAGAATGACCCATCCGGATTTGGGAGCATTGAGGAAATAGACTGCCGGAATACCCAGCACAGGGTTGTCGATTTGGCGCACGATGGACATGTCCTGAGCCCTGAGACCCGCATTATGCGAATTCTGGTTCAGGTAGTAGGCTGATGCAGCTTTTGCCTGGTCGGCGGTGATGTTGTCGGCCTTGGCCACAGACGGCATAAGGGCTGCGGAAGCTACTAGGATTGAGATGATTAACTTTTTCATTGGTATGATGTCTTATATGTTTTTTTTGTTACTTTTTGCGGTGCAAAGATACATCTTTTCCGCGATGTGGCAAAAAAAGTTTTTTAGGTGTCGAAATTTTCACCTCCTATATGCAAGTTTGCCAACGCGAGGGATACGTAATGTATATTGTACATTACTAAAAAACACTATATGAAATCCAACCCCCTTCTGAAAATCCTCGCCCTTGTTGCGATGGTAGTCCTCTTCAGTTCGATGCTCGAAGCCCAGCCCGGCGGCTTCCCCGGCGGCCAGCCCCCCATGGGCGAAGGCGGTCGCCCCGGCAAACGCCCCGACCGCCAGCAGCGCGACTGGAACCAGATGGGCGACAGCCAGCAGGCCGCCTCCGTCAAGCAAAAGAAGAAAGTCCGCGAGGGCGACACCTTCAAGGTCGTCGGCTCCTTGCGCGACTCGGTCAGCGGCGAGTTTCTGGCCTTCGTCAACGTGGCCGTGCTCGACGCCGCCGACTCCTCCTTCGTCAAAGGCGCCGCTACCAACCTCGACGGCCTCTTCGAGGTCACCGGCGTCCCCGCCGGCAGCTACCTCCTCCGCATCTCCGCCATCGGCTACCGCAACCGCCTCGTCCCCTTCACCGTATCCAACAACACCGCCCTCGGCACCCTCCGCTTAAAGCCCGGCGCCACCACCCTCGACGCCGTCGAAATCACCGCCGACAAGCCCCTCTACCTCATGGATGGCGAGAAGCTGGTCTACAACGTCGAGGACGACCCCTCCATCCAGACCGGCACCACCGAGGACGCCCTCCAGAACGCCCCGGGGGTGGAGGTCGACGTCGAGGGCAACATCTCCCTCCGCGGTGTCTCCAGCGTCGAGATTTGGATCAACGACAAACCCTCCAAACTCACCGAGGAAAACCTCAAGACCTACCTCCAAACCCTCCCCGCCAACGCCTTGGCCCGTATCGAGACCATCACCAACCCCTCCGCCAAGTACGCCACCGACGCCGAAGCCGTCATCAACATCATCACTTCCGCCCACATCAAAAGCAACCAGTTCGTCTCCTTCGGCGTCAACGGCTCCAACCAGCCCTTCGTCTCCCCCTGGGTCTCCTACATGTGGGCCAAGGAGCGCCTCAGCGTCAACCTCTTCGCCTCGTTCCGCTATTCGTTCCGCGACAACGAGTCCACCGCCTGGGCCCTCACCCGCGAGGACGGCACCGGTGGCAACGAATACGACACCGTCATGCGCCAGACCGACACCGCCGCCAGCGGCAACCGCTCCTACGGCGGCAACCTCTTCGCCTCGGTCAACTACGAAATCGACTCCACCTCCGACATCGAATTCCACGGCGGTTTCAACATCAACCACAACCGCACCTTCTCCGACCGCTCCACCCACCAGCTCTTCTGGCCCCTCGACCTCGACAGCCTCTTCGCCTACTCCCTCTCCGACACCTCCACCTCCACCAGCGGCTTCGGCGACCTCGGCGTCGACTACACCAAGAAGTTCAATGGCAAGGGCCACAACCTCCGCCTCGGCCTCCGCGCGCGCCTCTCCAGCAACGCCTCCGACGAGTACTACCACCGCCTCTACACACGCTACACCGACCTCGACGAAAACCGCTACCTCCTCGGCTCCACCCGCGAGCTCGGCCTCGACTTCAACGCACGCTATAACCGCCCCTACTCCAAAAACGGCGAGTTCTCCTACGGCCTCAAGCTCGAATACGACGACGACCGCAACACCTTCGACCGCTACTACCTCGGCGCCAGCGGCTCCTACGACAGCGTCGACGCCCTCCGCACCTACGAGCTCGGCCTCAAGGACGCCGAAGCCTCCTTCGACGTCAACTGGACCCACCGCTTCGGCAACCTCACCGTCAGCTCCGGCCTCGGCGTCGAGCTGGAACACACCGACTATCAGTACTCTACCGCCATGACCCAGTTCGCCGACGACAGCGCCTTCACCCACTTCAAGCTCCGCCCCTCCATCCACCTCACCTACCGCACCCCCGACATGCACAACTTCAAGCTCAACTACTCCCTCCGCATGAAAGACCCCTCCTACAAGAACCTCACCCGCTTCCGCACCTACGGCGAAGACTCCTACTCCACCGGCAACCCCGCCGGCCTCGCCCACAGCTACACCCACAACGCCGAGGCCGGATGGGCCAAATACTTCGAGCGCTTCGGCAACATCAGCGTCGACCTCTACGGACGCCTCTCCACCAACGAGATAAGCTCCCTCACCGAATCGAAGTTCGACGAGTTCCTCGACCGCTGGATCAACTTCTCCATGCCCTACAACATGGGCACCTCCTGGCGCTACGGCGGCAGCCTCAACCTCACCTATCGCCCCTCTGGCTTCTTCAACGTCCGCCTCTACGCCAATGTCTACGACTACGGCTACCGCCTCGAAAACTACCGCGGCCGCGACGTGCAGGAGGACAAGTGGTCCTGGAGCCTCCGCCTCAACGCCTGGGCCAAGGTCTTCGACCAGTACCAGCTCACCGCCTCCTTCAACTACACCTCGCCCACCCTCGGCCTGATGTCCACCCGCAAGGAACGCCTCATGTTCAACATCGGCGCCCGCAGCGACTTCTTTAACCGCAAGCTCTCCGTCTTCATCAACATTCAGGACCTCTTCAACTGGGGCGCCAGCCGCGGTTCCGGCTCCGAAAACTCCAACCCCTACTATCTCTCCGAGTCCACGCAAAAGATGCTCAACTCCCGCTATATCTCCGCCGGCATCACACTCCGCTTCGGCAAAATGGAACTCGAAAAAGGCGCCAAAGACGGCTCATCCGAGGCCGGCGACAGCCTCGGAGAATGAGGAATCGGGAATTAGGAATTAGGAATTTTTCTCCCTCAAACGGTTGATTTACAATTCCTAATTCCTAATTCCAAATCCCTAATCAAAAAAAAGTTTTGCCAGTTCGGAAAAAGTTCGTACTTTTGCACCCGTTTTCAGAGAGCATTTTGAATGCTGAAAGTTGAATTTCGAAGTTCATAATTCATTATTCAAAATTGATTTTGTCCTATGGTGTAACGGTAGCACATCTGACTCTGGATCAGCTTGTCTTGGTTCGAATCCAGGTAGGACAACAAAGTGAGGGCACTGGCTTCAGTGCCCTCACTTATTTTTCTCCTCCGCTGCTTAGAACTGCTTCCGTAGCCTCGCGGAGGCGCTGCAGGTCGCCCATGGTGAGGTGCTCGTCCTGCAGCCCGAGTTGGATGTCCTGCCGCAGGCGCAGCAAGGCTTGCCGGAGGATGTCGTCGTGGTCGAAAGCCAGTTGCGGCACCTCACCGATGGGCCACCACTGGGCGCGCGCCGCATCGTCGCCGCCCCGCACCTCGCTCTGCCGCGCCAGGGCATAATAGGCTATCGTTATCACCCGCTCGCGCGGGTCGCGGTCCACCGCGCTGAATGCCCCCAGCTGCCTCACATGCTCCAGCTCCAGCCCCGTCTCCTCGCGCAACTCGCGCACCGCGCACTCCTCGGCCGTCTCGTCCATCTGCAGAAATCCGCCCGGAAAGGCCCACTTCCCCTTGTACGGCTCCTGGCCGCGCTCGATGAGCAGCACCTTCACCGTGCGCCCGTCGACGCCGAACACCACACAGTCCGTCGTCACCGCCGGGTGTGGATACTTATATTCGTACATTGCCATTGTCGTCTTTTTTTTTATTTGCGTAATCCATAATACCCCGTCAGGGGATTCCGTTCCCGCCACCATCATCACGATAACACTCCGTCAGGTGCTCCCGTTTAATAGTCTGTCCCAGCGTATCTGCTTCATTGAATGCCACTTCAGGACTTTCGGCTACATCGGTCACATCGCCATCCTCCAAAACATCCACCGCCACATACTGCGACCCGCTCGCCCTACCCTCACTGTCCACCACGAAGCCCCACATCTTGATATTCAATTCATTCCACCCCTCCGGCAGTTGCATTTCGAGCTGCCCCCGCCGCCGCTCGGCAGGGTGGGAGAGGAGCCCCTCGCGCGTATCTATATTATATACATATATGTAGACACGGTCGCTCCCTTTGGCGCGACTCATACCGCTATTCTTCTCGAAATCAACGCGCAGCACATTGTTTTCATCCACGCTCGCCGTCGTGAACCTCACCGGCGCCGCCGCACCCTCCGCAATGCGAATGCGTTCATAATCAATCCCACCCCTCACCCCTTCGGGGAGCTCCCCTTGCAAAGGGGAGCAGCCAGATGGACTAGGCATTTGATTTCTAGTAATATATTCTTGATTACTAATGGCATTCTCCCGCACCTCCCCTTCACAAGGGGAGGTGGCCGCAGGCCGGAGGGGTGTTTCACTGCGGACGCGGCGCGCCGCCCCCCTACCAAAACAACCCTTGTTCATCCTCACGAACACATTCCCCTCCGTCATCACGTCCCGCGCCGCCTTCTCTCTCAGCCCCAGCAGCAGCGCCTGCCGCGCCGTCGCCGCGAACCGCACCATCCCCACAAACCACTCCCGCTCAGCCTGTTGCATCTTCGTGTTCGGATAATTGATCTCACGGCGGTAAGCCCTAACCACGTGCTTACCCCGCCACAGGTACCCCACCACGGTACCCACCTTCCCCCGGAACGGCCCGAGGATGCCCTGCTCTAACTTTGCCATACTGCTGCGTATTTTTTGTTTTAACGGCTAATTGTGCGAATTATACGAATTTGCTTACCATTTTAATTTCCAGCCAATTACTCGAATTCCCATCGCACCGCGCATTCGAGTAATCTGCCCCAAATTTTGTCCGCGCCAGCCTTTCGCATAATTCGAAAAATTCGCCGTTCCATTTATCCTTTTTTATTTTGTTGTTCATTGTTGCTATTGTTGTTTTCAGATAATTTGTTTTTCTTGTCTTTCTTGTCTTCAAAAAAACACTTTCTTGTCTTCCAACACACCCCTAACGCCAAAAATCCTCTCTTATTGCCCCCATCACCTACCAAAGAAGAATAGAGGAAGAAGAGGATAGGCGTAAAAAGCAGACAATCAGTCGGTTATACACCGGCAAAAATCGCCGTTTTTTTGAAAATTATTGCATAAAAGTCATGGTCGAGGCGCTCCGGTAGGGCCATAGAACCAAAAGAGCACCGTATTAGGGTGCTCTTTCGGTTCGGTGTGTCCCCTCGCTACTCGGCGCGGAAGGCGGGGAGGTCGTCGGCCTTGAAGTGCATGACGTAGTAGGCTTTGGCGCAGACGTTCTCCTCGGTCATGCGGACGTAGACGTCGGCGCTCTTGGCGAAGAGTTCGGGAGCGCGGCTGGCGTCGTCGATGATGAGGAGCGACATGATGATTTCGCAGGTCATGTCGTACAGGCGGCGGGCCAGGAAGTCGTGCAGCTCCTGGTTGCCGGCTTCGTTGACGTAGTTCACGGCCTTCTCGTAGAGGTCGATCAGCGGAGCCACGCGGCTCTTCAGGGCGCCGTCGGGTGTCTTGGCGAGCATGTCGCGCATCACCTGGAGATAGGTCCCGTTGGTGATATAGCGCACAGCGGCCACGACCTGCAGCTGCGTGGTACCCTCGTAGATGCTGAAGATGCGGGCGTCGCGGTAGAGGCGCTGGCACTTGTACTCCATGATGAAGCCGCTGCCGCCGTGGATGCTGATGGCGTCATAGGCGTTCTGGTTGGCGTATTCGCTGTTCATGCCCTTGGCGATGGGAGTGAAGGCGTCGGCCAGGCGGTTGTAGAGCTTCATCTCGGCGCGCTCCTCGGGGGTGAGCTTGCGGTCGCGGGCGATGTCCTCGAGGCACTTGTAGAGGTCCACATAGCGGGCGGTCTGGTAGAGCAGGCTGCGGCCGGCGTCGAGTTTGGCCTTCATGCGGGAGAGCATGTCGTAGACGGCGGGGAACTCTATAATCTTCTGTCCGAACTGGGCGCGCTCGCGGGCGTAGGCGAGGCCTTCGTTGTAGGCTTCCTGGCTGAGGCCGACGCTCTGGGCGGCGATGCCCAGGCGGGCGCCGTTCATCAGGGCCATGACGTATTTGATGAGGCCCATCTTGCGGTCGCCGCAGAGTTCGGCCTTGGCGTTCTTGTAGGTCAGTTCGCAGGTGGGGCTGCCGTGGATACCGAGTTTGTGCTCGATGTGGCGCACGTCGACGCCGCCGTTGCGCTTGTCGTAGATGAACATCGACAGGCCGCGGCCGTCCTTGGTGCCCTCCTCGCTGCGGGCCAGCACGAGGTGGATGTCCGAGTCGCCGTTGGTGATGAAGCGCTTCACGCCGTTGAGGCGCCAGCACTGCTCCTTCTCGTCGTAGGTGGCTTTGAGCATCACGCGTTGCAGGTCGCTGCCGGCGTCGGGCTCGGTGAGGTCCATGCTCATGGTCTCGCCGGCGCAGATGCGCGGGATGTACTTCTGGCGCTGCTCCTCGGAGCCGAACTCGTAGAGGGTGTCGATGCAGCTTTGCAGGCTCCAGATGTTTTGGAAGCCGGCGTCGGCGGCAGCCACCAGCTCGCTGGCCATGCTGAACACCACGTTGGGCAGGTTCAGTCCGCCGTAGCGGCGGGGCATGCTGACGCCGTAGAGGCCGGCCAGGCGGGTCTGGGCGAGGTTCTCGACGGTCTTCGAGGCGTACACCATGCGGCCGTTCTCGAGGTGCGGCCCTTCGAGGTCGACGCTCTCGGAATTCACGGCCAGGGTGTTGGCGGCCACGTCGCCGGTGATCTCCAGCACGCGGCGGTAGTTCTCCATCGCGTCCTCGAAGTCCACGGGGGCGTAGTCGATGCCCTTCTGGGCGTCCTCGTAATTCTTTTCTCTCAGGTCGACCACCTTTTTCATCTCGGGATGAGAGAGGTGGAATGCTATTTCAGGATGATCGCTATAATAGTTTGCCATGTCTATTTGCTGTTTTGACGGTAATACTTAATCATTTTGGGGACCACCTCTTCGACGGTGCCGGTGATGACGTAGTCGGCTATCTTGTTGATGGGGGCGTCGGGGTCGCTGTTGATGCTGATGATGATGCCCGAGTCCTGCATGCCGGCGATGTGCTGGATTTGGCCGCTGATGCCGCAGGCGATGTACACTTTGGGGTGCACCGTTACGCCCGTCTGGCCAATCTGGCGGTCGTTGTCAATCCATCCGGCATCGACGGCGGCGCGGCTGCCGCCCACCTCGCCGTGGAGCACTTTGGCCAGCTCGAAGAGGCTGTCGAAGCCCTCCTTGCTGCCCACGCCGTAGCCGCCGGCCACCACGATGGGGGCGCCCTTGAGGTTGTGCTTGGCGGCCTCCACATGGTGGTCAAGCACGCGCACCACGAAGGCTTCGGGCGAGACGTATTTGCCCACTTCGGGATAGACCACCTCTTTCTTGCACGGGCCCTCGTAGACAGCTTTCTGCATGACGCCGCTGCGCACGGTGGCCATCTGCGGACGGTGGTCGGGGTTGACGATGGTGGCCACGATGTTGCCGCCGAAGGCGGGACGGATCTGGTAGAGCAGCTGCTCGTAGGTCTTGCCGCTCTTCTTGTCCTCGTAGGGGCCGATTTCGAGCTGTGTGCAGTCGGCCGTCAGGCCGCTGGTCAGGCTCGAGCTGACGCGCGGACCCAGGTCGCGGCCGATGACGGTGGCGCCCATCAGGCATATCTGCGGCTGCTCCTCCTTGAAGAGATTCACCACGATGTCGGTGTGCGGTGCCGAGGTGTAGGGGAACAGCTCGGGGGCGTCGAAGACGAACAGCTTGTCCACGCCGTAGGGCAGGATCTGCTCCTCGACTTTGCCCTTGATGCCGGTGCCGATGACCACGGCGTGCAGCTCCACGCCCAGCTCGCCGGCCAGCTTGCGACCCTTGGTCAGCAACTCCTGGCTCACCTCGCGCACCTCGGTGCCTTCTATCTCTATATATACAAATACCTCACCCCCAGCCCCTCTCCGAGGGGAGAGGGGAGTGGTTACCCCTGTATTCATTTGTTTATCGTCCATATAATTATAATGTTTGATTTTCTGCGTTGATAATTTCTTTTATTTCCTCTACAACCTCTAGCGTGTGGTTGTCGACTGCGTCGTTGTGGAATCGTATCACTTTGAATCCGATGCGATTCATTGCCTCTGTTCTTTGTGCATCGGCAATTTGCTGTTCTTGGGTGTTGTGATATTCACCGTCTACTTCAATCACCAGTTTCTTCGACAGGCATACAAAGTCTGCAATGTATTCTCCTATCGGATGTTGACGGCGAAACCGGTAGGGCAGTTTTCTCAACTGTTCCCACAGGATGCGCTCACTTGGTGTCTGTTCGCGGCGGTTGGCGCGAGCAAAGGGTTTTATCAAGTGATAAACATCTGCGTTGCCGGTTTCGTATCTATACATGGCTGCACTCGAACATTCCACTCCCCTCTCCCCTCGGAGAGGGGTTGGGGGTGAGGTCTATATTAGTTTTTCGCTTACTAACTCTTTGATCATTCCGTCGATGTCGGTGTCGCTGCTGGTGAGGGTCTTGCTCTCCTTGGCCTGGAAGACGATGTTCTGCACCTCCTTCACCTTGGTGGGCGAGCCGCTGAGGCCGCACTGTGCGGGGTCGCCGTCCACGTCGGCCACGCTCCACTGCGTGAGCTGCAGGTAGGGGCGCTCGGCGCGGAGACCCTTGCGGGTGTCGTCCTCGGCCACTTCCAGCGGGCAGGCTGCATACTTGTATTTCATGACCAGCTTGGCGTTGGCGGGGCGGCATTCGGCGGCCGAGCCGTTCACCGTCACCACCAGCGGCAGCGGTGCCTCCACCACCTCCACGCCGCCGTCGATCAAGCGGCGGATGGTGGCTTTCCCATTCTCTATTTTCTGAATTTCTTCAGCATAGGTCACCTGGTTCAGCCCCAGCTTCTGTGCCACCTGGGGACCCACCTGGGCCGTGTCGCCGTCGATGGCCTGGCGGCCGCCGATGACGATGTCCACGTCGCCGATCTTCTCGATGGCCGTGGCCAGGGCATAGCTCGTGGCCAGCGTGTCGGCGCCCGCGAAGAGGCGGTCGGTGAGCAGCCAGCCCGTGTCGGCGCCGCGGTAGAGGCCTTCGCGGATGACTTCGGCCGCGCGCGGCGGGCCCATCGTCAGCAGCCCCACGGTGCTGCCGGGGTGCTGCTCCTTCAGGCGCAGGGCCTGCTCCAGGGCGTTGAGGTCTTCGGGGTTGAAAATGGCGGGTAGCGCGGCACGGTTCACCGTGCCCTCCGCCGTCATAGCATCCTTGCCAACGTTGCGAGTATCAGGGACTTGCTTGGCAAGTACAACAATCTTCAATTTCATCTTTTTAACAAATTTTAAAGTGCAAAATTACGTTAAATTTTCCACATAGCCAAAAAAAAGTGCCGCCCGGCGGCACTTTTAACAGTTTTATTGCGTCTTCTACAGTTCAAAATCTTTCTTCACAAGAGTTGAAAACAGTGATGCGCCTGCATGGTTGAGATGGATTTCATCACAATACATCTCATTGGATCGAAAATCCTTGTGTCTAAGGTAATCACCCACCTCGACAGGAAACTTGCTTTTTATTTCCGCAACAACATCTTCTTGCAGCTTCCAAAGAGAGTCAGAGCCACAATCTAGAAAGGTGTCGCTTAATGGTGGAATGAGGATTATTAAGCGAATGTTCTTTTTTTTGCAGAAATCCGCAATATGCTCCATCATTGAGGTGTATCTAGATGCCCTCGCTGCTATGGCATTAACGTCTCCGGGAGGATTCGCTATTGTTACCCCATCCCACACCCGCCTGATTGGCATGAATCCGGTCGAGTCTATTTTTCCCGGCTTGTAGGTTTTCATCTGCATACAGCCAGACAGAAGCGCGGAATATTCGTAATAATTCTCATCTGTGAACAGTTTCATGTAACGTGCGTACCGGAATCGCACTTCGCTATGGTGGTGTGGTGCGAAATGCAGACCGTAATGTGTTGGTAATATGATTGTTTTGAGGTTTGGTAGGTGAGAATAGTATTTGTGTAGAATCAGGCTATCGTACACAAGTGTTCTTGCTGTAGATGCGCAGTTGAACGTGCTGTCACCTAGCACATGAGGGTCGAGACCCCTGGCTAAAAACGAATTCCCTAAAATAAGCGTCTGAACACATTCTCCTCGGTGAACAAGATACCAGTCTTTGTATTTCAATTCGCGAGGTACAATCCCAAGCATCATTTCTAGTCCAATAAGCAACAATATCACGACAGACAGTACCACAACCACATCTTTCAGGAACTTCTTGACGTTTCCTAGTGTGTTCTGTGATTGGCACGATTTCGAATGTGATTGGTGGGGTGGGGTGATATTCAGTGAGTTATGTTTGTTTTTCATTGGCCCGTTGTATGTTTTTTCGACTGCAAAATTACAACTTTTTTGCAAAAGAAGAGAATTTCCCAACAGGGCATCCCCTGCCGATGAAAAACCTCTCCACCCACCCCGATCTTTCCACACTTCAAGAGAGGAAGAAGAGAGGAAGAAGATGATGCTTTCAATCCACTGGATATCACCTTGTTGTGTTTTGGCAAAAATAGGGTGTTTTCCAGGTTTTTGACGAAAAATTTGCATGCTTTCTCTCTGGAGGATAATATGCTGGATGACAGTGTGATGCGATTTTTTCCAGGGTATATGGGAAAAAATTCGTACTTTTGCATTTCCAATTAATCTATAAACACACATCAGCAATATGAAAGTCAGAGAACTGGTAGAGAAACTGAACCTCAAGGTCCTCAGCGGCGCCGAGGGCCTCGACCGCGACATCGACGGCTGCTACGTCAGCGACCTCCTCAGCGACGTCATGGGCAACGCCGAAATGGGCAACGTGTGGGTCACCCTCCAGACCCACAAAAACGTCATGGCCATCGCCTCCCTCAAGGAACTCTCCTGCGTCATCCTCGTCAAAGGCCTCACCGCCAGCGACGACACCGTCGAGCAGAGCAACGAGGAGGGCATCCCCTTCCTCAGCACCGACATGCAGACCTACGAGACTGTCGGTCGCATCTACCAACTGCTCAACTAGTGCCGCTCACGCCGTTCAAAGCCGACCTCCACATCCACACGGTCCTCTCGCCGTGCGGCGACCTCGAAATGTCGCCCTCGGCCATCGTCGACCGTGCGCTCGAGCGTGGCCTGGACGTCATCGCCATCTCCGACCACAACACCACGCGCCAGGTGAAAGTCACCCAGCGCATCGGGCGCGAGCGCGGCCTCTTCGTGCTTGGCGCCGTGGAGGTTACCTCGCAGGAGGAGGCCCACTGCCTCTGCTTCTTCGAAGACGATGCGCAGCTCGACGCCTTCCAGTCTTTCCTCGACGCACACCTGCCCCCCATCCCCAACGATGAGGACCGCTTTGGCTATCAGCTCATTGTCGACGAAAACGACGAGATTACCGGCGAGGAACCCTACCACCTGCTCAACGCCATCGACGTCGATATTGACGGCCTCTACGACGAGGTGCACCGCATCGGCGGCCTCTTCGTCCCCGCGCACGTCAACAAAAGCACCACCAGCCTGATGAGCCAGCTGGGCTTCGTGCCGCCCGACCTTCGTGCCGACGGCCTCGAAATCAACAAGTTCACCACTCGCGACGAGTTCGTCCGCAAGTTCGCCTACCTAAAACGCTTCAACTTCATCACCGACAGCGACGCCCATTTCATCCCCGACGTGGGGTCGGTCTACAATGTGCTCCACCTCGAGCACCGCTCCTTCGCCGAGTTCGCCCTCGCGCTCCGCGGCCAGGAGGGGCGCTGGATCGACACCATGGCATTCCGTGACAATAATAAATAATGTACATTGAATATGAAACACACAGCAATGGCACTCGCGATGTGCCTCTTCAGCCTCGGCGCCCTGGCCCAGGGGCGCACGCTCAACTTCGAGTCGCGCGGTGGCGAATCGTTCACCGTCTTTGTCGATGGCGACATCCAGAACCGCATGCCGCAGACCCGCGTCCTCGTCACCGGCCTCACCGACCAGCCCCACGAGGTGGTCGTCGTCCTGCGCCGCCCGGCCCAGAAGGCCGCCTCGATGCTCCTGCATCCCGATGCCGCCACCACCGACATCGCCGTCTCCTACGACCAGCCCTCCGACCGCCTCACCCTCGGCGCCCCCGTACAGCCTCGTCCCGATGCTCGTCCCGTGCACCGCCATGTGCCCCAGGCTGCGCCCGTTGCCATAAAAGTATCGCCCGAACCTCCGCTGCACAAAGCATCTGCTGACGAGCAGCCTCAGCTTGTCGAGCGCCAGTCCCCACACCACCGCCGCCACCAGGAGGCACGCCGCACCTCCGACAGCGACCTCCGCGGCATGGTCGACCGCTTGAAGGGGCAGCCCTACGACTCCGACCGCCTCGCCCTCGGCAAGGTCATGGTCGCTTCCGCCGACCTCACCGCCGACCAGATTACCCGCCTGGCGGCCACCTTCGACTATGCCACCTCCAAGGTCGAATTCCTGCAGTACGCCTACCACTACTGCGTCGACCCGGTCAACTTCTCCCGCACCACCGAGGTGCTGAAGTTCGCCAGCGACCGCAAACGCGTGCTCGACTACATCGCCACCCAGAAATAAAGTAAACGAGGGGGCGGCGCCACAGGCGCCGCCCCCTCGCATTACTCCTCATTCCTCACTCCTCACTCCTCACTCCCTACATCACCACCACCTTCTTCGGGAAGATGCCGGCTTCGGACTTGAAGCGCAGCGTGCCGCTCTGGCTGTAGCAGTGCACGTCGCCGTTGGCGCCGTTGATGCTCTCGGTGATGTAGATGTCGCCCGTGGCGGCGTCGATGTCGATGCCGTAGGGGCTGGCGATGCCGCTGAGGAAGTCGAGCGGTGTGGTGCTGAAGGTGGCGGGATCCATTTGGAAGAAGCCCGCCCTCTGCTGCCAGTCGCCGGGGGTGACTTCCACCCAGGTCGAGGCGTAGGCGTACACCATGCCGTTGTAGATGGCGGCGCCGGCCAGCTCCATGTTCGTCTGGCTGACCTGCAGCGTGGCCACGTCGATGATGGCCGAGCCGCCGGGGATGGAGGCATAGTCGCCGGCGTAGCCCACCAGTATCTTGCTGTCGCTCACCTTCTTCACCATGCTGGGGTTCAGGCCCACCTCGATGCTTTCGGGGTTGGCGAAGGTGGTCAGGTCGACCACATACACCTTGTTGTCGCGCATGGTGTAGTCGTCCATCACCGAGCTGGCCACGAAGGCCTTGCCCTGTGCGATGGCGATGCCCTCGGGGTGGTATTCGCCCAGCCGGCAGGTGGCCTCGATTTCAAGCGTGGCGGTGTCCACGCGCACCACGCTGCAGGGGTTGTAGCAGGTGATGTACACCTTGCCGCCCTCGGCGGCGATGTGGCGCGGCGTGCGGTCGCCCATGTCCACGCGCTGCGATTTGCCCGTCTGCGGGTCGATCACCTCGAGGCTGTTCGAGAACGAAATCGTGGCGTACACCTTCGAGCCGTACTTGAGCATGTCCTGCGCCACGTCGCCCAGCGGGCGCCCGTCGTTGGCGCGGTCGAACCAGTCGGCGTCCACCTTGCCCGTGCGCGTGTCCAGTCCGGTGATCGAGGCGTTGTTGCCTCCCCAGCCACCCTCGTTCAGCACCAGGGCGTTGACGTTGATGCTGTCTTCATCCTTGTCGCTGCAGGCAGCGAAGCCCAGGGTCAGCAGCCCGAGGCAAAGCATTCTCATAATCTGTTTCATAATTTCATGTATTTGTGTGATTTAAAATTCGTATGTCATGCCCAGCCGCCAGTTGCGCCCCATCATGGGGTAGGAGCGCACCACCTCGTACTGCACCCCCAGCAGGTTCATCACCTGCGCCCGCACGCCGAGGGTGCCCACGGGCAGGTCGAACTTGCGGTCGGCCGCAAGGCCCAGGTCGCAGTAGGCCGGCAGGCTCCATTTCTCTATATTCTGCTGGTTGCTATAGCGTTTGCCCACCACCATGGCCGTCAGCCCCAGGTTCACCCACCGGCTCTCCCAGCGCGCGCTGCCCCCGCCGCTGTGGCGCGGCGTGTAGGCTATCTGGTGGCCGTAGAACTTGCTCGCCTCGTCGCTGCGGTCCACGGCGTGCTGGAAGGTGTAGTTGAGTTGCAGGCTGAAGGCCTCGTAGCGGATGCTGGCCGTGGCGTCGAGCCCCGTGATGTCCACGCGCCCCAGGTTGTCGGTGGTCCAGTAGTACATGCTGTGCAGCGGGTAGGCCACCAGCTTGTCGCTCACGCGGTTATAGTAGACGTCCACCGTCACCTCGCCGCTCAGCCCCCTCCTTTGGCCGTAGAAGGCCTGCGTCGCCCCCAGGTTCAGCTGCCTGGCGTGCTCGGGGCGCAGGTTTTTGGCCATGAGTTGGAAGAAGTAGAGCTCGCCGAAGTTGGGTGCGCGGTAGCTCTCTTTGTAGAACAGCCGCAGGGTGGTGCCGCCGCCCAGCGTGGCCATGGCCGAGAGGTAGGTGGTAAGCCGCTGGTAGTGAGGCCTATGGTTGCCGTTTTCCAGCCGGTCTGCGATGTCGGTGAGCACGAGGTTGGCGCGGAGGTCGAGTTTGGCCTTTCCGATGGCGAAGTGGGTCCGGGCTGCCGCCGCGGCGGCAAGGTTGCGCCGCGTGACGTCGGTCTGCGGCTGCCACGGCGTGGTCAGTGTCTGCTGGCGGCCCAGGAGGTGGCTCAGGCTGGCGTCGGCGGCGGCGTTGAGTTCGAGCCAAGGCGTCAGGTCGTGGCTCGCGCTGGCGCTGAAGTAGCCTTCGCGCTGCCGGTAGTCGTTGTGTTGGAAGGTGCCGGGGGTGGTGTCGAGGAAGGCGTCGTGGCTGCCGCGCACCTTGCCCAGCAGCTGCCAGCGCCACCGCTCGCGCTCCACCTTCCACTTGGCCTGCGCAAAGGCCAGCTGCTCGTCCGAGCTCTGGCCGCTGGGGGCCTGCGAGTGCAGGTGCAGCGGACCCGGCAACTCATGCTCGCCGCTCATCCAGTGCACCTTGGCGCTCAGCGTGTTACCCTCCGCGAGGGTGTAGAAGAGATTGCCGTCCACCGTGGCCATCCACACCGCCGAGTGCTCGCGGCGGATTTTCTCCGGCGCGCTCTCGTAGGGCAGGAAGGGGTAGTCGCCGCGGCAGTACAAGTAGTTGGCCCACAGGCTGGTGCTGAGGCGCTTGCCCCACCGTTGCTGCCACAGCAGGGTGGGGGAGGCCATGCCGAACGAGCCCGCCTCCATGCCGGCCTTGAGCTTCGTCCGCTCGCCGGGCCAGAAACTCGGCTGCGCAGTCTCCATATTGAGCACATTGCCAGCCGCATAGGCCCGTGCCGTCAGCAGCGACCCCTCCTCCTGCCCCTGGCTCATACTCACATAGGCCGCATTGCCCAGCGTGTATCGCCCCAAATCCACCTGCCCGTTCTGCGAGTCGTCCACCGGCACCCCGTCGATCGTCACGGCCGAAAACTGGCTCCCCAGCCCGCGCGCCGACACCGTCTTCACGCCGCCCACCCCGCCGTAGTCCTTCAGCGTCACGCCCGCCATCTGCTTGATGGCGTCGCTCAGCTGCATCGCCCCTAGGCGCTCCAACTGCTCTGACCCAACGACTTGTGTTGGCGCGGCAGTCCGCAGCGTCGAGGGCGCGCGCTGGCTGCTGATGGTTATCTCGTCCAGCCGCTGCACGGTGTCCACCTCCTGCGCCGCAGCCGTATACGTCAAAAGAAAAGCCCCCGCCGAAAGGCCTGTCCTGAGCAGATGCCACCGCCGCGCTGTCCGCCGTCGGCAGCCAACAATAAACGATACTATGTATAGAACAACAATGCTCATTGGGTCAACAGAACCTTTCCTCGAGGGCTGTGATCATTCTTCTTTTTTTCTCGGTCTTGGCAGGTCTTCTGGCTTGTTCCTAGCCTCGCTCCAACCTTCCCACGGCACTGTCGCGCACCGCAGTGGCATTCTGTATGGAGTGGCTAACTGCTTGGAACTCACAGCAGCGGGACTGCGCAGGACTCTCACCTGCTTCCCTCTTGGCGCCCCTCGCAGGGCGACCAAAACCATTTGCAAAATTACAAAAAAAAGTCGTTCTAAAAAAAAAATATTTCCAATTTGAAAAAATGTTGTACTTTTGCAGCGTCATTTTGCATCCAACATTATTACAAAACATATACTATTTTTATTTATGGGAAGCACAGTTAACGGCGGAAAACGCAAGTACACACACGAAGAAAAGTCCTTGGTAATCATGAAGTCAACCCTCAGCCGATTGCCAATCTATTACTGCTACCTGCAGCAGAAACTCAAAGACGGTGTGGAGTATATTTCCTCCTCGCTCATTGCCGAAAATCTTTCGCTCAACCCTGTCCAGGTGCGCAAAGACCTCGCCAGCGTCAGCTCGGTGCCGGGCAAACCCAAGCGCGGTTTCCTCACCAAGCGCCTCATGGCCGACATGGAGGCCTACCTCGGCTACGACAACCACGACGAAGCCATCCTCGTCGGCGTCGGCAACCTGGGCCGCACCCTGCTGCAATATCAGGGTTTTGACAACTATGGCCTCTCCATCGCCGTCGGGTTCGACATCAACCCCGACCTCCACGGCAAGCGCATTGGCGGCAAGTCCGTCATGCCGATGGAAAAACTGCCCAGCCTCGCCAAGCGCCTCGGAATCCACGTCGGCATCATCGCCGTCCCCTCAACCCAGGCCCAGGCTGTGGCCGACCTGATGATCGCCAACGGCATCCGCGCCATCTGGAATTTCTCCCCCTCCCACATCAACATCCCCCGTGGCGTCATCATCAAGAACGAAAACCTCGCCGCCTCGCTGGCTGTGCTCGCCAAAGAGCTCAACAAAAACATCGCCGCCGGCAAGACCCTCCCGTTCTAAGCTGACAATACCTTCAGAAAGAGCAATATAGCTCGACATACTGGCCCGTCCGTCAGCGTCTACCGTAAAACCGTAGACCCTGACGGATTGTGCATCCCACCCCTCGGGCAGTTGCATCTGCACTTTGCCGTGCCGCCGCTCCGCGGCGGCACTCAGCATCCCCTCGCGCGTATCTATATTATATACGTAGAGGTAGACATGGTCCGACGCCTTCGCCCGCGTCATCCCGCTATTCTTCTCATACTCAACCCTCAACACCCCCTCTTCATCCACCACCGCACCTGTGAACCGCACCGGCGCCGCCGCACCCTCCGCAATCCTGATCCGCTCATAATCAATCCCACTGCGGACGCCGCGCGCCGCCCCCCTCTCAAAACACCCCTTGTTCATCCTCACGAACACATTCCCCTCCGTCATCCCCTCCTTCGACGCCTTCTCTCTCAATCCAAGCAACAGCGCCTGCCGCGCCGTCGCCGCGAACCGCACCATCCCCACAAACCACTCCCTTTCAGCCTGTTGCATCTCCGTGTTCGGATAATTGATCTCCTTGCGGTAAGCCCTTACGACCTGCTTGCCGCGCCAAAGGTACCCCACCACGGTACCCACCTTCCCCCGGAACGGCCCGAGGATGCCCTGCTCTAACTTTGCCATATTCCTGCGTTTTTTTTGTTTTAACGGCGAATTTCGCGAATTAAACGAATTTGCTTACCCTTTTAATTTCCAGTCAATTACTCGAATTTCCATCGCACGGCGCATTCGAGTAATCCGCCCCAAATTTTGCTCGCGCCACCCTTTCGCATAATTCGAAAAATTCGCCGTTCCAATACCCCTACAACGCCAAAAATCCCGTCTTATTGCCCCCCATCCCCTCCCATCGAAGAACAGAGGAAGAAGAGGATGCATCTAAACCGCTGGTTTTCACCACTTAATAAACCTCGAATTTTTTCAAAAAAATCTCAAAAAACTCGAAAAAAAATCGTATCTTTGCAGTTCAAAATCCTGTTGTATATGAGCAAGAAACTATACCTAATCCTCTCGCTGCTAGCGGCTACCGCCTTTGGTGCCGCCGCGCAGCTCCGCGCACTGCCCGACAAATATGCCGGCAGCAACACCGTCACCCTCTTCGACTCCACCGGCGTCTACGTCGAGGAGTCTGGCCTCAGCCACATCGTCCGCCACTGGCGCACACAGATGTACTCCTACCGTGGCTGCGCCGCCAACATCGCAGTCAAAATCGACTACGACCCCCTCTCCGCCCACTGCAACATCGAGCGCGTCCTCGTCCACCGCGCCTCCTCCGGCCTCACCGACACCCTCGTCTGGCCCGGACGCCCCGACAACCGACCCGTCTACGACTACATCGCCCCCGCTCGCATGATCTACTGGGGCGCCAGCCAGAAAATGGTCCACGTCGGCTTCCTCGAACTCGGCGACGAACTCGAAGTCTGGACCTACAAAAAAGGCTACACCTACGCCCTCCTCGCCGACGGCGGACAGCCCACCGCAGGCCTCAACGCCGCCTTCGCCTCACTCCCACAGAACGACGACCGCTACATACCCCCCATGCGCGGCCACTACTACGACATCGTCCCCTTCTGGAGCTCCGAACCCATCGTCCAGAAAGTCTACCAGCTTAACATACAGGACAATAAAAAACTCCAATACAAAGCCTACAACGGTACCGTCGGCACCCACCGCGCCGCCGCCGACGAGCCCGGACGCTCGCTCTACACCTTCACCCGCGCCAACATCATGCCCCTCAAACGCGAACCCCGCGCCCTGGCCGGCAACGACATCGAGTGCAAGCTCCTCCTCTCCACCAGCCCCGACTGGCAGGCCAAGAGCCGCTGGTTCTACGGCGTCAACGAGGCCTACGGCAGCTTCCAGCCCACCCCCGAACTGCAGAAAAAAGTCAACCAACTGCTCCAAGGCGCCAAGGACGAGACCGACTCCATCTCCATCCTCACCCACTGGGTGGCCGACAACATGCGCTATGCCGGCATCTCCATGGGCCCCGGCGAAGGCTTCACCCTCCACAGCGCCGACATGAACTACACCGACCGCTGCGGCGTCTGCAAGGACAAAGCCTCGCTCCTCATCGCCATGCTCCGCGCCGCAGGCTTCGAAGCCTACGCCGCCATGACCATGGCCGGCGAGCGCATCGACCGCATACCCGCCGACCAGTTCAACCACTCCGTCTGCGCCGTCAAACGTCGCAACGGCCAGTTCGAGCTCCTCGACCCCACCTGGGTCCCCAACGTACGCGAGCTCTGGTCCAGCGCCGAGCAGCAGCAGGGTTATCTCATCGGCACCGCCGAAGGCTGCGACCTCATGGAAACGCCCATCTCCCCCGCCGAGAAACACTATATCAGCGTCGTCGGCACCAGCGCCATCGACCGCCAGGGCACCCTCACCGGCACCCTCATCGTCACCGCCGAAGGCCAGTCCGACGCCTCGGTCCGCTCCGTCTTCTCTGCACGCCAGAGCGAGTGGCGCGCCGCACTCGAACTCGAACTGCTCCGCATCGCCCCACAGGCACAGATCCTCGACATCACCCACACCGACCCCGACCGCTACCTCGAGCAGCCCGTCGCCATCACCTACACCTACCGCATCCCCAACTACGCCTCCGTCAGCAAGGACGCCGTCGTCTTCACACCCCTGGCCGCCCGCGGCATCTTCCGACGCGCCATGGCTCACCTCAACTTCGACCTCACACCCGAAACCCGCACACAGCCCTTCTCCGACCGCTGCTCCCGCCTGGTCGACATCCGCGAAACCGTCACCCTCCCCTTCGAGCCCAAGCAGGTGCACTACCCCATGGTCGACGGCATCGCCGACCCCGTGGCCAGCTTCGGCTGCGGCATCCAGCTGGGCGGCACCACCCTCACCTTCGGCGAGCAGGCCGTCTTCTCCAAGCGCCTCTACGAAGCTGCCGACTGGCCAGCCTTCCGCGCCGTCGCCAAAGCACAGCAGCAACTGTCGCAAACACCCATCATCCTCACCAAATAAGTCCCTAACCCCATAGAATCTCATCGTCATGAAAAAGACACTTCTCATAGCAGCGCTATTTTCAATTTTCAATTTTCAATTTTCAATTCTTCGAGCCCAGCAGCCCGACGCCGTCTTCCGCCTCCTGCGACACGAGTGGACACTCAACAGCGACGGCACCTCCGACTACCGCTACCGCCACGAGGTGCAGATCCTCCGCAACCGCGCCCTCACCGCCTACGCCGACAAGGGCGAGACCTTCGTCGTCTACAACCCCGACATCGAGGAGGTCACCGTCAACGCGGTATATACCATCCAGCTCGACGGCAAGCGCGTCGACATGCCCCAGAACGCCTTCATCCACCAGCTGCCCGCCGAGTGTGCCGACTGTGGCCGCTTCAACCACCTGCGCGAACTCGCCATGGTCCACACCGGTATGGAAATAGGCTGCATCGTGGTGGTCGACTACACCGTCCACCGCCGCCACAACTTCCTCCACGAAACCCTCCCCCTGCTCCGCGAATGCCCCGTCGAACGCCTCGAGATCAAGGTCAACGCACCCCGCGATATGGAGGTGCGCCGCGACCTGCTCGGCGAGCAGTACCTCCCCGCCGGCGTCACCAAGGCCTCCCTCCTCAGCGGCGACATCGTCCTGCGCAACCTGCCGCAGGTTCCCCGAGAGCCCTTCATGCCCGAGAATATCGTGCCCACCCTCCGCCTCTTCAACGGCCCGGTCGAGTTCAGCCCCGCCGTCGAGGTCGAGCGTTTCGCCGCCGCCTCCGACGCTGTGGTGAAAGACTTCGGCCGCGACCCGCTGGCAAACGTCGTATCCATCCGCAACTTCGTCCTCGACAACATCCACCTCAACGCCATCCATCCGCGCCACCTCAACTACACCCGCGCCACCGCCGCCGAGGTGTGGAACTCAGGTTGCGGCACCGCCACCGAGAAGGCCGTCCTGCTGGCCTCCATCCTCTCCAACGAAGGCTTCTCGGCTCGCGTCATGGGTGAGCAGTTCGATCAGGTGGCCGTCTATATTGACACCCTCGAATATGCCCTCGACCCCCACCACCGCACTCCGCCCACACTCCTCGGCAAGGCCATCGATGTGGAGCACTCCGGCACCATAAACAACGGTGAAGTGCAAGCCACCATCGACACTCTCGAAGGCGGCTTCTACCGCATGTCCATCCCCATCACCACCCGGCTCAACGGTGTCTCCGTCACCATTGACCCCAAACATCTGCCCGCTACCCGCACCATGCCCCTGCAGGCCTCCATGTGCGACATCACCGTCACCACCACCCACCTCCTGCCCAAGGGCTTGAAACTGGTGGGCGAGGATGTGAACGAGTCCTATTCCGTCCCCGGTTTCGGCTCGGTAGAGGTGTCGCTCGTGCAGAAAGGCAGCAAGATTGTAGAGAGGCGTCGTCTGGTGCTCAAGCAGAGCATCATCCCGGCAGCCGACTATGCCGACTTCCGCCAGTTGATGGCGCTATGGTATAGCCATAGCACCCTGATGTTGCGTGGCAAGTAATAAACAAGAAAGCCTCCCCGGTCGGGGAGGCTTTTCTGTTGGATGCCATCGGGGTTTAGCGCCCGGCGTACATATCTTCGTAGTACTTCATGTAGTCGCCAGAGGTCACCTGGTCCATCCACTCCTGGTTGTCCAGATACCAGCGGACGGTCTTTTCGATGCCCTCCTCGAACTGCAGGCTGGGTTCCCAGCCCAGCTCACGCTGCAGCTTGGAGCTGTCGATGGCGTAGCGCATGTCGTGGCCGGCGCGGTCGGTGACGTAGGTGATAAGGTCCATGTCCTGCCCTTCGGGGCGGCCGAGCAGGCGGTCCACGGTGTTGATCAGCACCTTGATGATGTCAATGTTCTTCCATTCGTTGAAGCCGCCGATGTTGTAGGTCTCGGCCACCTTGCCCTCGTGGAAGATGAGGTCGATGGCGCGGGCGTGGTCCTCGACGTAGAGCCAGTCGCGCACGTTCTCGCCTTTGCCGTAGACGGGGAGGGGTTTGCGGTGGCGGATGTTGTTAATGAAGAGGGGGATGAGCTTCTCGGGGAACTGGTAGGGGCCGTAGTTGTTGGAGCAGTTGGTGACGACGGTGGGCAGGCCGTAGGTGTCGTGGAAGGCGCGCACGAAGTGGTCGCTTGAGGCCTTGGCGGCGCTGTAGGGCGAGTGGGGCTGGTACTTGAGGTCTTCGGTGAAGAAACGGTCGCCGTAGGCGAGGTGGTGCTCGCCGCTGGAGGCTTTGGTGCTGAAGGGGGGCTTGATGCCTTCGGGGTGGGTCATTTCGAGGGCGCCGTAGACCTCGTCGGTGCTGATATGGTAGAAGCGTTTGCCCTCATACTTCTCGGGCAGGCTTTCCCAGTAGAGCTTGGCGGCCTGGAGGAGGGAGAGGGTGCCCATGACGTTGGTTTGGGCAAAGGTGAAGGGGTCTTTGATGGAGCGGTCGACGTGGCTTTCGGCGGCCAGGTGGATGATGCCGCTGACCTGCTCCTCCTGCATCAGGCGGTAGATGCCGTCGAAGTCGCAGATGTCCATGCGGACGAAGCGGTAGTTGGGCTTGTCCTCGATGTCGCGCAGGTTGGCCAGGTTGCCGGCATAGGTGAGCTTGTCGACGTTGATAATCTTGTATTGGGGGTACTTGTTTACAAAGAGGCGGACGACATGGCTGCCGATGAAGCCGGCGCCGCCGGTGATGATGATGTTCATAGGTTAATCTCTTTTAAATATGTCGCGGGTGTAGACTTTCTGCTGCACGTCGTCGAGGCAGGGGTCGTAGCGGTTGGCGATGATGGCTTGGGCGCGGCGCTTGAACTCGGCCAGGTCGCCCACCACCTCGCTGCCGAAGAAGGTGCTGCCGGCTTCGAGCGTGGGTTCGTAGATGATGACTTTGGCGCCTTTGGCTTTGACGCGCTTCATGACGCCCTGGATGGAGGACTGGCGGAAGTTGTCGGAGCCGCTTTTCATGGTGAGGCGGTAGACGCCGATGGTGCATTCGCGCTCGGCCGAGGCGTCGAAGTCGCCGCGGTTGTAGTAGTCGTAGTAGCCGGCTTTTTTGAGCACCTGGTCGGCAATGAAGTCCTTGCGCGTGCGGTTGCTCTCGACGATGGCGCGGATGAGCTCCTCGGGCACGTCGGCATAGTTGGCCAGCAGCTGCTTGGTGTCCTTGGGCAGGCAGTAGCCGCCGTAGCCGAAGGAGGGGTTGTTGTAGTGGGTGCCGATGCGGGGGTCGAGGCAGACGCCGTTGATGATGGCCTGGGTGTCGAGGCCTTTCATCTCGGCGTAGGTGTCGAGCTCGTTGAAATAGCTGACACGCAGGGCGAGATATGTGTTGGCGAAGAGCTTGACGGCTTCGGCCTCGGTGGTGCCCATGAAGAGGACGGGCACGTCCTGCTGGATGGCCCCCTGGCGGACCAGCTCGGCGAAGCGGTGGGCGCGCTGCTCGAGGTCGGGGTCGTCCTGCCGGTAGCCGACGATGATGCGGCTGGGGTAGAGGTTGTCGTAGAGGGCTTTGCTCTCGCGGAGGAACTCGGGGGCGAAGATGATGTTGCGGCTGCCCGTCTGCCGGCGGATGTGCTCGGTGTAGCCCACGGGGATGGTGCTCTTGATGACCATGGTGGCGGTGGGGTTGACCTGCATCACCTTTTGGATGACGTCCTCGACGGCGCTGGTGTCGAAGAAGTTGCGCACCGAGTCGTAGTTGGTGGGGGCGGCGATGACGACGTATTCGGCATCGCGGTAGCCGGCCTGCCAATCGAGTGTGGCGCGGAGGGTGAGCGGCTTGTGGGCGAGGTAGTCCTCGATATAGTCGTCCTGGATGGGCGACTTTTTATTATTCACCAAGTCAACACGTTCCGGGACGATGTCCACGGCCGTGACGTCGTTGTGCTGAGCCAGCAGGGTGGCGAGTGAGAGGCCGACGTAACCGGTGCCGGCAACTGCTATCTTTGTCATGTTTTTGTATATAAATATGGTTCGTAACGCGATGCGTGCGCGGTTATTGTGCATGGGGTGTAATTTTTTTCGGCACGGGGGTGGAAAACGGGTGCAAAAAGGCTGCAAAAAAGTGGATGAAAAGTGCCAAAACGGGCAAAAATGGCATGTTTTCAACCTGGTGATTTGCAGTGGATTAGAGGTATCCTCTTCTTCCTCTCTTCTTCCTCGCCAGGTGAAGGGCAGGGGAGGGGATGTTGGGGGGTGGGATGCGGAGGGCGGATGAAAAAATATTTTGTCATGTCGGGCAAGTTTTGTATCTTTGCACCGCGAAAACAAACAAAAAAACATATTAAATAGATGAAAAAGACATTCTTAATGATTGGTGCCATGGCAGTTGTGTGCAGCTCGGCCATTGCACAGGAGCAGAAGAAAGACGACGAGGGATACAAGTTCGACACCATCAAGGTGCTTCCGATCACCTCCGTGAAGAACCAGAACAACGCCGGCACCTGCTGGAGCTATTCCACCATCGCCTTCCTCGAGAGCGAGCTGATCCGCATGGGCAAGGGCGAGCACGACCTGAGCGAGATGTTCGTGGTGGCCAAGACCTACAACGACCGCGCCAAGGCTGCCGTGCGCACCCATGGCGACGTGAGCTTCAGCCAGGGCGGAGCCTTCAACGATGTGCTCTACTGCTGGAAGCACTACGGCATGGTGCCCGAAGAGGTGATGCGTCCCGGCGCGATGTACGGCGACACCCTGTCGAACCACACCGAGCTGAGCGCGCTGACCGACGTGATGGTCGAGGCCGTGGCCAAAGGCAAGCTGAAGAAGCTGCAGCGCAGCCCGGACGGCGAGCCCCTCTGGAGCAAGGCTGTGGCCGCTGTGCACGAAATCTACCTCGGCAAAGCCCCCGAGAGCTTCACCTACAAGGGCGTCAAGTACACCCCCAAGAGCTACGCCGAGAGCCTGGGCCTGAACCCCGACGACTATGTGAGCATCACCAGCTACACCCACCACCCCTTCTACGAAAAGTTTGTCCTCGAAATCCAGGACAACTGGCGCTGGGGCCAGAGCTACAATGTGCCCATCGACGAGATGATGGAAATTTTCGACTACGCCATCGACAACGGCTACACCATCGCCTGGGGCAGCGACGTCAGCGAGCCCGGCTTCCGCTACACCCGCAAGGGCTTTGCCGTCCTGCCCGCCACCGAGGCCCCGAAGGGCGGTGTGGGTAGCGACCAGGCCAAGTGGAGCGGCATGAAGGCCAGCGAGATAGCCGACGAGGCCGCCAACCACCCCACGCCGCAGCGCTGGGTGACCCAGGAGGAGCGCCAGGAGGCCTACGACAACTGGGAGACCACCGACGACCACGGCATGCAGATCTTCGGCAAGGCCAAGGACCAGATGGGCAACGAGTACTATATGGTGAAGAACAGCTGGGGCAAGTACAACGGCGAATTCGGAGGCAACTTCTTCGTCAGCAAGGCTTTCGCCCGCTACAAGACCATGAACATCGTGGTCCACAAGGACGCCATCCCTGCCGCCATCCGTGCCAAGCTCGGCATCGAGAGCAGCAGCGACAAGAACGCCAAGAAGAGCAAAAAGCGCTAATCTACATGGGTAGAATAAAAAGTGGGGCGTCCGTGATGTGGGCGCCCCTCTCTTTTTTCTTAATGATTTAATTGTCGTGGGTGGTGGCGATGATGTTGTCTGGGGTGAGGGTGATGGGGGAGATGGTGTTGATGCGGTTAGGGTCGTGTGGGGCGCGGAGACGGATGTAGTTGTCGGTCCACCCCTCTTCGGCGGTCTCCCAGAGGACAGGGCGCTCTTTGCCGAGCTGGCTTTGGATGAAGGTTTGGTGCATGCGCTTGGAGAGGGCGAGGAGGCGGTGTGTGTGTTCGTGGCGGACGGGGATGGGGACTTTCTCGCCCAGACGGAGGGCGGCGGTGCCTGGGCGGTCGCTGTAGGTGAAGACGTGGAGGTAGGAGATGGGGACGGATTCGATGAAGTCGAGCGTCTTTTGGAACTCTTGTTCGCTCTCGCCGTTGAAGCCGGCCATGATGTCGGCGGCGATGCAGGCGTCGGGCATGGCGGCTTTGATGCGATGTACTTTGTCGGCGTAGAGGGCGGTGGTGTAGCGGCGGTGCATGAGGCTGAGGACGTGGTCGGATCCGGCTTGGAGCGGCACGTGGAAGTGGGGGAGGAAGGCGCGGCTGTGGGCCACGAAGTCGATGATGTCGTCGGTCAGCAGGTTGGGTTCGATGCTTGATATTCTGTATCTTAGGATGCCTTCAATTTGGTCCAGTCCGCGCAGCAGGTCGAGGAAGGCTTCGCCTTGGTGTTGACCGAAGGTGCCGGTGTTGATACCGGTGAGCACTACCTCGCGTGCGCCGCTGTCGGCGATGCGGCGGGCGGCACAGAGGGTCTCCTCGATGGTGGCGGAGCGGGAGCGGCCGCGGGCGTAGGGGATGGCGCAGTAGGTGCAGAAGTAGTCGCAGCCGTCCTGGATTTTGAAGAAGGTGCGGGTGCGATGGCCGCCGGCGGTGGAGTAGGAGAGGAGGCGTTTGCTCTCGTTGCCGAGCACCTGGGTGACGCCCGGGATGCGAGCCACCTCGTCGGCAGCTGTCTGGGCGAAGCAGCCCATGACGACGATTTGTGCTTCGGGGTTGCGGCGGTGGGCCTGGCGGATGGCGGCGCGGCATTTCTTCTCGGCCACAGCCGTGACGGTGCAGGTGTTGACGATGTATAGGTCGGCCTCGGCCGTCCAGTCCACAATCTCGTGCCCTTCGTCGGAGAGGCGGCGCAGGTGGTCGGAGGTTTCGGCGTAGTTGAGTTTGCATCCTAGTGTCTGGGCGGCAATTCGCATTGGATTTCGGTCGGTTTAAATGTTAAAAATATACAATTCCGCTAATTTTTTTGTTGTAGTTCGTTTTTATTTTGTAATTTTGCAGCGTAAAACAAGAGAAGTTGTTTTCTGACTATCAGCTGATATTGAACGATAAAGGTTTCCAGAATACCTTCTAAATTTTGGATTTTGTAATAGTGTTTAATGGAGGAAGCGGATGCAATCTAGCATCCGCTTCTTTTTTCTCCTCTTTCGGGGGTGGTGGCATGCGCTAGTCCAGCGGCGACTCCTCGTCATACCGCTTGGCGTTGACCATCTTGACGCAGTCTTCGTCGGGGAAGATGGCGAAGTCGGGCTGCGGTTCCATCAGCAGCACCTCGCGCCCCTCGCTGTCCTTGCCGATGCGCTGCACGGCGTCGCGCGCCACCAGGATGCGGCTCTTGCGGTTGGCCATTGTGAAGCGCTCGTTGCCGAGGCGGTCGAAGACCTGGTCGGCGCTCTCCTGGGTGACGAGGTGTGTGCCATCGGTGAGGATGACCACCACGCGGTTCTTGCCCTGGGCGGCCAGGGCGGCGATGTCGTAGATCGATACAAACTGCGCTTCGGGCGTCAGCAGAAGTATCTTGCGGTCGCCCAGAATGCCGTGGTTCCACCGCTCGTCGACCGTCAGGCGGCCGTGCTCGAAGAAACGGTAGGTGCCGTGCTTGAGCCCGTTCTGATAGTAGCCTTCGCGAGCCATGCGCCCCTCGTTGTCGTATTCCACCAGGCGGCCTTCCATGCTGCCGTTCACGTATTGTCCCGTGATGTAGCCCTTCTCGCCGATGCGCTTCCACCAGCGCCCGTGGCGCTGGTTGTTCTTCCAGTGGGTCACCTCGGCCGTGTCGCCCTGCTTGGTGTAGATAACGTGGCGGCCCTCCTTGATGCCCATGCGGTAGACGGCCTCCTTCAGCAGCCGCCCGTCCTTGGCAAAGAATTTCCACTCGCCGTCGCGGTTGCGCTGGCAGTACTCGCCCATGGCCAGCATGCGCCCCTGCTCGTCGTAGGCCTCGTGCATGCAGCGCACGCCGGGTTCGGTGAAAGTGTTGCGGATTCGGGTGGTGCCGTCGGCGTAGTAATAGGTCGAGGTGCCCACCTCCAGCCCGTCGATGTAGGTGGCCTCGAACAGCTTCGTGCCGTCCTTGTCCGTGCGTATCCAGTGGCCTTGGCGGCGACCTTGCTTGTCGACAGTGTTTTGTGCCTCGGCGCCCAGCGCCAGCATCGTCAGCGCCACGGCGGCAATCAGTGTGCTCTTCTTCATGTGTGATTTTTTTTGTCTAATTACGTAGCAATGACACATTTATTGTGCCGCGCGCAAAAATATTTTTCAAACCACTTGCATTTGTCCGCAAATCTTCGTACCTTTGCAAAACCGTATTCCGCCACGGAACCGCCCCATCGGACTGGCATTCAGCCGGCAAAGCCCCAAAATCCCCCCGTGCAAAATCCCCCCACCCCCACCAACAGACGAAGAACAGACGAAGAACAACCGAAGAACAACCGAAGAACAGCCCTAGAGACCCCCTGCTGTCTCGCTGGCATCTGCCTGGTGCTCCCCCTTGCAGCGCGAAAAATATTTTGCGCCCGGCACAATAAAACCCCTGCTGCCGTGTTATAATCCTGCTACATTAATTAATAACATGCACATGACAACCCTGCAACGCACCCTCCCCGTCGCCCACCTGGCCGCCGCCGACGCCCTCCTGGTCGCCGCCGCATGCCTCATCCCCGCCGCCTCCCACCTCACCGCGGCACCCCTCTACATGCTCAACCCCATGCTCGCCCTCCTGCTGCTCGGCCTCCTCCTCGGTCGCCGCGCAGGCCTCCAGCTGCTCAACGGCCTCGTGCTGGCCGTCGCCATGCCGCTGCTCTCCAGCCTGCTGGTTGGCATGCCCGTGGTGGAAAAACTGCCCTGCATGGTGGCCGAATTGGCCGTGGTGGCCGGAGGCTACGCGCTGCTTTCGCGCCGCATGGCCGCCCTGCCCGCCATCCTGCTGGCCGCCCTCGCGGGCAAAGGCGTCTACTATGCCCTCAAAGCCCTCCTGATGCCTGCCGCCACCCTCGTGGGCACCGACTGGACTGTCCAGCTCCTCGCCCTGCTCCTCTGGGGCGGACTGTTCGCCCTTGCCGCCCGCAGAACCGAAAGCCAGCGATGAAAAACGTCGCCATAGTGCTCGCCGCAGGCTCAGGATCCCGCTTCGGAAGCCCCGTGCCCAAGCAGTTCCTGCCGCTCAAGGGACGCGAAGTCATCGAGCATTCGCTCGACCTCTTCGACTCCCACACGGCTGTCGACGAGGTGGCCGTTGTGCTCAACCCCCAATGGCGCGACCACTTCGAAGCACTGGCCGCACGCCGCCGCTGGACCAAACTCACCGCCATCCTCGACGGTGGCGCCGAGCGCTGGCAGTCCACCCTGGCAGCAGTGCGCCACTACGCCACCCACCCCGACTGCAACCTATTGCTCCACGACGCAGCGCGCCCCTGGCTTTCAGCCAGCATCCTCCAGCGCGTCACCGACGCCCTGTTGCAACACCAAGCCGTAGCCGTAGCCATCCCCGCCACCGACACCCTCTTCCGCGTCGCCCACGGCTGCATTGCCGACGTGCCCCCCCGCGCCGAATTCTTCTGCGCCCAGACTCCCCAAGCCTTCCGCCTCGACCTCCTCGCCGACGCCTACCGCCTCGCACTCCAAGACCCCTCCTTCGTCGCCACCGACGACTGCGGCGTCCTCCACCGCTACCGCCCGGACGTCCACATCCACATCGTCCACGGCAGCCCGGACAACATCAAAATCACCCACCCCCTAGACCTCACCCAAGAATGACAAAACCCATATTCATCGCTGGACCATGCGTCATCGAAAGCGCCGAACTGCTTGACGCCGTCGCCACCGAACTCGTGCGCCTCAACGCCCTGTTCGGCATCGACATCATATTCAAAGCCTCCTTCGACAAGGCCAACCGCACCTCCCTCGCCTCCTTCCGCGGCCCAGGGCTCGAGCGCGGCCTGCAGATGCTCGCCGACGTCAAGGCCAAGCACGGCCTCCGCCTCCTGACCGACATCCACGAAGCCCACCAGGCCGCACCCGCCGCCCAGGTGGTTGACGTGCTGCAGATACCCGCCTTCCTCTGCCGCCAGACCGACCTCCTCGTCGCCGCCGCACGCACAGGCCGCGCCGTCAACATCAAGAAAGCCCAGTTCCTCTCCGGACAGGACATGCGCTACCCCGTCGAGAAAGCCCGCCAGAGCGGCGCCACCGACGTGTGGCTCACCGAGCGCGGCAACTCCTTCGGCTACAACAACCTCGTCGTCGACTTCCGCAACCTGCCCGACATGCTCCAGTTCACCCCCACCGTCATCATGGACTGCACCCACAGCGTCCAGCGCCCCGGCGGCGCCGGCGGCACCACCGGCGGAGACCGCCGCTTCGTCCCAGCCATGGCGCTCGCCGCCAAAGCCTTCGGCGCCACAGGCTATTTCTTCGAGGTCCACCCCGACCCCGACCGCGCCCTCTCCGACGGCCCCAACATGCTTGCCCTCCCCGACCTCGAACCCCTCATCCGACAACTCCTCTAAAGATCGCCATGAATAACAAAGATATACTGGATGTAGCCCGCCAGTGCCTCCAAGACGAGGCCCAGGCCATCCTCGACCTCGTGCCGCGCCTGGGCGACGACTTCGTCCGCGCCGTCGAACTTGTCTATTCCTGCCGCGGCAAATTCGTCATCACAGGCGTAGGCAAAAGTGGCCACATCGGAAGCAAAATAGCCGCCACCCTCGCCTCCACCGGCACCCCCTCCTTCTTCATCAACCCCCTCGACGCCTACCACGGCGACCTCGGCATGATACAAGAAGGCGACGTCGTCATGGCCATCTCCTACAGCGGCATGACCGACGAGCTGCTCCGCTTCCTCCCGCTGCTCATCGACCGTAACATCCCCATCATCGGCGTCTCGGGCAATCCTGCCTCCCTGTTGGCTCAATACTCCTTGTGCCATCTCAATATAGCAGTCTCCCGTGAAGCCGACCCCCTCGGCTTGGCTCCTACCTCCTCCACCACTGCCACGCTCGCCATCGGAGATGCCCTCGCCTGTGCCCTGATACGCCAACGTAATTTCAAACCCGCCGACTTCGCGCGCTACCACCCAGGTGGCTCACTTGGCAAAAGACTGCTCGCAAAAGTCAAGGACCACATGTACTCCGATAATCTGCCTGTCGTATCCTCGTCCGATATGGTTAGCGACACCATCATCGAAATCAGCAAACGCAAATTCGGGCTGGCACTGGTTATTGACAAAGGAAAATTTTCAGGTGTGGTCTCCGACGGCGATGTGCGAAGAGCCATGCAAAACAAGCGCGACCAGTTCTTTAATCTTCGTGTCGAAGAAATCATGACATGCAGTCCCAAAGTAATCGGTATGAACGTAAGACTGGAAGATGCAACGGTAATGATGCGCGACTACAATGTGCACACTCTCGTCGTTGTTGATGACGCTGGAAACGCAGTAGGCCTCATCGATGCTTTCGCTTGTATGTAGTAGTATGAGAAGAAGTAAACAGATAGTCTCGCAAGATGGCGTATTGACAGTACTTTGCAATAACATCAGCCAAGTCTGCATCGCATCCTCCCAGCATGCATTACTGCAATACCTCTTGCTGTTCGACGACTACACCGTCAAGTACAAAACCTTCTACATGCTAGGCTATGGCATCGGGACCGACATCTCTGCCCATCTTCCTGCATGTCATTTTGGAACATCGCCTACCGCAGGAAAACACTCGCTCATGCGCATGCTTGACAAAGTGCTCATCCGAATCTTCAAATACGCGAAGTTCCCATTCCTGCGCTCGGCAGATATTTATGCACTTGACTGGGGCTTTGCAGCCCCGCTGATAGGTCGGCGCCAATACTCCTTGCTGGCCGATTGTCCACTTTTTATGTCTCATAACATGCAGGAAACCAGCGGGGAATTTCTTCGCCAACTACATCAAAAGCACTCTCTGGAAGGCAGGTTGGAACGTTGGCTCATAGGAAATATCGCCATTTCCGGACACGGCAACAACCCCCAGTGCCAACGTTTTTTCCTGACCGAGGAAAATGTGTCTCCTGTCCTGAAAAACAAAGAAATCCACATTCAGTCCCTCCAGTGCCTGTGGGACAATGCATCAAATGATAAGAAAAATTTCGTTGCGACCACGTTCAATGTCGCCCAAAGCGATGTGGACGGCATCAGCGGTCGGGACATTATGTTTATGACCCAAGCTCTTATAACCGATGCCATCCTCTCCGAAACCGAGTATCTCCATTTACTCAACAGGCTCTTCTCTCGCTATGACCAATCCAAACTGCTTATCAAACTCCACCCACGTGACCGCTTCGACTACCGTCGCTATTTCCCCGACGTTGCAGTGTACGACAAACCTGTCAATATTCAACTTTTAGTCCTTATGGGCACTAGTGTTTCCAAAGCTGTAACGATTTGCTCCTCCTCCATTAATGCCTTCCCGGAAACAGTCGACGTTGAATGGCTCGGGGTTGAAGCTCATCCTGCACTCAAGAGATTCTATGGCGACACCCTTCTGCCAATGCGTAAATACAAACAAATACAATTGTAAACAATATGAAAGTCGTTGCTTTTTTACCTGTCAAGGGAACCAGTGAGCGCATAAAAAACAAAAACACCTCATTGCTCGACGGAAAACCCCTCTTTCTACACACTCTTGAAAAGTTAATGAAATGTACTTTTATTGATGAAGTATATCTCGACACAGAAATGGATGCCATCTACGAAATGGGTAGTTATACTGGATGCAAATATTTGAAACGCGACGCGGCTCTGGCAACCAATAAAACCGACGGCCACGCCCTTTTCTTCAATGAAGCCAGACAGGTCGACGCAGACATCTATATACAAGTCCTCGGCACTTCCCCTTTCATCAAACCATCTACCATTGAGGAAGGTGTAAATATTCTTAAAACGCGGGGAGATGAGTTTGATTCTGTGGTATTGGTGAAGCGCGAAAAACAATATACGTGGTCTGACCAAGGTCCCAACTATAATCGCGAGCACATTCCCAACAGTAAAGACTTGCCCGACACTATCATAGAGACCATGGGATTATATATCACTAATCGCCATATCGCGCTTGACCGCCAACGCCGGTATGGAGACAATCCGTACCTTTTATCCGCTACTCCCATCGAGGCCATGGATGTTAATTACCCCACTGACTTCGAATTCGCCGAAGTCATTGCAAAAGGGTTGCGTTCTATCGAAAACCGACGCCTGTCGTTTCTCAAACGCTACCTTAGTAGTGCTCAATTCTCTGATGTCCTTGATGATATGGGTCTGAAGAACCAAGTGGTTACAGGGCTTCATTGCAACCTCGATGGAACCAAAATCTTTGGTAGAGTGCGAACTCTGAAATTAAGATTGCTCCAACCAGATGAAGATTTTCGTGGTATCTATCAGGCGCTCAACTCGTATGCAGAAATTTCAGACAATGATGTCATTGTCGTGGAAAACGAATGCCCTGATTTTGCCTACTTTGGTGAGCTTAATACGTTGTTAGCCCTCCGTTCCGGTGCCAGTGCCACCATCATCGGTGGTGCCACGCGCGACCGTGACAGCGTGGCTGCCATGCGCTACCCCGTCTTCTCGTCAGGCTTCAACTGTAAAGATGTCCGAGGCAGAGCTACTTTGGAACACTTCGGGCGCAGTGTATCCCTGCTCGGCGTACAGGTGGCACCATCAGACCTCGTTTTTGCTGATAACGATGGTATCGTCATCATCCCGGCCATACATGAAAAGGCTGTAATGGAAGCTGTGACGCAAAAACTGAATATGGAAAACAATGTCTCTGCAGAAATAGTTCGCTATGCTGAACCAATGGACATTGTTCAGCGTATAGGAGCATTCTGATCTATAAGTTACAGATCGTGGTTATGCAAGAGTCCACGAGTGACGTTTGCGCGGAAGGCCACTAGCTTGTTCCCCTTGGCCAGCTGACCCTTCAGCGCAAACCCCATCCACAGCGCCAGCGTGCCGCCCCACTTGACGGCCTCCTTCCACAGCCGCCCCACGTACTTCCCCCTCCCAATCTGCTTCGTGCGGTAGCGCTCGCTGACGCCGATGCCGTAGGTCAGCCGCTCGAAATATTCTTTGGTCAGCTTCTTGGGCGGTATGAGGTGGTAGAGAATGGCTGTCGGCAGGTAGTAGAATTTCATCCCTCGCGAGGTCATCTTGTCGAACAAATCCTTCTCCTCCGCCCCGATGAGGCTGTTCCCCTTGCGTCCGAGTTCCACGTTGAACAGGCCCACCTCGTCAAACACCGCCTTGCGGTAGGCCGCGTTGCCGCCACCGGGAAACGCCCCGCCGGGGAACTCGCGCTCGCGCGAGCCTAGGTCGAGCTTCCCCGTCACCAGCTGGCGCGTGTAGTGGCTCATCCACTGCGGCTCCTCGCAGCCGTCGTATTGCGGCAATATCGGACCCCCGGCTGCCACAGCCTCCGGGTGCCGCTCGAAGAAGATGGCGTAAGTCTGCAGGTATTCTGGGTTCACCAGCGCATCGTCGTCCACATAGACAAGTATGTCGCCCCGCGACTCCTGTATACCGCGGTTGCGTGCGTACGACAGCCCCTGCTGCTCCTCCACACAGTAGCGGAACGCCACCTGCGGGTAGTCCTCCTGAAAGCGCCGGCATTCGGTCTCCGTCCCGTCGGTGCTGTTGTTGTTCACCAGCACTATCTCGTAGCCGTTATATCCACCCGCAGCTATGCTCCGCAGCACATTGTAGAGGTACCGCTCGCGGTTGTAGGTGCAAATGATTACACTCAGCATCAGACCTTCTTCTTTCTGTATACCAAAAATATAGTAGCCGCCATGGCCAGCAGCGTCACGATGGAAACCCACAGGCCCGTGCGCTCCAAGCGGTTGAACCGTGGCGCCTCGTTCTTGAACTCTATCACGTGTTTGCCAGCCGGCACCACCATGGCGCGCAGCACATAATTGGCACGTATGTACTCGGCCGGCTTGCCGTCAATATAGGCTCGCCAGTCTGGCTCGTAGTGTATCTCGCTGAATACTGCCAACTGCTCCGTCGCACTGCTGCTCTCGTACTTCACATAGTCCGAATTCTTTGGCTTGTTGGGCACCAGCTTTATGGTTGCCATGCTATCCACAGCCCATCGACCGTTGCCAACTGACCACCTGCTGGTGTCCACCACCGCCGTGCGTGCCGGATCGAACTCTTTCAGCGCCATAATCTCTTCGTCGGCACTGCCCACGGCCTTCACCTCGCCCACAAACCAGGCATTGCCCAGCGCCTCGGGGTTGCGCACCACGCGTGCCTGGCCGCCCTGACCCTGCACCACGTAGCGCATATTCAGCATATTCATCACCGCCGTGTTCCCATAGGCCAGGTGGAAGCTGATGAGGTCCTGGTAGCGGTTGAGCTTCGCCGGGCTGTAGCCGCCCAGCTGGTTGTGGAATGCAGAGGGGATGGCATCGTTGAAGGGGTCGGTGGCCAGGTTGTACACTCGGAAATCGTGGTCGCCGTATTGCGTGGCCAGCTGGTCGATGTCGTAGTCGTACTGCTGCCGACGCAGTTCGGTCTGTCTCTTGTCGGCAAAGTTCTCCTCGCCCAGGTATCTGCGGTCCACCCCCCACAAGTCCACCACTATCAGTAACCCGATGATGGCCATCGGGATGGCTTTCTGTTTCAACTTCCCATTGTTGTAGAGCCACAGCACCAGGGCCGCCAGCAGGATGAATATCAGCGAGCGCCACGAGTCGCCCTTCAGCAGGGCGGCACGTTCGCTGCGCAGTATGTCGGAGGCCTGTGTACTGTAGTCGCCGTAATATCGCGCCAGGTTCTCGTCGAAATTGCCACTGTAGCCGAAGCCGCCCGACGCCACCATCACACCCAGAATCAGCACTCCCAGCGCTCCCGTGGCCACATACAGTGCCGTGTTCACCCGCTTCCGTTCTCCCTCTCCTCGCTCAAAGATGGCCTTCAATGTCAGTGCCGCCAGCAGCGCCATACACACATTGGCCAGCACCAGCGCCATGCTCGGCGTGCGGAACTTGTTGTATAGGGGTACATGCTCGAACACCCATGTGTTGAAGCCCTCCAGATTGTGGCCCCACGAGAGCAGGATGGCCAGCAACGTCGCCGCCAGCATCCACCACCGCTCGGCTCCCTTCGTCACCATCAGCCCCATCAAGGCCAGCAGCATCACGATGGCGCCAAAGTAGACCGGCCCGCTTGTCCCGGGCTGGTCGCCCCAGTAGAGCGGCGCGCGGTCGGCCCGGAAGGTGCGGGCGTATTGACTCTCGGTGCTGATCTTCTCGTTGTTGCTGCCGCCCAGTGCACCGGGCACCAGCAGCGTATAGGTCTCGCCCACGCCGTAGCTCCAGCGGTAGGCATACTCGATGTCCAGTCCGCCACTCTCGGCGTTGTGCTTCTCCAGCTTCTGCCCGTCGGGACCGATGGTCAGCTCGCCGCCGCCGCGCATGGTGTACCTGGCATACTCTTCGCTCACCAGCAGCAGCCTGACGTTGCAGCCGAAAGCCAGCGCGGCTCCCACTATCAGAATTCCCACCTTCATCACATAGGAGCCCATGCGCTTGTTGCGGATGGCTTCCACCAGGTAGGCTAGCGCCAGCAGTACGCAACCGATGGCCGTGTAGAACGTAATCTGTATGTGGTTGAACGCCAGCTGCAAAATCAGCGCCAGCGTAAACAGCAGGCTGCCCCACACAACACGCAGCGTGCGCTGCCGTTTCTCCATCTCGGGCGCCACCGCGCTCCGCAGCGCCAGCGTCATTCCCCCCAGTATCGGCGCCATCATACCGATGGCCCACGCCTTGGTGATGTGGCCTGCCTGTATTATTATAATGTTATAACTCCCCAAGCCGAAACCCAGCGCACCAATCAGCGCCAGCCATGGACTCACGCCGAAAGCCAGCAACGCCACGTAGAAGCCCAGCAGGTAGAGGAAAATGATGCCTATGCTTCGGTCCAAACCCAGGTGGCGCAGCGTGAGCACCGAGGTCACTTGGTGGAACAGCTGTTTAGGCGGATCGTTGGTAATCTGGTAGCCCGGCATACCGCTGAACATCGACGAGTTCCAGTGCGGCGTCTTTCCGCTCTCTTTCTTCTCGGCTTTCTGGCTGTAGGCCATCGCCTCGAAATGCTCCACATCGCCTTGGCGTATCACCTTGTCGCCACCCAAAGCAGGGGAGAGGTAGGCCACAGCCACAACCAGCAGCAGCGCAACTATCCCAATATGTGTCAGAATTTGTTTCTTCATTTCAAATTGTGTTATACTGTATTTTTATTCTTTTCACATTATCTTCTTATTCCAGTCTCCGAGTAGGAGTCATCTAGGAGTCATCTAGGAGTCATCTAGGAGTCATCTAAGGATTTTTCTTCACCGTCGGATACTCCACCCGCACGTGATAGATGCTCATCATCTTGGCCTTCAGTATCTCCCTGATGCGGGCTATGTCGCCGTAGGAGAGCTGGCAGTTGTCCAGCTGCCCGGCCTGTATCTTGCCGTCGATCAGCTTGTCGATCATCTCGTCGGTGTTCTCCTTGGTGTGCACCTTCAGGCTCCGGCAGGCGGCCTCCACCGTGTCCACAATCATCACCACCGCCGTCTCGCGCGAATAGGGGCGCGGACCCGGGTAGCGGAACACCGTGGTGTCAAAGTCGCCGTCAGGATGCGCCTCCAACTCTTTGGCGTAGAAGTAGCCGGTGTAGGTGGTGCCGTGGTGGGTGCGGATGAAGTCCTGCACCTCGGCCGGCAGCTTGTATTTGCGCGCCAGCTCGAGCCCCATGGTGACGTGCGAGGTAATCATCCGTGCGCTCTCGGCGTTCTCCAACTCGTTGTGCGGGTTGAACGAGGTCTGGTTCTCGGTGAAATAGAGTGGGTTGCGCGTCTTGCCGATGTCGTGGTAGAGCGCCCCCACTTTGGCCAGCAGCACATCGCCGCCGATTTCGCTCACCAGGTCCTCCACGATATTGGCCACCTGCATCGAGTGCTGGAACGTCCCCGGCGCCCTCCGGCTCAGCGCCCGCAGCGCCGGCGTGTTGGTCGACGACAGCTCCAGCAGCGTCAGCGCCGTCGTGATGCCGCTCATCTTCTCGAACAGGTAGATCAGCGGGTAGGCCAGCAGGGTCAGAATGGCGTTGAGGAAGAACATGAGGTACTTCTCCGCATCCAGGGCCGCCAGGTTGGTGTCCTGGCTCAGCACGCCGGCGGTGTAGATGAACGAGTAGCTGCCGAATATCACCAGCGCCAGCACGAAGAACTGGCTCCGCTTCTCGAGGTTGCGCACGGCGATGATGCTCATCATGCCCGTCACCAGCTGGTAGAAGATGAATTCGAACGCGTTGGGCACCAGGTTGGCCAGGATGATGACGGTGGTCAAGTGGATATACAGCGCGGCGCGCATGCCGAAAAACACGCGCATCAGGATGGGCACTATGCACAGCGGCACCAGCAGCTCCCATCCCGGCGCCACACGCACCATCAGCGCTTCCAGCGCCGCCATGAGCAGTATGGTCAGCATGACGAAGGTCACCTTGCGGTTGTCCTCCAGTATCGGGTGCCGCGTGTTGAGCAGGAACATGTAGAGTGCCACGAAGGCGATGATGGCCAGCAGCAGCTGCCCCAGCATCTGCCCCCACACACTGTAGCGGTCGCTGTACCGGCGGTCGTTCTCCGCCTCCAGCGCAGCAATCACCTGCGCCTTCTCCTCCGTCACCTCCTCGCCCTTGCTCACGATGTGGTCGCCCGCCATCACTAGCTGGCTCGTGTAGCTCAGCTGCGACAGCCGGCTCTCGAGTTCGAGCGTCGTGCGGTGCCGGTCCAGCACCAGGCTCGGCACCAGCACACTGTCGCGCAGCAGCCCCGGCTCTAGGTCGTCCACCGTCAGGTATTCGCCCACCGTGTGTTCGCTGCCTATGTTGCCGTTCAGTATCACCATCTTGCGCTCGGCGGCAGGGTGCCCCTCCGTCTCGAGGTAGCCCCGGCGGTAGACGCTGTCCAACTGCCGACGCAACGCCTTGTGTTCGGCATTCGTAATCCTGGATTCCATACGGCCGAGCCGCTCCAGTGCCTTGCTCCGCGCCAGGCTGTCCACCTGGTAGTACAGCAACGCCTTCTGTCGCTCGGCGTCCTGCTCCAGCTTCACTGCGTCGTCGCTCTTCATCACCGCAAAGTCATACGGAGCCTTCAGGTCCGTACCGCGCCACACGGCTCCCACCTTGTAGTCATAGTGCTCGCCGTGGCGCGTATGCGGAAATATCACCACTATCAGCGCCGCCGTCAGTAGCATCAGCAACACTCTGTACATCAGGCCTAAACGCTTCACTGTTCCCGACAAAAAATTGCTCATATCATATATTAAATGCGCTGCAAAAATACAAAATCCCCTACACATGACAAAAAAAACTTTCCCCTGGATACAAATCCTCACCATCTTTCTGTAAATTTTGATTACTGTTCGATTGTTTTGTATCTGTCCGTGGATGAGTGAATTAACAGCATGGTTAGTAACTTTTGCCCACCATACCATATAAAATGTGTACTTTTGTAGTCCAAAATCACGCTGCGTGTGCGGCCAAAATATTATTAGTCAATATATAACATCGTAATTTAATCCCACAAAACACCATGAGCGGCTTCTTCGGCGTCGTCAGCGAGCATCCCTGCGTAACTGACCTTTTCTACGGTACTGACTACCATTCCCACCTCGGCACCAAGCGTGCCGGCCTGGCCACCTTCGATGGCCCCAACGCCCACCAGAACATCCACAACATCCAGAATTCGCATTTCCGCCCGAAGTTCGCCAAGGACCTCGACGAGATGCTCGGCAACGTGGGCATTGGCATCATCTCCGACACCGAAGCGCAGCCTGTCATGGTCAACTCCCACCTCGGTCGCTTCGCCATCGCCACCGTCTCGAAAATCAACAACATCGACGAGTTGGAACAGGACTGCCTCAGCCGCCATCAGCAGTTCACCGACCTCTCGCGCGGACGCACCAACCCCACCGAGCTCGTCGCCCTCCTCATATCGCAGGGCAAGGACTTCGTCTCCGGCATCGAGAATGTCTACTCGCGCGTCAAAGGCAGCTGCAACATGCTCATCCTCACGCCCGACGGCGTCATCGCCGCCCGCGACCGCTACGGCCGCACACCCATCGTCATCGGCCGCCGCGGCAACGACTACGCCATTGCCTCCGAGTCCCACTCCTACGTCAACCTCGGCTACGAAACCTGCCGCTTCCTCGGCCCCGGCGAGGTGGTCAAGGTCACCGTCGACGGCGGCATCAAGGTGCTCCGCCCCGCCGAGGAGAAGCTGCAGATCTGCTCCTTCCTCTGGATTTACTACGGCTACCCCTGCACCGAATACGAAGGCATCAACGCCGAGGAGGTGCGCTACGAGCTGGGACGCCTGATGGGCCAGCGCGACGACATCCATGCCGACTTCGTCAGCCCCATCCCCGACAGCGGCATCGGCATGGCCCTCGGCTACAGCAACGGCCGCCAAATCCCCTACAAGCGCGGCCTCCTCAAATACACCCCCACCTGGAGCCGCTCCTTCATGCCTGTCAACCAGGCCGACCGCGCCCTCGTGGCCCGCATGAAGCTCATCGCCTCCCGCGCCGTGCTCCACGATAAGGAGGTGGTCTTCTGCGACGACTCCATCGTCCGCGGCACCCAGCTGCGCGACAACGTCAAGATGCTCTACGACTACGGCGCCCGCAAGGTGCACGTCCGCATCAGCTGCCCCCCCCTTGTCCACGGCTGCTCCTTCCTCAACTTCTCCGAGTCGAAGACCGACCGCGAGCTCATCACCCGCCGCGTCATCGAGGAGCTCGAAGGCGGCACCGTGCGCAACCTCGAGGCCTACCACGACCACACCTCCCCCGAATACGCACGCATGGTCGAGGTCATCCGACAGCACATCGGCGTCGACACCCTCGCCTTCAACACCGTCGACGACGTCTGCGCCGCCATCGGCCTCCCGCGCGAGAGCCTCTGCCTCCACTGCTTCGACGCCTCCTCCTATGGCGACTAAAAGGTTATTGGTTTTAGGTTATTGAGCATGAAAAAGATACTCTTTATACTAGCTTTATTTTCAATTTTCAATTTTCAATTTTCAACATCCCACGCTCAGTCGCCCATCGTGCTCTCGGTGGCCGACCTGCTGCCCAACTACGGCCTCGACTCCGCCTACGTGCGCGACAGCGCTTCGGCCATCGCCCACCTCGACGCCCAGCCACAGAACTTCGGCACCCTCGCCACGCTCTGCGTGCAGCTGCGCAACAACGCACAGCACGCTCTCGCCTCGCTCGAGGGCGACTACATCCGCCGCGACTCGCTCCTGATCATCGACACCCACATCGTGGTCAACGACTTCGGCCGCTACGAACCCCTCCTCCGCTCCTTCGCCGACCTCATGGGTCGCCGCTCCATCCACTACTCGCGCCTCGAGCAGCAACGCCTCGAGGCCGAGAAGGAAGCCGCACGCCAGCGCGTCGCCGAGCAGCACCGCCTCCAGCAGGAAGAACGCAACACCCAGGCCGCCGCCCTCAAGCAGCTCATCGACCGCCACCACCGCTCCATCCTCTCCGCCTGCAACGGCGAGGGCATCTCCGACCGCCTCAAACTCAAAGAACTCAAGGACCTCTACTACTCCTACCTCATGGTCTACAACAAATACGACCTCTCCGCCACCAACGCCACCGCACGCCAGCTGGCACAGCTCGACGAACTCAACACCTTCCAGCTCGACGTCCTCGACAACCTCCTGGCCGAAAACTCCCTCACCAGCCAAATCGACAACTTCAAAAACCAACTCAAGGCACGCTGCGAAAACGACAACTCCGACGTCTACCGCTCCTACTCGCGCGTCTTCAAAAACACCTCCGTCCCCGTTACCTTCGCCGACCTCAACGAATACGAGGACTACATCCTCCGCCTGCGCAACATCATCGCCATCCAGCAGCGCTACATGCAGACCATCGACCTCCGCACCGCCATCAGCCAGAACTCCGACCACATCCTCCGCCTCTACGGCAAGAAATACCGCGACTTCGCCAACACCTACCGCGAAACCCTCCGCACACTCAACCTCCTCCCCGCCTTCGCCACCGGCCCCGAAAGCGTCGCCTTCGTCTCCGACCTCGAAGAGTTCGTCAAAGCCCAGCAGGTCTACATCGAGTCCTTCGCCACCATCGAGTCCATCTCCCACCGCTCCGACTCCATCATCGCCGCCTCCCAGTCTGCCCTGCGCGACGTCGCCTCCGCCTACCGCGAGCTGCGCCCCAACCTCCTCCCGCCACCAACCTACAAGACCACCGCCGACGCGCAGCGCTACCTCGAACGCCTCGACCGCGTGCAATACATGCAGCAACTCTACGTCCAAACCATCGACGTCCGCAACGAGCTGCGCCGCCTCGACGACACCATATCCTCGCGCCGCCGCGACGACCGCATCCTCTGGAGCGGCTACTGCGAACTGCGCAAGGGAGCAAAACTCACACCCTCCTTCGCTCTCCCCGAGCACGGCGAACAGTTCCTCGCCGGCCTCGACCTCCACCGTCGCATGCTCCAGACCACACTCCAAACACAGCAGCTCGCACGCTCTATCAGCGCCAACGAAGACCGCATCACCGGCAAAGGCAACACCTTCCGCAACATCGCCAAAGCCTACCAGCGCCTGGAGAAAGACTACCTCGCCATCACCGAAATCCACTCCCTCGACGACCTCAACGCCTACCACCGCCAGTGCTCCTCCCTCCTCGCCATGCAGCAGGCCTTCCTCAATCTCCTCAACTCCGACCTCGCCACCGACTCCGACCTCAAACTCAAGGGCGAACAAGACCTCGACAAAATCCGCCTCGTCCTCGGCCTGAAATGATGCATCTTTTACACCAAATCGAGATTAAACAGGGGGGTGGATGTCATATTCCTGACGTGTCTGCCGCGGAAATTTGACTTGTTTTGGGGTGAAAAATGTTGTGATATTGAAATAAATTTGTATATTTGCAGCAGAACCCCTTTGTGGTAGAAATGGAATTAATAACTGAAAAACAAAAAGATAGAATAAAAACAGAATAGAAATCAAAGGATAAAAAAGCGTTTTTGCTAGTAGTAAGCGGCTCGAATCTGGACAATTCAATTCGCCAATCTATATATACAGCAATACGCTCGCGACAACGCGAGCTTTTGTGCAGATTGGTAGGTAGTCCAGAACCTCGAGCCCCACAGAAAGCTCGTGGTTTTTTATTATGTTTACTTTAAATATTATGGCCGACAAAGAAAAAAATGTACAAAGCAGGCGTGAGTTCTTCAAGAACGCTGCCAAGAAAGCGTTGCCGTTGTTAGGACTATTAACATTTGGTGGTATTCCACAGGCGGCGGAGGCAAAAAGTGCCCCTATGGGCTGTGATTATAGTTGCCATTTCACTTGCCATGGAAGCTGTAAAGGCGACTGCAAAGAGCAGTGCGTTCATACCTGCAAGGGGACTTGTTGGAGGACTTGTTCTGGGGGATGCAAGGACGGGTGCAGTGGGACCTCCACTGGGAATTCCTCTTCGCCAAGCTATAATCAGCCTTCCTATAACAGTGGGGGTGGCTCATCCAGTTGTTCTGACTGCTCTGGCGGCTGCAAGGACAGTTGTAGCGCAGGCTGCCGTGGAACATGTAAGGGTGGATGTGGTAGCAACTGCAGTGGGACATGTGAAACAAGCTGTGCAAAAGCCTGTTCGTCGTCATGCAAAGGTGGCTGTGAGGGTTCCTGTTCGAGTGGCTGCAAGGGGTCTTGCCGCACAGGATGCAAGAACACATGCGATAGCAGTTGCGAGGGTTCTTGCCAAACAGGATGTTCCAGTACGTGCAAAGGTGGCTGTAAAACAAAGTGCTATTATACTTGTACGGGAAATTGCGCTAATACATGCGCAGGCTCTTGTTATGGAATGAGTTTCATATTTCCCCCTCCCGCACAAGTTATAATGAATCCAAACAATCTTTTTGGTTAACAAAAGATAGTTCAAGGTTAATATGAGAAAAACGGAGTAACCCGAAAAGCCTTCAAGTGAGTAGGGAACTTTTAAAATTTCAACATTATGAAAAAGCAAAATGAAAACGAAGAGCTCCAAAGTAGAAGAGAGTTCTTCAAGCAGGCTGCGAAGAAGGCCTTGCCAGTAATCGGAGCTATTGCTTTGACAGGTTCACCAATAATTGCACTTGCCAATGAAAAAACACCAATGGAATGTAATTCAGCATGTTCATATGGGTGTTCTGGCTCGTGTTATGGAGACTGTAGTGGGACCTGTAAAAGTGGATGTAAGGGGTGTTATAACACTTGTGCTGGTTCTTGTAAGAATGGATGTCTTGCTACTTGCCAAGGAACGTGTGCTTCATCGTGTAGGAGCAGTAGTGGGCGGTACTGAACGTTGATTTCCAAAGTCCAAATGGAAAAGAAATTGCAGGTTTTAATGTAGATTTTCCCGATATATTTTGGTATGATTAATAGTTTGAAAGTTTTAGAAAAACCCTGGCAGTCCGGCATGGCCAAGAACATCACGTTCATCGTCACCAAGGACTGCCAGTTGGCCTGCAAGTATTGCTACCTGGTCGGCAAGAACGTCAAGGAACGCATGTCGTGGGACACCGCCAAGGCCTTCATCGACTACGTGTTGGCTCGCGAGGATGACTTCCGCGAGGAGAGCGTCGTGTGGGACTTCATCGGCGGCGAGCCCTTCCTCGAAATCGAGCTCATCGACCGCATCTGCGACTACCTCAAGCTCCGCATGTTCGAACTGAACCACCACTGGTTCAACTCCTACCGCTTCTCCTTCTCCACCAACGGCATCAACTACCACACGCCCGAGGTGCAACGCTTCATCGAGAAGAACCGCAACCACCTCTCCATCGGCATCACCATCGACGGCACCGAGCGCAAGCACGACCTCAACCGCGTCTGGAAGCAGGCCACGCCCGACGAGAACGGCATCATCCACCCCTCCGACCGCGGCTCGTACCGCGATGTGGTGCGCAACATCCCGCTCTGGCTCAAGCAGTTCCCCGATGCCGGCACCAAGGTGACCATCAGCAGCCCCGACATCCCCTACATCCGCGAGAGCGTCATGCACCTCTACAGCCTCGGCATCCACCAGGTGAACATCAACGCCGTGTTCGAGGACGTCTGGCAGGAGGGCGACGACCTCCGCTTCGAGGAGCAGCTGATGCTGTTGGCCGACGAGATTATCGACGGCGGCTGGTACCAGGACTATGCCTGCTCGTTCTTCAGTGAGCACATCGGCAAGCCGCTCGACCCCGTGCGCGACAACCAGAACTGGTGCGGCGCGGGCCGCATGCTCAGTGTCGACGCCGCGGGCAACCTCTACCCCTGCACGCGCTTCGCCCAGTACTCGCTGCGCAGCAAGAAGGCCCTCGTCATCGGCAACATCCGCGACGGCATCGACCAAAACCTCCTGCGCCCATTCCTCACGCTCGACCGCACGACCCAAAGTCCGCAGAAGTGCCTCGAATGCGACGTGGCCAGCGGCTGCGCCTGGTGCCAGGGCGAAAACTACGACGCCGCGCAGACCGCCACCGTCTATCAGCGTTCCACCGCCATCTGCCTCATGCACAAGGCCCGCGTGCGCGCTAACAACTACTACTGGAACCGCCTCTACCGCAAGCTCGAGCTCGAGGGCCGCCGCGAAGAGTACGAGCGGAATAAACGGAGCATTGCCCATCAAACATGTTGATTATGAAGAAATACACTGTCTGTAATTTCAATTTTCAATTTTCAATTCTCAATTTGTTATGATGCAATACCTTGTCATTCTGCTCGACGACACCTCTGTCGCCTACTGCCACTGCGACAACCCCCACCGCGAGCGCCGGCTGATCGGCCTCGACGACCTCCGCGCCGGCATCCTCTATGCCATGAAGCACAACCAGATGCTCCAGTTTGTCTACCCCGACTACGAGCTCCCGCAGGAATACCTCGACGCCATCGACAGCATCGACCACCACGACATCGTCCCCTTCCCCATGCAGGGCGACGTGGCGGTGCTGAACACTGTCGCCGACGCTGCCGAGGGCGCGGTTTGCGTGCTTCGCACCTCCCTGAAGGAACTCTTCGCCGCCGAGGCCGCCGTCGCCGATGCGCTGCGCCGCGTGCAGCGTCTCAACGTGGTCATCACCGACCTCGACACCTTCACCGACGACCACCTCGCGGCCTACACCTCACTCCTCGACCGCTGGGCGGCGCTTCTCAAAGAGGAATACCTCGCCGGACGCACGCCGCAGCTCAACCTGCTCACCGACCGCATGATGCTCTCCGCGCCCAACCACTGCAACGCCGGCGTGGAAAACATCACCCTCGCTCCCAACGGCCGTTTCTACCTCTGCCCGGCCTTCTACTACACCCACCCCGAGGACAGTGTGGACCCCGCCGACATCCCCAACGCACAGCTGCTGCGCCTCGACCACGCGCCCCTCTGCCGCCGCTGCGACGCCTTCCACTGCCGCCGCTGCCTCTGGCTCAACCAGCGCACCACCCTCGAGGTCAACACCCCTGGCCGCCAGCAGTGCATCGTCGCCCACACCGAGCGCAACGCCTCGCGACGCCTCCTCGCCGCCATCCGCTCCAAGGCATCTTTCATGCCCGAGGTGGACATCAACCAAATCGACTACATCGACCCATTCGACGTCAAAAACGAATTCTAACCATCATGAAACAGAAAATCGGACAAGTAACACCCGACGAGCGCAACGAAATACAGCAGCTCTTCGAACGCCGCAACGGCCTCAACGAACTGGCCAAAATCCTCACCCCCGACAACGACGCACTCTATCAGAAGCTCGTCGCCGACCTCGGCGACACCTCCACCCGCTTCCAGCAGTGGTGGGACCGCATGGCCGTGCAGTACGGCTGGCAGGGCACACCCACCGGACACTGGGAAATCAACTTCGAGTCGTGCGAAATCTTTCTCTCGGAGGACTAGGCTATGAAGATTCTCGGCGTTATCGGCGGACCTGAAATCCTGGTCATCGCGCTCATTGTGCTCGTCCTCTTCGGCGGCAGGAAAATACCCGAGCTGATGAAGGGCCTCGGCAAAGGTGTCAAGGAGTACAAAAAGGCCATGAACGGCTTCGAGGAGGAGCTCCACTCCGCCACCGACCCCACCCCGCAGGAGCCTCAGCAAGAACCCACGCCCGATGGCCGAGGGTAAAACCTTCTGGGGGCATGTCGAGGTGCTGCGCTGGATGCTCGTGCGCTGCGTGGCCGTGGTGTTCGGGGTGGCCGTGCTGGCTTTCGTCTACAAGGATTTTGTCTTCGAGCGCCTCATCCTCGCCCCGTGCGACCCCTCTTTCCCCCTCTACCGCCTCCTGGCGCGCCTCGGCATACCCGTCAGCCCCGCCGGCATCGAGCTGATCAACATCGAGCTCGCCTCGCAGCTGATGATCCACCTCAAGGTCTCCTTCTACCTCGCCCTGGTGGTCGCCTTCCCCTATCTCGTATGCGAGCTGTGGCTCTTTGCCGCTCCCGCGCTCTACAGCAGCGAGCGCCGGCCCGCCGCCGTGGCGGTGGTGGCCTTCTTCTTCCAGTTCTTCCTCGGCGTGGCCCTGGCCTACTGCCTCATCTTCCCGCTGACGTTCAACTTCCTCGGCACCTACCAG